>NZ_CP079869.1:3102336-3722803 GCF_025263265.1 Mycobacterium sp. SMC-4 | reverse complement strand
CTCCGGCACCAACCTCGCCGGTGGTATCGCCGCGGCACTGCTGAAACGGGAACGCACCGGAGAGCCCTCGACGGTCGACGTGTCGCTGCTGGGCAGCGGGCTGTGGGCGCTCGGCCACACGGTCGCGCTCACTCACCACCTCAACGAGCGGATGGAGGCGTTCCCGCCGGGGGTGCACGGCTCGCCGATCAATCCGCTGGTCGGTCTGTACCCGACCGCCGACGACCGCTACATCTCCTTCGTCATGATGCAGCCCACCAAATTCTGGGCTGATGTGTGTCAGCACATGGACCTCGAGGATCTGGTCGACGATCCACGGTTCGCCACCGCCGAGTCCTTTGCCGAACATACTGCCGCCGCCGCGGAGATCCTCACCGAGACGATGCGCAAACGTCCGTTGGCCGAGTGGAGCGAACGCTTCGCGACGCTGGCGGGCCCATGGGCGCCCGTGCAGGACACGCTGCAGGCCGTCGAGGACACCCAGATCCGCGCCAACGAGTACCTGGTCCAGGCCGGCGAGCTCGAATTGGTCGCCAACCCGGTGCAGTTCGACGTCACTGCGCCCACCTGTGGGCCCGCCCCGGGTTTCGCCGAGCAGACCGACGACATCCTCGTCGAACTCGGACTGGACTGGGATCGGATCATCGAGCTCAAGACCGCCGGCGCCGTCACCTGACCCGACCGCACAACAGCTTCGCTGGGAGAAGACTGCATGCCCTTCGTCACGTCCATCGGCACCTACCTGCCGTGCTGGGGTGCGCCCTGGCGCCGGGTGGCCGGCGACGACGAAGACGTGGTCACGATGGCCGTCGAGGCCGGTCGGGCGGCCTTGACGGGCGGGGCCGCCATCGAGCGCGTGGTGTTGGTCAGCCGGGACCTGCCGCTGCTGGAGAGCAGCAATGCAGCGGTGCTGCTTGCCGGTCTCGGGTTGGATCCCGAACTGGAGGTCGACGAGAGACTGGGCGGCGCGCCTGCGACGGTCGACGCGGTCAGTTCGGCGCGTCCGCGCACCATGATCATCGGCGCCGATCTGCGGCCGGCCGGGGCCGCGGCGATCATCACGGCTGAGCGCGGGCTGCAGGTTCGCACCGCAGCGCGCATCGCGCGCAGCCTGCCGGTTCGCACCCGCGACGCCACCGGTGACATCCACGACTACGGTGACCCGCGACTGTTGCATGAACGGGGCCTGATCGCCTCGCTGGCCGCGGCGTGGCTGGATACGCCAGTGGCCGTCGCCGGGGTGGACCACCAGCGGGCCGCCGAGTTGTGCCTGGGTGATCCGCCGGTGTTGCCGACCTCGGGTGCCAGTGCCAGTCTGTTCGCGCTCGCCGGTTTGGCCGAACGCGGTGTCTGCGGGCCGTTGGTGGCGGTGGAGCAGGCCATTCTGTCCGGTATCTCGGTTACCGGAGGTGTCGCCCAGATCCAGCGCCGCGAGTTCGCGCCGCACCCTGCCCCTGAGTGCGGGTTCGTCGCCGAGGGCGACATTCCCATTTCGCTGGCTGCCTACGAGCGAGCTTTCGAGGCCAAGGTGCGTTGGGAGGCAGGTCGATTCGCCGATACGGGCGAGCTGGACTTTCCGCCGCGCTACCGGGTGAGCCCCGATGGCGTGCTGTCCACCGATTACGAACTGGTGCCGCTGCCGCGGACCGGGACGGTCTACACCGAGACCACGGTGCACCTGGCGGTGCCGGGTCTGCGCACGCCCTATTCGCTCGTCCTCGTCGAACTCGACGACGCCGCGGTCCGGGCTCTGGTGAAGGTGACCGGGGCGCCACCGGGCACAGTGGACATCGGTGATCGCGGCCGCTTGGTGCTGCGGCGGGTTGCGGTGCGATCCGGGGTGCCCGACTACGGATACGCGTTCGAGCCCGAACGGGCCGCGGCATGAGACGGGCAGCGATCGTGGGTGCCGGGATGACGCCGTTCGGCGAGCACTTCGCACTCGGCATCAAAGATCTGTTGCCGATGGCTTATTCAGCGTGCTCCGGGACAGTCGACAAAGGTCTGACGAAATCGGATCTGGACGCGGCCTGGATCGGTGCCATGGGTACGGCCGACGGTTTTCCGTCGGGCATCCTCGCCGATACCCTCGGTCTGGCCGAGTTGCCGGTGAGCCGCGTGGAGAATTCCTGTGCCACCGGACACGACGCGATTCGCAACGCTGTGTTCGCGGTCGCCTCCGGCGCGTATGACGTCGCGCTGGTGATGGGGGCGGACAAGCTACGTGACACCACTTCGGCCGGGATGCTGTGGGAATGGGAGGCCATGGTGCGCGACATGGCCTGGGACTATCCCCTCGGATTGGTCGCACCGGCAGGGTTTGCGTTGCATGTTCGTCGATATCTCCACGAATCTCCGGCAACTGAAGAACACTTAGCCATGGTGGCGGTGAAGAACCACCGCCACGGCGTGGACAACCCGAACGCGCGGCTGCGCTTTGAGATCACGATGGAGCAGGCTCTGAACGCACCAACGGTGGTGACCCCGTTCCGCTTGTACGACTGCGCGCCGCAGAGTGACGGTGCCGCAGCGGTCGTCATCGCAGCCGAGGACGTCGTCGACCGGTTCACCGATCGACCAGTGTGGATTCGCGGGGTGGGCCTGGGCCTGGACTCGGTGATGCACCAGCACAAGACCGATATGACCAGCTTTGCAGCGACCGAGCGGGCGGCCAAGCAGGCCTACGCGATGGCGGGCATCTCACCGGCCGACATCGATGTCGCCGAGGTGCACGATTTCCTGACCGGCATCGAAGTCATGAGCTATGAAGACCTGGGCTTCACCGAACGCTTCGGCGCCTACAAACTGCTCGAAGCCGAGGTCACGACGGTCGGTGGGGCCCTGCCGGTCAATACCAGTGGCGGTCTGAAAGCCAAAGGTCACCCGCCGGGGGCCACCGGTGTGGCACAGTGCGTCGAACTGTTTGAACAGCTGCGCGGGGACGCTGTCAACCAGGTGGACGGTGCGCGAATCGGACTGGCACACAACATCGGCGGTCCGACAGCGGTTGCGGCGGTGACGATTTTAGAAGGACCGGGTAGTCATGGCAGGTAAGGGGCCGGAGCGCTGGTCGACGGGTATCGCGCTGCCCAACGGCCTCTCAGGCGCGATGCAGGCCGTCGGTGGTTTCTTTTCGATGGCGCTGGATGCGGTGCGTTTCATCTTCGTGCGACCGTTTCAGTGGCGCGAGTTCCTGGAGCAGTCGTGGTTTGTGGCCCGGGTGGCGATGGCGCCCACGTTGTTGGTGGCGATCCCGTTCACCGTGCTGGTGTCGTTCACGTTGAACATTCTGCTGCGTGAGTTGGGCGCGGCCGACTTGTCCGGTGCGGGGGCGGCTTTCGGCGCGGTCACCCAGGTGGGTCCGTTGGTGACGGTGCTGATCGTGGCAGGCGCAGGGGCGACGGCGATGTGTGCCGATCTGGGCTCGCGCACCATCCGTGAGGAGATCGACGCGATGGAGGTGCTGGGCATCAACCCGGTCCAGCGCCTGGTCACCCCGAGAATGCTGGCCTCGGGGCTGGTGGCGCTGTTGCTCAACAGCCTTGTGGTGATCATCGGGATCTTGGGCGGCTACTTCTTCTCGGTGTTCGTCCAGGACGTCAACCCGGGTGCGTTCGCCGCGGGCATCACGCTGTTGACCGGTGTGCCGGAGGTGATCATTTCGTGCGTCAAGGCCGCGTTGTTCGGTCTGATCGCCGGTCTGGTGGCCTGCTACCGCGGCCTGACGATCACCGGCGGCGGCGCCAAGGCGGTCGGTAACGCGGTCAATGAGACGGTGGTGTATGCGTTCATGGCGTTGTTCGTCATCAACGTCGTGGTCACAGCCATCGGCATCCGGATGACGGCAGGGTAGGACAGCGTCGATGGGTACCTCAACGATATTGCGGTCGCGGTTTCCGCGACTGGTCCGAAATGCCAACCGCCCGGTGCAGTGGTTGTCACGCCTGGGCGACCACACGTTGTTCTACGGTCGCGCGTTGGCGGGGATGCCCCATGCAGCGGTGCACTTCCGCAAGGAGATCATCCGGCTGATCGCCGAGATCTCCATGGGCGCGGGCACCTTGGCGATGATCGGCGGCACCGTGGTGATCGTCGGGTTCTTGACCCTGGCGGCCGGCGGCACGTTGGCGATCCAGGGATACAGCTCCTTGGGTGACATCGGAATCGAGGCGCTGACCGGCTTTCTGGCGGCATTCATCAATGTGCGCATCGCGGCCCCGGTGGTGGCCGGGATCGGGCTGGCTGCCACGTTCGGCGCCGGGGTGACCGCGCAACTGGGTGCCATGCGGATCAACGAAGAGATCGACGCGTTGGAATCCATGGGTATCCGACCGGTCGAGTATCTGGTGTCGACGCGCATCGTGGCCGGCATGATCGCGATCACGCCGCTGTACTCGATCGCGGTCATCCTGTCGTTTCTGGCGTCGCAGTTCACCACGGTGGTGTTGTTCGGGCAGTCCGGTGGGCTGTACAACCACTACTTCGACACGTTCCTCAACCCGATCGACCTGTTGTGGTCGTTCCTGCAGGCGGTGCTGATGGCCATCGCGATCCTGCTGGTGCACACCTACTTCGGCTACTTCGCCTCCGGCGGCCCCTCCGGGGTGGGCGCTGCGGTCGGCAACGCGGTACGCACCTCTTTGGTGGTCGTGGTCTCGGTGACCCTGCTGGTGTCGCTGTCGATCTACGGTTCCAACGGCAACTTCAACCTGGCAGGTTAGGGAGGCGAGTTGAACAACGGCTACGCACGACCCCTGGCGGGACTCGCGCTGGTGCTTGCCTTGGTGGCGATCCTGCTGGTCTCCGTCGGGTTGTTCGCCGGCACGTTCACCAGAACCGTTCCGGTGACCGTGATCTCCGACCGCGCGGGTCTGGTGATGAATCCAGACGCCAAGGTCAAGATGCGCGGTGTGCAGGTCGGCACCGTCAAGTCCATCGACTACCGACCCGACGGCACCGCGGAGCTGCGCCTGGACATGGATCCGTCGCAGATGCACCTGATTCCGCGCAATGTCGACGTCGACATTGCGTCCACGACGGTGTTCGGCGCCAAGTTCGTCCAGCTCGAGGCGCCGGCCGATCCCGACGCCGAACACCTGCAGAGCGGGCAGGTGCTGCAGGGCCAACACGTCACCGTCGAGGTCAACACCGTGTTCCAGCGCCTGGTCAATGTGCTCGACGCGGTGGAACCGATGAAGCTGAACCAGACCCTGGGCGCGATCTCGCAGGCGTTCAGTGGGCGCGGCGAGAAGTTCGGGCAGACCTTGAGTGACTTCAACGCGTTGCTGGCCACGCTGGAGCCGAGCCTGCCGAATCTCGCCCACGACATCGAGGTTTCGGTGCCTGTGCTCCAGGCGTATGCCGATGCCAGCCCCGACCTGATGTCGGCGGTGGACAGCGCCACCCGGCTGAGCAACTCGATCGTCGACGAGCAGTCCAATCTGGATGCCTTTCTGGTCAGCGCCATCGGGTTGGCCGACCTGGGCAACGAGGTCGTGGGCGCTAACCGTCAGGCGCTGACCGATGTGCTCGACGTGTTGGTGCCCACCACCGATCTGCTTCGGCTCTACCGCAAGTCACTCTGGTGCGGCATCGGCGGTCTGGTGCCGTTCGCCAAGTCGGCTCCGCAGTACTCCGGTGTCTTCGTCAATGCCGGCCTGACCCTGGGTGTCGAGCGCTACCGCTACCCCGGTGACCTGCCGAAAGTGGCGGCCACCAGCGGTGGTCGCGACTACTGCGCCGAGCTGGGTCTACCGGAGTTGCCGGCCGGGTTCGTGCCGCCGCAGATCATGGGTGACGTCGGGTCCAATCCCTCACGGTACGGAAACGCCGGGATTCTGCTCAACTCCGAGGGTCTGAAGAACTGGCTGTTCGGACCGCTGGACGGACCGCCGCGTAACACCGCGCAGATCGGGATGCCCGGATGACGCGCTCTGTCGGAACCCTCATCAAGTTCAGCATCTTCGGGTTGGTCATGGTGGTGCTGACAGCCTTCCTGTTCCTGGTCTTCAGCGACACCAGAACCGGTGCCACCAACGAGTATTCGGCGGTGTTCAAGGATGCGTCCCGCCTGGAGACCGGCGACACCGTGCGCATCGCGGGCATCCGGGTCGGCACCGTCAAGGGCGTTTCGCTGCAGCCGGATCGATCCGTACTGGTCAGATTCGACGCCGACCGTGACACCGTGCTGACTACCGGCACCCAGGCCGTGATCCGCTACCTGAACCTGGTCGGAGATCGTTACCTCGAACTGGTCGACACCCCCGATTCCACCCACATCCTGCCGGCGGGTAGTCAGATCCCGCAGACGCGCACGGCGCCTGCGCTGGACCTGGACCTGTTGCTGGGCGGACTCAAACCGGTGATCCAGGGCCTCAATCCGCAGGACGTCAACGCACTGACCTCGTCGCTGGTGCAGATCCTGCAGGGGCAGGGCGGAACGCTGGAATCACTGTTCTCGAGGTCCTCGTCGTTCACCAATACGCTGGCCGACAACAATGCGGTGATCGAGGGTGTGATCGAGGATCTGCGCATCGTGCTCGACACGCTGTCCGAGGACGGCGAGGAGTTCTCCGGCGCCATCGACAGGTTCGAGCAACTGGTGAGCGGGCTGTCCGCGGACCGGGACCCGATCGGTACCGCCATCGAGGCATTGGACAACGGCACCGCGTCGATGGCCGATCTCCTCAGCCGCGGCCGGGCACCGCTGGCAGGTGCGGTCGACGAATTGCACAGACTCGCTCCGCTGGTGAGCAACGACCTGGACCGGCTCGACGCCACGCTGCAGCGGCTCCCGGAGATCTACCGCAAGTTGGCTCGGGTGGGTTCCTACGGCGCCTGGTTCCCGTACTACATCTGCGGTATCACCTTCCGTGCCAGCGATCTGGAGGGACGGACAGTGGTCTTCCCCTGGATCACCCAAGAAACGGGAAGGTGCGTGCACGAGTAAATGCTCAAGTACCGCGGTTCTCACCTCGCCCGAGCTGGTTTCATCGGCGTCACGCTGATGATCCTGATCATCGCTGTCGGACTGCAACCGGAGCGTATTCTGCAGTGGGCCACTGCTCTTCGGTATCAGGCGCTGTTCGTCGAGGCCGGCGGCCTGTCCGTCGGCAATGATGTGACAGTGTCGGGAATCAAGGTCGGGTCGGTGTCGTCGATCGAACTCGACAATGGTGATGCGTTGGTCGGTTTCTCCATCGATGGCAGGTACGCGCTCGGGTCCGACACCACGGCCCATATCCGCACCGGAACGCTGCTCGGTGAGCGTGTGCTGGCGCTGGAGTCGGCGGGCAGTGGAACCCTCGATCGTCGGGAGGTGATCCCGACGTCACGGACCTCGTCACCCTACTCGCTGACCGACGCGGTCAGTGAGCTGACCGCCAACACCGCCGACACCGACACTGCCTCGCTGAATCAGTCGCTGGACACCCTGGCTCAGACGCTTGACCAGGTGGCTCCGCAGCTCGGTCCGACCTTCGACGGGTTGTCGCGGCTGTCCAGATCGTTGAACAACCGCAATGAGAGCCTGGCCGAACTGTTGCGCACCGCCGGCGAGGTGACCGGAATTTTTTCCGAGCGCAGCGCGCAGGTCAACCGGTTGATTCTCAACGCCAATGATCTGCTCGCGGTGCTCAACGACCGCCGCCATGCGATCACCAGTCTGCTGGCCAACATCGCGGCGGTGGCACAGGAGCTTCGCGGGGTGGTCGCCGACAACGAGGCCGAGCTCGCTCCGGCGCTGGAGAAACTCAACACGGTGCTCGCCGTGCTGGAGAAGAACCGGGACAACCTGGCCAAGATGCTGCCGGGTGGCGCGAAGTACTATCTGACCCAGGGTGAGATCGTCTCCAACGGCGCGTATTACAACGCGCTGGTGCCCAACGTGCAGCCCGCCCAGCTTCTGCAGCCGTTCCTGGAGTACGCGTTCGGATTCCGCCGCGGCGTCGACGCCGGCCAGCCGCCCGACAATGCCGGCCCGCGGGCCGAGCTCCCGTTCCCCGTCAACAGCCTCCCGCAGCCAGGAGATCTTCCCCATGACGGCAACCCGTAAGCCGTTGGTGGCAGGTACGGCGATCCTGCTTGCCACTTTGCTTGTCGCCGGTGCGGCATTTCTGGTGCGCCAGGTGTTCTTCGGGCCGTACACCATCACGGCGTACTTTCCGACGGCCACCGCGATCTATCCCGGTGACGAGGTACGGGTGTCGGGTGTCAAGGTCGGCTCGATCGACCGGATCGAGCCCGAAGGTACCCAGACCAGGATGACCCTCAAGGTCGACCGCGGCGTCGGCGTGCCCGCCGAGGCCAGGGCCGTGATCGTGGCGCAGAATCTGGTGGCCGCCCGCTATGTCCAACTCACCCCTGCCTACCGCGAGGGGAGCGGCCCGACGATGGGTGACGGCGGTGTGATTCCCAGTGAACGCACCGCCGTGCCGGTGGAGTGGGACGAAGTCAAGACGCAGCTGACCCGCCTGGCCACCGAACTGGGTCCGCAGGCCGGTGCCGACGGGACATCCATCTCGCGGTTCGTCGACAGCGCAGCCGACGCCATGGGTGACGGCAACGGCGAAAAACTGCGCGAAACGCTACGCCAACTGTCCGGTGCCGCACGGATCTTCGCCGAAGGCAGCGGCAACATTGCCGACATCATCACGAACCTGCAGGTTTTCGTCACCGCGCTGCGCGACAGCAAGCAGCAGATCGTGCTGTTCCAGAACCGATTGGCCAGTCTGACCAGCGTGATCAACGACAGCAGATCCGACCTGGACTCTGCGTTGACCGAGTTGTCGTTGGCCATCGGTGATGTTCAGCGGTTCGTGGCGGGCAGCAGAAACCAGACCACCGAGCAGGTTCAGCGGTTGGCGAACGTGACCCAAGTTCTGGTCGACAATCGGCTGGCGTTCGAGAACGTGCTGCACATCATGCCCAACGCGATTGGCAACTTCAACAACATCTTTTATCCCAACGGCGGTTCGGTGACCGGGGCATTCGCGCTGTCGAACTTCTCCAACCCGGTGTGGTTTTTCTGCGGCCTGATCGGCGGAGTCGCCAATACCACGGCGCCGGAGACCGCCAAGTTGTGCGCTCAGTACCTGGGGCCGGCCCTGCGCCTGCTGAACTTCGGGAACCTGCCGTTCCCGATCAACGCCTACCTTCGCCCCGCTGTGAATCCGGACCGATTGATCTACACCGACCCCAAGATCGCTCCGGGGGGCAGTGGACCCAATGACCCTCCCGAGCCTCCGCCGACGGTGTCGGCCTACACCGGCGCCGGTGATATTCCGCCGCCGCCGGGGTGGGGTGCGCCTCCCGGCCCGCCGGGGCTGTACACGACCGGAAACGACGGTGCCGCCATTCCGTCGCCGCCGCTGTTCCCGGGCGCACCGATCCCCGGCCCGCCGCGCGTCCTGTCCGATTTGCCGCCCCAGCCCCAGACCGTCGACGGTTTGCTGCTGCCGCCGACGCCGGCGCCGGATGCGCCGCTGTTGCCGGCCGAAGGGATGCCGCCCTCATGATCTTCGGAGCGAAGCGACAGAGCATCTCCGGTGCGAAACGACTGGGCGCCCTCGGAATGGGGGTGGCGCTGTCGATGACCGGCTGCGCGTTCCAAGGGGTGAACTCGCTGCCGCTGCCCGGCGCCACGGGCCGCGGACCCGATGCAGTGACCTATACCGTGCAGATGCCCAATGTGGCCACGCTGGAATCCAATTCCCCGGTGATGATCGATGACGTCGTCGTCGGCAGCGTGGGCAAGATGACCGTCGACGGCTGGCACGCCAATATCGAGATCTCGGTCAAGCCGGACGTGACGGTGCCCGCCAATGCGGTGGCCACCATCGGTCAGACCAGCCTGCTTGGCTCGATGCATCTCGCCTTGAACCCCCCGCTGGATGAGCAGCCCAGAGGTCGCCTGCAACCCGGGTCCACCCTGGCGCTCAATGAGTCGTCGGTGTACCCGACCACCGAACAGACGCTGTCCTCCCTGTCCACCGTCGCCAACGGTGGTGGGCTCGGACAGATCGGCGACATCATCCACAGCATGAACACCGGGATCTCCGGTCGAGAGAACGAGATCCGGGAACTGCTCATCCGCCTCGATGACTTCGTCGGGGTGCTGGAACAGCAGCGCGGCAACATCGTCGCCTCGATGCAGCAACTGCGCCGGGTCGCCGGAACCTTCGCCGGGCAGCGTGAGGTCATCGACCGAGCGCTGACAGAGATTCCGCCGGCCATCGACGTCCTGATCGAGCAGCGTCCGCAGTTCACCACTGCGCTGGACCGGCTCGGCCAGTTCAGCGACACCACGGCCCGGTTGATCAACGATGCCGGCGACGACCTGGTCCAGAACCTGGACAACCTGGGTCCGATCCTCGGGGCGTTGGCCGACATCGGACCCGACCTCAGTCTGGCGCTGCTGTGGGCGACGGCCTTCCCGTATGGCCCGACGTTCGCCGACCGGATCACCCGCGGGGACTACATCAACCTCTGGGCGAGCTTCGACTTGACCTATCCGAGGTTGAAGAAGACCCTTCTGCTCGGAACCCGCTGGGGTGACGAGAACGCGAAACTGATTCCCGCCCCGGGTGATCCGTACTACTTGAATTATTCCTACGACCCGCTCAAGCTCGGCGTCGCACCTCCACCTGGCCAAGCGTTGCCGCCGCCACCGGAAGCCTCGGTGGCGCAAGCCTTACCGCCGATGACGCAGCCGATGTTGCCGGTGACCCCGCCGCCCCCGGCTGCACCGTGGTTGCCTCAGTCTCAACCCATCACCGGTGAGCAGATCTTCGCCGGCCCCTACGGCGCTGAGGCGGCGCCCGAGCCGGCAGTACCCGCCGTCCCGGCACCGGAAGGTGGTCGCTGATGCTGACCCGCTTCGTTCGCAATCAGCTGATCATCTTCACGATCGCGTCGATCGTCGGCGTGGCCGTGATGGTTTTCACCTACATGCAGGTGCCGACTCTGCTCGGAGTCGGCCGGTTGACGGTGAAGTTGGAGTTGCCGGCATCCGGCGGGCTCTACCGGTTCAGCAACGTGACCTATCGAGGAGTGCAGATCGGCAAAGTGACCTCGATCGAGCTGACCGAGAACGGCGCGGAAGCCACGCTGTCGCTCGATACGTCGCCGCAGGTACCGGCCGATCTGCAGGCCGAGGTCCGCAGTGTCTCCGCGGTCGGCGAACAGTACGTCGATCTGCGTCCTCGCACCGACTCCGGGCCCTATCTGGAGAACGGATCGCGAATTCCGGTGCAGAACACGTCGATTCCGCAGCAGGTCGGCCCGATGCTCGATCAACTCAGCGCCATGGTGGAGAGTCTGCCGAAGGATCGCATCCCCGACTTGCTCGACGAGACGTACGCGGCGTTCAGCGGTGCAGGCCCAGAGTTCGGGTCGTTGCTGGACTCTGCAGCCAAGGTGACCGAGGAGGTCAACGACGTCTCCGACCAGACCCGCACCCTGGTCGACGACATCAGGCCGCTGCTGGATTCTCAGGCCGAGACCACCCAGGCGATCCGCACGTGGGCACGCAGCCTCAGCGGGATCACCTCCCAGGTGGTGCAAAACGATCCGCAGCTACGGTCAATTCTGCAGCAGGGGCCGGGATTCGCCCAGGAAGTCAGCGCGTTGCTCGAGCAGGTCAAGCCGACTCTGCCGGTCCTGCTCGCCAACCTCACCACGGTCGGCCAGGTCGTGTTGACCTACAACCCGTCCATCGAGCAGTTGTTGGTGGTGTTCCCCAGCATCATCGCGGCGCAGCAGTCCTTCGGTCTACCTCACAACAATCCGACCGGTCTACCCAGCGGTGACTTCGCGCTGACCATCAGTGACCCGAATCCGTGCACCGTAGGATTCCTGCCACCGTCCCAGTGGCGCAATCCCGAAGACGAAACGGTGATCGACACCCCGGACGGCCTGTACTGCAAATTGCCACAGGATTCGCCGCTGAACGTGCGCGGCGCCCGCAACTATCCGTGCATGGCGCATCCCGGCAAGCGTGCGCCCACCGTCGAGTTGTGCAACGACCCGCGAGGATTCGTTCCGCAGGCCATCCGTCAGCACATCCTCGGCCCGTACCCGTTCGACCCCAACCTGGTCAAGCAAGGCATCCCGCTCGATGACCGGGTGGACTTCGAGGAGCGGATCCATGCGCCGATCGAGGGCACTCCGCTGCCGCTAGGAGGCGAGCCGTCGGGTCTGCAACCCGGTCCGGCGCCGCCGCCGCCCGGTGTCACGCCGGTCCCGGACCCCCCGCGGGGGCCGGCTGACGCCATGGACCCTGACGGTGGAGCGATTCCTGTTGCACCAAGTGCCCACGCCGGCAACGGCTCTGCCGGTCCGTCGGTGGCGACGGCGCAGTACGACCCGAACACGGGCCTGTTCGTCTCGCCGGACGGCTCGCTGCAGAAGCTGGAGAACGGCACACCGAAATCCTGGAAAGACCTGCTGCCGACGTGATGGTGCCGGTGGAGTGGGCGAGCTAAGACAGTTTCTCGGCCCGCACCGGCAGCTCGATCACCTTGGGCATGTTGACCCCGCAGGCCCCGCTGTCGCTGCTGGTCAGGTTCCGGCCGCCCATGGTGGTCGCGAACCGGTTGACTCGACGTTCGATCGTGGGATCCATACCCCACATGACGAATCTCTGGTGTCCCGTGGCGAATGTTCCGTCCGGACACGGCAACCAATTCGGCACCTCGTGTTCGATGAACCACAGGTCGTCGAGACGGGCCGAGGCCGTCCACCCCAGGCTGCTGTTGACCTCGCCGGTGCACTCGATCGGGCTGACACAGTTGACGTCGACGGTCCAGGTCTCCTGCACCGACTGCTGC
Source organism: Mycobacterium sp. SMC-4 (assembly GCF_025263265.1). Classification (NCBI taxonomy): domain Bacteria; kingdom Bacillati; phylum Actinomycetota; class Actinomycetes; order Mycobacteriales; family Mycobacteriaceae; genus Mycobacterium; species Mycobacterium sp. SMC-4. Next base: position 3,709,976 of record NZ_CP079869.1, on the reverse strand, counting down.
TTGATGAGCACGCCGTTGGTTCTGGCCCATTGCCCGTTGGAGAAGACGCTCCACGTGCCGCTGATGTCGACACCCCAGTCGTAGGCGGTGGCGGTGGGCGCTATGGCGAGGCCTGCCACCGCGGTCACCGCCGTTGCGGCCATGACGCCGAATGTCCGTGCAATACCCATGACCCAGAGCCTAATGGTGGCTCGAGCGCGGCTCTTCGAAAAGGAGAATTTCGTTATTCAGTTATGTGAAAATGGCCTGGTGCGCTTTGTTTTCGCGGGACTTGCCGCCTTGACCGCTCCGGTGTGGCTGATGGCCGCACCGCCGGTGGCCGCCCAGCCGCCGCCTCCTCCACCGGGCGCCGAATGCAACTACCCGAACTGCACGCCCGGCATCCGACCCAATGTGGTGTTGGGCTCTTACTGCAACAACACCACCTACTACGTGTTCGGGGTGACCGACTGGGGTCGGCTGGTGTTCTGCGGCTCGCCGCGACGCTACGAACCCAGGTGGTTCCGCTCCCCGGAGATGCACGGCATCAAGAACGAGGGCGACCTGTGCCCGTCGTTGGACGGTGATGTGGCTCAGGCGCCCGACGGATTGTTCCTGACGTGTGTCGCCAGGGACAACAGGAGCGCGTGGGAACGCGGGGACCTCTGAGCTGGGCTGGGTTCACCAGGGGCGCAACGAGCAGAGCGCGCCCTTGCTCCCCGAATCCGTGGCGACCACGACGTCGTCGACGCGCAACTCACACACGAAACCCGGCTCCTGTAGCGGCTGAGTCGAGGGGCCGGGCAGCCCGACGACCACCATGGCCCATGCGTCGGGGTTCGCCAGCATGGTTTCGAACACCCAGGCCTTACCGGGACCCAGGTCGGCCTCGACGTTCGGGGTGAACTGGTACGGATTGTGGCTGTATTCGGCCCAGTTGGGCGGGTCGACCTCGCGGTAGTAGATCTCGGCGTTGGTGATGTCCTGGCTGGCGCCCACCGTGTAGCGGACGTGGCGCAACGGTGGCTGTGCGTCGGCCACGCCGGCAGCGAACACCGTGGTCGCAGTGCACAGCCCGGCTATTCCGGCAGCAGCCATCGGCAGCGCTTTCGTCAACACCATTGCCGAATACTAGAACGCAAAATCATTCCATGTGGGTGAAACGGCTTATGCGCTCACCGAATTGGTGTGAAGGTGATGTTGAGTTCGGTCAGGCCGCGCAGGATGAAGGTCGGCTCGTAGGTGTAGCGTCGGTCGCCGGGCCGTCCGTGGTGTTCCTCGTCGATGGCGATGTCACCCATCCGGTCCAATATCCGTTCGATCGAGACACGTCCTTCGACCCGCGCTAGCGGCCCGCCCGGGCACGAATGGACCCCCCGACCGAACGCGATGTGCTCGCGCACGTTCTTGCGGTTCAGGTCGAACTCGTGCGGGTGCTCGAACCTGCTGGGGTCGCGGTTGACCGCGCCGGGACACACCATCAGCGTGGTGCCCGCCGGTACGTCGACATCGCCCACTCGTGTCGGCTTCTTGGCCAACCGGAACTGGCTCTTGACCGGGGCGTCCATCCGCAACGCCTCTTCGACGAACACCGGAATCCGGCTGCGGTCGTGACGCAGAGTCTCCTGGATGTCGGGGTGGTCGCCGAGCACGCGCAGCGACGCCGACAGCAGCTTGGTAGTGGTCTCCTGGCCGGCAGCGAACAGGAAGGTTGCCGAGCGCACCACCTCGATGGCCGGCGGTGTCGACCCGTCCGGGTACTTCGACGTCGCGAGAGCAGTGAGCACGTCGTCACGGGGGTTCTCGCGGCGGTCCTCGATGTAGCCGAGGAACTTTTCGTCGAGCCATTCCAGGGGGTTGGTCGAGACCAGGTCGGTATGGTCCAGCGATCCCACGTTCGCGCCTGGGCGCGGGGCGCCGAGCACGGCGCGGAACTCCTCGTGGTCTGCTTCGGGTACTCCGAGAAGATCAGCGATCACCAACAGCGAGAACGGCTTTGCGTAAGCGGTGAGGAACTCGCAACGGCGCACCGTCCCGTCGCCGATGATGTCGTCGAGGACCTCGTCGGCCAGCCGCCACATGAAATCCTCGTTCTCTTTGAGCCGGCTGGGCGTCAGCAGCCGGTTGAGCAGCGAGCGGGCGTTGGTGTGGTCGGGCGGGTCCATCGTGACCATGTGCTCGAACATCGGCATCTGGGGCCGGTGCGCGGTGATCTGATCGGTGATGTCATCGCCCTCGGGGGTGAACGGCAAGGGCGGGAAGGGGCCGGCGACCGCGATGCACGACGAGAAGGTGTCGGTGTCCTTCAGGACCGTTGCTGCCTCGTCGTAGCCGGTCACCGCCAGTACGCCGTAGTGCGGTTCTTTCACTACTGGACACTTGCTACGCAGGTGATCGAAGTACGGATGGGGGTCAGGCACCAGGGACGGGTCGGTGAAGTAGTCGATCGTGTCGAAGTTGCTCATGTCCAGTGCCTCCCGGGCTGCGGGTTGTGGAGCCGATGACAGAAACGGCGTGGGGTTTGGCAAATGCTGAGCACCTGCTTAGCATGACCGGAGAGTTAGGGTCAAGATCGATCCGGGTGCCGGGCCGGCCTCGGCGCTGGGGATTGTGTGTGCCACCCGCCGGAGAGGGGAGTTGAGCATGACGTCGTCGCGACGTATCGGGGCGCCGGACGCGAAGAACCGTGTGGTGCTGCTCGACGCCGCCGAGCAGATGCTTCTCGAAGAGGGGTACGCCGCGGTGACGTCGCGACGCGTCGCCGACCGGGCGGGTCTCAAACCCCAACTGGTGCATTACTACTTCCGCACGATGGAAGACCTGTTCCTGGCGGTGTTCCGCCGCCGTGCCGAAGAAGGAATGACCGCGTTGCAGTCCGCGCTGCGTTCTGCACAACCGCTGTGGGCGTTGTGGAGGTTCAGCACCGCTCCGGAAGCCACTCGACTGACCATGGAGTTCATGGGACTGGCCAACCATCGCAAGGCGCTGCGCGCCGAGATCGTCTACCACGCCGAGCAATTCCGGCAGGTGCAGAACCAGGCGATCGCCGACGCTCTGCACCGGCACGGTGCCGTCGCCGACGGCGTGCCACCGGTGGTGTGGACCATCTTCGCCACCGCGGTGTCCCAGGCGATCGTGATGGAGCGGGCACTGGGTATCAGCACCGGACACGACGAGGCCTTCGCCTTCTGCGAGGAGTGGTTGCGCCGGCTCGAGGGTGAACCGCTGCCGGCGGATCCGTGACACACGACACGCTGTAGCGGAACGGATTTCGGGCCGGGGTTTACAACGACAGGATCGTTGCCGACGCGGTTCCTGGTGCGCCGTACACCTGAGCCAGACCCACTCGCGGTGCGCCGGGTACCTGGCGGTCACCGGCTTGTCCGCGCAGCTGGCGTACCAACTCGTGCATCTGGCGCAGTCCCGACGCGCCGATCGGCTCACCATTGGCGATCAGTCCGCCGTCGGTATTGACCGGGAGGCTGCCCCCGATCTCGGTGGCACCGTCTGCCAGCAGCTTCTCTTGCTCGCCGTCGGCGCACAGGCCGGTCTCGGCCATGTGGATGACCTCAGCTCCGGCATCGGTGTCCTGCAGCTGCGCGATGTCGACGTCTTCGGGCCCGATGCCGGCGGCTTCGTAGGCAGCCCGGGCAGCGAACACCGTCGGCGAGGGATCCTCGTCCAACGGCGCTGAGGTCGCGTGCACCTCGTAGGCGCCGTAGGTTCGCGTGCGGATCTCGCTGGCGCGCACGTAAACCGGCTTGTCGGTGTACTTGTGGGCGATCTCGGCACGACACATCACCACCGCGGCCGCGCCTTCGTCGGGCGCGCAGAACATGTACTGCCGCAGCGGGTAGTTCAACACCGGCGAAGCCATGATCTCTTCGACGGAGATTTCCTTGCGTCGGAATGCATTCGGATTCAGCACTCCGTTGCGGAAGTTCTTGTTGGCCACCCGTGCGAGCGTCTCCTCGGAGATGCCGTGCTGGTGGATGTAGCGGTTGGCTTTCATGCCGAAGAACTTGGTGGTGACGAACTGCCCGTTGTTGGCGTACCACTGCGGCAGTGCCAACTTCGCCGGGTCGTCGGTGAATGCCCCGCGCGGGTGTTTGTCCAGTCCAATGGCGATACCGATGTCGTACTTGCCCAATCGGATGGTGTCGGCGGTCTGCTGGATAGCCGATGCAGCGGTTGCACACGCATTGAAGACGTTGGTGAACGTGATTCCGGTCAGTCCGACCAAACGGGTCACCGCGTCGGGGTTGGACACCTCATAGCTACCGCCGAACCCGAACTGAATATCCTTCCAGTCCAGTTTGGCGTCGGTGAGCGCGGCCTGGATCGCCTCGGCACCCATCTCCATGGCGGTCTTGTCGAACCGGCCGAAGGGGTGCAGCCCCACCCCGATGATCGCGACCGAATTGTCTGCGGTGGTCATGCTCGTGGCCTCCCTAGACCGGCCTGAACGCGAAGGTGACGACCTCGCTGCCGTCCTCATCGGTGGTGAACGGAATCATCGTCAGCTCGACCTGCTGGCCGAACTCAAGCTTGGCCGGGTCGTTCTCGGTGAGGCGGCCCTCGACCCGGATCACGTCGTCAAGCTGCACCAACCCGACGCCGAACGGGATGAAGTCGTTGCCGGTCGGGCCTTTGTACGGCGGGCCGGGCGGGAAGCCTTGGGTGGTCCAGGCGACCAGGGTGCCCCGGCGAGGCAGTAGCACCGCCGACATGTCGGCAGAGCTGCATCGCGGGCAGCGCGCCTGCACCGGAAAGGTGGTCGCGCCACAACTGGCGCACCGGCTCCCGATCAGCTGTGGGTTCTCGGCTGGCCAGGTCGAGATTTCGGGCGCCAGCGCCCGCTGAGAGGTCGACACGGGATTGACAATAATTGGAAATGGCGTTCTCGTCTAGGGAGAATCTCTGTGCGATACCAGGGCCGCGGTGTGGTGGCGAGCGCGCTGTGACCCGAGCGCGGTGTGCTCGTCGATGCCGTAGTGGTGCCACAGCCCGGCGCCACCCGTCTGGCGGTGCCCGACGGGTACGTCACACTCGCCGGGGGTTGGCAGAAGAATGCCGAAACGGCAAGGGGGATATTGGAATACGCACGCGATCACCTGGCGCCTTGTCTGAAGTGGGTCGGGTCGAGCTCTATCCCCTGCCCAAGGGATACCCGGCAGGATCCGCCGAGTGGACCTGCGCAGTCACGAGGAATAAGCCCACGTCGCCGGAGGGCTGATCGCGACCGCACGCGGGTATGAAGGCCTGCTAAGTACCTGACATCGTTGCCACGCGAACCGGAAGTCTCCACGTCGGCGGCTTGGGCACTCGTGCTTTCTCCGGGCCAGAGCGGGGATGTTCGAGCAGGCGACAGGCTCCTTGACAGTCAGCGAGAGGCCGCGCTAGCGTCAACTTGACCGGCCGGCCGGTAAAGTTGATCGAAGGGCGAACCCATGGCGGAAACCGACACCGTATTCGAAAAGCCGCAGATACCCGAACGTATCCTCGTGGCAGCTGCTCGCGTGATGGAACGCGAGGGATTCGCCAACGCGTCGTTGCGTCAGATCGCCGAAGAGGCCGGCATGACTAAGGCGGGCTTGTACTACCACGTGGCCAGCAAGGAAGCACTGCTGTTCGCTCTGCACGAGCGGTTCGCCAGCCGGTTGCGCGATTACTCCGAACGTGTTGCGGCCGCCGACCTGACTGCGACCGAAAAGCTGCGTCAGTTGATCAGCCAAACTGTCCAGACAGCGGCCACCTACCACTCCGAGGGCATCGTCTTCCTGCGCGAGTACGGCCATCTCACCGGTGAGATGGCCGCGATGCTCTCCGCCGAACGCGACCGATTCCGCGCGATCTTCGAAGCGGTGATCGCAGACGGTGTAACAACCGGTGAGTTTCGTTCTGGCACACCATATGTGGATGCGCTTGCGATCCTCGGCGCGTGCAACTTCACGGCCTTTTGGTACCAGCCGGACGGGCCGCTGAGCCCGGAAGAAATTGCCGAGGCGTTCGCTGGCCGCCTCATCTACGGCATGAGCACAACACAGACCGACAACGGAGGCCCAGCATGACGCTGCGGATAGGCATCGACACCGGTGGGACCTTCACCGACCTGGTACTCGCCGACGGAGATGAAGTGCGCATCGGCACGAAAGCCCTGACGACCTATGACGACCTTGCGAATGGGTTGCTTCGTACGCTGGAGAAGGCTGCGCCCGGCGACAAAGCCGTCGATCAGATCGTGCACGGCACCACGGTGGCGCTCAACGCGATCCTGACCCGAGGTGGGGCCGAGATCGGCATGGTGACCACCCACGGCTACCGCGATCTGCTCGACATGGCGCGCGGGTGGCGGCCATCGCATGCGATGGTTGATCCCCGCTGGCGGCGACCGCATGAATTGCGACCGATCGTGGAGCGGTACCGCCGCCGCACTGTCAGTGAACGGACCATGGCCGACGGCGAAGTGCTGGTATGCCTCGACGAGCAGAAGCTGCTGGACGAAGTCGAACGGCTGGTTGCGGAGGGCTGCCGGGGGATCGCCGTATGTTTCCTGCACGCGTACAAGCATCCGCAACACGAGCAGCGGGCCGCCGAGCTCATCCGTGAGCACTTCCCTGACGTCAGCGTGAGTACCTCGGCGGAGGTGGCGCCGTTCCCGCGTGAGTACAACCGATTCTGCACGTGTGTGCTCAACGCCTACGTACAACCGCTGATGGAAAGCTACACGTCGAGAGTCGAAGGGCGGCTGCGCGAGGCCGGCATCAGCGCGCCACTGATGTTCATGACCAACGACGGCGGCCTGAGCACGGCCGAGCAGGTTACCTCGCGGCCTGTGGCGACGTTGAACAGTGGGCCGGTCGGCGGGGTGATGGGTGTACAGGCCTACGCCGAGCGATTGGCCATGCCCAACCTGGTCGGCTTCGACATGGGCGGCACCAGCACCGAGGTCGCCGTGGTGGTGGACGGCCGCGCCTCAGTCAAGCGCGAACTCGAGATCGAGCACGACCTGCTGGTGAGCCTACCGGTGGTGGAAATCCACAGCATCGGCGCGGGCGGGGGCAGCCTGATTACCCTCGACGAGGGCGGTGGGCTCAAGGTAGGGCCGGAGAGTGCGGGCAGCGATCCGGGCCCGGCCTGTTACGGCCACGGCGGCAGCCAACCAACCGTCACCGATGCGTTCCTGCTACTGGGCGTGCTGGATTCAGAGGTGGCGCTTGGTGGCGAGATCTATCCCGACGTGGCGGCCGCCGAGGCCGCGTTCGCGCCACTGGCGGCGGCCCTGAATCTGAGTGTCGCCGATGTCGCCCGCACCGCGGTAGAAGTTGCCATTCACAACATGGCCGAGGCTGTGCGCCGCTTGACGGTGTATCGCGGCGCCGACCCGCGCGAGTTCGGCCTGGTGAGCTATGGCGCGGCCGGTCCGCTGGTGGCCAGCCAGATCGCCCGCGCGCTGCAGATGGAGCGGGTGGTCACCCCTGCACTGTCGGGTGTGTTCTCCGCTTTCGGATTGCTGACCGCCCAGGCCTTCGAGGAGGAAGTCACCCCGATCATGGCGCCGGTCTCGGCGGGGGTAGCCGAGGACATATGCGCTCGGGCCAGGCAGAGTCTGGACACACTCGCCGGGCAACTACGTGGCCGCGGCAATTCAGGTGTCGTGGTCGAAGCCTGGGTCGACGCCACCTATCTCGGACAGCGCTGGGAACTGGCCGCTATCATCGACCCGCAACATCCGCAGCCGATGGAGCATCTGACCGAGGCTTTCGCGGCGGCGCACCAGCGCCAATTCGGCTACAGCCTGCCGGCCCCGATATACGTCCAGACACTGCGTACCCGCGCGGTTTCGACCGACCAGCGGCGACTGTCGCCACCCCGGCTGACCGCCACTCAACCGTCCCAACCCAGGCGCCGCCGCGACATCACGCTGATGGGTCAGCTCAATCACGACGTGCCGATCTATACGGCGGACGACTTCGCCCCGGGCCAGGTGGTGCACGGCCCGGCAGTGATCGAAGCACAGACCTACACCGGAGTGCTCGTCGCCGGGGACGTGGCGACAGTCAACGAATTCGGCGATGTGGTCATCGAGATCGAGGAGGACAGCCTGTGACAACTCTGGCCCCGCAGCCCGTGTCGGTTCTCGGCGCACACGACGTGCAAGCGCGCTACGGCGTGGATCTCACCACCGCCGAGGTCATTCGGCATGCGCTTGAGCACATCGGCCTGCAGATGCAGATCAAGATCAACACAGCCGCGCTGAGCCCGCTGCTCAGTGAGGTGAACGACTTCGGTATCGGCTTGTTGGCGCCGCGGGACGCGGAGCGCGACCTCGACTTCGACGCGATCGCGATGGGAACGGCTGCCCCCGGGCACTACGTGATCAACCAGTACTACGCCCGGATGGCCATCGAGCACTGGGGCGTGGAGAACTTCAAGCCCGGTGACGTGATCATCTTCAATGACCCGTACCGCGGCGGCAGCCACATCAACGACGTGGGCACCTTGATGCCGATCTTCCTCGACGACGGTGAGCTGATCGGTTTCGCGGCGGCGATCACCCACTGGCTGGACATCGGCGGTCCGATTCCCACCGGGTTCGGGCCGGGGTTGCAGCGCGACATGTACGCCGAGGGGATCCGCATCTCGCCACGACACCTGTACCGCGAGGGGCAGTTGGTCCGGGAGACCGTCGAGCTGTTCACCGAGCAGACCCGTATCCCCGAGATCAGCATCAACGACCTGCAGGTCATTCATTCGGCACTCTCGTTGGGTGCCGAGATGGTGTTGCGCTACATCCGCCGCTACGGACGCGACGCCTACGCCGGCGCCGTCCAGTACACCCTCGACCACACCGAACGTGCGATGCGGGCGGCGCTGAACCAGATCCCCGACGGTGAATACACCGCCGAGGACTACATGGACAACAACATGGATGGCGACCCCATGTTGATCCGTTGCGCAGTGCGCAAACGCGGCGACCAGGTGGAGGTCGACTTCTCCGGTTCATCCCGAAACGAGTGGGGTGGTTTCGCGTGCACTTGGTCCGACGCAGTGTCGGGTGCCCATTTGGGACTGCAGGTGGCGTTGCCGGACTCCATCAGCCCCAACGCCGGCGCTTACCGTCCCGTGCACGTAGTGGTCCCACCCGGCTGCTGTCTGCACGCTCTGCCGCCGATGTCCACCAACGCAGGTCATACCATGTTCATCGCCAAGGCGATCAACCTGGTGAAAAGAGCGTTGTCACAGGCTGACCCGGCTTTGGCGCTGGCCGAGAACTATGACGACGTGCCGTTCATGAGCTTCGTCGGGTCGGACACCCGTGGCGGCATTCCGACACCGTTCATTTTCATCAACGTGTTCCAGGGGCCCTTCGGTGGCACCGCGCAGGGTGACGGCAGCTGCTACACCTTCATGGAGGGCGGCAACTGCATGGTGACCTCGGTCGAACTCGAGGAAGAGACCTTTCCGGTATTGCTGTTGGAACGCGAGTTCGTCGCCGACACCGCAGGACCCGGGCAGCACCGCGGTGGGCCGGCCACCCGCACCGTGATCGTGCCGTTGGCCGACTGTGAGAGCTCGTTCCAGCTCGACCAGTGCCGAATCGCACCGCAGGGCGCGCTGGGCGGCAGCAGCGGTACCCGCGGTTTCATCACCATCTATCGCGGTGGGCTCGATGCCTGGGCCGACGGCACCGGCCTCAGCGACCCTGACGTGCTCGCCGGCATCGTCGATGAGTCCGGGCGGCTGGTCGACGGCGACGTGCCAGGCCGCACCGAGTTCCGGTCCAGCAAGCAGGCGGGAGTGCGGATTGCCGCGCGTGATGTCGTGGTCCATCAGGGGCCGGGTGCGGGCGGTTGCGGAGACCCCGCCCTCCGCGACCCCGACGCCATAGCCCGCGACGTCCGCAACGAGATCGTATCCGCCGGGTCCTGAGCCGCGACCCCTCTGCAAGGAGTGACCAATGATATTTCCTCAGCCGACGGAGCTGTTCATCAGCGAGGTGACCGAGGACGTCGAGATCAGTTGCGAGCGCTGCGGCGCCGCGCGGCTGGCCCGGTACCGGGTGGTCGACTACCGCGGCTGGCTTCGGGTGCTGAAGTGCCGGTCGTGCCTTTACACCGTTGAGGCACAGCGGATCACCTCACCGGTACTGTCTGGGGAGGTGTAGTGAAGACTGCGCTGAAGAATGACCTCGACATAATTGACTCGGTCTTGAGCTCCGTCGTCGAACAATGGGTGGCACATGACCCCGACCGGGTGTGCATCGTGCAGGACGACGGCATCAATGTCAGTTACCGCGACCTCGACCAACGCGCGTCGGCTATCGCCGCCGCGTTGCGCGACCGTGGGGTGCGGGCTGGAGATCGGGTTATCACGCTGGTTCCCAACGATGTTCGCGCCATCTATCTGATGCTCGGGTTGAACAAGATCGGCGCTGTCGAGGTGCCGATCAACCCGGGACTGGTGGGCGCCAGCCTGCGGCACGTTCTGCACGACGCTGCGCCGGCGGCCGCCGTCATCGAAGCCGGGCGCCGAGCCGCGATTGAGGAGGCGTTGCCCGATAGCGCCCGCCCGGTGTTCGTCGACGTGATGACCGAGCACGGTACTCCGGCCGAGGGTCTAGACACCCTCGACAACATCATCGCGAATACCGTTGTGTCGGTCGAAACCTCGGCGCTGGGCTCGGACAGTGCGGCGATCATGTACACCTCCGGCACCACCGGCCTGCCCAAGGGTGCGGTGCTGCCGCATCGCGCTACGGTGCGCATCGGCGAACGCACCGTGCGCGCGCTGCGATTGACCGAGGACGACACGCTGATCACCGTGCTGCCGTTGTTCCACGGCGGCGGCAAGTATATGAACGTCGGTGCTTGTCTGATGGTCGGTGCCCGGATCGCGCTGGTCCGCAAGTTCAGCGCCAGCAAGTTCTGGGAGCAAGCGCGTCAGCATCGGGTGACGGTGGCTCACATGGTGGTGTCCATGGCGCATTTCCTTCTGGCCCAACCAGAGTCGCCCGCAGACCGGACCCACGGCATCACCCGTGCGCTGATCGTGCCGGCGCCGCAGGAGATGACCGATGCGTTTGCGCAGCGGTTCGGGATTCCGATCTTCGAGATGTACGGCAGCACCGAGATCAGCATCCCGATCCTGAATTCCTCCGACGGCACCGCGCCACGCGGCTCATGTGGCCGGCCATTCGAACCATATCGTCTCCGCATCGTCGACGAACATGACCGCGAGTTGCCGGCGGGCGAGGTCGGAGAGATCTGCATCAGCTGCGATGAACCCTGGGCGATGTCCACCGGATACTGGAATCAGCCCGAGGAGACTCTGAAGGTGTTGCGCAACTTCTGGTTCCACACCGGCGATGCGGGCCGGGTAGATGCAGAGGGGTACGTTTACTACGTCGATCGGTTCAAGGACATGATTCGCCGGCGTGGAGAGAACATCTCGCCACGCATCATCGAGGACGTCATCAACACCGTCAATGGTGTGGTGGAAAGCGGCGCCTACCCGGTGCCGTCGGAGTTCGGCGAGGACGAGATCGCCGTGGCGGTCGTCACCAACCGCGCGCTCACCGCCGACGACATCGCCGCGGCGTGTGCCGACGCATTGCCTCGTTTCGCGGTGCCGCGCTATGTGCGCTTCGTCGAGGCGCTGCCCAAGACCGAAACCGCCAAGGTGCAGAAGTTCAAACTCAAGCAACAGGGCCTGACCAACGCGGTCGAATTGCCACAACTCACCCCACAAGGAACGCAACGATGAAATTGGACGGCCGCTGCGCCATCGTGACCGGCGCCGCCTCCGGCATGGGCCGGGCCACTGCGCGAACCCTGCACCAGGCGGGCGCCAACGTGGTCATGCTCGACGTCGCCGAGGAGCCGTTGGAGAAGGCCGCCGCCGAACTCGGGGACGGAGCGGTGGCGTGTCGCACCGATGTCAGTGACGCGGACCAGGTCCAGGCCGCCGTCCGGTTGGCCGTTGACCGGTTCGGGACCGTGCATGCCGCGGTGAACTGCGCCGGAGTCCCGTCCATGATGAAGACGGTGTCCAAAGGCGTCCCACACAGCCTTGCGGTCTGGCAGCGCACCATAGATGTCAACCTCACCGGGGTGTTTAACGTGGTGCGTATCACGGCCGCGCAGATGGTCACCAATGAACCCGACCCGGAGACCACCGAGCGAGGTGTCCTCGTCAACATCGCCTCCGGGGCGGCCTGGGACGGCACCCGCGGCACGGTCGCCTATGCCGCCAGCAAGGCTGGTGTGATCGGCATGTCGATGCCGATCGCCCGTGATCTGGCTGGGGATGGAATACGTTGTGTTGCAATAGTTCCCGGTGTATTCCATACCGGGATGGCCGATGAGGTGAGTGAAACCGTGCTGACGTCCTTGCGAGAATCGGTGCTATATCCCAAGCGGATGGGCGATCCACCCGAGATCGGCAGCCTGGTCGAGCACATCATCACCAACTCCTACTTCAACGCCACCACCGTCTGTCTCGACGCCGGGCTGCGGGCCCGCCACTAGGAGTCAACCGAACATGTCACATATCCTGGAAAGCTATCGCAATGGCCGTGTGCAATGGCTGTGCCTCAACCGACCCGATGTGCTAAATGCGTTCAACAGCGACCTGCTCAACGAACTGCGCGTCGCATTTCAGCAGGCGACGGCCGACCCTCAGGTTCGGGTGGTGGTGCTGACCGGCAACGGCCGAGCCTTCAGCGCCGGCGGTGACCTGAAATTCGTGCTCTCAGAGCTGAACGGGGACGGCGGTGACGGGCCCGACGGGGTGGCCACCAGCGTCGACACATTCGCCGCAGTGCGAAACTGCCACAAGCCCGTGATCGCCGCGGTCAACGGCGCGGCCATCGCCGGCGGCTTTGAGGTACTCCTTTTCTGCGACGTGATCTTCGCTGCGGACAGCGCGCGCTTCGGCGACGGGCACGCCAAGTACGGCCTGCTGCCCGGGGGCGGCGGTGCTGCGGTGCTGCCGCGCCGGGTGGGGTTGAACCGCGCTAAATCCCTTCTTTTCAGCGGTGATTCACTGCCCGCGGCCACGTTGCGGGACTGGGGAATGGTCTGTGAGGTGGTGCCGGATGACCAATTGCGTGCCACGGTCGCCGAATACGCCACGAAGCTCGCCGAGCACAGTCCGCTGGTGCTGTCGGCGATGAAGGAAGTCGCGAATGCGGCGATGCACAACGATCAGGCAACAGCGCTGCGCCACGAAATGCTGGTACTGCGCAACCACATGAGCAGCCACGACTTCCGGGAAGGGCTCACCAGCTTCAACGAGAAGCGCCGGCCCACTTTCGAGGGACGGTGAGAACGATCGACGCTTACATTCTCGGCACCTTCGCCACGGCTGTCGGCAAGTTCCCCGACAAGGACCCGAAGGCGTTGACTCGAGATGCCTACCTTGGGGTGCTCGCCGACGCCCTCGTCGATGATCCCGACGTGATCGGTGGAGCCTGGTTCGCGAACATGCTGATGGACCACTGGCGCCAGCCCTATCTCAAGGGCCAGCTGTGCTTCGTGCCGTTGGTCAACGACGGCCTGTTTCCCAGGGGAGCGCCCGTCACCAACGTCGAGGGTGGTTGCGCCACTGGCTCGCAGGCGTTCAGCAACGCGTTGCGCGAGGTGCAGTCCGGGCACAGCGACGTGGCGTTGGCCATCGGAGTGGAGAAGATGTTCGACCCGGACAATCCGCGGGCGGCGCTGCGCGGCATGGAGGGTGCGCTGGACTGGCTGGATCCGGAGTCCTGGCAGAACCTCTATAGGCGCACCGCCGCGGCGAACGGGACGACGTTCGATACCGGACCGGAACGCGGGGTGGCGATGGATCTGTATGGGCTGTGGGCGCATTCGCACATGCGCGCATACGGCACCACAGCCGAGCATCTCGCTATGGCGGCCGCAAAGAATCACACCAACTCGGTGCACAACCCGCGCGCCCAGTACCGGTTTCCGATGTCGGTGCAACAGGTGCTCGAGGACCGAGTGGTCTCCGAACCGTTGACCCGGGCGATGTGCGCTCCGATCGGCGACGGGGCCGCCGCGGTATTGGTGTGTTCGCGAAAGCACCTCGACCGTTGTCCGGCCGAGGTGCGTGAGCGGGCAGTGCGTATCCGGGCCAACGAAATAGCCTGCGGCGTTTTCGATGTCTCGTGGGATGACGATCGAGCGCCGGTGCTGGCCGCCCGCCGCGCCTATCGGGCCGCCGGCCTTGCCCCGCGCGATATCGACCTGGTGGAGTTGCACGACGCGAGTTCGTTCGCCGAGATCCACCTGCTGGAGGATCTGGGCTTTTGTGACCGCGGCAAGGCCGGTGAGTACACCGCCGCTGGTGCCACCGCCATCGATGGTGAGCTCCCGGTCAACGCCTCCGGTGGCCTTGTCTCGCGCGGGCATCCGATCGGCGCAACGGGGCTGATGATGCTCAACGAGATAGCGATTCAGCTACGCGGGGAAGCAGGCGGCAACGCCGTCGCCAACGCCAGGATCGGGCTGGCCGAAAACGGTGGTGGGGTGATCGGCAACGACAGTGCGGTGTGCTCGGTGACGATCCTGGAGGGGCCGGACCGGTAGTCACCCGGCTGGGGCGGCGAGGGCCCGAACCAGCGGCGCGAGTTCGACTGCCATGCGCAAGTGGAGGCTGTTCGGACAGATCGGCCCGCCGAGTTGTTCCTCGATCCGCTCCAACCGCTTGATCACGGTGTTGGGGTGGACGAACATTCGGCGCGCGGTCCGGGTCGGGCTGGCCAGTTCGTCGAGGTACACCCGCAAGGTGTCCAACAGTCGCGCGGTGGTTTCGTCCGTGGCGCAGAGTCGGCCCAGTTCCCGCTCGACCAGGGCTCGGGCCGCCGCGAGGTCGCGGGTGGCCAGTGCGAGGTGGGCGACATCCTCGAACAGCACCACCCCCGTGCGCGACGTGGCAGCCGCGACGCGGTGACCCTCCAGCGCCTCTGCCCGGGTCTGCCGAAAACCGGCCAATCCTTCGTGCGGAGCGCCCAGGCACAGCAGCACCCGATCAGGCGCCGACAGGTCGCACACTGCTTCACGCCAGTTGTCCCGCAGCGGGCTGAACCAGCCGTAACATCCTTCCGCCGAGCGCACCGCCAGGTGCGCTCGGGCGCCGAGTCGTCCGACGAGGCGTGCGATCGTGGTGCTCAAGCGGTCCGCCGGGTCGTGCCCGTTGAACGTTGCCACGTAGGCGATCTGGGTGCAGTTGAACTCGTGGTGCAACAGGAGTTCGGCCTCACCCTGCTCGAGTTCGCCGGCCAGCACCCGGGTGACCAGTTCATGGCGCGCGGCCGCATTGCGCATCTGATGCAGCGATCGCGCGGCCTGGTAGGCCCGTGCTGTCTGGGTTCCGACGGAATGGAAGTAGGCGAACAAACGCGCCGAGGCGAATTCGAGGAGCTCGGCGCGATGCTCCGGTTCTACCCGGTGGAGCGGGCTGCGCAGCGCCGTCAACAACTGACCCCAGAGGTTTCCGTGCATTTTCTCGAACGATCGCAACAGGACCGCCAGCGCCGGCGTCTCGTCCCGGGCAAGCCGACGCGTGTAGTCATCGAAGACCGCAGGCATCACCACCTGAGTTGGTTCACCGGCCTGGCCCAGCACCTGCTGAAGGGCGCCCACATGGGCGCCGATGGCCGCGCGCACGTGGACTTCCGGCCGGTGTGGGGCGAAGGCGAGCTCGGGCAGCTCACCCAGCACCTCTGCGGTGAGCTGGTCGAGGATGGTGTCGTGTTCACCGGCGATCCAGGTGGACAGCCACCGCCACGGCTGCGACTCGGCGTCGTCGCGACACGCGTCCGGGGTGAGGGTGGGGGTGCTCATGGCGCCGATGCTAGGAAGAACGACGGACCGCGGCTTCCCGCTGAGCGCACGAAACTGCCTCCCGGGCGCACGGAGTTCGGAACCTCGGGGCCAATATCGGGCCGTTGTTCGATGACACCACTGGACTGTGGCCGGGTACGACATTGTTCCTGGCTGTGTCCGTCACGAAGGTTGATCCCGACGAGACTTCGCGACGATCCGGCGAAAGGGTCGCTATGACAGTGACGACGATAAGTATCGATACCGGCGGGACTTTCACCGACGGTTTCGTGATCCACGATGGCCAGGTCCACACCGTGAAGACACTGACCACTCCCCATGATCTGCTGGTGTGTTTCCGTGCGATCCTGCAGGCGGCCGCCGATGCAGTCGGTGTAAGTACCGAGGAATTGCTGCGAACGACCGAGGTTGTGCGGTACGCCACCACCGTCGGGACCAACCAGGTGATCGAACGGACCGGGCCCCGACTCGGTCTGCTGAGCGCGCAGGCGGCCGGAAGTGCCTCGGGTGTAGGTGTTTTCGTCGACCCGGACATGGTCGCCGAGTTGGACCTCCCGCCGGGAGCCAGGGCCGCCGACACCGCAGCCACTGTGCTGGGGCCCATCAGGGATCTGCTGCACCGTGGGGCCCGTGGCCTGGTGGTGGCCGCCGGAGACACCGGCACCGAAGATCACTCAGCCGACCGGATCGCCGAGGTGTTCCTGGAAAATTATCCCCGGCACTGCCTCGACGCGGTCCCACTGCTGGCCGCCGGCGCAGTGGCCCCGGATTCCGACGGGCACCGACGTATCGCCACCGCACTTTTCAACGCCTACGTCCATCCGTCCGCGGCCGACTTTCTCTACCGCGCTGAGGATCACCTGCGTTCGCTGGGATACCGTCGGCCACTGCTGATCGTGCACAACGACGGCGGTGCGGCCCGCGTGGCCCGCACGATCGCGGCCAAGACCTACAACTCGGGTCCGATGGCGGGCCTGCTGGGTGCCCGTGAAATCGCCGGCAGCTACGGCGTCAAGATCCTGGTGACGCTCGACATGGGTGGAACGAGCTTGGACGTCGGCGTCGTCGCCGATGGCGCGGTGCGGATGCTCGACCACGGTGTGGTTGCCGGTGTCGAAGTATCCTTGCCACTGCCACAGCTGGAACCGTTTGGGGCGGGCGGAGGTTCGATCGCCTGGATGGACGCCGGTGACCTGCGCGTCGGTCCGCGCAGTGCCGGCGCCTATCCCGGACCGGCCTGTTTCGGCCTGGGCGGGACTGAGCCCACGGTCACCGATGCCGACACCGTGCTGGGCATCCTGCGACCGGAGGCATTCATGGGTGGGTCGATGCCACTCGATGTGGCTGCGGCACGCCGCGCATATGAGCATCTCGCCGCATCGATGGGCCTCGATGTCGTGCAGACCGCCGCGCGGGTGCGCGCCACCCTGCACCGCGAAACAGGCCGACAACTGGCCGAACAGTTGCAGGCGTGGGGCATCGACCCCACCGAAGTCACCGTACTGGCCTTCGGTGGAAACGGACCGACACATTGCGCGGCGATCGCTCAAGCCGCCGGCATCCGGGACGTTCTGGTGATGCCTTATGCACCGGTGTTCTCCGCCTACGGCGCCTCGACCGTCGACATCGTGCACCGTCGCGAGGCGCCGATGGCAGAACCCGGTGAACCCGACCCTCGGCCGGTGCTGCGCGAAGCCGTCCTGCGCGACATGCGGGGCGAGGGGTACAGCGCTGAGTCGGTGCAGGTCCGAACGTCGCTCACCACCCGAGATGGGCGCTGCTACGTCGCGGTCGAGGGACGCTATCAGCTGCCCCGGGCCACCCCGGCGGGCATGACCGGGCGCAATCCGGCAGCTGCCCCCGAAAGCACCGAAGTCTTTTGGGAGAACTACGGTTTGCTGCCCACCCCGATAATCGAACAGCGGCACGCGCCGACGGGTTTCAAGCAGGTCGGACCCGCACTGGTGGACGGTGGCGCTTCTACCTGTGTCGTCCCGCCGGGGTGGAGCCTGACCATCGATGAGCGCGGAGCATCCCGGTTGCGCCGCGAAGGATCCGGGAAGGACGGGCTATGAGCGGAATCGTCACGATGACCGAGTACCTGGGCATCGATGTAGGCGCTCGGCGCTGGGTGTGCCTGCGGTGCGGGCAGGATCTGGGCTCGGCCGACGGCGACTACAAGCGAGGCCTGCTGCTGTACGACCGCGATCCCGGCGATATCTATCCGGCAGGCCTGCCCGGTGAGCGGGGCTACTGTCCAGATCCACAGTGGTGCCGCATCGTCGAGTTCTACTGCCCGGGCTGCGCCACCCAGGTGGAAACCGAGTATCTTCCGCCGGGCCATCCCCTCACCCGCGATATGGACGTCGACGTCGATGCGCTGGTCGCCAAGCATGGCGCGGCAGCCGAGGCATAGGAGAGCACATGGAGATCAACGTCGACATCGGCGGCACCTTCACCGATTGTGTGGCGACCGGCGACTGGCCGACAGGCCCCCGGACCGCCAAGGCGCTCACCACCCATCACGATCTCTCACTCGGGTTCTTCCGGGCGATCGAGGCCATTGCCGCGACCGTCGGCCGCGACACCGATGGGCTGCTGGCTGAGACGGAGACCATCAGGTATGCAACCACATTGGGCACCAATGCGTTGATCGAACGCAACGGCCCCCGACTGGGCCTACTGACGACGGCAGGTCACGAGGACACCGTGCCGATCGGGCGCTGCCGGCAGTGGGCTGACGGTCTTCCCGCGCAGGTCACCCGTGACCTACCGCGGGCCCGCCGACCTGAACCGCTGATCGAGCCGGAGCACATCGCGGTGTTGACCGAGCGCGTCGACGCATACGGACGGATCCTCATCCCGTTGCGCGACGACGAAGTCGCAGACCGCGTACAGGACCTCGTGGACCAGGGGGTACGTGGCTTCGTGGTGTCCCTGCTGAATTCGCATGTCAATCCCGAACACGAGTTGCGGGTGCGCGAAGTCATCGAAAGTGAGTATCCGACTACGTATCTTGGCCGTTTTCCGGTGATCTTGACGCACGAGATTTCGCGGCGGTCTGGTGAGTACGCCCGTGCCATGACCGCGACCATCAATGCCTACTTGCACCGGTTCACCGCAGACCGGTTGTCCCGTCTTCGTGACGAGTTGCGGCGGCGCGGCTACCGCGGTGAATTGCTGTTGGTGCACAACAGTGGCGGCATGGGCACGCTGGCCGCCACCACCCCGATCCATACCGTGCACGCCGGCCCGGTGTCCGGCCTGTACGGGTCGCGCCATGTCGCCGCCGCACATGGCTTCGACCGAGTGGTGACCACCGACATGGGTGGCACGTCCTTCGACGTCGGCATGGTGGTTGCCGGATCGGTGCGGTTCTACGATTTCAATCCGGTCATCGACCGCTGGCGCGTTCAGGTGCCGATGATGGACATCTCGGCCATCGGCGCGGGCGGCGGGTCCATCGCACGTCTGGACCCGGTGGCCGGCGTGGTGGTCGGTCCCGAGTCCGCGGGTTCAGACCCCGGTCCGGCCTGCTACGGGCAGGGCGGCACCGAGCCCACGGTCACCGATGCCGACCTGGTACTGGGTTACCTCGATCCCAAGCGGTACCACGGCGGTGAGTTGCCGCTCGACCTGCGTCGAGCCGAGCGCGCCATCGAACGACGGATCGCCAAGCCCCTCGGTATTTCGGTCTCCGAGGCAGCGTTGCGGATCCGCCGCGTCGTCGACGAGGCGATGGGCTCGGAGCTGTTCAAATCGATCACCGTCAAGGGCTACGACCCCCGCGAGTTCACCGTGTTCTCCTTCGGCGGTGGCGGACCGCTACACGCCTGCGGCTACGCGGGCTCCCTCAATGCCAGCGAGGTCGTGGTTCCCCCGCACAGCGAGGTGTTTTCCGCGACCGGTGCCGCCGGCCTCGAGCGCCTGCACATCTACGAGCAGTCGGTCTGGCAGGTGTTGTTCAACCCGTTGATCAAGCAGGTGCTGTCGGACTACTCGGTGTTCAACTCGGTGGTCGAGGAGTTCGAGACCAGGGCCTACCAGGATTTCGCCGGCCAGGGCTTCGGTGCCGACGATGTCGAGATCGCCGTCGAACTGGACATGCGTTCCACCGGCCAACTGTTCGTGATCACCATCGCCAGCCCGGTGAAACGGTTGAACAGCGAGACCGATGTCGCGGCCGTGATCCGGGCGTACTTCGCCGAGTACGGCGACCGGTTCGGCGATCTGGCACTCACCCGGGAGGTGGGCATCTCGATCGATGCGATCAGGTTGCGCGCGTGGATTCCCCGTCCGGCGGCGCAGCCGGTGCAGCGAGTGGGCACTGCGGGGGCCGATGGGTCGGCCTGGACCGGATCACGGCGGTGCGTGTGGCGTGACGGACCGGCGGATACCGATCTGTACGCCTACGCCGCGCTTGAGGCCGGCCAGCGGATCAACGGTCCGGCGGTCATCGAATCCGCCGACACCACCATCGTCGTCGAACCCGGTTGGTCCGGCGAGATGGATCCTTATGGCTTCTTTCGGATGCGACAGGAGAACGTTCGATGACAGCGATCGATTCCGCCGCGGCCGCGCGCGAGTTTCTCACCGACCTGATCAACAACCAGCCGGTGATGTACGGTCCTGATAGTGCTATCACCGCCGAACACCGGCTGCGGTTGCGTACCGCGCGCGAGGACGAGGCGATGCGGTCGATCACCGACCCGACCGATATCACTGTGGCGCTGAGTCGGATCGAGGCGGTACTCGAGTCGGCGATGGAAATGCTGGAGCAGATCTGCGCCTCGCCGGCAGCCAAATACGGCGATCTGATCGTGGGGATATACACCCGTGAAGGCGAGTTCGCGGTGGCCAGTTCCGGCGGTGTCAACATGTTCTCGGCGACCACATCGCCGGTGCCGAAGTTCATCAACCGGTACTGGGCCGAGGAACCCACCGTCGGCGTTACCGAGGGTGACATCTTCTACCACAACGACGCCAACTACGGCGGCACCCACAACCCGGACCACACGCTGCTGATCCCGTTGTACTGGCAGGGTGAACACATTGCGTGGATCAGCGCCATCGTGCACGAGGGTGAAAACGGTGCCGCGGTCGACCCCGGGGGTTTCGCGTTGCGTGCGACCACCAAGTACGGTGAAGGGGTTCGGATCCCGCCGATGAAGGTCGGCGAGAACTACACGTTCCGCCGTGACCTGATCAACCTGTTCCAGAACCAGGTCCGTGATCCGTTGTTGTGGCTCACAGACTTCCGCTCCAAGCTGGCGACCGTTCGGATGGTCGAGCAGCGCATGCACGACTTCATGGCAGAGCGGTCGGCAAACCTGCTGATCGCTACTTTGCGGACAGTCTTGGAATCTACGGAAACCGAAGTGCGACGGCGTATCTCGGAATGGCCCGATGGTGTCTACCGCGGTATCCAGTTCGCTGACACCACACTGCTGGAAGAACGGTTGTTCAAAATCAGCGTCGAGCTGGAAAAACGCGGCGATCGGCTCACCGTCCGCACCCGAGGCTCCGCGCCGTCGATCGACCGGGCACTCAACGCGCAGGCCCACTTCACTCGGGCGATGGTCGGTAACCTGTTCATGAACTTCCTGTTCGCCGATCTGCCCCGCACGGCAGGGTTCATTTCCGCGCTGGACTTCGAGTTGGAACCGGGTTCCATCGTGACCGCCGATGCCGAACAGCCGACGTCGCTGTCGCTGATGACGATGTTCTGTTTCAACGCCGCACTGCATTCGGCGGTCACCAAGGCGTTGTTCGCGAATCCGGGCAGTGTTCGACCGATGGCGCCCTGGTACGCGATGATCCCGACGCTGCAATACGGCGGGCTGACCCAGCATGGGCAGCTGACGGCGAATGTGTCGACCGAGATGAATGCGGCCGGCGGCGGCGCCCGGTGTGATGAGGACGGTGAGCACGCGGCCGGTCCGGTGTTCGCGCCGGTGTCGGATTGGGGGGAGATCGAGTGGCGGGAGAACGAGATTCCGGTGCTGTGCCTGTGGCGCCGCATTCCGCCGGACAACCACGGCTTCGGCAAGTACCGCGGCGGGGCGTCGGTGGAATGGGCGTACATGCTGTACGGCAGCCAGCTGTTCGGCTTCGGGATCACCAGTATGGGCGGGAAATTCCCGGTGACCGGCGGGTTGTTCGGCGGATACGCCGGCCCGTGCATTCCGCTGCTTCGGGTGCGACCCGAGGGCGGGGTGGACGCGGTGCTCGAGTGGATGGCCGGTGGGGCACCGGGATTGACTTACGACGCCCGCGATCTGCTGCGCGATCAGCCGCTGCCGGGAACCTATGAGGTCAGCAACCCGGTGCAGGCTGCCGACCCGATTGCCGAGGGAGACATCTGGATTCAGCGAGTCGGTGGCGGGGCGGGCTACGGTGACCCGTTGGAGCGTGACCCGGTCGAGGTGATGAAGGATCTGCGCCGCGGACTGATCAGCGAGGTGGTTGCTCGCGACGTCTACCACACCGCCTGGGATGATCGCGGGGAACTCGATGCCGATGGCACCGCTGCGGCCCGGGCGCAAGCCCGCCGGGACCGACTCGCCCGGGGTGCCAGTTACGATGACTTCGTCGCCACCTGGCGTCGCGAGCAACCCCCGGCCCCGCTCGGCTACCTGGGCTCGTGGGACTGGTCGGAGCCGGTCGCCGGCACATGACCGCCCACGGCACGCCGGCGTTCGCGCCGGTCCTCGACCAAGTCGCGGCGCGTATCAGCGGTACCGAGCCGTGCTGGCGAACCGACCCGACACGCTGGGCGTACTGCCTGCGGGAAGCGGTCGCGTTGGTGCGACCGGACTGGGTGGTCACCCACTTCGATCCGCGGGCCGAGGCCGATGCGGTGACCGGTTCGGTGACCTCGGCCGCACAGGTCATCGACGTCGACTTGGCCCTGACCCCGATTCTCTCCGCGGCCTTGGAGTTGACCACCGTGCTCGCCAGGTTGTATCCGGCTCAGCCGGTGGCTGCCTCTCTCAGCGGCCCGGGAGTTCTGACTAAGGCTCTGGCACAGGCATTTTCGACGCCGAAGTCGGAGTTGCCGGACCTGCTCGCCGACGTCGGCGATCTGCTCGGCGTGCTGGTCGGTCATTATGTGGCCGCCGGTGCCGACCGCATCCTGGTGTGGGAGTCTTCCGAACCGGGGGTCTGCGAAGAGCGCGTCGAAGAGCTATCCGACGCGCACAGCCCGATGTTGCGCAGACTCGAGACGGCGGGCGTGCCGGCGGTGTTGTGCGGTGCCGAGAATTTCGCCGGGCTCGGATACCCCCAGCACGCCAGCCCAGGGCGGGGGCTGGCGGCCGCCGCGGACTTCGCGACGGTGCCGTTCGACCGGCTGTGGCCGACGCTCACCGTCGGTCACGGTGGACCGATCTTGTCCGACGGGCCGATTCCCGGCGACGCTGATCTCAGCCTGCTGGCAGCCGCGGCTCACCGTCGTTGAGTGCTGCGCGCCGGGTTTGGTCGCGCAACTGCCGCGGGCTGAGTCCGTAACGCTGGCGAAACGCCGTGCTGAACGCACTCGGTGTCGCAAAGCCCAGTTCGGCGGCCAACTCGGTGAGGGATCGGTGGGCGCCCGGGGCCACCACAACGGCGTACGCTGCGCTGAGCCGTTCGTCCTTGATCATCTTGTTCGTGGTCGTGCCGGCGTGCTTGAGGGCAAGCTGCACCTGCCGCGGCGACCAGCCGAGGGCCGTCGCGATGTGGGTGGCCGAAAGGTTGCGCTCGCCCAGATGCTGCTGGACGTAGCGGCGGGCGGCCCGCGCCACTTCGCCGAGCCGGCCCGGAGCGGTATCGGCGGTGATGCGCTCCTGGGTGAGTGTGAACAGATCGATCAGGCGGTCGGCGACGGCGTCGAACTCGTGTGCGGCCAATACCTCGGACTCCCGGACCAGGCTGGTCAGCAACGCGTGTACCGAACTGCCCAGACCGGTGCGCAGGTCGATGGGCTGGGCCGGCCCACCGAGGTCGTACAACCGGCGCGCAACCGTCTCCGAATCAAGGCCCAGCACCAGGATCTCCGATCCCGGGTCGTTGCTCAGTGACATGGGACGGGCCATCGACACGGGATAGGCCTGACCGGCCCGAACCAGCACGGTCTTGTCGTCGTAGCAGACCGTCAGGCACCCGCTGCGGGCCACCAGCAGACGCGCGCTCCGGTCTCCGTCGTTGCGGATATGGCGTGACGTCCGCCGATAGCCGGTACCGTCACATCGCCACGACACGTACTGAAAACGGTTGGTGCGTGCTCGTAGTGCCGATCCGGTCACCCATGTCGGTGCGAAGCTGCAGTCGAAGTCGGATTCGTACGACACCAGCAGCTCGGTCCACAACTCGCGGCCCTCGGCCGGATTCAGGCCGCAGGTGGTCACCCGTTCGACCTCGACGGTGTTCAAGACCATTGACCGGTACCTCACATCCTGTAGCGCCGCGGCTCTGCGGGACGGTGCTCATGGTAACTGCCCCCGACCCGAAGGTATGACGCCCGTCACATATGTGGCCGGTGCCCACCAGCTGGTGGCCTCTCATCCCATTGGCGCTCCCGTCGCCTGCTCATAGCGTCGAAACCGACCGCGAGATGCGAGTCGGCAACACTCACGAGAGGAGCCGGTGATGGATCTGACGACGCTGATCCGCCGGGGAGCAGAGCGGTTCGCCGACAATCCGCTGCTCATCTGTGACGATCGCGTACAGACATACTCTGACTGCTATCAGCGAGCCTGTCGGCTCTCGCAGGCGCTGGCAGACCTCGGGCTGAAGCCCGGCGACAGGGTGGCGACGCTCACCGACAATTCGCCCGAGGCGCTCGAGTTGATCTTCGGCATCGCACTGGGCGGTTTCGTCCGCGCCTCCCTCTACACCCACAACACGCCCGAGATCAATGCAGAGTTGTTGACCGCGATCGGCGCATCGGCTCTCATCGTCGGCCAACCGCACCACGCGACGATCGCACCGCATCTGGACCGGGTCGCGGGGTTGTCGCACGTGTTGATCTGTGACGGCCCAGCAGAGCATCGCCCCTCCGGAGGCGCATCGAATTACGAAGACGTTCTCGGCGCCGCGTCGACACACGATCCGCAGGTCGACACTGCACCCCACCGGCCGCAGACCATCCGATTCTCGGCCGGCACTACCGGGCGGCCCAAAGCGATCTTCCACGACGTGGCGGGATGGACGGCCGTCGGCACCGAAACGGCCAGAATCTTGCCCGCATTCACCCCGCAGGACCGCTACCTGGCCGCGGGCCCACTTTCCCACGCGAGCGTGATGCCGATGCCCGCGTTCGTCAGCACCGGCGGATCGATTGCGTTGATGCGTAGCTTCGACGCCGGTGCCTATCTGACGAAACTCAGCGAGTTACGGTGCACGTTCAGCTTCGGCGTTCCCACCATGATCCATGCCGCGGCGACCCATCCGACGGTGGCGACCACCGACCTGAGCAGTGTGCGTTGCATCGCCTACGGCGGATCGCCGATCACCGCAGAGACTTTGCGGCTCGCGCGGGCGGCGTTCGGTGACGTATTGATGCAGATCTACGGGCAGAGTGAGGGAGCGCCCCTGTCCTTCCTCAGTCCGGCCGACCACGTCGCCGAGGACGGCCGCTGGCTGGCGTCGGCGGGCAAAGCCGTTCCCGGGTCGCAACTGCTGATCGTGGATCAGGATGGCAACGAACTGCCGTGTGGTGAGGTAGGCGAGATCGCATCGCGTACCACCACCGCATTCGCCGGCGTGTGGGGTGATGGGGAAGCGACCAAGGCGCGGTTCCTGCCCGACGGTGCGGTGCTCACCCGCGACATGGGCTACCTCGACGAAGCCGGCTTTCTGTTTCTGACCGGACGCAAGGAAGACTTGATCATCTCGGGTGGATTCAACATCTGGCCCGCCGAACTCGAACAGGCTCTCGCTGCGCACCCGGCGGTGGCAGAAGCCGCGGTAGTCGGGATCCCGCACGACCGGTGGGGAGAGACGCCGCTGGCACTGATCGTGCCCACTCCGGGCAAGACCGTCTCGGGTGCGCAGCTGGTGGCCTGGACCCGCGACAAGCTCGGGCCGGTCAAGAAGCTTGGTGCACTCCGGGTCGGATCGCAGCTGCCTCGCTCTCCGATGGGCAAGGTGCTGCGCACCGAGATACGCAACGCTCACATCGAAGACCCCACCGGCACTTGGTTTTCCACCTCCACTGCACCCGAAGGGCAGGAATAACGAACCGATGAGAACCGCTCACGTCATCGGCGTCGGCATGACGCCGTTCACCAAACCCGGCGAGTCGTCCGCCGATTACCCTGAATTGGCCGGCGCCGCGATCAGTGAGGCACTCCAAGACGCAGGGATCGAATACCCGCATATCGAGCAAGCTCTGGTGGGCTATGTGCACGCGGACTCGACGGCCGGCCAGCGGGCTCTCTACGGCCTCGGCCGGACGGGCATCCCGGTGCTCAACGTCAACAACAACTGCGCCAGTGGATCCTCGGCGTTGTTCGCCGCTCGACAACTCGTCGAAGGCGGGGCCGCCGATTGCGTGCTGGCGGTGGGTTTCGAGAAGATGAAGCCGGGATCACTTGGGAACATGGCTTATCCGGATATCGCCAGTCCCGTGCAGCCCTTCCTGGAGGTGGCCGCCCGGCACCGGCCGGCCAGCGGCGCACCGCCCATGTTGGAGCTGTTTCGAAACGCCGGTCTGGAGCATCAGGAGAGGTTCGGAACCACCGCCGAGCAATTCGGCAAGGTGGCCGAGAAGAACCACCGCCACTCGGCGAAAAACCCACGCGCACAGTTCCGCACGGTGTACTCGCTCGACGAGATCATGGGTTCGACCCAGGTCTGCGACATGCTGACCAAACTGCAGTGCTCGCCCACCTCGGATGGTTCGGCCGCCGCGATCGTGGCCTCCGAGGACTTCGTCGCCAAGTACGGCATGGAGAACCGGGCGGTCCATATCGCGGGGCAGGCGCTGACCACCGATACCGCGGAGACGTTTGAATCGGAAAGCGCTTTCGACGTCGTGGGGCGCGACGCCTCCCGCCGAGCTGCTAACGAGGTCTACGAACGAACCGGCCTGGGCCCGGTGGATCTTGATGTGATCGAGCTGCACGACTGCTTCTCGATCAACGAGCTGTTGCTCTACGAGGCGTTGGGATTGTGCGCTGAAGGCGAGGGTGGTCGTCTCGCCGATGATGGTGCCACCACCTACGGCGGACGCTGGGTGGTCAACCCGTCAGGCGGATTGATCTCCAAAGGGCATCCGCTCGGGGCGACCGGGCTGGCACAGTGCGCCGAGTTGGTGTGGCAGCTGCGCGGAGAGGCAGGTGACCGTCAGGTTGCCGGGGCGCGTACTGCCTTGTCACACAACCACGGTCTGGGTAGCGCCTGCGTGGTGACGCTGTATCAGGGCCCACGCGCCGGGGGAGCAGCGTGATGGCCGAGCAGAGCCCCGATGAGCTGATCCTCCTCGAGCGCGTCGGCCATGTCGCGGTGCTGACCATCAACCGCCCGCACCACCGCAACGCCTTCGACCTGGCAACCGCACGTGCGATGGAAGCTGCGGTCGACAGTTTCGAGGCGGACCCCGCCTTGCGGGTTGCCGTTCTGACCGGGGCGGGCGGAACCTTCTCGGCAGGCCAGGATCTGAAGGCCGCCGCGCGCGGCGAGATCGCGCGCACCGAACGGCGCGGCGGATGCGGCATCATGCTCGAACCCCCGACGAAACCGGTGATCGCCGCGGTGGAAGGACACGCCCTCGGCGGCGGCCTGGAACTGTGTCTGGCCTGCGATCTGATCGTGGCCGCCAGAGACGCGACAATGGGGCTACCCGAGGCGTCCCGGGCGGTGCCCGCGATGGGAGGCGGCCTGTTCCGCCTGCCGCGGCGCATTCCGTATCACCGTGCCATGGAACTGGCGATCACCGGAAAACCTTTGAGCGCTGAGCAATTCCACACCCTGGGCCTGGTCAATCGGCTGACCGAACCCGGCCAGGCCCGTGCGGTTGCCCTCGAACTGGCCGAGGAGGTCGCGGCCAACGGGCCGGTGGCGGTTCAAGCCAGTGCCGCGGTGGTGCGTCGCTCCCAGGAATGGGGCGACCGGGAGAGTTGGGAACTGCAAACCCCGTTGATCGAACCAGTCTTGGTGTCCGAGGACTTCAAGGAGGGCTTGGCGGCGTTCGCCGAGAAGAGAGCACCGATATGGAAGGGCCGCTGAGGATGAGTGAGGAAGCCGCAGTCCAGGCGGAGGAGGCCGTCATCGGCATGGATATGGCCGGCCGAGTTGCCGTGGTTACCGGCGCCGGGCAAGGCGTCGGATATCGAATCGTGCACGACCTTGCCCGGCTGGGTGCCGGAGGGGTAGCCGTCAACGACATCGATGCCGACCGGGCCGCGCGCGTTGCCAAGGAGATTCGCGAATCAGGGGTGCCAGCTATCGCCGCACCGGCCGACGTCGGTGACTTCGACGAAGTCGGCGCCATGTTCGCGAGCGTCGAACGCGAACTCGGCCCGGTCGGGATCCTGGTGAACAACGCCGGCAATCAGGGCGGCGGCGGCACCCACCCGCCGTCGGTGCCGTTCTGGGAGCAAACTCCTGAGCAGTGGGACCGGTCAGTGCGGGTCAACCTCGGCGGTGTCCTCAACTGCGGGCGCCATGCCGTCGAACAGATGGTGCGTGCGGGCCGGGGAGGGCGCATCGTCACCGTCATCTCCGATGCCGGGCGAATGGGCGAGGGCAACGGTTTGGAAGCATACTCGGGCGCCAAGGCCGGCGCAGCCGGGCTGACCCGGGCACTGGCCCGGATCGGCGGGCGCCATCTGATCACTGCGAACTCCGTGGCTCTTGGCGCGACGTACACACCGGCGACCGCCGATATGCTCGCCGACGAGCGAGTGCACCGAAAGGTGCTCGAGCACTACATGATCCGGCGTATCGGTGAGCCTGCCGACGGATCGGCGATGATCTGTTTCCTGGCGTCCGAGGCCGCCGGGTGGATCACCGGGCAGACGGTCGGCGTCAACGGCGGGTTCTCGGTGACGCTGTGAACGCCGGGATCTTCTCCATCACGGGTAAGACCGCCGTCGTCACCGGGGGATCGGCGGGTCTCGGCGAGATGATCGCCACCGGGCTGGTCGACGCGGGGGCGCGGGTGGTCATCGCCTCACGTCGCGCCGCAGCGGGGGAGGCGGTGGCCGCGCAGCTGTCCTCGCGCGGACAGTGTGTGTCGATTGTCGCCGACGTGGGCGTGCCCGAGGGCAGTGCAGCCATCGCCAAGGCGGTGGCCACCGAGTTCGACGGCCGACTCGACCTACTGGTCAACAATGCCGGCGCGACGTGGGGCGCGCCGCTGGATGATTTTCCTGACGACGCATGGCACAAACTCACCAATGTGAACCTGATCGGACTGTTCCGTTTGACGACAACACTTTTGGTGCCGCTGCGGCGGGCGGCCTCGGCGGACGACCCCGCCCGCGTGGTCAACGTGGGTTCGCTGGCCGGCCATCGGGTCACCGCGGTGGAGAACTACCCGTACAGCGCGACAAAGGCCGCCGTGCACATGCTGACCCGCCATCTTGCCGGGCGACTCGCCAAGGAGCACATCACGGTCAATGCCATCGCTCCTGGCTATTTTCCGAGCCGGATGAGCGCTTTCGCCCTCGACGACGCGACGACGCGGGCTGAGTTGCTCTCGACGGTGCCGCTAGGGCGGACCGGGCGGGCAGACGACATCGTCGGCGCAGTGCAGTTCCTCGCGTCACGGGCCGGGGCGTACCTCACTGGGAGCGTTCTCGAGGTGGACGGCGGAGCGGCGAGTGCGGCCTGATGAAGCCGCGGTTCTCGCGGCGGATCACATCCAGACTCATCGGTCAGACGGCAGATGACCCTTGACAGCCTTTGCCGGCGCGGCCTACGTTCGAGCTACTTTACCGGCTGGCCGGTAAAGTCTGGTGGAGGGTGGATGCAGGATGGATGAGCTGCGGCGAGACACCGAAAGTGAGTTCGGGGCCACGATCTCGGTGGTCATCCGGTCGGCGGTGCGCCAATGACCATCGCCTATGCCGCGGCGACCAAGCCGGTGCGTGCACTCGGTGACTTCTTCCTGATGGCGTTCGACACCCTGACGGCGACGTTCAAGCCTCCGTTCGCCTGGCGGGAGTTCCTGGTGCAGACCTGGTTTGTGGCCCGGGTGTCGATCGTGCCGACCATCATGTTGGCAATTCCGTTCACCGTGCTGACGGTCTTCACCCTCAACATCTTGTTCGTCGAGATCGGCGCTGCCGACTTTTCCGGTACCGGTGCCGCCCTTGGTGCGGTCACGCAGATCGGGCCGATTGTGACCGTGCTGGTGATCGCAGGCGCGGGAGCCACCGCAATGTGTGCAGACCTCGGATCTCGCACCATCCGTGAGGAAATTGACGCAATGCGGGTACTGGGTATCGACCCGATCCAGGCGCTGGTAGTACCCAGAGTGCTTGCTGCAACGGTGGTTTCGCTACTGCTGGCGTCTGTGGTGACCATCGTCGGCATAGTCGGCGGGTTCTTCTTTTCGGTCTACGTCCAACATGTGACGCCGGGGGCCTTCGTGGCCGGTCTGACACTTTTGATCGGGGTGCCGGAGGTGATCGTGTGCCTGGTCAAGGCATCGATCTTCGGTCTGGCCGCGGCAATGATCGCCTGCTACAAGGGATTGTCGGTTGGGGGTGGGCCGGCCGGGGTCGGCACCGCCGTCAACGAGACGGTGGTCTTCTCATTCATGGCGTTGTTCGTGATCAACGTGATCGCCACGGCCGTCGCGGTCAAGGTGACGCTATGACTCCCAGCACGCCGACGTTGCCGCGTATCCGGCGGACACTGACCGGATGGCTGGAGGGCTGGGATCGGCTGGGCCGCCAGACTCAATTCTACGGGCACACGCTCAAAGGCATGGGCGATGCCCTGACCAGATACAACGTCGAACTACTACGATTGATTGCGCAAATGAGCCTCGGTCTCGGGGCGTTGGCCATCATCGGCGGAACCCTCGTCATCGTCGCATTCCTGACGCTGTCCGCCGGGTCGTGGATCGCGGTCCAGGTCTACAACCAGCTGGCCGACGTGGGGGTCGAGGCACTAGCCGGCTTCAGTTCGGCATTCCTCAACGTCCGCATCACCTCGCCGCTGGTGGCCGGTATCGGGTTGGCGGCGACCGTCGGCGCGGGCACCACGGCGCAACTAGGGGCGATGCGGATCAACGAGGAGATCGACGCATTGGAGGTGATGGGTATCCGTTCCATCGCCTACCTGGCTTCCACTCGAGTACTGGCCGGTGTACTGGTGGTGATTCCGCTGTACTGCATCTCGGTGCAGGTGGCCTTTGTGGCCGCGCGCTTGGGCACCACGTTCTTCTATGGTCAGTCCACTGGTGTCTACGACCACTACTTCACCACCTTCCTCAATCCGGTCGATGTCTTATGGTCTTTCCTGCAAGCGATTTCGATGGCCGTGGTGGTGATGCTGGTGCACACCTACTACGGGTTCACCGCCTCGGGCGGTCCGGCCGGCGTGGGCGAAGCCGTCGGCCGTGCGGTGCGGGCCTCGCTGGTGGTCGCGTCGATCGTGACGTTGTTCGTCTCGCTGGCCATCTACGGCCAATCCGGAAACTTCAATCTCTCGGGGTGACACATGGATTCGCTGCGCCAGGACAAGAGATTGGCGCCACGGTGGTGGACTTTCGTGCTCTTTGCCGTCATCGCTGCCATGGTTGCGCTGACGTGGGCATTGTTCACCCGGTCGTTCACTCCGGTCGTGCGGGTGACCGTTACCTCGGAAAGGTCCGGGTTGGTGATGGAATCCGGCGCCAAAGTGAAGATGCGGGGCGTGGAGATCGGCCGAGTCAGCGCCGTGGAGGGCGGGGTAGAGTCGGCACGGCTCGATCTGGAGATCGATCCAAAGCAGGTGCGGTACATCCCGGCCAATGTGGCCGCACAAATCAAGGCGACCACCGTATTCGGTGCCAAGTACGTCGACTTGATCGCGCCGGACACCCCGGTACAACCGCGGCTCACTGCTGGCGCGGTGATCCCGGCACAGAACGTCAGCACCGAGGTGAATACGGTGTTCCAAAACCTCACCGAGGTACTCAAGCGGATCGATCCGGTCAAACTCAACGGGGTGCTGTCTGCGGTCGCAGAGGGTGTCCGCGGCGAAGGCGAGACCATCGGTCGCGCTACCTCCGACGCCGACACGGTGCTCGCCGCGCTGAACAGTCGTAGCGAGATCATCCGGGATGACTGGCGCGCCATCGAGGGCTTCAGCGACACCTACAGTGCCGCTGCACAAGACATTCTCGCCGTGCTCGACGCCGCTGCTACCACCGCCGTCACGGTTACCGAGAACTCCGCTCACCTTGATGACCTCCTGGTCAGCGTCACCGGAATGGCCCGATCCGGAATCGATCTCATTGGTCCGAACAAGGACAACTTGGTCGACGCCGTCAATGTGCTGGAGCCGACGACGGGATTGGTGATGAAGTACAACCCGCAGCTGACCTGCATGCTGGTCGGCGGCCACTGGTTCCTGGAAAACGGTGGCTACGACGTGACCGGAGGCATCAACGGTAGGTCGGTCACCACCGACGTTGCACTGCTGCTCGGCGACGACCAGTACCGATACCCGCAGAATCTGCCGATCGTCGGCGCCAAGGGCGGACCTGGTGGACAGCCCGGCTGCGGGTCGCTGCCCATCGTCGATGACAACTTCCCGCAACGGCAGCTCATCACCAACACCGGGTGGGGCACCGGCCTGGACATCCGTCCCAACCCCGGTATCGGCTTCCCCGGTTACGCCAACTATCTGCCGGCTACACGCGCGGTGCCTGAGCCGCCGAGCATTCGCAACCTCGGGCCGCCCGCGCCCGGCCCGGTTCCGTATCCGGGCGCGCCGGCGTACGGGGCGCAGCTGTACGCACCGGATGGCACCCCGCTGTGGCCGGGTCTGCCCCCCGCGCCGCCACCCGGACAGCCCCGGGAGCCGGGTCCGCCGCCACCCGGCAGTGAACCGCACGCCCCGCCGCCAGCGGTCGGGACGTCCTAGTGAAAGAAGAGCGCTGCAATGAGAGCTGACCTGCGCCACGTGCTCTGGCGTCTGGGCGCATTCCTGGCGGTGTGCATTACCGGACTGTTTGCGATGTTTGCGGTCTTCGCCGAACTGCGTTTCCAGCGTGAGGTGACCTACCGTGCCGTGTTCAGCAACGTCAGTGGCTTGCAAAGCGGGAACTTCGTCCGGGTGGCCGGGGTGGAAGTCGGTAAGGTAAAGGCGATTTCGCTGCAACCGGACGCCACCCTGGTGGTGGAGTTCACCGCCGACGATTCGGTGGTGCTGACCGACGGCAGTCGCGCAGCCATCCGCTATGACGATCTGATCGGCGGTCGCTACCTCGGTCTGGAGGAGGGGCCGGGCGGCACCCAGACCCTCGAACCCTGGGACACCATCGGTGTGGACCAAACAGCGCCCGCTCTGGATCTCGACGCGCTGATCGGCGGATTCCGCCCACTGTTCCGTGCATTGGATCCCGATCAAGTCAATGCCTTGAGTGGGCAGTTGATCCGTGCATTCCAAGGACAGGGTGCGACCATCGGTTCGCTGCTGACGCACACTGCCGCGCTGACCAACACGTTGGCCGACCGCGACGAGTTGATCGGCCAGGTCGTCACCAACTTGAACACGGTCTTGGGATCGTTCGGCGACCAGAGTAGCCAGTTGGACAAGGGAGTAGATGCCCTGGCTGAGCTCGTCAGCACCCTCCAGGTGCGCAAGAACGACCTGAGTTCGGCGGTAGGACACGCTGATTCAGCGGCAAGATCGATCGCCGAGCTTCTGGATGCGGCACGTCCGCCGTTGACGAAGGTGGTGGCCGAGACGGATCGGACGGCGGGCCTGGTCGTGGCCGACCACGAGTACGTGGACGAACTGTTGGCGACCCTGCCGGACGCGTACCGGGCGCTCGGGCGGCAAGGTTTGTACGGCGACTTCTTCAGCTTTTACCTGTGCGACATCGTGCTCAAGCTCAACGGCAAAGGTGGTCAACCGGTGTATGTCAAGATGGCGGGTCAGTCTACCGGCAGGTGCGCGCCGAAATGATCTCTCGGGCACGACGACACCCCCTCGCCGTCGGCGTGTTGGGAATTGCGGTGATGGCGGGGGCCACGTTAGCCGCGCTGCAGTATGACAAGCTTCCGGTTCTCAACAAGGGCAACAACTACGCCGCATACTTCGCCGAAGCCGGTGGCATCACCTCAGGTTCCGATGTTCAGGTGTCCGGCCTCCATGTCGGACGGGTGACTAGCGTGGAATTGACCGGTCCGCAGGTGATGGTGAACTTCCGGCTCGCGCCAGATGTCCACCTCGGTGACCGCAGCGAAGCAGCGATCAAGACGCAAACGATCCTTGGTGCCAAGGTAGTGGAACTGACTCCGCGGGGCGAGGACCTCCAGCAAGGTCCGATCCCACTGGAACGCACTCGGGCGCCCTACCAGCTGCCCGAGGCGCTCGGTGACCTCACCACAGCCATCAGCGGGCTCGACACCAACCAAGTGTCGGACTCGTTGCGTGTGTTGGCAGAGACTTTCTCCGATACCCCACCGGATCTGAGAGTCGCGGTCGATGGCGTCGAGAGGTTCACGGCAACCTTGAACAAGCGGGACGACGAACTCCGCAACCTGCTGAGCAACGCCAACAAGGCGACTGCTGTGCTGGCCGACCGCACGGGTCAGGTAGTCGATCTGATCGCCGATAGCAATGCCCTGCTGGTCGAATTGCAGACCCAGCGCGCGGCGCTGGACCAGGTGGGTCGAAGCGTTTCGGCAGTGGCCCAGCAGATCAAGGGGTTCATCTCGGAGAACCGCGAGACGCTGCAGCCCGCGCTGGAGAAGCTCAACGGGGTGCTCACGCTGGTGGACAACCGCAGAACCGAGGTGCAGGAGTCGATCAAACGGCTGAATTCGTACGCAATGTCGCTCGGTGAGTCCGTCTCGTCGGGTCCGTTCTTCAAGGCCTACATCGCCAACCTGCTACCCGGGCAGTTCCTGCAGCCGTTCATCGACGCGGCGTTCTCCGACCTCGGCTTGGACCCGAATGTGCTGCTGCCGTCCGAACTGTCAGACCCTCCGGTGGGCCAACAAGCCAGCCCGGCACTGCCGGCACCGTATCCACGGACCGGCCAGGGCGGCGAGCCACGATTGACGCTGCCCGACGCGATCACCGGGAACCCCGGCGATCCGCGATATCCCTACCGGGAGCCACCACCGGCCCCCCCGCCGGGTGGTCCACCACCCGGTCCGCCTGCCGAACCTGCCCCGGAACTGGCGTCGGTCCCGGAACCGACACCACGCCCGGTGTACGTGCCGGCGCCGAATGACGTCCGGCCCGATGTGGAGGCGGCACCGTGACCAAGGCAAGGCCGATCAAGTTGGGTGTGACGATCGCGCTCGCTGCAATGATGGTGGCGGGCCTCGTCGTCGTGCTGCGCTCCCCAGACCAGCCGCGCCGCGTCAACGCGGTGGCCTACTTCGCCAACAGTAACGGCATCTTTGTCGGTGACGAGGTGCGTATTCTGGGTGTTCCAGTAGGCAAGATCGACACGATCGAGCCGGAAGCGACCCGGGTGAAGATCGGGTTCTCCTACGACGGTCGGTATGACGTTCCCGCCGATGCCAAGGCGGTGATCCTGTCACCGTCACTGGTGAGTGCCCGCACCATTCAACTGACCCCCGCCTATACCAGCGGTCCGGTGCTGCAGAACGGGGCGGTCATCGGTGCGGATCGTACGGCGGTTCCCGTGGAGTGGGACGACTTTCGCGAACAACTCGAGCGACTGACGGAGTCGCTGCAACCGACCGAAGCGGGCGGAGTCAGCACGTTGGGCTCTTTCGTCAACACTGCCGCAGACAACCTGCGTGGCGAAGGGGACAACATCCGCGAGGCCGTTGTTCAATTGGCGGAGACGTTCTCGGCGCTCGGTGATCACAGCGACGACATATTCTCGACCGTCGAAGGCCTCTCAATGCTGGTCACCGCACTTCACAACAGCACGGATCTGATGCGGTACCTGAATCAGAATCTGGCTTCGGTGACCAATCTGCTGGCCAATGATCCCCAAGAGGTCGCCGACGCGGTTCGCGATGTCAACTCCGTGGTCGACGACGTCCGCATGTTCGTCGCCGAGAACACCGAAACCCTGGGCACCACCACAGACAAGTTGTCGTCGGTGACCCAAGCGCTGGACGACAGCTTGGACGACATCAAGCAAACACTGCATCTGGCGCCTAACGCGTTTCAGAACTTTGTCAACATCTATCAGCCCGCACAAGCCACGATGACCAGCGCGCTGGCGGTGACCAACTTTGCTGACCCGATCGGATTCCTCTGCGGCGCAGTCCAGGCCGCATCCAGGTTGGGTGCCGAGGAGTCGGCAAAGCTGTGCGTGCAGTACCTCGCGCCGATCGTGAAGAATCGCCAGTACAACTTCCTGCCGATCGGGCAGAACGCGTTCGTCGGCGCCACCGCCCGGCCCAACGAGGTCACTTACAGTGAGGATTGGATGCGGCCGGACTACATCCCGCCGAACGGCCCAGCTGATCACCCGCCGGGCGCGGATGCTCCCGCGTTGCCCGCGGAAGTGCAGCACGTGGGACCAGACGGCGGACTGGAAGCGTTGATGGTGCCTCGCGGGAGCGGATCATGATGCACCGCAACAGCATCCTCGTACCGTTGATAGTGCTGAGTCTTGCCCTGGCCGGCTGCGCCGACTGGCAGGGAGCCAACACATTGCCGCTGCCGGGAACACAGGGCCGTGGGTCGGGAGCCTACTCCGTGCAGGCACAGTTGCCAGATGTCGACAACATCGAGCGCAACTCGCGGGTAAGGGTAGGCGATGTCACTGTCGGCAATGTCAGCAATATCGAGCTGCAGGGTTGGCATGCACTGGTCACCATGCGACTCAACGGCGACGTCCACCTTCCGGCCAACGCCACGGCGACAGTCGGACAGACCAGCCTGCTTGGCTCCGTGCACATCGAACTCGCTGCGCCGACGGATCAAGCACCGGCAGGTCGGCTGCAGGAAGGGTCGCTGATACCGCTGTCGGCGGGCGGCCGCTACCCGTCCACCGAACAGGCTTTGGCGGCAGTGTCGATGCTGCTCAATCAGGGCGGAATCGGCAACGTCTACGACATCACGCAGGCGTTGAGCATCGCGTTCGCGGGCAGGGCAGACGATCTGCGCAGCCTGTTGAACCAGCTGGACCGGTTCGTCGGTGTCCTCGACGATCAGACGGACGACATCATCGCCGCTACCGAGAGCCTCAACGGACTGGTGGGCCAGGTTGCCGAGCAGAAGGCGGTTGTCGACAACGCGCTCGAAACGGTACCCGACGCGCTGGCGGTGCTCTCTGAAAAGCGCGAGATCCTTACCGAAGCTGTGCACCAGTTGGGTGAATTCAGTGCGCTGGCAGCTGATTCGGTCAATCTCACCAAGGAGAACCTGGTCAAGGAGCTCAAAGATCTGGGGCCGGTGCTGCAGTCGCTGGCTGATGCCGGCCCGTCGCTGACTCGGTCACTGAGTTTCTACTCCACGTTCCCGTGGCCGAAGGAGACGATCACCAAATGGCAACGTGGTGATTACGCAAACCTCAGTGCGGTCATCGACCTGACCTTGAGTCGGCTCGATGCCTCCTTCCTCACCGGTACCCGGTGGGAGGGAGGTCTCACCGAACTGGAGATGCAGTGGGGTCGCACCATCGGGCAGATGCCCAGTCCGTACACCGCAGTCAATCCGCTGGTCGTTCCGTACCGGCTGGATCAGGGGCGATGACATGCGGATAACGCGCAGGATCGGCATCCAGTTACTCATCTTCGCGGCGGTGTCGGCGCTGGCCTTCAGCTCGCTGATGCTGGTCTACATCAAACTGCCCGGTCTGTTGTTCGGCGCCGGCCGCTACACCGTCATCGTCGACCTGCCCGAAGCCGCAGGACTCTACGAGCGGGCCAACGTCACCTACCGTGGGACCCAGGTCGGGCGGGTTGCGGCGGTCAACCTCACCGACACCGGAGCCCAAGCCGTCCTGTCGATGGACACCAAAACACCGATCCCCGCCGACGTCGACGCCGAGGTGCACAGCCAGACCGCGGTCGGTGAGCAGTACGTGGCACTGCTGCCGCGCAGCGGTGAGGGTCCGTCGCTTGCCGACGGTGCCGTCATCGCGGCGGAGCGGACATCGGTACCGCCCGACATCAATGCCCTGCTTGACGCGACCAACGAAGGGCTGCAGGCGATCCCGCAAGACGACCTGCAAACGGTGGTCGACGAGTCCTACCTCGCCGTCGGTGGACTGGGACCCGAATTATCGCGACTGGTAAGGGGGTCCGCTGCTGTCGCTATCGACGCCCGAGAACGGCTCGATGCCTGGACAGCGCTGCTCGACAACGCCGCCCCGGTGCTCGACACCCAGAC
This sequence comes from Mycobacterium sp. SMC-4, assembly GCF_025263265.1. NCBI lineage: Bacteria > Bacillati > Actinomycetota > Actinomycetes > Mycobacteriales > Mycobacteriaceae > Mycobacterium > Mycobacterium sp. SMC-4. The sequence continues at coordinate 3,671,667 of NZ_CP079869.1, read as the reverse complement.
TGAGACCGCGGACTCGGTGCGGGCGTGGGCGGCGAATCTGGCGACGATCACCGAGCAGCTGCGCGAGACCGATGGCGACGTGCGTGGAGTTCTGCAGCGCGGCGGGGCCGCCGCCGATGAAGCGCGGCAACTGATCCAACGAATATCTCCGACACTTCCGGTGCTGCTGGCCAACCTCGTCAGTGTCGGCGAGGTTGCGGTCACCTACGACGACGGTCTGGAACAACTGTTGGTATTGCTGCCGCAGGGTGCGGCGTCGATGCAGGCGATAGGGGTGGCCAACCGGAATACGAAACAGGATTACAAGGGCGCTTTCCTGAGCTTCAATCTCAACGTGAACCTGCCACCACCCTGCACAACTGGTTTTCTGCCGGCTCGTCAGCAGCGGGCGGCGACGTTCGAGGATGCGCCCGATCGTCCGGCGGGGGACCTCTATTGCCGGGTGCCGCAGGAATCGGAGTTGAACGTGCGCGGCGCGCGCAACGCCCCGTGTGCGACCCGGCCCGGGAAACGGGCGCCGACCTGGCAGATGTGTGAGAGCGACGAATTCTACGTTCCGCTCAACGACGGCTACAACTGGAAGGGCGATCCGAACGCGACGTTGTCCGGACAAGACATTCCGCAGTTGCCGCCGCCCACCCCTGAGGCGCGCGCCCCTGCACCGTTGCCGATAGCCGTCGCCGAATACGACCCGGCAACCGGTAGTTACGTCGGGCCGGACGGACGGACCTATTCGCAAAGTGATCTGGCAGTTGCCGGTGGCGACGAGCGTACCTGGCAGTCGATGTTGATACCCGGCGGCTGACGTGCGCGGCATTCGATGGGACTCCGTCCGCGTCGTTCACCGTATCGACGGAACCTGTTGACCCACTTCGATGCACATGGGTCCGGTACGGACAGGGGCGCGTTTCTTTGGGTCATACGGTCCCCGTCTTCGTACGGGCTGGTTTTGAGGGCGGCACCGCCTCCGGACGGTGTTATTGCGAAGCTTGCGTCAGCAAGAAGTCGGCCTGCCGGATGGATGGAGGTAGGAGTGCAAGACGTTGGCTTGGCGTCGAAGACGGTCGGCTGCCTTGTGTTGGTGCATTGAGTAGTAATGCTGTGCCTGTGTCTCGCACTCGCGGAGGAGGTCTCGAATGATCGCGTGGACGTCATGTATGGCCAGTTCGCGTCTGGGCACCTCGGTTGACCCGACTCCGGGAGACGAGTGGGCGACGGTACCGTCGGTAGATCGCGAGGACTGTGCTTCTGGTTGGACGGCTTCGGCGTTGTCGATCGCGGCGATCATTGCTCGTAGGACTGAGATTACCTCCGGCTGACGTGATTTGAGCGCGGCGCGAAGGTCACGGCGTACTTCTTCGCGGAAGACCCAGGGATCCTGCGTGTGACTCACGGTCTCGCGCCTTGGTTCAGGAAGCTATGGAGGTCAGCGCCATCGTCGAACAGACCGTGACCAGCGTCGGCAAGCAGATTGATCGATGCTGCAGGCTGCAGGCGTGTCAGCCGTGCGGCGGTGTCGTGCGAGTTGAGCATGCGGTCGCGCGCACCCAGCACGACGAAAAGTGGCGCGGTGATGGCTCTCAAGTCTTCGTCGGAAAAGACCGGCAGGGTCTCGCGGCGGGGTCGATAGTTGCGGTGGATCAGCAGCATGTAGTCGATGACAGGGTCGGGAATGCGGCCGGGCCCAAGCGCGATCCGCAGAGCACGACGTGTACCGGGTTCGCCGAATGGCATAAGGGCCAGTGCTGCGAGGACGGCTCCGTAGCGTTGACGGCCGATACCGCCCGGGGCCCGCAGCGCCAGTCGTGTGACGCGGCTGGGCCGGCGGATCGCGTAATCGGTGGCCAGCCAGCCGCCCAATGACACCCCCACGAAGTCAGCGGCGTCGACGCCCAGCTTGTCGAGGACGTCGTCGAGCCATAACGCATATGCGTCGGAGTCAAGGGGCGGCCGCGATGGTGCGCTCAGTCCGGGCTCGCCGACAAGGTCGACCATGTACAGCCGATGGGTCAGTGACCACCGCGACGCGTCGGCCTGCCAGATCGCGCTGTTGCTCCCGGCGCCGTGCAGCAGTACGACCGGTGGAGCATCGGTGGGTCCGCAGTCCAGGACGAAGGTGCCGCCCTCGCGCGTGGCGACCGTGTGCTGCCGCAGCGGCACTGCCCAGCGTTGAAGGTGCTCGCGGTAACTGCGCTCGACGGCGTGCTGGCCAGACGAGGAACGGTAGATGCCGGCCTTCACCTGTCGTCCTGGCGTGTCAAGGCGCCGATCAGTCCGATGACGGCTGTCGTGGATTCTGGGTCTCCGACAACGAAGACGGTGAGACGGCAGGCAGATTCGTCATACGTCGAGTGAACGTCGAGCTGTCCTGGTCGGTCTGAGTTGCTGATCGCTGCAGCAGTGAGATGTGGGGTGATGCGATCCATCGTGAGGCGGTCGGCATTGTCGATGTGCACGACGGTAGAGACGTGAGCGTGTGGCCTACTCGCCGGCTCGTCGGTGGCCACGCCGGCGAAGGCCTGCAAGTCCTGTTCGGTGATTCGGTATTGCTTGCCCATGCGCACGGCCGGTAGGCGTCCGTCACGGACGTATCCGCGCACGGTTCGCACGTGCAGTCCGAGCATGTCGGCCACCTGCTCAGCCGAGTAGACAGCGATGGGCATATCTGCAATCTATCGTATTCATCCCTATCATTCCGATACTAAGGAAGGACAAGGATGTATCCGTAAGCTACAGCCGTCCACGTCCACGTTGTGTGGGCACAGATCACGGGGCCGTCAGCCACCATGTCGAGTGATCCCACGTCGTCGGATTCGCGAAGGTCGGCGTGGACGTCGCGCTGGTGGCCGCTGCGTATTCCCACGCTGCCTCGGCGTGAGCTCACCGGCGTGTGCGCCGGGCGACAAACCTGGGAGTCGAGAAAATCGGGCTGTTCGAGCGCCCCCTGTGTGCGCTACCTATCTGCCGCGCTGCATCACCTTGTCGGCTGCGGCCCAGTGCTCGTCAGAGACCCACAGCTCGGCGAAGGCGGCCACCGCCTCGGTGGTCGGAACGCCACCCATCACGCGTTTGACCTGCCGTGCCGGCTCGGTCGCCAGCGAGCGCGCGATCAGGCGCCACTGCTCGTCGAACGAAGCCCGCGGGATCACCTGGTCGACGAGACCGACACGTTCGGCCTCGGCGGCGGCCAGAATCCGTCCGGTGCCGGCCAGCAACAGCGCTTTGCTGTATCCGACCAGTTCGACCAGCCGTTCGGCGCCGCCCCAAGCCGGCATGATCGCCAGTGCGACCTGATTGAAGCCGATCTTGATGTCATCAGCAGCCAACCGGATGTCGGCGGCCACCGCGAACTCCGCTCCGCCACCGAGGGCGTGGCCATTGAGCGCGGCGACGGTCGGACCGGGGAAACGGGCCACCCGATCGCAGATCGACCTCATCCGGAAGGACATCGCTGCGGCCTGCTCGACCGTGCGCAGCGCGCTGAGCTCTTTGAGGTCACCGCCCGAGACGAAGGCCCGGTCGCCGGCCCCGGTCAGCGCCAGCGCAGCAGCTCCCTGGGCCTCGTCGAGCGCCCGGTCGAGCTGATCCATCGTCTCCAGTGAGATCGCGTTGCGCGCGTGCGGGCGGTCGATGGTGATGATCGCCAGACCGTTGTCGATTTCGAGGTCGACCATCAACGATTCTCCCTCTGCGGTATTGGCATTCTCGTTTGCGGAGAATAGCATCACGAAGGCATTCACCTGCTACGGGAGGACGGGGTAGGCGACCTATGCGGACAATTCCTGCGGAGCTGGTCAAGCGGTATGAGCAGGAAGGCTGGTGGACCCAAGAGACGCTCGGTGAACTGCTTGCTCGCGGGCTGAAGGACAGTCCCGGCACCGGCTTCTGCGTCCACTCCGACATCCGCCCGTACCACGGCACTTTTTCCGACGTCGAGCGCGACGCCCGCCGGCTCGCCGCGGGGCTGAAGGCGCGGGGGGTGGGAGCCGGCGATGTGGTGGCACTGCAGCTGCCCAACTGGCGCGAAGCCGCCGTCACCTTCTGGGCGTCTGCTTTTCTCGGTGCGGTGACCGTGCCCATCGTGCATTTCTACGGTCGTAAGGAACTGACCCACATCCTGGGCTCGGCCGCGCCGCGCGCGTTCGTCACCACCCGCGAGTTCGGGCGGATGCGCTACCTGCCCGACCTGTGTGAAGACATCCCGATCGTCGGACTGGTCGGCGCGCAGGAGATCGCCTGTCGGGAACACCGCTTCGAGGACCTGCTGGCCGACGAGCCGCTGGTCGGGACCGTGGCTGCCGATCCCGCGGCGCCGGCGCTGATCGCGTTCACCTCGGGGACCACCCGTGACCCCAAGGGGGTGATCCACAGCCACCAGACGCTCAGTTGCGAGACGCGCCAGCTGTTGGAGAACTACCCGCCCGACCGCGGGCGGCAACTGACGGCCACCCCTGTCGGGCACTTCATCGGCATGCTGGGCGCGTTTCTGATCCCGGTGCTCGAAGGTGCGCCCATCGACCTGTGCGACGTATGGGATCCAGGTCGGGTTCTGCGGCTCATCGAGTCCGACGGGCTCTCGATCGGGGGAGGTCCGCCGTACTTCGTGACCAGCCTGCTCGACCACCCCGACTGCCGCCCCGAGCACCTGCGTCGGTTCAGCACCGTCGGACTGGGCGGCTCGACGGTGCCGTCGGCTGTCACCCAACGGCTGCATGACCTGGGCATGTTCGTGTTCCGGTCCTACGGCAGTACCGAGCATCCGTCCATCACGGGGTCGCGGCCCACAGCCCCCGCCGAGAAGCGGTTGTTCACCGATGGCGATGCGCGTCCCGGCGTTGAGATTCGCCTCGGGCCCGACGGAGAGATCTTCAGTCGGGGCCCTGATCTGTGCCTGGGCTACACCGACGACGAGCTGACCGAGGCGGCTTTCGACGACGACGGTTGGTACCGCACCGGCGATGTCGGCGTTCTCGATGCCGACGGCTATCTGACCATCACCGACCGCAAATCCGACGTGATCATCCGCGGCGGCGAGAACATCAGCGCGCTCGAAGTCGAGGAGGTGCTGCTGGGGATGGCGGCCGTCGCCGAGGCGGTAGTGGTCGCGGCGCCCGATCCGCGACTAGGAGAGCACACCGCGGCGGTGCTGCGGGTCCGCGACGGGCACTCGATGCCGTCGCTGGACGACGTGCGAGCCCACTTCGCCGCGTGTGGGGTCGCGACCCAGAAGTGGCCCGAGGAACTGCACCAGGTCGACGACTTCCCCCGGACGGCCAGCGGCAAGGTCCAGAAATTCCTTGTCCGGCAGAATCTGCGCGCTGAGCCGGCAAGGGACCCGTTGCAGCTCGCCGAAAATGAGAATACGATTCTCCCGAGACGATAAGGAGTGTTCCATGGGGCAACTTTCTCACCGGGTCGACATACCCTTCCCGCTGTTCGACGCCGACAACCATCTCTACGAGCCGCCGGAGGCGATGACCAAGTACCTGCCCAAGGAGTACAAGGACGTCGTCCAGTACGTCGAGGTCAACGGACGCACCAAGATCGCCATCAAGGGCCAGATCAGCAACTACATCCCGAACCCCACGTTCTCCCACGTCGCGAAACCGGGTGCGTGGGAGGAGTATTTCAAGTTCGGCAACCCTGACGGCAAGAGCAAGCGTGAACTCTTCGGCGAGCCGATGCGCTCCATCCCGGCATTCTTCGAGCCCGGTCCCCGCCTCGAGCTGATGAACGAGCTCGGCGTCGACCGGTCGTTGATGTTCCCGACGCTGGCCAGCCTCATCGAGGAGCGTCTGCGCGACGACCCGGTCGCCATCCACGTCATCATCCACTCGTTGAACCAGTGGCTCGACGAGGTGTGGGGGTTCAACTACCAGAACCGCATTTTCGTCACCCCGGTCATCACGCTGCCGATCGTCGAGAAGGCCATCGAGGAGCTCGACTGGGCGGTCAAGCGCGGCGCCCGCGCGATCCTGGTCCGGCCGGCGCCGGTGCCCGGCTTCCGCGGTCCGCGGTCTTTCGCGCTGCCCGAGTTCGATCCGTTCTGGCAGAAGTGCGTCGAGTACGACGTGTTCGTCGGGATGCACTCGTCGGACAGCGGCTACTCGCGCTACACCTCGGAGTGGGACGGTGAGGCGCAGGAGATGCTGCCGTTCCAGACCAACGCGATGTCGATCCTCAACGAATGGCGCCCGATCCAGGACGCGGTGGCTTCGTGGGTGATCCATGGTGCACTGTTCCGGCATCCGAAGCTCAAGGTCGGCATCGTCGAGGCCGGCTCCAAGTGGATGTTCCCGCTGCTGGACTCGATGGCCGAGGTCTACAAGAAGGCGCCGGAAGCCTTCATGGGCAACCCGATCGAGGAGATCAAGAACCGCATCTTCGTCAGCCCGTTCTACGAAGAGGGCATCGACGATCTGATCAACCTGATCGGCGTGGACCAGGTGCTCTACGGTTCGGACTGGCCGCATCCTGAAGGGCTGGCCGAGCCCACGCACTATGTGACTGCGCTGGAACATCTTTCGGTGGAAGACCAGGCGAAGATCATGGGCGGCAATCTGAGCCGGCTCGTCACGGTGTGAGTTATCAACCACGATGGGCGACCATCCCCGAGATGGTCGCCAGCGCGGCGGACCGCTTCGGCGACGCGGAAGCAGTCGTCGACGGTCCGCTGCGCTTGTCCTTCGCCGAGGTGGTCCAGCGGATCCGCTGCGCTGCCGGGGCTTTCGCCGAGCTGGGTCTGAAGAAGGGTGACCGCGCCGCGGTCTGGGCGCCCAACAGCGCCGAGTGGATCGTCGCGGCATTCGGTCTGCTGACCGCTGGAGCCGTGTTGGTTCCGGTCAACACCCGATTCAAGTCCGGGGAGGCTGCCGATATCATTACCCGCAGCGGCGCCAAAGCTGTTCTCGTGCAACAAGGTTTTCTTGACGTCGACTATCAGGCGCCGACCGGTGTGCCGGTGATCGACATCAAATCCGATTTTCTGGGCAGCGGTCAGCCGTTCAGCGCGGACGTGGCGGCCGAGGACATCTCGGACATCATCTTCACCTCGGGGACCACCGGACGTCCCAAAGGTGTGATGATGCACCACGCGCAGAATCTGCGGTTGTACGAAGAGTGGTGCGACCTGGCTGATCTCCGCGCGGGTGACCGGTACCTGATGGTCAACCCGTACTTCCACACCTTCGGCTACAAGGCCGGTCTGATCGCATCGTTCATCCGGGGTGCGACGATGCTGCCGGTGGCGGTCTTCGATGTCGACCGCGTCGTCGACCTCATCGCCGCCGAGCGCGTCACCATGCTGCCCGGTCCGCCGACGCTGTACCACGCGTTGCTCGGCGTGGCTGACAAGTCCAAACTCGCAACCCTGCGCGCCGGGGTGACCGGAGCGGCCGACATTCCGGTCGAACTCGTGCGCCGGGTGCACGAGGAATTGCCGTTCCAGACGCTGGCCACCGGCTACGGCCTGACCGAGGCGGGCACCGCAACGTTGTCCAGGCCGGGTGACTCTTTCGAAGACATCGCCACGACGGCTGGCGTGGCCTGTGACGGGGTCGAGTTGCGCATCGCCGATGACGGCGAGGTGCTGATCCGTGGTTACACCGTGATGCAGGGCTACCTCGACGACCCGGCCGCCACCGCTGAGGCTGTCGACGCCGAGGGGTGGCTGCACACCGGTGACCTCGGGACGCTCGACGACGCCGGACGACTCCGGATCGTCGGGCGCAAGAAGGACATGTTCATCGTGGGTGGGTTCAACGCCTATCCCGCCGAGATCGAGGGTTTTCTGCTGGAGCACCCCGCGGTCGCCCAGGTCGCCGTCATCGGCGTGCCGGACGAGCGGATGGGTCAGGTCGGCAAAGCCTTCGTCGTGCTGACACCCGGCCACGCCGAACGCGGAGAATACGGAGCCCAAGAGCTGATCGCATGGTCGAGAAGCCGAATGGCGGGATTCAAGGTGCCGCGGTATGTAGAGTTCCTCGACGAGTTGCCGTTGAACGCCACCGGCAAGGTCATGAAGGACAAGCTGCAGGCCGTCCCCGCTGAGGGCCAGCCCGGCGCGTAAATACCATTTCCGCAGTCCAGGCCATGGGTCGGGGCTGCTGAAATGGAGAGTATCGTCGAAGCGATGCGCAGCAATGAAGAATGACGTTCTCGGATGGGATGTGTGTGCGCGCGACAGAACTGATGAAGGCAGGAGGTCGGTGTGCCGTCTTTCAGGCGACGTGAGTCGGTGATCGATACCGATCGCGTCGGTAGTCCGCCGGCCGCGGAGCGGGTCGTCGACGCCGAACGCGCCAGGGCACTGGCCGAGGAAGCCGAGGCCGAGGCGGCCGAGGCCGAGGCGCTCGCCGCTGCGGCGCGGGCGCGCGCGAAGGCGATCCGGCTGCGCCAGGAGGCTGAGGCTGCCGGCTCCGAAGAGGCTGAAGAGGCCGCGGTCACCAAGGACGCCGGGGACGCCGACGAGTCGGTTCCGGCCTCCGACCCCGACGCCTCCGACGCCGAGGCTGACGCACCTGGCCCGGCCCGCACGTCGTCGCGCAGATTCCGGCTGCCCCGCCCGAGCTGGCAGACAATCGCCGCATCGCTGGTGGTGCTGTGCACCGTCGCGCTGCTGGCCGCCAGCGGGTTCATGATGTGGAAGCATCGCGAAGCCGAGCAGCTGCGGCAGCAGAGCGCAGAGTACGCCGCCGCGGCCCGCCAAAGTGTGGTCACGCTGATGTCGCTGGACTTCAACAACGCCGAAGCCGACGTGCAGCGCATCATCGACAATTCGACCGGCCAGTTCAAGACCGACTTCGAGTCCCAGGCGCAGGACTTCATCCAGGTCGCGCAGGACTCCAAGGTCATCACCGAGGTCTCGGTGAACTCCACGGCGGTCAACGAGATGGACGCCGACACGGCCGAGGTGATGGTGGCCGCCTCGTCACGGGTGACGAACACCGCCGGCGCAAACGGCGAACCCCGAACCTGGCGCCTCGGCGTGAGTCTGCAGCGCGAAGACGGGCAGATCAAGATGTCGAAGGTCGAGTTCGTCCCGTGACCGACAAGACGAGCCCGCAGGGCGAACCAGAAGACACCGAGCTCTCCTCCGAGGTTCCCGAGACAGCCGACGCGGCGGGCATGGAGACGCCTGACGAGACGCCGGAGGCCGCCGCATCGCCGGTGCCGGCGCGGCGCACCCGGCCCTCTATCAGAGGACTCGTGACCGCGGCCGTGCTGACGGTGGCATTGCTGGCCTCAGCGGGGCTGGCCGGCTGGCTCTATGTCAACCAGTACCGGCCCGACCAGGACACGGATGCGGCGGCCCAGCAGGTGGTGCTCGACGCGGCCACCAGCGGCACGGTGGCCCTGCTGACGTACTCCCCGGAGTCGCTCGACGCCGACTTCGCCGCTGCGAAAGCGCGACTGACCGGTGACTTCCTGTCCTACTACACGCACTTCACCGAGCAAATCGTCACGCCGGCGGCCAGAGAGAAGCAGGTCAAGACCGAAGCTTCGGTGGTGCGCTCAGGGGTGTCGCAGATGGCCCCGGACAAGGCGGAGGTCCTGGTGTTCATCAACCAGACCACCACCAGCGAGGAAAATCCCGACGGAGCTTTCGCGGCGAGCAGCGTGAAAGTGGGCATGACCAAGATCGACGACGCCTGGCTCATCGAGTCGTTCGACCCCGTATAGCCTGACCAGCGGTGAACACGACCGCGATCGTGCCGGTGCCGGCCGCCTACGTCGGACGGCGGGAGACGCTGCTGGCACCCGTAGCCGGGGCCGCGGTGCTGTCGCGCATCGTCGAGACTTTGCGGCAATCGGTGCGCGTCGTGGTGGCGGTAGCTCCGTCGCTGACCGATTCGCTCATCGAAGCCATCGGCGTCCCGGACTTTTCGGATGTCCACGTCGTCACGGCCGAGGGGGTCGGTCAGCGTGCGCAGTGCCTGCAGGCGGGGCTGACCAACTGCGGCGACGGGCCGGTGCTGGTCCATGATCTGGGCTGGCCGGTCTTCACCGCCGCAACCCTGCAGCGCGTCGTCGCCGCGGTGGCCGCGGGCGCGCAGGTGGTTGTTCCGACCCGTGCGGTCACCGACAGCATCAAGCGGGTGGACGCCCAGGGATCCGTGCGGCAAACCCTGGACCGATCCCGACTGCGCACCGTGCAGTACCCGCGAGGCTTCGACCCGGCGACGCTGCGGACTCTGCTCGACGCTGCGCAGGAGCCTTTCGACGAGCTGAGCGCGGCGCTGCGTGCCGGGATTGCGGTCGTCCAAGTCGACGGTGACGACCGGGCGCAGCGGGTCGAGATTCCGCGCGACGCGGCTTACCTCACCGCGGTCATCGAGGCGCCATCGGTCGATCGGTGAGCAGCCGTTGCGCGACGGCGATATCGCCGGCGTAGGTCACCTTCAGATTGTCCGAACGGCCGGGAAACGTCCGGACGTCGAGGTCGGTGTAGTGCTCGACGCACGATGAGGTGTCAGTGCCCTCGAACCCATCTCGGGCGGCGCAACGGTACGCATGCAACAGATCACCGGCCCGGAACGCCTGCGGAGTCTGCACCCGGACCAGTGCGCCGTCTGCGGGTTCCAGCCCGCGGGCGCTGATATGGGCGACGTCGGTGAGGGGGAGTGCGGGGAGCGCCCCGCCGTGCCGGCGCGCGAGTGCGATCGCGCTTTCGAACATCGCGGGGTCGGCCAACGGCCGTGCGGCGTCGTGGATCGCCACGACATCGACATCTCCGCGGTCGATCTCGGCGGCCAGTGCGGACAGCACGTTGAACTCGGAGCCGTGCCGGGTCTGGCCACCTTCGACCAGGTCGATCGAGAGATCAGGCAGCTCGCCCTGAATCGTCTGCTCGGCCAGATCCCGTTCACCGCGGCGGAACACCAACACGGTGCGGTCCACCGAGGGCGTCCGCGAGATGGTCTCCAACGACCAGACCAGCATGGAGCGACCGGCCAGCGGAAGGTAGGCCTTGTTGCCGTCGGCGCCCACCCGGGTGCCCAGGCCGGCAGCCAGCACCACCGCGACCGCAATGCCCATGCTCGAACAGTAGCGGCCGGCGCGGTGGGGCCTCCCCGGTCACTGCCGGATGCCGGTGAGCAGCACGGTCTCGTCCTGGGCGCGCAGCAGCTTGCGCGTCTTGTGCCGGGTGATCAGGATTCCGGTGACCGCCAGCGCCCAGATGACGTACTGCACCGTCCACGCCCACCGAAACGAGTCGAAGGACAACCCTCCGGCGGCCTGCAGCACCATCCCCATCACCTGCATCACCACCAACGACGCCAGAAATCCGCCCATGTTGACCATTCCCTGCGCGGTTCCGAGGGTGGCGCTGGGATTGAACGTGCGCGCGAAGTCGAAACCGACCATGGACCCCGGCCCGCCCACCGATATCACCACGACCAGCACGACGAGCAACCACAGCGGGGCCGGGCCGGGAAGGGCCAGCACCACCGTCCACGCCACCGCGTTGCTCGCGATGATGGCAAGCACCAGCCTCGAGCGCCGGTGCGGATAGCGCCCGGTGAGAACGCCGATCACCAGTCCGGCGCCGATGGCGGCGGCCACCGAGACGGTCAGCAGGGTGCCTGCGATGCCGGGTGACAGCCCTTGGGCCACGGTCAGGTAGGGCACCCCCCACATCAGCGCGAACACCGTGACGGAGAACTGGGTGCCCATGTGGGTGAAGAAGCCCAGCCGCGTCCCCGGGCGCAGCCACACGGTCTTGAGGCTGGTCAGCGTCTGTCGCACGGACATGGCCTCGCGGGTCGTGGCGGTGGCTTCCGGAGCGTTGCGGACGATCAGCACAATCAGCACGATCGACAGCGCGCCGAACGCGGCCGCCGATGCATAGGCGGTGGTCCAGCCGGCCGCCGAGAGGAGCGCCAGGAACGGCACGGCCGACAGCACCTGCCCCAACTGCCCGCAGATTCCCGTCAGTTGGGTGACCAGCGGTATTCGGCGCGCAGGGAACCAGTACGGCACCAGACGCAGCACCGAGATGAAGGTGACGGCATCACCGAGGCCGACGACCGCTCGCGCGCCCAAGGCGACGGGCAGCGACTCGGTGAGTGCCAGTGTCAACTGTCCACCGGCCATCAGGGTGGCACCGCAGACGATGAGCGCTTTGGAGCCGAACCGGTCCAACAGCACGCCGGCGGGGACCTGCGCACCGGCATAGACGATGACCTGCAGCACGACGAACGTCGACAGCAGGCCGGGACCGGCGCCGAAGCGGTCGGCCGCGGCCAGGCCCGAAACGCCCAGAGTGGTGCGATCGAGGACGGCGATGATGTAGGCGAGCAGGCCCGTCGCCCAGACGACCCATGGACGCACGCCCACCCTCTCTCACGCTCGTCGGAAACGTGCCACACGGCGGTAGCTACCTCAGCAGAAATTCGGCAGTTACCGGTGACTGTTCGATTTTCACGCGTCGGAGCCTTGGAGTGCTAACTGCGTGACGGCGGTCTCAGTCCGACGAGCTAACTCATTTGGCGGTCGAAGTTGGCTGTGGTCGCGTGTCTACGCGCAGAAGAGTCGCGGTGTGTCGACCATCTGTGCAGGCTGGAGCCATGATGGGGGCTCCTTACCATTGAGTAAGAAATTGGCTTCCTCCTTCGCTCTTGTCGCGCCCGGGCGTTACAGTGATCACGTGGACCGTCGTGGCCAGCGGGGTCCGGTTCACGATGTGTGAAGGGCTGGGGGTGCGAGATGGCCGAATATCGGCTTGAGGATTTGGCTCGGGTGTCGGGGGTAAGCGCGCGCAACATCCGTGCGTATCGGGAGCGCGGTCTGCTGGACCCGCCCCGGCGCGTGGGCCGTTCGGCGCTCTACGACGACTACCACCTTTCGCAGCTCAACACGATCAGCCAGTTGCTGCGCCGCGGTTACAACTCCGCCCACATCGCCGAGTTCTTCGAGAGCATGCGCCATGGCGCCGACCTGGCCGACATCCTCGGATTGCAGCGGGCCGTGTTGGGTTCGCGCACCGACAGCCAGGACGGCAAAGCGCACCGCGACGTCGACCTCGACGTCGATTCCGAGGAGGCGCGCGCATTGGTCGCGCACGGACTGGCCAGGATCGACGGGCGCTCCGTGGTGATGACGCACCGAGTCGTCGGCGACATCCTGAGCAGGTCGCCTCAGCCGATGCTCTACATCCGGGCGCTGCTGCGGTTCCTGCGGTCTGTCGACGGACATCTCGACGGGTTGGCCGTCGCCTTCGTCGAGACGATGTCGGATCTTTACTACGACCGGGGTGGTGCCGAACTCCTACCGAAACCGTCGGACCCTGAGGAGCTCCGTCGGCTGCTCCAGGATTACCGCACCCTCGGTGCAGCGACCATCGCCACCCGGTTCGAAGAGGCCAGTCGGCGCCACATGGTCAACGACGCATCAGAGGCCATTGGCGAGATTCTGCTGACCGGCGCCGGGCAGCCCGAGCGCGCCTAGGGCCGCGCCGGCCTCGCGGCAGCTGCGATCCTTACTGCCGAGTAATATTTCGTAGCAAACTTCAGTCCGCCGTGCGAAGGGGCAACTGGGCCATCGAGCCGAGTATGTCGACTCCAGCGCGCGGGTTCTGTTGCGGTCTGCTAACGGCGGTTTTCAGATAACGATTTCATAACAAAACTGCCTTGAACTGCGATTCTTCCCTACTCGACCGTAACCACCTGCATGCAGCAGGTTTGAGGACGGGACTGCCGAGCGGTCTCATCGGCCGCGTTACGCAACTCTCGGTTACCGGAGCGTAGAACTCGCCAGTAACCATTTTGCGCGTAAAACTGGGGCCGTCTCTTATGACACTCTTACAACGGCTGAAAAGTCACCGCGGTCCGCCGCGCACGAGACCAGCCGGATTCGACGCCGAATCGCCATGCCCGCGCCCGACCATGGGCGCGCCCCATGACTGCCCGACGAAAGCGGTGCGCAGTGTGATCGCGCCGTGAACGAAGGACCGAGGAGAACCCACGACGTGACGATCAACGACCAGCAGCGTGCGACCAACGGCTCCGGGACCGAGCAGGGCCAGACCTTCGAACCGCTGGCAGGTTCGCACGCACTGGTCGACCAGCTGCATTCCGGCGAGCAATACGCGGTGGCCTTCGGTGGACAGGGCGGTGCATGGCTGGAGAACCTCGAGGAACTGGTCAACTCGGCCGGCATCGAGTCCGAGATCAGCCAGTTGGTCGCCGAAGCGGAGCTGCTGCTGGAGCCGCTGGCGCGCGAACTCGTGGTGGTTCGGCCGATCGGGTTCGAGCCGATGCAGTGGATTCGCGCGCTGGCCGCCGAAGAGCCCCTGCCCTCCCAGAAGGACCTCACCACCGCCGCCATCTCGGGTCCGGGCATTCTGCTGACCCAGATGGCCGCCATTCGCGCACTCAAGCGCCAGGGTCTCGACCTCGACGGGTACCCGCCGGTGGCCATCGCCGGGCACTCTCAGGGCGTCACTGCCGTCGAATCGCTCAAAGCCGGAGGAACCCGCGACGTCGAGCTGCTGGCCATCGGCCAGCTCATCGGTGCGGCCGGCTCGCTGGTGTCGCGCCGTCGCGGCATGGTGGGTCGCGGGGACAAGTCACCCATGGTCTCGGTCACCAATGTCGACCCGGACCGTGTCGCGGCGCTGCTCGACGAGTTCGCCCAGGATGTCCGCACCGTGCTGCCCCCTGCGCTGTCTATCCGCAACGGGCGGCGTTCAGTCGTCATCACCGGCACCCCCGAGCAGCTGGCCCGCTTTGAGCTGTACTGCGAGAAGATCACCGAGCGCGAAGAGGCCGAGCGCAAGAACAAGACCCGCGGCGGCGCGGTCTTCCGCCCGGTGTTCAACCAAGTCCAGGTCGAGGTCGGCTTCCATACCCCGCGTCTGGCCGGCGGCGTGGATCTCGTCGACGAATGGGCCGCCCGGACCGGTCTGGATGCCGCACTGACTCGTCGGTTGGCCGAGTACATCTTCGTCAAGCCGGTCGACTGGGTCTCGGAGGTCGAGGAGCTCGCCGCGGCGGGCGCCAAGTGGATCATCGACCTCGGCCCCAGTGACACCGTGACGCGTCTGACCGCACCGGTGATCCGTGGTCTGGGCATCGGCATCGTCCCGGCAGCGACGCGAGCCGGGCAGCGCAGCCTGTTCACCGTCGGCGCGGCGCCCTCGGTCGCCCCGGCCTGGTCCAGCTACGCACCCACCCCGGTGGCGCTGCCGGATGGCCGGGTCAAGGTCGCGACCAAATTCACCCGGCTGACCGGACGCTCGCCCATCCTGCTCGCGGGCATGACGCCGACGACAGTGGACGCCAAGATCGTCGCTGCCGCCGCCAACGCCGGGCACTGGGCTGAACTGGCCGGTGGCGGACAGGTCACCGAAGAGATCTTCGACGCTCGGGTCGCCGAGCTCACCGCACTCCTCGAACCGGGGCGGGCGATTCAGTTCAACTCGCTGTTCCTCGACCCCTACCTGTGGAAGCTGCAGGTCGGCGGCAAGCGCCTGGTGCAAAAGGCCCGCCAGTCCGGCGCCCCGATCGACGGTGTGGTCGTCACCGCCGGGATTCCGGATCTCGAAGAGGCCGTCGACCTGATCGAAGAGTTGAACTCGGTCGGCATCAGCAACGTGGTGTTCAAGCCGGGCACGGTCGACCAGATCAAGTCGGTCATCAAGATCGCGCTGGAGGTCCCCGACCGCGACGTCATCGTCCACGTCGAAGGGGGCCGCGCCGGTGGCCATCACTCCTGGGAAGATCTCGACGATCTGTTGCTCAGCACCTACGGTGATCTCCGCAAACACGCCAACGTCACCATCTGCGTCGGCGGCGGAATCGGCACTCCCGAACAGGCCGCCGATTACCTGTCCGGTGACTGGGCCAAGGCCTACGGCTTCCCGGCCATGCCGGTCGACGGCATCCTGGTCGGCACCGCGGCGATGGCCACCAAGGAGGCCACTACCTCCCCGGCGGTCAAAAAGATGCTGGTGGAGACCACCGGCACCGACGACTGGGTCGGGGCCGGCAAGGCTGTCAGCGGAATGGCCAGCGGCCGCAGCCAGCTCGGCGCCGACATCCACGAGATTGACAATGCGGCGTCGAGGTGTGGTCGTCTGCTCGACGAGGTGGCCGGCGACGCCGACGCCGTGGCCGAGCGGCGCGACGAGATCATCGCCGCGATGGCCTCGACTGCAAAGCCCTACTTTGGCGATGTCGCGGAGATGACCTACCTGCAGTGGCTGCAGCGCTACGTCGAGCTGGCCATCGGCGACGGCGACAGCACCGCCGACACCGCGGCGCCCGGCAGCCCCTGGTTGGCCGACACCTGGCGCGACCGCTTCGAAGAGATGCTCAAGCGCGCCGAAGCGCGTCTGCACGCCAAGGACTACGGCCCGATCGAGTCGCTGTTCAGCGCGGGTCCGGCGGAACGCAGCGACCACGCCGCGCTGCTGGACAACCCGGACACGGCGATCGCCGCGCTGCTGGCCCGCTATCCCGATGCCGAGACGGTGCGCCTGCATCCGGCCGACGTGCCGTTCTTCGTCACCCTGTGCAAGAAGCCGGGTAAGCCGGTGAACTTCGTTCCGGTCATTGACAAGGACGTCCGCCGGTGGTGGCGCAGTGACTCGCTCTGGCAGGCCCACGATGCCCGCTACACCGCTGATCAGGTGTGCATCATCCCCGGAACCCAGGCAGTCGCCGGTATCACCCGAGTCGACGAGCCGGTGGGCGACCTGCTCGACCGTTTCGAGCAGAAGATGGTCGACCGGGTGCTGGCTTCCGGCGCCGAACCGGTGGCCGTGGTGTCGCGTCGTCAGGCGCGCGCGGACATCAGTGGTCCGCTGGCCGTCGTGCTCGACTCGCCCGACGTGCTGTGGGCCGGCCGCACCGCGATCAACCCGGTGCACCGGATCGGCGCTCCGAACGAGTGGCAGGTCAACGATGTGCCCGGCAAGCCCAGTGCGACGCATCCGAACACCGGCGCACGCCTGGAGCTGGCCGGCGATCAGACCGTGACTCTGAGTGTGCCGCTGTCCGACATCTGGATCGACATCCGGTTCACGCTGCCCGCCTGCACCGTCGACGGTGGCATGCCGATCGTCACGGTCGAAGATGCTTCGCAGGCCATGCGGGCGGTCCTGGCCATCGCCGCGGGAGTTGATGGCCCCGACGCGTTGCCCGCCGCGGTGGGCAACACCTCGACGGCAACCGTCAGTTGGGATCCCGAGCGGGTCGCCGACCACACCGGGGTGACCGCGACCTTCGGGGCGCCGTTGGCGCCGGGTCTGACGCTGGTGCCCGATGCTCTGGTCGGTCTGTGCTGGCCCGCGGTGTTCGCGGCGATCGGATCGGCCGCGACCGACGACGGCTTCCCTGTGGTGGAAGGCCTGCTGAGCCTGGTGCATCTCGACCACGCCGCCCACCTGTTGGGTGCGATGCCCACCGATGCAGCTGAACTGACCGTCACCGCAACGGCCCTGGCAGCCACCGACACCGAGGTGGGACGTGTGGTCCCGGTAGAGGTCACCATCGCCGATTCCGCGGGCAGCGTGCTGGCAATACTGGCTGAGCGGTTCGCCATCCGCGGTCGCACCGGTGCCGGCGAGCTCACCGACCCGCCGCGGGCCGGCGGGGCGATCACCGACAACGCGACCGACACTCCGCGCCGTCGGCGCCGTGACGTCGTCGTCAACGCGCCGGTGGACATGAGCGCGTTCGCGGTGGTCTCCGGTGACCACAACCCCATCCACACCGATCGTGCCGCTGCGCTGCTGGCGGGCCTGAAAACCCCGATCGTGCACGGGATGTGGCTCTCGGCCGCGGCACAGCACGCGGTCACCGCGACCGACGGCCGCGCCACCCCGCCGGCCCGGTTGGTCGGCTGGACCTCGCGATTCCTCGGGATGGTGCTGCCCGGCGACGAGATCGAGTTCCGGGTCGACCGGGTCGGGATCGACCGCGGTGCCGAGATTGTCGAGGTCGCCGCACGGGTCGGCTCCGAGCTGGTGATGTCGGCCACCGCACAGCTGGCCGCACCGAAGACGGTCTATGCGTTCCCCGGGCAGGGCATTCAATCCAAGGGCATGGGCATGGAGGTGCGCGCCAGGTCCAAGGCCGCACGTCAGATCTGGGATAAGGCCGACAAGTTCACCCGCGAGACGCTCGGCTTCTCCGTGCTGCACGTGGTGCGTGACAACCCCACGTCGTTGATCGCCTCCGGGGTGCACTACCACCACCCCGAGGGCGTTCTGTACCTCACGCAATTCACCCAGGTTGCCATGGCCACCACCGCTGCGGCACAGGTCGCCGAGATGCGGGAGAACGGTGCGTTCGTCGAAGGAGCCATCGCCTGCGGTCACTCGGTCGGCGAGTACACCGCCCTGGCCTGCGTGTCCGGTGTGTACAAACTCGAGGGCCTGCTCGAGGCCGTGTTCCACCGCGGCAGCAAGATGCACGACATCGTGCCACGCGACGCGATGGGGCGGTCCAACTACCGCATGGCGGCCATCCGGCCGTCGCAGATCGATCTCGACGACGACGACGTCAACGACTTCATCGCCGAGATCTCCGAGCGCACCGGTGAGTTCCTGGAAATCGTCAACTACAACCTGCGTGGCGCGCAGTACGCGATCGCCGGCACCGTGCGCGGACTCGAAGAGCTCGAGGCCGAGGTCGAGCGCCGTCGCGAGCTGACCGGCGGAAAGCGGTCGTTCATCCTGGTGCCCGGCATCGACGTCCCGTTCCACTCCAGTGTGTTGCGGGTCGGCGTCGACGACTTCCGTCGGGCGCTGGACCGAGTGATGCCGCATGGAACCGCCCCTGAGATGGTGATCGGGCGCTACATCCCGAACCTGGTGCCCCGGCCATTCACCCTCGACCGCGACTTCATCCAGGAGATCCGCGATCTGGTGCCGGCGACCGAACTCGACGAGGTGCTGGAGCACTACGACCAATGGCGCACCGAGCGGCCCTCGGAGCTGTGCCGCAAGGTCATCATCGAGCTGCTGGCCTGGCAGTTCGCCAGCCCGGTGCGCTGGATCGAGACCCAGGATCTGCTGTTCATCGAGGAGGCCGCGGGCGGTCTCGGGGTCGAACGGTTCGTCGAGATCGGCGTGAAGTCTGCTCCGACCGTGGCAGGCCTGGCGCAGAACACGCTGAAGCTGCCCGAGTACTCGCACAACACCACTGAGGTGCTCAACGCCGAGCGCGACGCCGCGGTGCTGTTCGCCACCGACACCGATCCGGAGCCCGAACTCGAAGAGGACAGCGCAACGGTCGCGGAAACCGCTCCGGCAGAAACGGTTCCGGCCGAGGTGCCGGCGGCGCCAACGGCACCCGCCGGACCCTCGCCCAATGTCACGCCTGCCGGCGCTCCGCGGCCAGAGGACATCGGGTTCGACGCCGCGGACGCGACGATGGCCCTGATCGCGCTGTCGGCCAAGATCCGCATCGACCAGATCGAGCCTTTGGACTCCATCGAGTCCATCACCGACGGCGCGTCCTCGCGGCGTAACCAGATGCTGGTCGACCTCGGTTCGGAACTCAACCTCGGTGCCATCGACGGCGCCGCCGAAGCCGACCTGGCCGGGCTCAAGGGCCAGGTCACCAAGTTGGCCCGCACCTACAAGCCGTTCGGCCCGGTGTTGTCGGACGCGATCAACGACCAGCTGCGGACGGTCCTCGGGCCGTCGGGCAAGCGCCCGGCCTATATCGCCGAGCGGGTCAAGAAGACCTGGGAGCTCGGAGACGGCTGGGCCAAGCACGCCACCGTCGAGGTGGCGCTGGGCACCCGCGAGGGATCCAGCGTGCGTGGCGGGGCCCTCGGCGGCCTGCACGACGGGGCGCTCGGTGACGCGACCAGTGTCGATAAGGTGATCGACGCGGCGGTGGCCGCCGTCGCGGCCCGTCGCGGTGTGTCGGTGTCGCTGCCCTCGGCCGGCGGAGGCGGTGGCGGAGCCGTCGACTCCGCCGCGCTGGGCGAGTTCGCCGCGCAGGTCACCGGACCCGACGGGGTGCTGGCCGCAGCGGCCCGCACGATCCTCGATCAGCTGGGGCTGGACACCGCCACCGGCACTCCCGAACAAGGCCCCGATGCCGAGCTGATCGATC
This sequence comes from Mycobacterium sp. SMC-4, assembly GCF_025263265.1. NCBI lineage: Bacteria > Bacillati > Actinomycetota > Actinomycetes > Mycobacteriales > Mycobacteriaceae > Mycobacterium > Mycobacterium sp. SMC-4. The sequence goes on along the minus strand of NZ_CP079869.1, from coordinate 3,651,592 downwards.
TGGTCACCGCGGAACTGGGTTCGGACTGGCCGCGCCTGGTCGCCCCTGTCTTCGATGGCCGTAAGGCGGTGCTGTTCGACGATCGGTGGGCAAGCGCCCGGGAGGATCTGGTCCGGCTCTGGCTGATGGACGAAGACGACGTCGACGCCGACTGGGCCCGGCTGGCCGAACGGTTCGAGGGCACCGGCCACGTGGTCAGCACCCAGGCCACCTTCTGGCAGGGTAAGGCGTTGGCCGCCGGCCGTACCGTGCACGCATCGCTGTATGCGCGTGCCGCAGCCGGAGCCGAGAACCCTGGCAAGGGCCGCTACAGCGACGAGGTCGCAGTGGTCACCGGTGCATCGAAGGGTTCGATCGCGGCGTCGGTGGTGGCACAGCTGCTCGACGGTGGTGCCACGGTCATCGCCACCACCTCGCGGCTCGACGACGCGCGCCTGGCGTTCTACCGCGGTCTGTATCGCGACCACGCCCGCTACGGCGCCCAGCTGTGGGTGCTCCCGGCCAACATGGCGTCCTACAACGACATCGATGCGCTCGTGGAGTGGGTCGGTACCGAGCAGGCCGAGAGTCTGGGGCCGAAGTCCATCCACATCAAGGACGCACTGTCGCCGACGCTGCTGTTCCCGTTCGCCGCACCGCGGGTCGGCGGGGACCTGTCCGAAGCCGGTGCGCGCTCCGAGATGGAGATGAAGGTTCTGCTGTGGGCCGTGCAGCGGCTCATCGGCGGGCTCTCGCACATCGGCGCCGACCGTGACATCGCGGCGCGTCTGCACGTGGTGCTGCCCGGCTCGCCCAATCGTGGAATGTTCGGCGGCGACGGCGCCTACGGCGAGTCCAAAGCCGCGTTGGATGCCGTGGTTTCGCGCTGGAAGGCAGAGACCTCTTGGGCGCAGCGCGTCAGCCTGGCGCACGCGTTGATCGGCTGGACCCGGGGGACCGGTCTGATGGGTCACAACGACGTCATCGTCGACGCAGTCGAGGAAGCCGGGGTCACCACCTATTCCACCGAGCAGATGGCCAAGATGCTGCTCGACTTGTGCGACGTGGAGACCAAGGTCGCCGCTGCGGGCGAGCCGGTAGAGGCCGACCTCACCGGCGGGTTGGCCGAGGTGGAGCTCGACCTGTCGGCGCTGGCCACCCGGGCCCGTGAGGCGGCCGTCGCCGATCCAGACGAGGACATCGTCGACGAACCGGTGGCGACAACCATCGCCGCGCTGCCCTCGCCGCCGCGCCCGCCGCAACCCGCGCCGGCGCCGGAGTGGGCCGACATCGACGTCGATCCCGCCGATCTGGTGGTCATCGTCGGTGGCGCCGAGCTGGGCCCCTACGGTTCGTCGCGGACACGATTCGAGATGGAGGTCGACAATGAGTTGTCGGCCGCGGGCGTGCTCGAACTGGCCTGGACGACCGGCCTGATCAAGTGGGAGGACGATCCCCAACCCGGTTGGTATGACACCGAATCCGGCGACCTGGTCGAGGAGTCCGAGCTCGTCGAGCGCTACCACGACGCGGTGGTCGAGCGCTGCGGGATCCGCGAGTTCGTCGACGACGGCGCGATCGATCCGGATCATGCCTCGCCGCTGCTGGTCAGTGTGTTCTTGGACAAGGACTTCCGATTCGTGGTCTCCAGTGAGGCCGACGCGCGGGCGTTCGTGCAGTTCGATCCCGAGCACACGGTGGCCCGGCCGGTCCCGGACTCCGGTGACTGGGAGGTGATCCGCAAGGCGGGCACCGAGATTCGCGTGCCGCGTAAGACCAAGCTGTCGCGCACGGTGGGGGCGCAGATTCCGACCGGGTTCGACCCGACGGTCTGGGGCATCACCCCGGACATGGCCAACTCGATCGACCGGGTTGCGCTGTGGAACATCGTTGCCACCGTCGATGCGTTCCTGTCGTCGGGCTTCACTCCCTCAGAGTTGATGCGCTGGGTGCATCCGAGCCTGGTGGCCTCGACCCAGGGCACCGGCATGGGCGGCATGACCTCGATGCAGACCATGTATCACGGCAACCTGCTGGGACGCAGCAAGCCCAACGACATCCTGCAGGAAGTACTGCCGAACGTCGTTGCCGCACATGTCATGCAGTCCTATGTCGGCGGCTACGGCGCCATGGTCCATCCGGTGGGGGCGTGCGCCACCGCAGCTGTCTCGGTCGAGGAGGGGGTGGACAAGATCCGCCTCGGCAAGGCCGAGTTGGTGGTGGCCGGCGGCTACGACGACCTCACGCTGGAGGCTGTCATCGGCTTCGGTGACATGGCGGCCACCGCTGACACCGAGATGATGCGGGCCAAGGGCATCAGCGATTCGAAGTTCTCGCGCGCCAACGATCGGCGCCGGCTCGGATTCCTCGAAGCCGAGGGCGGCGGCACGGTGCTGCTGGCTCGCGGGGACCTGGCGCTGAAGATGGGTCTGCCGGTGCTCGCTGTGGTCGGTTACGCGCAGTCGTTCGCCGACGGGGTACACACCTCGATCCCGGCCCCCGGGCTGGGTGCACTGGGGGCGGGCCGCGGCGGGCGGGACTCGGTGCTGGCGCGCTCGCTGGCCAAACTCGGCGTGGGTGCCGATGACATCGCGGTGATCTCCAAGCACGACACCTCGACGCTGGCCAACGACCCCAACGAGACCGAGCTGCACGAGCGGCTCGCCGACTCGCTGGGACGCTCGGAGGGCGCACCGCTGTTCATCATCAGCCAGAAGAGCCTTACCGGGCACGCCAAGGGTGGCGCGGCGGTCTTCCAGATGATGGGGCTCTGTCAGGTTCTGCGTGACGGCGTCATCCCGCCCAACCGCAGCCTGGATTGTGTCGATGACGAGCTGGCGACGTCCACACACTTCGTGTGGCCGCGGGAGACCCTGCGGCTGGGGGAGAAGTACCCGCTCAAGGCGGGTCTGCTGACCAGCCTCGGGTTCGGTCACGTGTCCGGACTGATTGCGCTGGTGCACCCGCAGGCGTTCTTGGCGACGTTGACGCCCGAGCAGCGCGAGGCCTACCAGGCGCAGGCACAGGAGCGCACGCTGGCCGGCCAGCGTCGGTTGGCCTCGGCCATCGCGGGTGGACCGTCGCTGTATGAGCGGCCGGCGGACCGGCGCTTCGACTCCGACCGGCCCGAGAAGGTTCAGGAGGCGGCAATGCTCTTGGATCCGGGTTCGCGACTCGGTGACGATGGCGTGTATCAGCGGTGACCTGTGAGATAGCGTGCAGCCCGTGGCCATCGTCGGGATAGGAATCGATCTGGTCTCCATCCCCGATTTCGCCGAACAGGTAGATCGACCCGGCACCGTATTCGCCGAGACGTTCACCCCCGGTGAACGCCGCGACGCCGCCGACAAGAGTTCCTCGGCGGCACGCCATCTGGCGGCTCGGTGGGCGGCCAAGGAGGCGGTGATCAAGGCATGGTCGGGTTCACGGTTCTCCAAGCGACCGGTGCTGCCCGAGGGCATCCACCGCGACATCGAGGTGATCACCGACATGTGGGGCCGCCCGCGGGTGCGGCTGTCGGGGGCGATCGCCGAGCACCTCAAAGAGGTCACGATCCACCTGTCGCTGACCCATGAGGCCGACACCGCCGCAGCCGTCGCCGTACTCGAGGAGCGCTGAGTTCCTCGCGGCTGGGCTTTTCCTGCGCGAGCAGACGCAAAAGCCACCAAAGTCGCCGTATTCAGGGGCTCACGCGTCTGCTCGCGGAGAAGTGGTGACGTACTAATCTGGGCGGTATGACTGATCTGATCGCCAAGGTCTGCGACGTGCTGCCGTCGGTGCGCGCCGATCTCGAAGACCTGGTGCGCATCGAGTCGGTCTGGGCCGACCCGGCCCGCCGCGGCGAGGTCGCGCGCAGCGCGCAGGCCGTGGCAGACCTGTTGTCCGAGGCCGGTTTCGGCGATGTGTGCATTGTCGCCGAAGGCGGGGCCCCGGCGGTCATCGCCCGCCACCCCGCGCCCGACGGTGCGCCCACCGTGCTGCTCTATGCCCACCACGATGTCCAACCGGAAGGCGACTCCGGTCAGTGGCACTCGCCACCGTTCGAGCCCACCGAACGCAACGGCCGTCTCTACGGCCGTGGGACGGCGGACGACAAGGCGGGCATCGCAACGCATTTGGCCGCATTTCGGGCGCACGACGGTGAACCACCGGTCGGCGTCACCGTCTTCGTCGAAGGCGAGGAGGAGTCCGGATCCCCCTCGCTGTCGCGGCTTCTGGCTGCGCACCGCGACGAACTGGCCGCCGACGTCATCGTCATCGCCGACTCCGACAACTGGAGCACCGAGACCCCGTCGCTGACCGTGTCGCTGCGCGGACTCGCCGACTGCGTCGTCGAGGTCGCGACGCTCGACCACGGACTGCACTCCGGCATGTGGGGCGGGGTGGTGCCCGACGCGCTGACGGTGTTGGTGCGACTGCTCGCCAGCCTGCACGACGACGAGGGCAACGTCGCGGTCGCGGGGCTGCACGAGGCCACCGCAGCCGATGTCGACTACCCGCCCGAGCGGGTGCGCGCCGACGCCGGCCTGCTTGATGGGGTCAGTGAGATCGGCTCGGGCACAGTGACGCAACGATTGTGGGCAAAGCCGGCCATCACGGTCATCGGCATCGACACCACCTCGATTGCGCAGTCGTCGAACACCCTGATTGCCCGCGCGCGCGCCAAGGTCAGCATGCGGATCGCCCCGGGTGGTGATGCCGCGCAGCATCTGGCCGCGCTGACCCGTCATCTCACCGAGCATGCGCCGTGGGGTGCGCAGGTCACCGTCACACCCGGGGACCTCGGCGAACCCTATGCGATCGACGCCAGCGGCCCGGTCTACGAAGCGGCGCGCGCGTCGTTCCGCCAGGCGTGGGGCCGCGACGCAGTCGACACCGGCGTCGGCGGCTCCATTCCGTTCATCGCGGAGTTCGCTCGCGCGTTCCCCGACGCCAAGATCCTCGTCACCGGAGTCGAGGATCCCGACACCCAGGCGCACAGCGTCAACGAAAGTCTGCACCTCGGCGTTCTCGAGAAGGCGGCGACAGCCGAGGCGTTACTGTTGGCCGAGCTCGGTCGACGAGAAGGTCCCGTGGCCTCGCAGTAGTGCTGATCCGGTTGGCTTGTGCTCGTTTTCGGTTCAATGAACATCCGGTTGGTGGGGCTTCTGCAAGACTCGGCGTATGTCCCGCGCCGAGCGCCCATCGCGAGAAGCCGAGCTGACGTTCTGCGCGCTGGGAGCCGCCAATACGGTGACCGGTTCCAAGCATCTGCTGGAAGGTGACGGGCGACGAATCCTGGTGGACTGCGGTCTGTTCCAGGGTGTGAAGAATCTGCGAGAGCTCAACTGGGCTCCGCTTGCTGTCGATCCGGCCGACATCGACGCGGTCGTGGTCACCCACGCCCATCTCGATCACACTGGCTATCTGCCCCGCTTGGTGCGCGACGGGTTCAGCGGGCCGATTCTGTGCACCCGAGCCACTGCCGCGGTCACCGACATCATCCTGCGTGACAGTGCGGCCATCCAGGAGCGCGACGCCGACTTCCTCAACCGGCACCGCGCCACCAAGCACCACCCCGCCCTGCCGCTGTACGACAGCGACGACGCGCGGCGTGCCCTGGAGCTGTTCGTCACGCATCCCTTCGGCCGCGCAGCCGACTTGCCCGGGGGCGCGACGGTGACGTTTCGCCGGGCGGGTCACATACTCGGCGCGGCCACCGTCGACCTGCAGTGGCATGGCCGCCGCGTGGTGTTCACCGGAGACCTGGGCCGCTATGACGACCCGGTGATGCTCGACCCGGAGCCGGTGCCGTCGGCCGACTACCTGGTGGTGGAGTCGACCTATGGCGACCGCCTGCACGAGCATGTCGACCCAGTCGAGGCACTCGCCGAGACCGTCAACGCCACGGTGAGCCGAGGCGGCACCCTGGTGATCCCGGCCTTCGCGGTGGGCCGAGCGCAGGCGCTGCTGTACTACCTGTGGCGGCTGCACTCTGCGGGCAGACTGCCCAAGATTCCGATCTACCTGGACAGCCCGATGGCGATCAATGCGAGCAATCTGCTGGGCGCCCACCCTCACGATCACCGCCTGCCGCCGCAGGTGTACCAAGACATGTGCGCTTTGGCCACCTACACGCGCGAGCCCGACGAGTCCAAACAGATCTCGGCCAGCCGGGAGCCCAAGGTGGTGATCTCGGCCAGCGGTATGGCCACCGGCGGACGGATCCTGCACCATCTGAAAGCCTTTGCGCCCGATCCGCGCAATACGATCATGGTGACCGGCTATCAGGCGCCTGGGACACGCGGGCGCTCCATCGCCGCGGGTGAACGGTACGTCAAGATCCATGGCGAGTGGATTCCGATCAACGCGCAGGTCGCCAATCTGGCGATGTTGTCGGCGCACGCTGACGCCGACGAGCTGATGCGCTGGGCCGGTGGATTCGTCAGTGCACCCCGGCAGGTGTTCGTGGTGCACGGCGAACCCCAGGCAGCCGACACCTTACGTCGTCGGCTGGATCGGGAATTTGGTTGGCAAGCAACGGTTCCCAGGCAGAACCAGCTGTTCAGCCTGTAGCCTGTCAGACCGACAGATCGCGCCGCAGCTTGGCGACGTGTCCGGTGGCGCGGACGTTGTACTGCGCCACAGCGATGTTGCCTTTCTCGTCGACAACGAACGTCGAACGGATGACGCCCTGCACGGTCTTGCCGTACATGGTTTTCTCCCCGAATGCGCCCCACGCCTCGAGCACGGTGCGGTCAGGGTCGGACAGCAGCGGAAAGCTCAACTGCTCCTTGTCGCGGAATTTGGCCAGCTTCTCGGGTTTGTCAGGGGAGATGCCCAGGACATCGAGGCCCGCGTCGTTGAGTTCGGCGAGATTGTCGCGGAAATCGCAGGCCTGCTTGGTGCAGCCGGGGGTGGAGGCGGCCGGGTAGAAGTACACGACGACCTTTCGTCCCTTGTAGTCCGAGAGCTTGACGAGGTTTCCGTCGGCGTCGGGAAGGCTGAACGCGGGCGCCTTGTCGCCCACTTCGAGTCGAGGGGTCTGCGGCATGGCTGGGTGTTCTCCGATCTGTCGGCCGGGCGCCGCGGTGCGCGCCGGCTGATCTAGGGTAAGTCGGCAACACTGTTGAACGGGCGTGGAGGCAATCGTGGCGGATCGTGATACCGACACCATCAAGGCCGAGATCGATCAGGCGCGCGAGCAACTGGCGGTGACGGTGGACAGCCTCGCCGCCCGGGCCAACCCGCAGCGGGTGGTCGCCGATGTGAAGGCGGGTCTGCTGCGCTTCGTCAAGCAGCCTCCGGTGGCACTCTCACTGGCCGGGGTGGGCGTGTTGGTGCTGGTGGTGACCGTCCGCCGAACGCGCCGGCCCTGAGTCGGCTAACCCGGGGCGCGCCAGCGGTGGGTCAGCGGCGTCGTCCGGGCCGTAACCAGGACGAGAAGGAGAATCCGGGTGGGTTTGCCACCCGACCCAGTCGACTGCAGCTGTGCACGGCGATCGGACGTTGCCCTGCGGCGTCATCTATCGCGTCGCCACCGGTCACCGCCGATGCGGCCATTTCGCCACGCCCTGCCATCAGCTAATTCCCTCGTTCTGCGTATCCGGCTCCGTCGACCACTGCCTGGGAGCGTCTCAGCTAACTGTGACCTTAGCACCAGTTTCGGCTAATGCCCAGCGCAACTCAGGTATGAAGTTGTGTAGCCGTCGGCGGCCGTTACCAAACTTGCGGTTGCGCTGTGAGTTGCTTCCGGTGACCTACTCTGGCTTTCAGCACAGAAAAACTGCCGCGCCGACAATAACACGCAGTTTCGACGCGAGGGTCAATAACGCCACGCGTATGGTCGCTGGCACAACGCCGTGGTGCGTCCTTTACGCTGACGGCTGATTCCCGACGAGCAAAGGAGACGCGCCATGGCGTGGTTTCTGGCCCTGCAAGGGTCGACGCAGGCGAGCCACCAGGCATCGGTGTACGAGCTGCAGGACTCGACCGACATCGACCAGCTTGCCCAGGATCTCGTCAGCGCCGTCTCGCTGGACCGCGTCGTGCCGATCCCGGCGATGCTGCCGCAGAATGCCCGCAAACGGCAGAAGGTCACGCTGTATGTCCGCCCCTCGGAGTGGGGCATGTGGACGTTCTACGAGCTCTCCGAAGAGGATCGTCGGGCCCTGATGCGGGAGAACCCGCTGATGCAGGCGATCCAGCAGCATCAACGTGAGCACACCGGGCCGGGCGGCCCAGCCGTGAACCCGCTGCTCGGACAGCAGCCAGGTCCGGGGTCGCCGCGCATCTGAGCGCGTTCGGACGCCCTCGCAAACCACAAAAACCCCGCCTGAGCAGGGTTTTGGGTGGTGCGCCGTCAGGGTTTCGAACCCCGGACCCGCTGATTAAGAGTCAGCTGCTCTACCAACTGAGCTAACGGCGCGCGTGAGAGACGATAACAGGCCAAGCGCTGCGAGATGAAATCGCGTCGTCGGGTACTCGGCGAGCGACGTCGCGGTCGCGCGCCCGGTCGGGTTTGCCCCGTAGAATCAACGCCACAGTCCCAGGGCGGGTTCTTCGTATGCGAGGTGAGGGTATTTATGTGGCAGGTCAAGACAGCGGGCCGGCATCGACGGCGCGCGTGGTTGGCGACCGTGGCCGTGATTCCGGCTCTGGTCCTGGGCCTTTCGGCCTGTGGATCGGGCGCAGAGACCGCCCAGCCGGAGATGATCAGTGACAAGGGCACACCGTATGGCGATCTGCTGGTACCGCGGCTGAAGGCCTCGGTCGAGGACGGAGCCGTCGGCGTCAGCGTGGACTCACCTGTCACCGTCAGCGCCGAGTTCGGTGTCCTGGGCGCGGTGTCGATGGTCAACGAGAACGGCAGAACCGTCGAGGGCACGTTGTCCAAGGACGGGTTGACGTGGGAGACCGCGGAGCCGCTCGGCTACAACCGCAGTTACACACTGACCGCTGAGTCGCTCGGCCTGGGCGGGGTGACCACCCGGGAGATGAAGTTCGAGACGCACTCCCCGGAGAACCTGACCATGCCTTACGTGTCGCCGATGCAGGGCGAGGTCGTGGGCGTGGGGCAGCCGGTGGCCATCCGGTTCGACGAGAACATCCCGAACCGGATCGCCGCGCAGCGCGCCATAACCGTCAAGACCGAGCCGGCTGTCGAGGGTGCGTTCTACTGGCTCAACAACCGCGAAGTGCGTTGGCGTCCGGCCGAATACTGGAAGCCGGGCACCAAGATCGACGTGCAGGTCAACACCTACGGGGTCGATCTCGGCGACGGCCTGTTCGGCCAGGACAACGTGTCCACCAGCTTCACCGTCGGCGATCAGGTGATCACCACGATCGACGACAACACCAAGACCTTGACCATGCGCCGCAACGGTGAGGTGATCAAAACCATGCCGGTATCGATGGGTAAGAACAGCACACCGACCAACCAGGGTGTGTACCTCGTCGGTGATCGTCGGTCACACATGGTGATGGACTCGTCGACCTACGGTGTTCCGGTCAACTCGCCCAACGGGTATCGCACCGAGGTGGATTGGGCTACCCAGATCTCCTACAGCGGTATCTACGTCCACGCGGCGCCGTGGTCGGTCGGTAGCCAGGGCTACAGCAATGTCAGTCACGGCTGCATCAACGTCAGCACGTCCAACGGCAAGTTCTTCTACGACAACTCCAAGCGCGGTGACATCGTCGAGGTGGTGAACACGGTGGGTTCCACACTGCCGGGCACCGACGGCCTCGGCGACTGGAACATCCCGTGGGAGACGTGGAAGGCCGGTAACGCCAGCGTCTGACCCCGACCAGCAATACAGAGAACGCCGTCTACCTGAGTAGACGGCGTTCTCCGTTTCGGGGTGGCTGACGGGACTTGAACCCGCGACCCCCAGGATCACAACCTGACGGTAAAAATCCCATGAATGAGCAGTTCAAAAGTTATTTCTAGACGTCGATGCCGCAACCTTAGCTGGGACAGAAATGCCTGTTCAGAGACACAAAAGGACACATTAGCGTTGCGCTAAGGTTGCAAACGTGGCCCCACAGAAGACCGCCAGACGGCGGAGTTTCGGCACCCTGCGCACCATGCGGAACGGACGTGTTCAAGCGTCTTACATCTACGACGGCGACGGCAAGCGCTACTACGCGCTGCACACCTACGACAACCGCACCGACGCCGAAGGCTGGCTCGCGAATGAACGGAAGCTGATAGAGCTGGGAGAGTGGTCACCGCCGAAGTCGCGAGCCGAGCTGCGGGCGCTTACCGGAGTCACTCTCAACGATTACGCCGCGAGATGGATGGAGCACCGGGACCTCAGACCCAAGACGCGGGCCCTTTACAACCGACTACTTGATAGCCGGATCCTGCCCGGGCTGGGTGACGAGATCCTGAGGGCAATCACCCCGGCGCGAGTGCGGGCCTGGTGGGTCGATCTCGGCAAGAGGCTGGAGACGCCGACAAGCAATACGCAGGCATACCAGCTTCTCAAGGCGATTTACAACACCGCTCTGGAGGACAAGGCTGCGACCGAGAACCCCTGCCAGATCAAGACCGCTGGTAAGCCGCCGAAGGCCCGCGACGTGAGGCTGTTGACTCCTGCAGAGGTGGACAAAGTCGCCCACTCAGTGCCGGAGGTATACCGGGCAGCTGTGCCAGTCGCTGCATGGTGCGGCCTGCGCTTCGGGGAACTGATCGAGTTGCGCCGGAAGGACGTGCACGATGCCGACGACCGCATGGTGCTCAGGATCCGGCGAGCCGCAACCCTCGTGGAGAACAAGTTGCAGGTGGGTCCCCCCAAAACTGACGCCGGTATCCGCGACGTGACCGTGCCGCCTCACGTCGCCAAGCAACTCCGCGAGCATATGCAGAACCACACCGGCAGGGGGCCCGAGTCGTTTGTATTTACCACCACGCGCGGCCAACGGTTGTCTGCGACAGCGTTCAGGAAATCGGTAAAAAGCGGGTTTGCGGCGGTAGGCAAGGGGGACATGCGTATCCAGGACCTGCGCCACGTCGGAGCGACGCTGGCCGCGCAGGCCGGTGCGACGACCAAAGAGCTGATGAGTCGGCTGGGGCACACCACGCCAGGGATGGCAATGCGCTACCAGATCGCAGCCCAAGAGCGCGACGCAAAGATCGCAGACGCAATGTCGGAGTTGGCCGCAGCGCAGTCGAATCGGTAACGCTGAGTCCGGCCGTTCCCATTCTGGGCTGCCTACCATTTTCTGCGCGGGTAGGAAAAGTCCCCTGACCTGTGATTACAGGATGACCATATGGTGCTGACGTCCGAGCAATCGTGTGAGACAGCGATTTAGAGTAGGGAACCATGAGCACAACCACCACCGCACTTCCGCCCAAGCCGTCGATTAAGCAGGGGGCGGACTGGTTGGGCGTGAGCGAGAAAACTATCCGCCGGTACATCTCACAGGGGCGAATTAAGGCGGTAAGGGTCGGGCCGCGACTGATCCGAATTGACCGGGATTCCCTTCTGGCACTGGCAACCCCGGTGGGATGCGCTTGAAAACACGCCGACTGTCAGCCGAGACAGTCATTCACCGCAAACGTGGCCATTCTGGCGAATCAAGGTGACAGAGGGCCGGCCAGAAACCGTGTCCGTAGAACTGCCGTCTTGCCGTCTTGCCGTCTTGCCGCCTTGCGCTGGACTTAGCAAACAATAACGGAGGGCCATAGCGCCCAGAGGAGTCGAAGTGGCCGAACCACACCTACGCAAAGCGTGTGAGATGGCAGTCTCAAGGCCAGTGACCTGGCGGCTAGCGCCGGGTTATTTGGCTGCGGGCAAGGTTAACTTTCTCGTCGGGGGCGAGGGAATCGGGAAGTCCCTCTGGACTACTCGTGCCATCGCTTCCATTACGACGGGCACGCCATGGGGCCCTTTCACCATCGCGGGTGATGCGGCAGACACCATCCTTGTCGCCACTGAGGACGGTTGGGAGGACACCGTCCGCCCCCGACTGGAGGTGGCGCAGGCTGACCTGGCCCGCGTTCACGTCTTATGTGCCGATGAAGACGGCACTGGCGTGCCCACATTCCCCGAGCACATGAGGGCATTACGCGGTACTGACATTACGCCCAGCCTCGTCGTTGTCGACGCTTGGATCGATACCGTATCTGGGGGGCTCCAAGTCAAGGATCCGCAGAAGGCTCGCGTGGCTGTCGGCGGACATGAAAAAATGCCCGCAGGCGGACATGAAAATGCCCATGCGCGGCCAATAAGAACTGCCCACTGGCGGACATGAAAGTGCCCGTTGGCGGCCATGAATCTGCCCAGACCGCGTCATCCCGCTCCGGCGCGCCAAGCGACGGGGCGGCCTCTCCTGCGGTTTCGATGTCGATGCCAAGTCGAACCGACAACCCCAGGAGAGACCTACTTTGAAGTCTGACGGAGAACTCATGGAAATACTCAATGCCTACGACCTGACCGGGTCCTACCGTGCTGCCGCCGAGCTGTGTGGGTGCTCGCACCACACCGTCAAGAAGGCCGTCGAGGACCGCGACGCTGGTCTGCCGCCGGCGACCCGGCGGGCCCGGATGATCGACGACTGGCGCGATCTGCTGGAGGGCTGGGTGTCTGATTCGAAGGGCAAGATCCGCGGCGACAAGGCCCACGACAAGCTGGTGGCGCTGGGATACACCGGTACCGACCGCACCACCCGCCGAGCGCTGGCCGAGATCAAAGCCCAATGGCGACTGGGCAATACGCGCGTGCACCGGCCGTGGATCACCGAGCCGGGACTGTGGCTGCAGTACGACTTCGCCGACGGCCCGCTGGTGGCCGGCCGCAAGATCGTGCTGCTGGTGGCGTGGCTGGCGTGGAGCCGCTACCGGGTGGTGATCGCCTTGCGCGACCGCACCGCACCCAGCGTGTTCGCCGGCCTGGACCGCATCTTTCGCATTATCGGGGGTGCCCCGACCTATCTGCTGACCGACAACGAGAAGACCGTCACGACCGGACACATCGCCGGAGTCCCGGTCCGCAACCGGGCCGCGGTGACCTTCGGCCGCTATTACGGCATCTCGGTGCTGACCTGTGAGCCGGCCGACCCGGCCTCCAAAGGTGGGGTGGAAAACGCGGTCAAGCTCGCCAAGGCCGACATCGTGCCCACCGATACCAACCTACTGCCCCAGTACGACTCGTTCGCCGACGTCGAGGCGGCGTGCGCCGGGTTCACCACTGAGATCAACGCCCGGACCCACCGCGCCACGGGTCGCCGTCCGGCCGAGATGCTCACTGCAGAACGCCCGGCCCTGCACGCCATCCCCGATCTGCCGCATACCGCCGCGCTGGGGGTGACCCGCCGGGTTCCCGACAACACCCCGATGGTCACCTTCAACCACTGCCAATACTCGCTGCCGGCAACACTATTGGGACAGACCGTCTGGATCCGCTATCACGACGGGACCGATGAGGTGGTGATCTGCGCTCTCGATGACGGCGGCCCCGTGGAAGTGGCCCGACACCACCGCGCCACCCCCGGCAGTCCCGCCATCGACGATGACCATTTCCCCGACCACCGCGACAAGGTTCCCGGTGATTACCGGGTGCGGGCCCGCACCGTCAGTGAGCAGACCTTCCTCGCACTCGGGCCGGGTGCGGCGGTGTGGCTCAAAGAAGCCGCCGCCGTCGGCACCGAACGCATCCTGCAGAAGATGGCCCACGCCGTCGAGCTCTCGGCGTTGGCCGGTCGCGCTGATGTGGACTGGGCGCTCGGGCATGCCGCCGTGCACGGCCGCTTCGCTACCGGTGATCTCGACTCCATCCTCGCCGCCAAAGGCCTGGACCTAACTCGGCGTGGCGCCGGTGAACACACCTCGCTGGCGCAAGGCACCAGTGGGTGGAACCTGTTCGGCCGCACCATCATCGATGCCGGCGAGGCGGGCATCGCATGACCACCACCACGATCACTACCGCACCGTTGCCGGCCGAGGTGGAGTCGTTGATGCGTGCGTTGCGGTTGCCGCACGCCCGAGCCGTCGCCGCCGACGTGCTGGCCACCGCCCGCGCCCAACGCTGGGACCCCACCGAAGTCATCAAAGCCCTGCTGACCGAGGAAGCCGCCGGCCGGGCCCGCTCCATGCTGGCCTCCCGCCGCAAAGCTGCCGGCTTCCCGACCGGCAAGACCTTCGACGCCTGGGACCCGACGGCGTCATCGATCCCGTTGCCCACCCAGCAGGCGCTGCAGACCCTGGAATGGGTCGGGCGTCGGGAGAACCTGGTGGTCTGCGGGCCCGCCGGCACCGGCAAGACCTTCTTCCTCGAAGCCCTCGGGCAAAAGGTCATCGAAGCCGGCATGCCAGTGGCGTGGTTCACCCTCGAGCAGATCGGAGTGCTGGTGCGAGCGCACCGCGCCGATGACACCCTGGGCAAGGCCGTGGCCAAGATCGTGCGTGCTGAGCTGGTCGTCATCGATGACGTAGGACTGTTGCCGGTCGGCGCGGATGCCGCTGAAGGGCTCTACCGCATCGTGGAGGCGGCCTACGAACGCCGCTCGGTGGCGATCTCGTCGAACCTGCACCCCAGCGGATTCGATGAGCTCATGCCCAAGACGCTGGCCACCGCGACCGTGGACAGGCTGCTGCACCACGCGCACCTATGCCAAACCAGCGGCGATTCCGTGCGCCTGGCCCAAGCCCTGCACGGGAAAGGAGTCCACCCCTTGACCTGACCGACCCAGCCGGTGGCGAACACACCCTCATGGGCAGATTCGTGTCCGCCACCGGGCAATTCTTAATGGCCACCTACGGGCAGTTCTCCTGTCCGCCCACGGGCACTTTCAAATGTCCATTGACACGTGGCTGTCTCCCCGTGGAAGGCTTACGCCGCAGAGACAGGCGCGGCTGTTCTTCTCGTCGCTCACACCAATCGTGCAGAGTCACAGGACATCCGAAATACCTACGGTCTATCGGGCGCGCTGCGACAAGTGGCTCGCGGGACCATGTATGCCCTTGAGGATCCCAACAGCAAGGAACTGCTGGTAGGTCCTGAAAAGAGCAACCTTGGCGGCAAGGGTTTGGCTTACCGTTTTACACGGGTGCCGGTCCAGCACTTCCAAAAGTCAGTTGACAGCGACGGAACAGTTGCACGTCTGGAGGCCGTAGGCGAGAGCAACGCAACTATCCAGGACATACTGGCCGCGCAGGTACAGGCAGCTAAGCCGGAGCCACAGAGTGCAGCTATCGACCAGTGGCTGAAGGGCGTTCTGGCAGAAGGCCCACTAGCGTCCAAGGACCTGGTGGAACTTGGCGAGCTGGAGGGCTACAGCCCTGACAAGATCCGCCGTGCGGGTGAACGAATCGGCGTCACGCGGAATAAAAGCGGCAACGGCGGCTGGACCGTGAGCCTTGCCGCCGACACCTAGCCAGGCAAGACTGCAAGATGGCAACCCGGCAGAACCATCGGCACCATTTGAAATTGAGAGCGTCAACGGAACTGTCTCGGAGAGAGAAGCGTTGATTTGCAGGAGGTGTCGGGCCATCGCCGTTCAAGGGGTACCCCCCAGGCAACAGAGCCCTCAGAGATAAATCTGTAGCTTTGGTGTCGCGATCACTGTAAGCACCCAACTGCGTTGCGCCTTCACGTAGGCTCTGTATTCCCTGCATGTAACTGTTCAGAAGGTTCGGCCTGGCGGGGCAATACACGTTGCACTCTAACTACTCTCGGCGAGCACGCGGTAAACCGTTGCACGAGAAACTCCTAACGTTGACGCAATAGTGGTCGCTGATTCGCCAGAGGCATGCATACGCACGGCCAGCGCCGCCTTAGAGGCATCAAGAGCCTTCGGTCGGCCGATGTGTTGCCCGCGAGCTTTGCGGGCCTCTCTCGCGGCCGTACGGCGTTCACGGCCAAGTTCGAGTTCTAGTTCCGCGAGGCTCGCCAGCACTCCTGCCACCATGCGACCGGTCGCGTTCGAGGTGTCGATTCCCTCGCGTAGTGATCTCAAGACGATGTTGCGCTCGCCTAGCTCGCGGATGGTCGTCATGACCTCGGCTGCATTCCTCCCCAATCTGTCGATACCGACCGTCACGATTGTGTCGCCGGGGCGGGCGTAATCGAGCAGTCCGGCTAACCCCGGTCGTTGCTCGCGGGTCGATGTGCCTGACAACGTGTCGGTGTAGACGCGCTGCGGGTCCACTCCGGCCGCCGCGAGTGCATCGAGTTGTTGATCCAGCGATTGATGGCCGGTGCTGACTCGTGCATAGCCGAGCTGGGTTCCCGTAACGGTTGGGGTCATGAAGTTAGAATGTCGCATAAGTCTCAGAAGCGCAAGATATGAGACGAACGTTTTGAGGCATATTCTGAGACAGCGCGAACTTGGTTTCCCTGTCTTTAGGCAGCTGATTCAATCCAGTGTCCGAATCTAAAGATTTGAGACAGTGCTCAGTGTAAGGGGGCTGCAGTTGGAGTCGGCTCTAAGAACTCCAACCGCCGAGGGCAGCGCGGGCGGCATCGGTCCGTACCGGTAATCGGCAATGGGGATTGACCGCTACTTCGGTATCTCTCCACGGGAGAATGCTTGACCGATCTTCTCCGCTATGTAGTCAGCCGAATCGCTGATCCCGCCCTTCTTCAAGGCAGGTACGGCGGCATATACGCGAGATGAAATGTCCGGCACGATGACAACTTCGCCGAGTCCTCCGAGTTCGGACTCGGAGGTTCGGCGGTACGGCTCGGTGCGGTCGCGTTGGCTTCGTACGGAGAAGTACATCGCCGGTTCACGCTTGGGCCCCGGTATGGCACGGGCTGTACGCCATGACGAGTATCCGAGCCAAATCAGTAGCTCGCAGCCTTCTTGATTCGTAAGGCGCAGTAGCCACATGTTGCCGGTTGAATCCCCCTCTCTGAGAAGCTCGTAGGACGTGCGATCCACTTGGCCGACCTGTTCAACGCGGATCCCGTACACACTCAGCCCGGCGACGAGTGACTCGATGAAGTCTGAAAATACGCGAAGCCAGAACTCGTACATCGAATTGCCGCGCCGTTTCACCTCGTCGTTGAAGATCTGACGTAGAAAGGCTGGCTTTTCCATCTGACGCATCAATCGCTTTTGTGCGCGGACAAACACGCCTGCGAATGGCAGGATGTCACCACCGTCGTCGCTCAAAGCAAGGGCATCCAAGTAGGTTCCGCGGTCTGCACCGTGACGGACGATTACGGGCGGAAGACCCAACTGCGACATGAGCATGTTCACGACAACGCGTGCGGTCCGTCCGTTGCCATCGTTGAAGGGGTGGATGTGAGTGAGCCATCCGTGTATTACTGCGGCGTGCAGCACTGCTGGCATGCAGTCGCGCTTCGATTCGCACCAGTCGACCAAATCGGACATCAAGCGGGGCACTTCAAGTGCATCGGGTGGACGGTGGCGCGAGCCTTCAATCGCCACGTCACCTGTCCGGTACGCACCTGCTGCGTAAGTGCCGGTCTCGATCATTGAGTGCAGCGTTCTTATGTCGGCCTGTGACAAGAGCCTGCTTGAAGCACGCTCTGCGATTCGCTGCGCTAGATCGCGAGCGGCGTTTAGACCGACAACGTCCAGGACCTTCCTTTCCGAGGTCAAGCTGGACAGCAGCATTCCCTTCTTCACGACGGCAATTGCGTCGTCGGCTAGAGGCGATGTCAGAATCGAGTAGGTTCCTGGCAGGTCAGTGCCTACGCCTTCTAACGCGTTGCTTTCGTATACCTCGGTCGTACGGATGTTTCGTTTCTGTTCGATGAACAGCTTCGCCTTACGTAGTTCAGTGATGACTAGTGTGAGCCTGCGCGACAGGTCGCGTTGGATGTCGATGAGCCGCACGATTTCGGAGGCGGCATCCCGGTCGTCTGACAGCGAGTAGGGACTCCCGTCGAGCATCTCGGCGAGAGTTTTTGAAAGGGATTCACCTGTTCTAGTGATTGGCGCTCCAGCAAAATTCGGTCGAGATCGGGTCCGGCATCGGGAATCTTAGTCCTTGATGAAGCCCTCTCCGTATCCGTTATCGCAACTCCAGTGTGATCGGGCCAGGTGACCTCAAGCGCGGAAACACAACGGCCGGTATCAGGCCGACGCATGGCTGAGAGACGGTAGGCGGAGCCGCCTCCCGACTAAAACCGCACGTGACACGCATAATTAGATCAGGTGACGTGTCGGCAGGGCAGGATACGATCGCCCGGTGTCGGGGGTTTCTAGTGAAGTCGTTAGCCCATTCCTACGTTGGGCCGGCGGCAAACGATGGCTAGCGCCCATCGTTCAGGATCTCGTGGGAGGGCTGGACTACAGGAATTACCACGAACCGTTCCTGGGGGCCGGTTCGATCTTCTTTGCCCTGAACCCCCAGCGTCACGCATACCTGTCTGACCTTAATTCGGAGTTGATATCGACCTACGAGGCCGTTGCCCGTAACCCGAGCGGAATCGCGACGAGGCTGCTGTCGCATCCGAACACCGCGGAACACTACTACCAAGTGCGAGGCACCCGCACCCGAGGATATCTTTCGCAGGCCGCTGCCTTCATTTATTTAAATCACACTTCATTTAATGGCCTCTATCGTGTGAATCTGAACGGCCGCTACAACGTTCCTTATGGTCACCGTAAACATCTCAGGATTCCAGACACGGCGCACTTGCTGAATGTATCGCGGCGATTAAGAAACGTAACTCTTTCAACCCAAGACTTCGAAAAATGTATAGCGAAGGTGAGAGAGCGCGATCTGGTGTTCCTCGACCCCCCTTATACGGTGGCACACAACAACAATGGTTTTGTCAAATATAACCAGCGTCTGTTCGCCTTCGAGGATCAAGTACGTCTTCTCAGGACCATAAAAGAAATCGACAATCGTGGTGCGTATTACGTTCTCACAAACGCAGCTCATGAATCGATTCTCGAGTTATTCGGACATATGGGACGATACATACATGTAGCTAGAAAGAGCGCGATAAGCGCCTCAGCTTCCGCCCGCGGACAAGCGCAGGAATTTTTGTTTACAAATATCGCGGAAGGCTAGGCACTTTGACTAAGCATGACCCACCAGGGAGCCTAATTAGAGACCATTTGATGCCCATCTCTGGGATAAAGCGCGCTACCACAGAGCGTCTAAAGGACCACACCGCACTAACAATCTCACCGAGTCTTGAGGCCGCTTACTTGGAGGAAGGTTGGACCCGCGACGTAGGCCGGAAACTCAAGAGGTCGGTCAGGATGCGGAAACCGAAGTCGCATGACCGAGCCTTCGAAGACAAGGTCTGGGCGACGATGGCCAAGATGGGTTTTACTTTCCTGAACCGGGATAGAAATCTCAAGATAAGTTACGGCGACCTACCGACTGAGAAGAAGCAGATCGATGTATTCGCGGCAGATGACGAAGTGGTCCTCATCATCGAATGTCGTTCTACTGAGGCTCAGACCTATAATCAATTTAAGGACGAGGTGGAAGCGATCCAAGGGCGCCGGCCTGGATTGCTCAAGACGATCAAGAAGGAGTTTCCTGACCACAAAGTGAAGTTTCTCCTCGCGACGAGAAATTACCAGCTGAGTGAAAACACCTCCGAACGCATACGTAATGCCGACATCATCCATTTAGACGAGGAATCGATCGAATACTATCTCGAAATGGCTGGCCACCTCGGTACTGCTGCGAGATTCCAATTGCTGGGTGCCATACTGGCAGGCACTAAAGTACCGGGTTTGGAAATAGCAGTTCCCGCCGTGCGGGCCTCCATGGGGCCGTACAAGTACTACTCATTTGCAATCCAGCCAGCTGTGCTACTAAAAATCGGATATATCCTCCATCGGCATCATGCTCACAACGATATGCTGCCTACCTATCAGCGAATACTTCAAAAGGCTCGATTGCGGAAAGTGCGCGATTTCGTGCAGACGGGTGGCGTTTTTCCTAACTCGATAATTATCAGTATTAAGTCTGGGCGTAGAGACTTGCAGTTCGATCTAAAGGGGAGTGGAGGCGGTAGTTTCGCTGCGGGGCTTCTGCACCTCCCAAGAAACTACCAATCGGCCTACATAATTGATGGTCAGCATCGGTTATACGGATACGCTGGCTTACCTCAAGCTGAGACAGACCTAATTCCCGTGATTGCGTTCGTCAATCTGCCCCAAAAGGAACAGGTCCGTTTCTTTATGGATATTAACGAGAATCAAAAAGCAGTGCCGAAAAACTTGAGGAACACTCTAGATGTCGAACTACTCTGGAACTCGGCGGACCTTACTGAGAGTGCTCGAGCGTTAAAGCTGAAGATAGCGCAGTTTATGGGTGAACATAACAGCTCTCCGCTGAAGTCACGTGTGGTGGTAGGTGAAGATGCGAGAACAGAACTCCGATGCATCACTCTCGAAGCGATCAAGCGCGGCTTGGACAAAGGCAATCTGATTGGCGAGTTCAGAAAGTCTTCAATCGTCCGTAACGGAACTTTCTACCGCGGATCAAATGACGCGACTTACAAGCCACTGTCGACGTACCTTGCCGAGTGTATGGGTTTTGTGAGAGATGCACTCCCAGATCAGTGGTCGATCGGGGGACAAGAGGGCGGGTTTGTATTCGTAAACAACGGAGTCGAGGCGATTCTGTCAGTTATCAGTGACATTACTGACCATCTGGTCGACACAGATCCAGATTTCAAGCCGCAAACTATGGACAGCCGCGAACTGGCTGCGCATACGTCGTACTATTTGGACCCGATGATCGAGTATCTCCAAGGAGTTTCTCCAGAGGACGCCCAAGTATTCAAGAGGTCATACGGTTCAGGAGGATCAAAGAAACTATGGAGAGCGTTGCAGCTAGCGATTCGTGAATCCCGTCCTGACTTCGATCCGCCAGGCCTCAGCGAATACCTGAAGGATGAGACGCGACAGTTCAATAATGAAGCGTTTGCGATGATTCAGGCTCTTGAAGAGTTTCTTAAAGAAGACGTTCGCAACCAACTGGAGCGAGCTTACGAGGGTGATTGGTTGAAACGCGGCGTACCCCGTGATGTCCGTAGGGATGCAGGGCAACGGGCGTTGGAGAAGAACATTGACGCTGAACCCGGTGCTGAGGTTGAGGAGTGGGATTGTCTTTATCTAGTGGATTACCAAAAGATAATGCGATTCAGCAACGAGCAATGGAAGACTCTATTCGAGAAGCAATATACGAAGCCGGGCGAGGAGCACGCCAAAGGGGGTTGGAAAGAACGGACGTCATGGTTGAGTCGACTCAACGAGATTCGTAAGAAAACGCATCATGTTGGTCGCCGTGACGCTGGTAGCGCTGTGACGGAGAACGAGTTTGCGTTTTTGTCCGACCTCACGAGTTGGCTTATTAAGGGAGATATCGATAACACGCTGCCCGGCTAACTGTATGCCATTTCTCCCGGGTCTGGCGACTCCCCGCTCAGTTTGTGAGGGGTGAGGATTACGCAACCCGCGATAGTTTTAGAGGCTTCATTACGGGCGGGGAACGCTGTTCATCCCGAACACTGCAAGCCACGACGCGCCCCTCTTCGGCCTTGGTGAACGGTTGCACGCACACGTCCCAAGTTGGCAAACTAATTCAACGTTACAGACCATCAGAGTTGGTCCGCCTGGATCCGGAAGCACGCTGATAGCACCGATCCGATCAACGGGTCGCTACGTCTACTCCGCGTAACGTCCGCCAACCACAACGATCTCGAACCCCATATGAACGGCTGGGGCACCTACGGCCCACACCGGCGGTAGCCCGCATCGGACATCCCTAGTTCGACGACACGCTAACCGTCCGGAGGGGCCGAGACGCGAGTGCGGTCCAAAAGCCGACCTGCAAGGGTATCCGGCGTCGATATCGAAGGTTGCAACAAGGTTGCAACGGCTCTCCAGAACGCAAATGGTGGGAGGGTAAAAATACCCTCCCACCTGCAGGGTGGCTGACGGGACTTGAACCCGCGACCCCCAGGATCACAACCTGGTGCTCTACCAACTGAACTACAGCCACCATCGCCGCGTGAGCGGCCTCGCCATACTAGCCGCTGGAGCGCTGCGAGTTCGAATCAGCCTCGGAATCGGTCGTCGCCGACGGCCCGAGTTCAGCCGCGACCGCCGCGATTTCGCTGGTGGAAGGCCCGGGTGGGTCGACGAACGCGGTCTGGCGGTAGTAACGCAACTCACGAATCGATTCGTGGATGTCGGCCAGCGCGCGGTGGGCCAGACCCTTCTCCGGCTGGCCGAAGTAGATCCGCGGATACCAGCGCCGGCACAGTTCTTTGATGGAGCTCACGTCGATCATCCGGTAATGCAGGTAGTCGTCGAGCTTGGGCATGTCACGGGCGATGAAGCCGCGGTCGGTGGCAATCGAATTGCCGGCCAGGGGCGCGGTCTTGGCCTGTTTGACGTGCTCGCGAATGTAGTCCAGCACCATCGTCTCGGCGGTGGCCATGTCCACGGTCGAGGCCCGCACCTCATCGATCAGCCCAGATTTGGAGTGCATCTGCGCGACGATGTCGATCATCGACGTCAGCGAGTCCTCCGGGGCGTTGATGACCACGTCGAGGCCATCACCGAGAATGTTGAGCTCCGAGTCGGTCACCAGCACCGCGATCTCGATCAAGCGGTCGGACGTGAGGTCCAGACCGGTCATCTCGCAGTCGATCCACACAAGTTCATCGCGCACAGCGCTCCACATTAAGCCTCCACCGCTGCGGCGGCGCACGACACCTGCCGATTCGCGCCATCGTCGCAGTAGGGTGCGATCCATGACGACGGATGCCGCGGCCGAGCCCGCCGCCCAGATCGCCGCTGGTTACGCCGCCGAGGGTGCGGTGCTGGAGCTGGGGTCGGTGGTCGTCGACGGGGTGTGTGATCCGAGCGCGCGGGTCCGCATTCCGTTGTCCACACTCAATCGGCACGGGTTGGTCGCCGGCGCGACCGGTACCGGCAAGACGAAGTCGCTGCAAGTGATCGCCGAGCAGCTGTCGACGGCGGGCGTGCCGGTGCTGATGGCCGATGTCAAAGGCGACTTGTCGGGCCTCTCATGCGCCGCTGCGGGCAACGACGCGATCGTCCGACGGGCCGCCGACACCGCCGATGACTGGCGCCCGACGGCGTTCCCGGTCGAGTTCCTGTCCCTGGGAACTGACGGCGTGGGTGTGCCGGTGCGCGCCACAATCAGTAGCTTCGGGCCGATCCTGCTGTCGAAAGTCCTGGGCCTGAACAAGACTCAGGAGTCGACATTGGGACTGATCTTCCACTGGGCCGATCGGCAGGGCCTGCCGCTGCTGGATGTGAAGGACCTGCGGTCGGTGATCCAGTTCCTGACCAGCGACGAGGGCAAGCCACAGCTGAAGGCCCTGGGCGCGGTCTCGACCACCACTGCCGGGGTGATCCTGCGCGCGCTGGTCAATCTGGAGGCCGAAGGCGCCGACACGTTCTTCGGCGAACCCGAACTCGAACCCGAAGACCTGCTGCGCGTCGAGGAGTCCGGACGCGGGGTCATCACGCTGCTCGAGCTCGGCAGCCAGGCCACCCGTCCGGTGATGTTCTCCACATTTCTGATGTGGGTGCTGGCCGATCTGTTCACCTCGCTGCCCGAAGTCGGCGATATCGACAAACCGAAGCTGGTGTTCGTCTTCGACGAAGCGCA
Organism: Mycobacterium sp. SMC-4; assembly: GCF_025263265.1. Lineage (NCBI taxonomy): Bacteria > Bacillati > Actinomycetota > Actinomycetes > Mycobacteriales > Mycobacteriaceae > Mycobacterium > Mycobacterium sp. SMC-4. The sequence continues at coordinate 3,628,032 of NZ_CP079869.1, read as the reverse complement.
CCTGCTGTTCGCCGATGCGTCAAAGGCATTCCTCGAGCAGGTCGAGCAGACGGTCAAACTGATTCGGTCCAAGGGTGTCGGCGTGCTGTTCTGCACCCAGTTGCCCACCGACATCCCGAAAGCGGTGCTCAGCCAGCTCGGGGCGCGCGTCCAGCACGCCCTGCGCGCGTTCACTCCCGATGACCAGGCGGCGCTGTCGAAGACGGTGCGGACCTACCCGAAAACCGATGTCTATGACCTGGAGTCGGCGCTGACGTCGCTGGGCATCGGTGAGGCCGTCGTCACCGTGCTTTCGGAAAAGGGCGTCCCGACGCCGGTGGCGTGGACGCGGATGCGAGCACCGCGGTCGCTGATGGACACCATCGGCCCCGAGGCGATCGCCGCTGCGGCACAGGCCAGCCCGTTGCAGGCGCGCTACGGGCCGACCATCGACCGCGAGTCGGCCTATGAGCGGCTGGCCGCCAAACTCGAGCCGCCGCCGGTCACCGAGACACTACCGCCGATCTACCCTCCGCCGACCTGGGAGTTGCCACCGATGCCCGCGCCGGCCCCGGACGGGCCCGGTCTGCTGGACAAGGTGATGGACAGCCCCGCGTTCAAGAGCGCGATGCGTTCGGCGGGCACGGTGATCGGCCGTGAGATCACCCGCAGCATTTTCGGAACCGGCCGGCGCCGCCGTCGCTGACGCGGGCTGTCAGTCGCCGCCGAGCTTCTTGTACACCGCCCCGACGATCGGCGCGACGATGGCGCGGGGCGCGTAGCCACTGGCTGCCGACATCGCTTTGGACGTCAGGCCCGGGACCACGCGCATCTTGTTGCGGTCCAGACCATCGAGCGACACCTTGGCGGTGTATCGGGTGTCGATCCACAGGAAGTCCGGGATGAGGCGCTCCACGATCGACTGCTCGTCGGGGTCCGGTAGCTCGGTGCGCACCGGTCCCGGGGCCAGCACCGTCACGTGCACGCCAGCTGATTTCAGCTCACCGCGCAGAGATTCACTGAATGTGTTGACGAACGCCTTGGTGGCGGCATAGGTCGCGTTGTTCGGAATCGGTGAGTTGCCGGCAGCCGAACCCGAGATCAGGATGCCGCCCGCGCGCCGCTCGACCATACCGGGCAGGACCGCCAGCACCAGATCGTGGACGCCGAGAACGTTGAGCTGCACCTGCTTTCGTTCCTCGGCGGAGTCCAGCGCGGCTACCGGGCCGAAGGTGGCGGTACCGGCGTTCGCGCACAGGATCGAGATGTTGCGACCGGCCAGCTCGTCACACAGTTGCGCCCGCCCGGCCGGATCGGCCAGGTCGACCGCACGCACCTCCACCGTCACGCCGTATTGCTCCCGCAGGCGCGCGGCCAGTCCATCGAGCACCTCGAGCCGACGTGCGGTGATGATCAGGTGATGACCGCGGGCGGCCAGCTCTACGGCCAGCGCTTCGCCGATGTTCTGCGATGCGCCGGTGACGACCGCACGGGCGTCCTCGCTGGGGGCGGGTACTGGCATGGGCCGGACTATATCGTGGGCATCCATGAGTGAGCCGCGTCTGGTCCGGCCGTCCGCCGAGCGCGCATTGCCCTCCCGCATCCTGGCGTGGGCACTGTGGGATTTCGGTGCGACCGCGATCAACGCGATCGTGGTGACGTTCGTGTTCTCGGTCTACCTGACCCAAGCCGTCGGTGACGACCTGCCCGGGGATACCAGCCCGGCGAGTTGGCTCGGTCGCGCGCTGGCGGTCGCCGGTCTGGTGGTGGCGTTGTTGGCCCCTGTGACCGGCGTGTGGGTCGATGTTCCTGCGCGTCGACGCCGGGCCCTGGCGGTGCTGACCGGTCTGGTGGTGATCTTTACCGCGTCGATGAGCCTGATCCGCGACGACCACCATTACCTGTGGCCCGGGCTGGTACTGCTGGCCTGCACCGCTGCCTGCAGTGAGCTGGCCACTGTGCCGTACAACGCGATGCTGCGCCAGCTGTCCAACCCGCACAACTCGGGACGGATCTCGGGCTTCGGGTTGGCGTTCGGCTACTTCGGTAGCGTGTTGGCGCTGCTGGTGGTCTACCTCGGTTTCGTCTCCGGCGACGGCGACACCCGGGGTCTGCTGCAACTGCCCACCGCCGACGGTCAGAACGTGCGGGCGGCGATGCTGCTGGTCGCGGCATGGTTTGCGTTGTTCGCGCTGCCGTTGCTGATCACAGTACGTCCACCCGCCACCGCTGAGCCGGACCCGCCGGCCGGGATTCTCAACGCCTACCGCAAGCTGTGGGCCGACCTGCGCACCGAATGGCGCCGCGACCGCAACATCGTCTACTACCTGGGTGCCAGCGCGATCTTCCGGGACGGGCTGGCCGGTGTCTTCACCTTCGGCGCGGTGCTGGGCGTCACCGTCTACGGGGTGTCGCAGGCCGACGTTCTGCTGTTCGGCGTCGCGGCGTGCGTGGTGGCCGCTGTGGGCGCGGTGCTGGGCGGGCAGGCCGACGACCGGGTGGGCTCCAAGCGCGTCATCGTGAGCTCGCTGTTGGCAATGATCATCATCGGTGTGACGCTGTGGACGCTGTCGGGAGTGCTGGCCTTCTGGGTGTGTGGGCTGCTGTTGTGTCTGTTCATCGGTCCGACGCTGTCATCGGCGCGCACGCTGATGCTGCGGATGGCTCCGCATGGCAAAGAGGGCATGGCGTTCGGTCTGTACACCACCGTCGGCCGCGCCGCGACCTTCCTTGCGCCGTGGCTGTTTTCGTTGTTCATCGACATCTTCGACAGCGAGCGCGCCGGCTTGCTCGGACTGGTGCTGGTCCTGGTGCTGGGGCTGATCGCGCTGCTGGGCGTGCGTGCGCCCCATGTCCGCCGCGATTAGCGGCCGACGCTGCAGATCGTCAGGCCGGCACCGGTGCGTTCCAGCACGACGGTGCCGTCGACGGTGATCGAGCACGTCACCTCGCGTCCCACGTTGATGATGCTGACGCTGGCCGAGTCCGCCCCTGGCTGGGGCAGCGCGACCTCTTTGCTCCACGGCAGCATCACGTTGAACTCGGTGCCCAGCAGCCCGTTGGAGTCGACATAGCTGATGTTGATGGCCCGGCCGGTACCGCTGACGGTGTAGACCACGGTGTCGGTCGGCCCGGGGGGCGGGGTGGTTCTGGGCGTGGTGGGGACCGTCGGCACCGGCACCACAGGGGAGGTGGGCCGCCGCGGCGCCGTTGTGGTCGTCGGAGCCGGCCGAGTCGGGGTGGTGAAGGTGGGTTCCGGTGGGGAGGGCACCGGGGCCATCACCGTCTCCTGGCGGGAACTGTTGACGATCACCAGCGCGATGACCAGTCCGACCACCGTCACCACCGCGACGCCGGCGACCACCCACAGCCAGCGCGGGGACTTCGGGCCGCCGGGATCGGGGGGCTCTGAACCGTACCCCTGCGGCGAGTACTGATTCGTCGCATACGGGTCGTATCCGTACGGGGGGTAGGGGAGCTGCTCGGTCGGCTGATGCTGGTAGGCCGGGCCGTAGGGGGCCTGGCTGGCGTACGCGGGGTCCGGGTAACCCGGGTCCGGCCCATACGCCTGCGTCGGATCCTGACGTCCGGGAGGCCGCCATTGGTCTCCGCGCGAGGGTGAATCCGTCATATCCACCTCATGGCTGCAGGGTACCTGGGTGGCCGGCCAGGCCGGTCTGCACGCCGGGCCGGTCGGCGCCGACGGGACCGAGCAGGCACAATCGAGGACCGTGGCACAGCAGGTTCGTCGGGTCTACGGGGCGTCGATGTCGCCCGACGCCACCGCGTTCGCCCACCTCGTCGACGACGGCGGGTTCCCGCGCGCCGTGCAGCGGTTCCTGCGGGGGTGGCGGGCGAGCTCCTCGCGCGACGTCGAGCTGCCGGTCGAGGGCCCGGTCACCAGGGTGATGCATTCGGCCGACGGCCACTGGTTGGCCTGCCAGGTGGCGCCAGATGGTGGTACTCGCACCCAGATCTGGGTCGTCACAACAGATCCCGACGACCGTGATGCGAGGCGTATCGACTATTGGCCGTCGGGCGTCGAGGGCACCGCCGAGTTGATCAACTGGGACGGCACCTTGGTTGCGGCCATCCTGACCGGCGACGACGGGGTCGGTAGTTCGGTGCTCATCGATCCGGTCGACGGCACCACCACCGTGCTGGACCGGCGCTCCGGCGGCCGGCTGGTCGATGCGTGGGGTGGCGCGTCCCTGGTGCGGGTCGGACCTCGCGGATACCGCGAACTCAACCTGCTGCGCGGGCTGACCGAGACAGCTCTGCTGCCCTTCGACCCCGGTTCGACCACCGACACCGGCCTCATCCTCGACGACCACAGCCCGCGGCGATTGCGGTCCGGTCCGGAGGGTGAGATCACCGAGCTCTATCAACCGGCCCGCGAGTACGGCATCAACAGCACCGAGGGTTACGTCCGGGCGCTGATCCGCAGCGAGAACGGCGCCGAGCACGCACGACTTCTGGAAGTCACCGTGACCGCCGACGGTGTGGCTTACCGGGTGGTGGCCGAACGCGCGGGCTACGAGCTCGACGAGTTCACCGTATCCGACGACATGTCGACTGTCGCGATCCTGTGGAACATCCACGGCGCCAGCGAATTACAGATCCTCGACCTCATCGACAACACCCTGCACGACCCGATCCCGTTGCCCGGGGGGATGGTCGCCAGCGAGCTGAGCATCAGTGCCGGCGGGTCCATGCTGGCATTGACCGTGGAGGGACCTTCCAAGCCTCCCACCGTCGAGCTGGTCGATCCGCGGACCGGGGAGTGGGAACCGGTGGACCGGGAGCCCAGTAGCGGTCCGGTGTCCGACGATCCGACTCTGGAGACGGTCATCGCGCGCGACGGGTTGACGTTCACCGGCTGGTTGTTCCGTCCACCGCCGAATGTCGAGACCATCGGCGCGATGCTGTTTCTGCACGGTGGGCCCGAAGGGCAGGGTCGGCCCGGCTACAACGAGTTCTTCCCCGAATTGCTGAAGACCGGCATCGCGGTCTTCCTGCCCAATGTGCGCGGCTCGGGTGGATTCGGTCGCTCGTTCATGCACGCAGACGACCGGGAGAAGCGGTTCGCCGCCATCGACGATGTGGCCGACGCGGTGCAGTTCCTCGTCGGCAACGGCCACGCCCCCCGAGGGCGGGTGGCCTGCTGCGGTTGGTCCTACGGTGGTTACCTCACCCAGGCCGCGTTGGCCTTCCATCCGGCTCAGTTCGCCGCCGGCATCAGCATCTGCGGGATGAGCGATCTCAATACCTGGTACCGCACCACCGAGCAGTGGATCGCCGCGGCGGCCTACCCGAAGTACGGTCACCCGGTCAGCGATCGAGATCTGCTCGAACAGCTCTCACCGTTGCCACGCGCCGGCGCGATCACCGCACCGCTGTTGCTCGTTCATGGGCTCAACGACACCAACGTCCCGCCGACCGAGTCGCAGCAGATGTACGAGGTTCTCGTCGAGCACGGTCGGCACACGTCGCTGTTGCTGTTCGACGACGATGGGCACGAGATCGACAAGCGCGAGAATCGCGCGATGTTGCTCAAGGAAATGACCGCGTGGCTGACCGAGGCTTTCGCACGCTGAGATGATCTTGGTTTATCCGAATTGTCTTCCGGGTAAAACCTTCCTGCGCGCCACCCACGGTGTGCGGACGGAGGAGTACGGCATGCGAGGAATTCTCGGCGTCATCGTTCTCGTCTGGTTGTTGATCGGCGTTTTCGCGGCCTATCAGCGCGACTACTTCAGCGGTGGTGAGGCCAACTGCGCCACCGCGGGGAGCATCGCTCTGACAGTGGTTGCCGGACCGCTGAATTACGCGGGTGTCAATCCTCAAGTCACCGATTGTCAAGTCCCGCAACCTAGCCAGTAATCCGCTGACTAGATCGAATCACAGAATGGAGTGACCATGATCGTCCTGGGCGCGATCCTGCTGATCCTGGGTCTCTTGTTCGGAATGTCGATCCTGACCTACATCGGTGTCGTACTGCTCGTCATCGGTGCGGTGTTCTGGATCCTGGGCTCGGTCGGCCGTCCGGTCGGCGGCAGAAAAGCCTGGTACTAGCCCCTACCTCGGCATCTCGGCCGAGGTCAGCGCGGCGACCGTCATTGCTCTCAGGACGGTTCGCGTGCTGGCCTCGGCCGCTTTGTTGGTACCGGGTTTGACGCTGTGCGCGGTCGAATTGAGCAACCCGAACGCGGCATGAGCCATCAGTCGTGCCTCGGACTCGGAGACCTCGTCCGTGCGCCGGCGCAGTACGCCGACCCAGAGTTCCACGTACTGTCGCTGTGCGCGACGTACCTGACGCTTGGCGCCCGGCGGAAGGTTGTTCAGATCCCTATCCTGGATCCGGATTAGGTCCGATTCACCGAGTGCGAAGTCCAGATGGAAGTCGATCAACGACGCCAACGCGGACTCGGCATCCGCGGTCCGCGCCACCACGTCGGTGGCGCCGGCGAGCAGCCTGGTGCTGATGCCGACCAGCAACTCGGTCAGTAACGCCTCTTTGTTCGGGAAGTGCCGGTAGATGGCGGGCCCGCTGACCCCGGCTGCGGCGCCGATGTCTTCCAGCCGGACCGCCAGATAACCGGATTCGGCGATCAGCCGTTCGGCTGCGGCGATCAGCTGGCTGCGCCGGTCGGACTTGGCCCTACTGCGCGGGGACGCGGCATCGGTGGTGGTCATGTGCGCCTCCGGCCGGTGGTGGACATCTGCAGTTAGTGATGATTAACATACCACCCAGTTAGTCGTCATTAACTCAATCGGAATGGGTGACCGGATGGCAGCGCGGGCCGCATACCGTGACGATCATGTCGCGCTGGTTGAACAGTTGCGAACCAAGTTGGCCGTTGCCGCTCTCGGCGGGCCGGCACGCGCGCGTGAGCGGCACATCAGCCGGGGCAAACTGTTACCGCGAGACCGGGTCGACGGCCTGCTCGATTCCGGCAGCCCGTTCCTGGAGATCGCGGCGCTGGCCGCCGACGGCATGTACGACGACCAGTGTCCCGGAGCCGGAATGATCGTCGGCATCGGGCGGGTGATGGGCCGCGAGGTCATGATCGTAGCCAACGATGCCACCGTCAAAGGCGGGACCTACTACCCGATCACGGTGAAGAAACACCTGCGCGCTCAGGAGATCGCCGCGCAGAACCGGTTGCCGTGCGTGTACCTCGTCGACTCCGGTGGCGCGTTTCTGCCCCGCCAGGACGAGGTCTTTCCCGACCGTGAGCACTTCGGACGGATCTTCTACAACCAGGCGACGATGAGCGCCAACGGTATTGCCCAGATCTCAGCCGTCCTGGGATCCTGCACCGCGGGCGGCGCCTATGTGCCTGCGATGAGCGATGAGGCCGTCATCGTCGCCAACCAGGGCACCATTTTCCTCGGCGGGCCGCCCTTGGTGAAGGCGGCCACCGGCGAGGTCGTCACCGCCGAGGAGCTCGGTGGTGGCGACCTGCACTCGAAGGTCTCCGGCGTCACCGACCACCTCGCCCACGACGACCGTGACGCGCTGCGGATCGTCCGCAACATCGTGGGCACCCTGGCCCCGCGGGCCGAGCCGCCCTGGCAGGTAGCGCCCGCGGTGGACCCGATCGCCGACCAGGCCGAGCTCTACGACGTCGTCCCGGTCGACCCGCGCGTCCCCTACGACGTCCACGAGGTCATCACCCGCATCGTCGACGGTGGCGAATTCTCGGAGTTCAAGGCGTCCTACGGCACCACGCTGGTCACCGGGTTCGCGCACATCCACGGCCATCCTGTGGGCATTGTCGCCAACAACGGTGTGCTGTTCGGTGAATCAGCAGTCAAGGGAGCACATTTCATCGAGCTGTGTGACAAGCGGATGGTTCCGCTACTGTTCCTGCAGAACATCAGCGGCTTCATGGTCGGGCGGGACTACGAGGCCGGCGGCATCGCCAAACACGGCGCCAAGATGGTCACCGCCGTGGCCTGCGCCCGGGTGCCCAAGCTCACGGTGGTCATCGGCGGGTCCTATGGAGCCGGCAACTATTCGATGTGCGGTCGGGCCTACTCGCCGCGGTTTTTGTGGATGTGGCCCAACGCCCGTATCTCGGTGATGGGTGGTGAACAGGCCGCCTCGGTGCTGGCGACGGTCCGCGGTGACATGAGCGCCGAGCAGGAGGAGGCCTTCAAGGCGCCGATCCGTGCCCAGTACGAGGAGCAGGGTAATCCGTACTACTCGACCGCACGACTCTGGGATGACGGAGTGATCGACCCGGCAGACACCAGAACCGTTGTGGGACTGGCCCTCTCCATCACCGCGCAGGCACCCCTGGAGCCGGTGTCCTACGGCGTCTTCAGGATGTGATCGGCAATGACTGACAAGCTCTTCGACACCGTGCTGGTGGCCAACCGCGGAGAGATCGCTGGTCGGGTGATCCGCACCCTGCGCACATTGGGCATCCGTTCGGTGGCGGTGTTCAGCGATGCCGATGCTGATGCCCGCCACGTGGCCGAGGCCGATGTCGCGGTCCGCCTCGGTCCGGCCCCCGCGCGCCAGAGCTACCTGAGCATCGAGGCGCTGATGGACGCGGTGCGCCGCACCGGTGCGCAGGCGGTCCATCCCGGGTATGGATTCCTCTCCGAGAACGCGCAATTCGCCGCAGCGCTCAGTGACGCCGAGGTCACGTTCATCGGGCCGCCGGTCGGCGCAATCCGCACGATGGGGGACAAGATCTCGGCCAAGGCTGCGGTGTCGCAGTTCGGAGTTCCTGTTGTTCCTGGGATTTCACGCCCAGGACTGACCGACGACGAGCTGGTCGCCGGTGCCTCGGAGGTCGGTTTCCCAGTACTGGTCAAACCCTCTGCCGGCGGTGGGGGCAAGGGAATGCGGGTGGTGCACGGCCCCGGCGACTTGGGCGCCGCCCTGGTCTCGGCACGCCGCGAAGCGGCCTCGGCATTCGGCGACGACACGCTGTTCATCGAACGTTTCGTCCTCAACCCGCGCCATATCGAGGTGCAGGTGCTCGCCGACCGTCACGGCAACGTCATCCATCTGGGTGAGCGGGAATGCAGTCTGCAACGTCGCCACCAGAAGGTGATCGAGGAGGCTCCGTCGCCGCTGCTCGATGACCAGACCCGGGCCCGGATCGGGTCGGCGGCCTGCGACACCGCGCGCAGTGTGGACTACACCGGTGCCGGAACGGTCGAGTTCATCGTCTCGGCAGACCGTCCCGACGAGTTCTTCTTCATGGAGATGAACACCCGGCTGCAGGTCGAGCATCCGGTCACCGAGCTCGTGACCGGATATGACCTCGTCGAGCACCAGGTGCGGATCGCGGCGGGGGAGAAGCTCTCGATCAGCCAGGACGACATCCGCCTCAACGGTCACGCCGTCGAAGCCCGTGTCTACGCCGAGGACCCGGGTCGGCAGTTCCTGCCCACCGGGGGCACCGTCGTGGGGTTGCGCGAACCCGCCGGCCTAGGCATCCGGGTGGACTCGGGTCTGCGGACCGGCACCGTCGTGGGCAGTGACTACGACCCGATGCTTGCCAAGGTCATTGCGCACGCCCAGGACCGGCCTACCGCACTGCGCGCGCTCGACGCCGCGCTGGCCGAAACCGCGGTGTTGGGCCTGACCACCAACGTCGAGTTCCTGCGCTTCCTGCTCACCGACCCCGATGTGGTTGCGGGGCGGCTGGACACCGGACTGCTGGACCGCCGGATGCCCGACTTCGCGCCGGCTGCGGCCCGGGACGAGGAGCTCATCGCCGCTGCTGCATACCGCTGGCTGTGCCACTGGCCGGCCACGGCGCGAAGTCCGTGGGAGGTGCCCTCGGGGTGGCGCATCGCCGGGTGCGCGCCCATCACGACGCGGCTACGGGCCGGCGACCGCACCGACCATGTGTCACTGGCCGGTGTGCCGACGGCGGCCACCGCGGCCGTCGAGGGTGACCAAAACCGTTCGCTGGCTGCAACACTGGATGGTGACAGACTTGCGGTCACGCTCGACGGGCTGCGCACCGAGTATCTGGTATCCGCGAACGGCGATCAGGTGTGGCTGGCCGGCGCGGGCCGGGTGACGGTGATCGAGGAGGTCCGGGAAGCTCCGGTGCGACCCCAGGACGCCCACGCCGGCGACGCGGAGCTGACCAGCCCGATGCCCGGCGCCGTGGTGGCCGTCGGTGTCGCTGACGGCGCCACCGTGACCGCCGGGACCGTCGTGGTCACCGTGGAAGCGATGAAGATGGAACACGCACTTTCCGCGCCGGTCGACGGCGTGGTCGACCTGCTCGTCGACGCCGGCGAGCAGGTGAAGGTAGGCCAGGTGCTGGCCCGAATCACGGCAAGCGAGGAGCCGCAGTCATGACCGTCCAGCGAGAAGCGGAGTGAATCGCGCATGAGCAGTTATCTGGCCACCGGGACACTTCCCGAGCACTACGAGCAATTGACCAAGACCGTCCGCGACTTCGCCCGCAGCGTCGTCGCCCCAGTGTCGGCCAAGCACGACGAAGAGCATTCCTTCCCCTACGAGGTGGTCGCCGGGATGGCCGAGATGGGCTTGTTCGGGCTGCCGTTCCCCGAGGAGTACGGCGGGATGGGCGGAGACTACTTCGCGCTGTGTCTGGCGCTCGAGGAGCTCGGCAAGGTCGACCAGAGCGTCGCCATCACCCTGGAGGCGGGTGTCTCGTTGGGCGCCATGCCGGTGTACCGGTTCGGCACCGAGGAGCAGAAGCAGCAGTGGCTGCCGCTGCTGGCCAGTGGCAAGGCACTGGGGGCCTTCGGTCTGACCGAGCCGGGCGGGGGCAGTGACGCGGGCGCGACGAAGACCACCGCGCGGCTCGACGACGGCCATTGGATCATCAACGGCTCCAAGCAGTTCATCACCAACTCCGGCACCGACATCACCAAGCTGGTCACCGTCACCGCAGTCACCGGGCAGCGCGACGGGAAGAAGGAGATCTCGTCCATTCTGGTGCCGGTACCCACTGCCGGGTTCACGGCCGAACCGGCATACAACAAGGTCGGTTGGAATGCCTCCGACACTCACCCGCTGAGTTTCGACGACGTGCGGGTGCCCGCGGAGAACCTGCTCGGGGAACGGGGACGCGGCTACGCGAACTTCCTGCGCATCCTCGACGAGGGGCGTATCGCGATCGCTGCGCTGTCGGTGGGGGCTGCCCAGGGATGTGTCGACGAGAGCGTCAAGTACGCCAAGGAACGCGAGGCGTTCGGCAGGACCATCGGGACCAACCAGGCCATCGCGTTCAAGATCGCCCGGATGGAGGCCCGTGCTCACGCCGCGCGGGCGGCCTACTACGACGCGGCGGCGATGATGTTGGCCGGTAAGCCGTTCAAGAAAGCCGCCGCGGTGGCCAAGCTGGTGGCCAGCGAGGCGGCGATGGACAACGCACGCGACGCCACCCAGATCTTCGGAGGGTACGGATTCATGAACGAGTATCCCGTCGCTCGGCATTACCGGGACAGCAAGATCCTCGAAATCGGCGAGGGTACAACGGAAGTGCAGCTGATGCTAATCGGTAGGGAGCTGGGCCTGTAATGAGCGACATGGCGCACAAGAAGATCGTCGTCCAACGCGGGTTGTGGTTCGAGGAGTTCGAGCCCGGGGTGCGCTATCAGCATCGTCCGGGCCGCACCATCACAGAGGCCGACAACGTCTTGTTCACGACGTTGACGATGAACACCCAGGCGTTGCATCTGGATGCGGCGTTCTCCGATGCGTTGCCGCCCTTCCACCAACGGCTGGTGAACTCGATGTTCACGCTGTCGACCCTGGTCGGTCTGTCGGTCGCCCAGCTGACCCAGGGCACGATCGTCGGCAACCTCGGGTTCGGTGAGGTCGCGTTCCCCAAGCCGCTGTTCCACGGCGACACTCTCTACGCCGAGACCGAGGTCGTCGACAAGCGCGAGTCCAAGAGCCGCCCAGGCGAAGGGATCGTCACCTTCGCCCACACCGGACGCAACCAGCACGGCGACGTCGTGGCGACCGCGTCTCGCAAAACCATGGTGCGCAAGAGGCCCCAGGAGGAGAACTCGTGACCCTTGCATCCGGGCCCGGCTGGCTGTTCTGCCCTGCCGACCGTCCTGAGCGCTTCGAAAAGGCAGCTGCCGCAGCCGATGTGGTCATCCTCGATCTGGAGGATGGTGTCGCCGCCAAGGATCGGCCGGCGGCTCGCGAAGCGCTGATCGGCGCCACATTGGATCCGCAGCGCACCGTGGTGCGGGTCAATCCGGTGAACACCCCAGACCATCGACTGGATCTGGCGGCCCTCGATGCCACCGCGTACACCGCCGTGATGCTCGCCAAGACCGAGTCTGCCCAACAGGTCGCGTCGCTGGCGCCGCGACAGGTGGTGGTGCTGGTCGAAACTCCGCTGGGAGCCTTGGCGGTCACCGAGTCCGCCGCCGTCGCCAACGCCGTCGCGGTGATGTGGGGCGCCGAGGATCTGTTCGCTGCTACTGGCGGCACCGCCAACCGGTGGCCGGACGGAAGCTACCGCGACGTCGCCCAGCATGTGCGGTCGCAGAGCCTGCTCGCCGCCAAGGCCTACGGCCGGCTCGCGCTGGATTCGGTGTACCTCGACATCAAGGATCTCGACGGTCTGCGCGCCGAGAGCGACGACGCTGTCGCTGTCGGTTTCGACGCCAAGGTCGCGATCCATCCGTCGCAGGTGGGTGTGATCCGCGCGGCGTACGCGCCGACGGCAGAGCAGATCGAGTGGGCGCGCAAGGTTCTCGACACCGCCCGCACCCAGCGCGGCGTGTTCCAATTCGAGGGCCAGATGGTCGACATGCCGGTATTGCGACGGGCCGAACGCATCGTGGCCCTGACTGTTCAGCCTTCGGCGGCGGGGTCTGCCGATACCGGCGTCGACCCCATCGCCAGGCGATAGCCCTCATGAACGTCGCGCCAGTGCCGGGTCACCGGGTCGGCGGCCTGCAGGGCATGACGGCCACTACCGAGCAGACGGTCAGCGGCATCGCGGGCGCGGGCGGCGGCCTGGGTCTGGGCGAACACCGCATGCGTGCCGTCGCACCGGGGATCGACTGAGGACAACACCTGGAGCTTGGCCGCGTCGATGTCGGATGACGCCCGGGCGACGTGACGTGCCACGGCTTCGGGTAGCTCGTCACTGACCTGTGCACCGGACATCCGGGCCCGCGTCCGTTCGACGTGGCTGCGCCACATGCGTTCGGCCGACCCCACCACCGCGGCGGCGGTGGCGGCCCGGCTGACGGTCATCGACCCACCGATCACTTGCCAGTCCTGCAGTGCGAGTTCGGTGACCGCCACCTCGCTGATACCGGCCGCCGCAAGTCCGCCGCGGCCGGTGGGTGCTGCGATATCCAGCGCGCCGCGCGGGGCGAGGCACAGCCGTGGTCGTGCGGGACCCCCGACCGGAAGCAAGAACCAGTCGGCGAAGGTGCCGGCCACGACAGGGCCCCAGCGACCGGTCAGCCGAAGCTGCCGTGACAGCCGGCCACCGACCTGGTTCGCCGAGGTGACCAGCGCGGCCGGGTTGGTCCGCCATATGTCGGCGGCTGCCGCCGGTGCCAGTTCGCCGAGGTCCCGCGCGGCGCTGTTGAACGCCGCAGCGAGCCAGCCCACCGACGCGTCGATCGCGGCGACCCGCAGCACCAGCTCCACCAGGTCAGCCTCGTCGGCCCCGGCGCCGTCGTGCTGCACTGGTCGCAGCAGTCGTCCGGAGATCGGGTCGGCCAGCGCGGCCAGCGACTCCGCTTCCACCCCGGCCAGCGCGGTGTGCAGGGCCGTGGGTACCTTGCGTGGCATCGCCATACTCTCCTCCACCGGACTGTCCTGATGGTATGCATGAGCGGAGGCGCTGCGCGCGGACGTCGAGAGGGGTGGCCTTGCAGTCCGTGCTCGATTCGGTCAGGTCGCTGATCCCCGACATCGCCGAGCGTGCCCTCGATGTCGATCAGCGTGGCGCGGTCGATCGGGCCGTGATCGCCCTGCTGCACGACTGCGGCTACTTCTCGCTGTTGCGGCCACCCGGGTTCGGTGGACCCCCCGCCGATGCGCAGGCCTACCTCACCGCCACCCGGGAGATCTCGGCGGCCTGCGTGTCCACGGGGTGGTTGGCAGGCTGGCTCGCGGTGAACAGCTGGGGTCTCTCGGTGCGTGACCCGCGAGTGCTCGACGAAATCTGGGGTGACGACGCGCGCACCCTGCTGTGCTCCTCGTATGCGCCGACGGGCCGGCTCGAACGGGTCGGCGGTGGTTTCCGGCTCTCCGGCCGATGGGCCCGCTGCACCGGAGCCCACCATGCGTCCTGGTTGAGCGCGGCGGCGTTGCTGGTGGGGCCCGACGGTGCGGCCCAGGACTTCATGGCGGTGCTGGTGCCCGCCGCCGACTACGCGGTCGAGTCGACGTGGGATGGTCTGGGGTTGCGTGGGATCGGTGCCGACGATGTGGTCGTCGTCGATGTCTTCGTGCCCGAGTACCGGGCGTTCAGCTGGCTCGACCTGGCCTACGACGCCAGAGTGGCTCCGCTGGACCGCCTTCCACAACCGACCTTTTACACCTTGGCCGGCACCCTGCCGCTGCTCGGTGCGGCCCGACGGGCACTCGACGTCGCGCCGACGAGCAGCGGTGGCGCGCTCAGTGCGCTGGCGATGGCCGATTCCGATGTCGCATTGTCGGTGCGCCAGATCAGCCGCAACGTCGCCGAAATGGTGGAAAGTGTTCGCACGGGCGAGTTTCCGGCCGCTGAGTTGGCGCTGCGTAATCGCCGCGACCAGGTGATGGCCGCCGAACGCGCGCGAGAAGCGGTCCGGTTGATCGTGCAGGAAGCTGCTTATGGCGATGACGACGTGCTGCTGGAACGGATATGGCGCGACGTACAGACAGCCTGCATACATGTGTCGAGCAATGTCGAACAGGTGCTGTCGGTGGTGGGCCGCTTCGAACTCGGGCTCAGCGTCGACGATGTGATCTGGTGAGCGTCAGACCCAATCGTCGGCGGACAGCGTGCGCAGTACCCGCGACATCATGTCGTCGGTGACCGCGGCGATGTCGGGCAGCGGTCTGGTCGCCGCCGGTACGCCGATGCGCTGCGCGATGCCGGAGGCTGCGCGGGTGAGGAACGGAGCCACCCGATTGAGCCGGTGAGCTGGTCCGGAACCGGTGAGTGACAGACCGGCGATCTCGCCCTCGGCCGATCGGATCGGCGCGGCGATGCTGGACAGCCCGACGGCGAATTCCTGGTCGTCGTAGGCGAGCCCGTGCCGGGACCTGATCTGCGCGAGCTCGGTGTGCAGAGCAGCCAGGTCGGTGATCGTTGCCGGCGTCAGTCTTGCCAGCGGAGACACCAACAGCGCGTCGACCTCTTCAGCGGGCAGTGTGGCGAGCATCGTCTTGCCCAGTGCGCTCGCGTGGGCGGGTGTGCGACCGGCGACGTGGGTGGGCACCGCAGCGCCACTGGCACCCGACACCTTGTCCAGGTAGACAACCTCGGAGCCCGTCAACACGCCGAGGTGGACGACCAAGCCGGTATCGGCGTGCAGGCGCTTGAGCACCGGGGAGGCCGCACCACGCAGCCCGGAGTGGTCGACTCTGCTGTTGACCGGCAGTGACGGTGCTGCGAGCCGATAGCCCTCCGGGCCGTGCTGCAGCAGTCCTGCCGCGTGCAGCTGATTGAGGATCCGATGCGTCGACGAGCGCGGGAGGCGGGTGCGGTCGACCACCTGGTCGAGGCGCAACACCGTTGCGGCCCGGTCGAAGGCGTTGATGATCAACGCCACCCGGCTGACCATCGACGTCGGTGCGACCGTTGCGCTCTGGCTCATCGCTTGCACTGTAGGAAATGATCCGGCCGCGCACGGCGGTTCGCCGCTTTCGGTCGACAATCGGCCCCTCCTGTCGCCGACAGGAGGGGCCGATTCGTCGTGCTGCGACCTCGCGGCTACTGCGTAACCCGCGATGGCGCCGCTCAGGCGGCGTTACGCGCCTCGCGGCGGCGCTCGGCTCCGGCGCTGCCGGAGTCACTGTCGCGGCCGGTGGTGCGTGCCCCCTCCGACTTCGGGTCGGCATCGCTGTCGACCACGCTGCCCGACGTCGTCACTGCGTCGCCGCCGGTGTCGGTGTCGGCTTCGGTGACGTCGAGGGTCTCGGAGCCCTCGAGTTCGGCGGCCAGGTCGTCGTCGGTGGCCGCGGGTCCCGCTTCATCTACTGCGACAGGTTCGGGAACCACGGTCAGGCCGCTGGCCCGATCCGTCCGCCGGGACGGGGCGGCCGTCGGCTCTGCGGCGGGCTGAGTGACTGCCGCGACCTCGACAGCACCGACGCGGGCCTCTGCGGACTCCTCGGTGACCGCGGCCGGTGTCACGGCAGGTCGCGGTGTGAAGATCCGTTCGAGGTCGCTGATGAACTTCGCGTTCATCGCGCGGTGGAACTTCGAAAACGAGTGCGACGCATCGACGACCGCACGGTTGATCGCGGTAGCGATAGTGGCCAGGTTTCGTGACGCGAAGGACTCGAAGACCGCGGCCAGGCTGGATCCCAGCTGTTTGGTCAACGTACGCACCTGGCGTTTGAGTTCATTGAAGTACGTCGGTTCCGGGCTGAACAGCTTGCCGTTCCAGTTGAGCAGCGTCCAGCCCTCCTCGGGACTGCCCTCCACCACCACATAGTGGGTGTTACTCAACGGAGCGGTCCTGAGCAGGTCGATTTTCTGCGCTGCCGTGAGGTTCTGGGCGTTCATCATCGTCCAGAACATGATCGCGCCGCCGTGCGAGAAGACGACGCTGTTGCGGTCACCGTTGTCCCAGATCTGTCGAAGCGCCGCATCCATCCGGGCGTCGAACTCGTTGCCGTCGATCGATCCGGGGATGCGCAGGTCGCGCTGCCCCTGGATCGCCCAGGCCAGCGGGAACAGGCCGTACCCGTTGGCGGCTTCGCTCTCCGGGGTGCCCTCGAAGTCGCCGGCTTCGATCTCCTGCAGGCCGTCGAGCACCTGGATGGGCAGCCGCAGATACTGCGACATCGGTGCCGCGGTCAACTGTGTCCGTACCATCGTCGAGGCGTAGATGCCGTCGAAATTCCTGTCGCCCAACCTGCCGACCACGGCTTGGGACTGCTGATAACCCGTTGGGGTCAGAATTGGGCCCGGCGTCGACGTGTCGATCAGACCCGACGCGTTTCCGGCCGACTGGCCGTGCCGGACGAACGTCACCCGCATCAACTCGGCTGCCGCTGCCGGGATCGCGGCGCCGACCAACAGCAACAGTGAGGTCACGACGACGACGGCGACCTTCCACGGTCCAGAATTGCGTCGACGGTGACGCAGCCCGGCTGCCGTCGCACCGGGTATAGCCGCATCTTTCATAGAACACTTCCTCTGTGGTGATAGGGACGGCTCAGGGTCGCCGTCGGCCCCGTCGCGAACAAGGCCGGGTCTCGCTCACCGAGACAAGGCCGGCGCGCTGGGCGTAGACCTCGACACGGCGCCGAGGCGCACCGGTAGGCAGCCCAGGCGAGCGCATAATGGAAGTTGCCCCAGTGCTCCGGCGGGTCGATGCACCGTCGAGCCGGTGCCACACCCCGGCGCCCGGCCGACAACTCCACATCAGGGGTCCAGCTCCTCCCGCCGCTGCCCTGATGCACCTCAGTCGACTGGCCGGCGCGATCCGCCGCCAGAGACCACAGGAGGCGGTATGGCTGGACGTTCGGTGTACGCGGAGACCGACGAACCGATTCAACTGGTGTCGCCCACCGGTGCGCCCACCGCAGAGTCCCGATATCGGCGAGACCTGCCGCCCGAGACGCTGGCCTGGCTCTACGAGTCGATGTGCGTCACCCGAGAACTCGACACCGAATTCGTCAACCTGCAGCGGCAGGGTGAATTGGCGCTGTTCGCGTCATGTCGGGGGCAGGAGGCCGCCCAGGTCGGCGCGGCAGCCTGCCTGCACAAGACGGACTGGTTGTTCCCGCAGTACCGGGAACTGGGGGCCTTCCTGGTGCGGTCGATACCACCGCCGGCGCTGGGTGCGTTGTGGCGGGGCCGATGGCACGGCGGGCTGGGCTTCACCGACAAGTGTGTGGCGCCGGTGGCGATTCCGATCGGCACCCACGGCCTGCACGCGGTGGGAGCGGCGATGGCGGCGCAACGACTGGGCGAGTCGTCGGTGACGGTGGCCTTCCTCGGTGACGGCGCCACATCCGAGGGCGACGCGCATGAAGCGCTGAACCTGGCGGCGGTGTTCGGGGCGCCGTGCGTGTTCTTCGTGCAGAACAATCAGTGGGCCATCTCGGTGCCGGTGCAGCGCCAACACGCCGGACCCACGCTCGCGCATCGAGCCATCGGTTACGGGATGACCGGGGTGCGGGTGGACGGCAACGACGTGCTGGCCTGCTATGCGGTGATGGACGAAGCGGCCGACCGCGCGCGACGTGGCGGCGGCCCTACCTTCATCGAGGCGGTGACCTACCGGATGGGCCCGCACACCACCTCCGACGACCCCACCAGGTATCGGTCCGACGAGGAAGTGCAGCATTGGCGGGCAAAAGATCCCATCACCCGCTATCGCCGGTACCTTCAGGACTGCGGGGTGTGGACATCCCGGCTGGAGGACCGGGTGGCGCACCGCGCGCAGCGGCTGCGAGCCGATCTGCGCGAAGCGGTGATCAACGAGCCCGACATCGACGTCGAGGAGGTCTTCGACACCGTCTACCACGACATCACCCCGGAACTGGTGCGCCAACGCAACGAGTTGCTCGCCGAGATCGCCAAGGACACCTGAGATGACCCAACTCATCGAGCGGCCGTTCGGCTTCGACGACGATGCCCCCGAGCCGTCCGCACTCCGTACACCTGATCCGGTTGTACCGCAGTCGATGGCGCAGGCCATCAACCGCGCGCTGCACGACGCGATGCGCGCCGACGACCGCGTGCTGGTCTTCGGCGAGGACGTCGCGACGCTCGGCGGGGTCTTCCGGGTGACCGAGGGGCTGGCCGAAACCTATGGCGAACAGCGGTGTTTCGATACCCCGCTGGCCGAGTCCGCCATCATCGGTATCGCCATCGGAATGGCGATCCGTGGCCTGGTGCCCGTCCCGGAGATCCAGTTCGACGGCTTTGCCGCACCAGCATTCGACCAGATGGTCAGTCATCTGGCGAAGTACCGCACCCGAACCCGCGGCGACGTCGACATGCCGGTGACGGTGCGCATCCCGTCGTTCGGCGGCATCGGGGCGGTGGAGCACCACTCGGAGTCGACCGAGACCTACTGGCTGCACACCGCCGGGCTCAAGGTGGTGGTGCCGTCGACGCCGACCGACGCGTACTGGCTGCTGCGCTATTCGATCGCCGGCCGGGATCCGGTTATCTTCCTGGAACCCAAACGCCGCTACTGGGCCAAAGAGCTCGTGGACACCAGAAATCCCGCTGCGCCGATCGGGGTGGCCGAGATCAGAAGACGCGGCCGCGACGTCACCGTCATCACCTACGGACCGCTGGTGGCCACGGCACTCAACGCCGCCGAGATGTGCAGCACCAGCCTCGAAGTCATCGACCTGCGATCGTTGAACCCGCTGGATTTCGACACGGTGGCGGCGTCGGTCCGCAAGACGGGCCGCGCCGTGGTGATGCACGAGGGTGCGCGAACGCTGG
Source organism: Mycobacterium sp. SMC-4 (assembly GCF_025263265.1). Taxonomy (NCBI): domain Bacteria; kingdom Bacillati; phylum Actinomycetota; class Actinomycetes; order Mycobacteriales; family Mycobacteriaceae; genus Mycobacterium; species Mycobacterium sp. SMC-4. The sequence goes on along the minus strand of NZ_CP079869.1, from coordinate 3,608,428 downwards.
GATTCGGCGCCGAGCTGGCGGCACAAATCTCCGAGGAGTGCTTTTACGAGCTGGAGTCTCCGGTGTTGCGCGCCACCGGTTTCGACACACCGTATCCACCGGCGCGGTTGGAGAAGATGTGGTTACCCGGTGTGGACCGGTTACTCGACTGCGTCGAGAAGGCGATGAGTCGGCCATGAGCGCTGCGCGGGAGTTCCTGGTGCCCGATCTCGGCGAAGGTCTCGACGAGGCCACCATCATCGAGTGGCACGTCGGCGTGGGGGATCAGGTGGAGCTCAACCAGCCGCTGTGCACGGTGGAGACGCACAAGGCCCAGGTCGAGATTCCGAGCCCCAACGCGGGCCTGATTACCGAACTCGGTGGCACACAAGGTCAGACGCTGCCCGTTGGTTCGGTGCTGGCGGTTATCGAGGTCGAGCCCGATGCCGCACGCCCGACGCCGGTGCTGGTCGGGTACGGCGCCGACGACAGTATGGACGGCAGTCGGCGTCGGGTGCGGGCCAAACCCCCGGTACGCAAACTGGCCGCCGACCTCGATGTCGACGTCGCCAGAGTCCACGGATCAGGCCCCGGTGGAATCGTCACCCGCGACGACGTGCTCGCCGCGCTCGACGCCGGCAATGAGCAGCAGGCGGTCACCGGCGTCAGGTTGGCGATGGCCCGCCGGATGGCGTTGTCCCGCCGGGAGATTCCGGATGCCACCGCCTCGATCGAGGTTGATGCCACCGAGTTGGTGAAGCTGCGGCAACGGTGCCATGCCGCCGGCGCGGTCGCGGTCACCCCGTTCGTGCTCATTTTGCGCTTGCTGGTCATCGCGCTGCGCCGGCACCCGGTGCTCAACGCGACCTGGGTGGATGCCGTCGACGGTCCGCACATCCGCCAACACGAGGCCATCCACCTGGGCATCGCGGTGGCGGCGGCACGCGGTCTGCTGGTTCCGGTGGTGACCGACGCGCAGCACCGCACCACCCGTCAACTCGCCGGCGAGGTCGACCGGCTGATCACCGCTGCGCGCGAGGGAGTGGCGAAACCCGTTGATTTGCAGGGGTCGACGTTCACGGTGTCGAACTTCGGTGCGCTGGGTATCGACGATGCGATCCCGGTGATCAACCATCCCGAGGCCGCGATCCTGGGCGTCGGGACGCTCAAACCGCGTGCTGTGGTCCACGACGGGGCGGTGGTCGCAAGACCGACGGTCAGACTCACCTGTGCGTTCGACCACCGGGTTGCCGACGGTGCCCAGGTGGGGGCATTCCTGGGCGAACTGCGATCGCTGATCGCCGCGCCCGAACTCGCGCTGCTCGATCTGTGAGTTATCTGCGCTTTGCCGCGGCCAGTCGTGCCGCGAACTCCGGTGATTCGATCGAGCGGGCCTGCGGGACGATCTCGATGTTGACTGCCAGGCGGTGCTGCTCGCTGTCGAGGTGCCCCGGGTTCGCCGTGGCGCGCATGGATGCCTTGGTGGCGAGCACGACATCGCGCGGTGCGGCGGCTGGGCCGGCAGCCAATTGACGCGCCACGGCCACCGGGTCGTCTGCCACCTCGAGGGCCAGACCGTGACGCACCGCGGTGTGCGCGTCGAAGCGCATCCCGAACAACAGGGCGGCTCGTGCGGCCTGGGGTCCGACGATGCGGTGCAGCATCCAGCTGGCCCCACCCCCGGGATGGATCCCCAACTTCTGAAAGCGCGGATCGAACAGCGCACCCGGTCCGGCGATGCGCACATCGGCAGCCAGCGCCAGGTTCAGTCCGGCACCGACCGCGGGACCGTTGACGGCCGCGATCGTCGGCAATGCGCAGTCGGCGAATGCCAGAAACCCGTCATAGATCCCTCGCAGGCCATCCTCGGTCGCGGCACCCAGCGCCGTCAGGTCGGCACCGGCACAGAACGCTTTGCCCGCGCCGGTCACGATCACCGCATGCACGTCGGGGTTGGCCTCGGCGTCAGCCACCGCGGCGCGCAGTCGCGCCGAGATGTCGGCGGTCACCGCGTTACGGCGGTCAGGATCATTGATGGTGATCAGCGCGACGCGGTCCTCGACCTGCGTCAGTACGAGTTCAGACACCCGGTCAGCCTAGCGAGAGCCTGCGCAGCAGAGCCGCGGCCCGGACCTCCTCGCCGACACGCAGGGAGATATGCACTGCCGGCCCGTCGACGTCGTCGCGACGATCCCAGCCGATGGTGACGTCTTCGCCGTACCTGATCGGTTTGCGGTACTCGATCACGGCGCGGTAGGGCGGTGCGCAGACGTCGGGTACCAGGGCCATCACCTCGTGCATGGCATGCCAGTATGCGGTGTTGGTGACGTGCTCGAAGAGGTCGATGTCGGTGCGCCGCAATGCGAACGGCGCCGTGTGGGGCGGGTCGGCCGGATTCTGCAGCCAGGGCCGCCATTTGAGTCGATGCTCGGTGGTGGTTGACGAGAACTTCTCGATCAGCGAGTCGGTGGCCCGTTGTGGGGTCAGCGTTTTCGCGTTCATCGCAATCCAGAATCCCTCGGTCTCGATGCGACCGCCGTCGCTGCCGACGAGATCCACCCGCATGGTGCACCAGCGCAGCGACAGGGCTGAGCACCACCTGCTGAACGTCACCTCATTGGGAAAGTCGATCGGTTCGATCACGTCGATGACGGTGCGTTGCACCAGCCAGTGTGGATGGGCTTCGGCTTCGCCGGCGTCGACGAGGTTCTCGGCACCGACTTCCTGGATGTAGCGGGCCACGCTGTCCAGGCGCAGGTTGAGGTCACCACCGATGTCGCCGGTGGCCACCCGCCACGCGGTGCGGTAGACGTATCCGGATTCCGGCAGGGTGGTCAGGCGGTGTTCGACAGGCTGGGTGGACATCGCTGTGAGCCTACGGACGGATCGCGCGCGCCCCCGGCGATCGGCGCTCTCGTTTGGTGTCGGGGCTCGACTCGCGCGCCGAGGACGTGACAGTCTCGGGGTCACTCGGTGCCGCGTCGGTGGCGGACCCGAACTTGTCCTCGACCGTCTCCTCGGCCTCCTCGAAGCCGTTCTCGCGCAGGTCGAGATGCTCCTGCGGTGTGTGCAACTCGTCGTCGATGACCGGCTCGGTGGCCGCTGCGGCGTCGGCGCGCACATCTGCCGCAGGCTCCTGATTTCGCCTGTCGGACAGAGTGTCCAGCCCCGCGCGGATAGCGCCCGGAACCTTGGCCATGGTGTCGGCCAGTTCGCCCGGCGAGGGCCCCAGCCGCGCGGGCCGGTAGCGGCTCGGGTCGGACGGAATCGGGTTGCCGTCGTAGTACCCGGAATCGACGATCAACTTCAGCAGGGGGGCCGAGGCGTCGGCGATGGTGTTGCCCAGCACCTGCCGGATCAGCCGGGTCAGCGGCAACTCCTCGGTCGTGTAAGTGACGTAGGTGGTGTTCCCACGGGTGGTCACATAGGCGACCACCCGGTCGTCGGCGGGGGGCGTGCACCGGGCGTCGTCGCAGGCGATGGCGTCACCACCGGTGAGCACCGCGCAGGTGTTGGCAGCACCGCAGGACACCGCCGGCCGCCCGTCCACGTCGACGGGTAGCTCGATCTCGGATTGTTCTCGGTAGCCGTAGAGATAGGCCACCAGCGAGTTGACGTGCGCGACGATGTTGAGCAGGTCGGCCGGGGCGTTGGAGTTGTAGTTGTACTGATAGGCGATGTCGATCACGGCCGCGGCGGCGGTATCGGTGGGTGACGGGAACGGGTTCACCCCGATCAGCGCGAACAACGGGTAGCGGGTGCCGAAGCCACCGTTGGGGCGCGACACGTTGTTGTCCAGGATGAACAACGTGGTCGGCAGGACCGGATCGCCGGCCCGGTGGAGCCGACTCAGCAGCAAGCTGGCATTGGCCGCCCCCCACCCGGAGGACAGCACAGCGTTGTCTTCCCCGGAATTCGCCTGGAGCGCGGCATTGATGGCAGCGGCACCGCCGCCGAAGTCGACGCCGATGAGGTTCGGGCCAGGCTGGCCGCCCGGGTTGTACGGGGCTTGGTTGAACTTGCCGCCGAAGAAGTTCTCGTTGCCCGTCGGATCGGGGTGGGTCGAACTGCCGACCACGATCAGTGCGCTCAGGTCGACCAACGGCGACGCTATCGAGGCCGGATGCGTCGCGGCCGCGCCGCCCACCGTCACCGCCAGCCCCGCCGCGATGACCGCGACAGCATTGCCGATCACTCCGTTACGAACTTTGCTCACACCGAGCCACCTCCCCGCGACACGGTATCGCGTCGGGAGCTCACTCAGCGACTTGCGGGTCCCGGTGCGCTGCGCTGTCGTTCGCGAAGCACTCGGCCAGGAAGAGTTCCAGCGTGGCCCAGGCGCGGCGGGACGCCGATTCGCTGTAGAGCACCCCTCGGGCAGGGTCATCGGCGAACGGGGCCATGAACGCGTGCATGGTGTTGCCGTAGGCGTGCAACTGCCAGTCGATGTCGCGGCCGGAGAACTCCCGGCCCAGCGCAACGACGTCCTCCGGGGTGGCGAAAGGGTCGTCCCACCCGTGAAACACGATGACCTTGGCTGTCACCGGACGCGGTGGCCTCACGGGGGGCGGGGTCAGCAGCCCGTGGAAACTGGCGACCGCGATGAGCGGATGTCCGGCGCGGGCCAGGTCGAGCACGCACAACCCGCCGAAGCAGAAGCCGATCGCCGCGACCCGGCCCGCGTCCACGCCGGCAGCGCAGATCAGCGTCTCGAATACGGTGTCCAAGCGGCGGGCCAGGGCGTCGCGGTCGGAGAGGAAATCCGTCATCGCGGCGGTGGTGGCCTCGATGCCCCTGGCACTGACGTCCTCACCGAAAAGGTCGACGGCGATGGCCTGATAACCGCGCTCGGCCAGGCGGGTCGCGATGTCGAGCTGAGCGTCGCTGCGACCCTCGATGCCATGCAGGACGAGCACGGTGGGTGCGGCGGCTGCGCTGCGCTCGTCGCGAACCGAAACCGCGTCGAAGTACTTCTCGTCGATGGTGTGGCGCAGCGAGGTCTGTTGCACGGTCACGCGGCCGACGTTGCCATGACCTCCCCGCGCACACCGCGCGTTCGCTGCCCGCGAAACTTCCCGGGCGCCGGCGGAGCTGAGCTCTGAGCGCCCCCGGCAGGGATCGAACCTGCGACCAACCGCTTAGAAGGCGGCTGCTCTATCCGCTGAGCTACGGAGGCAGCGCCGAGCAGTGTATCGCGGGCCCGCACCGGCGACGGGCCTGGCAACGGCGACTAAAGCCGCCTCGCCGGACCCGGCCGCCGACTAGTTTGGTGACCATGAGCAACGCGCCGGATCTGGATGCGGCTGGGCTTCCTGAGGAACTCAGCCCGCTCGATCAGATCCTGCACCGCGGGGAGGCCAACCCCCGCACCCGCTCTGGCATCCTCACCATCGAGCTGCTCGACACCACGCCGGACTGGGACCTGTTCCGGACCCGCTTCGACAATGCCTCGCGCAAGGTCTTGCGGTTGCGGCAGAAGGTCGTCACCCCGACACTGCCGACCGCCGCGCCGCGCTGGGTCGTCGACCCGGACTTCAACCTGGACTTCCATGTGCGCCGGGTCCGCGCACCGCAACCGGGAACCTGGCGTCAGGTGATGGATTTGGCCGAGGTCGCCGCGCAGTCACCGTTGGACATCTCCCGACCGCTGTGGACTGCGACCCTCATCGAGGGTTTGCAGGACGGCTGCGCAGCGCTGATGGTGCACCTCAGCCATGCTGTCACCGACGGTGTGGGCGGCGTGGAGATGTTCGCCACCCTCTACGACTTCGAGCGGGAGCCCGGTGCGCAGGCCAGACCGCCGCTACCGATTCCGTCGGACCTGTCGCCCAACGAGTTGATGCGCCAGGGACTGAACCGATTGCCCAGCACCGTCGTCGGCGGGGTCCGCGACGTCGTGTTCGGTGCTGTGCAGGCCGTCGGCCACGTTGTGCGCGCTCCGGTGTCGCGTGTGGGCAGCGCCATCGACTACGCCGTCTCGGGTGCCCGCGTCATCGGTCCGGTCGCCGACCCGTCGCCGATCCTGCGCCGCCGCAGCCTGGCCTCCCGCAGTGAGGCCATCGACATCGTGTTTCCCGATCTACACCGCGCCGCAAAAGCGGCCGGCGGGTCGATCAACGACGCCTACCTGGCCGGGCTGTGTGGTGCGTTGCGGCTCTATCACGAAGCCAAAGGGGTTCCGATCGACACGTTGCCCATGGCGGTGCCGGTGAACCTGCGCTCAGACGCCGACCCGGCCGGTGGGAATCGCTTCGTCGGGGTGAACCTCGCCGCGCCGATCGGTGTGACCGACCCCGCGGAGCGCATCAAGGACATCCGCGCGCAGATGACCCGCAAGCGGGACGAGAGAGCCCTCGATCTCATGGGGGCGATCGCCCCGTTGGTCAGCTTGCTGCCCGACACCGTGCTGGAGAGCATGGCCGGTGCCATCGTCAGCTCCGACGTCCAGGCCAGCAATGTGCCCGTCTACGCCGGAGACACCTTCATCGCCGGCGCAAAGGTGTTGCGCCAGTACGGACTCGGTCCGCTGCCCGGTGTGGCGATGATGGTGGTACTGGTGTCGAGGTCGGGCTACTGCACGATCACCGCCCGCTACGACAGGGCTTCGGTCACCGATCCCGATCTGTTCGCCCGGTGCCTTCTCGATGGGTTCGACGAAGTCCTCGCTCTCGGCGGTGACGGCCGGGCGGTTCCGGCGACGTTCACCGTACAGTCCCCGTCCCTCCCACTGAACGGAAGTCCGCAATGACGTCGGCAGACGGCGAAATGCGTTTACCGGGCTCGGTTGCCGAGATCATGGCCAGCCCGGAAGGTCCCGAGATCGGCGCCTTCTTCGACCTCGACGGCACGCTGGTCGCAGGATTCACCGGCGTGGTGATGACGCAGGATCGGTTGCGCCGTCGGCAGATGTCGGTCGGCGAGTTCATCGGGATGGTGCAGGCGGGACTTAACCACCAGTTGGGCCGGTCGGAGTTCGAGGACCTGATCGGCAAGGGTGCGCGCATGTTGCGTGGCAACTCGGTAGCCGACATCGACGAGCTCGCTGAGCGCTTGTTCGTGCAGAAGATCGTCAGCCGGATCTATCCGGAGATGCGCGAGCTGGTTCGCGCGCACATGGCTCGCGGCCACACCGTCGTATTGAGTTCGTCGGCGTTGACGGTGCAGGTCGAGCCGGTCGCGCGGTTTCTCGGCATCACCAACGTTCTGAGCAACAAGTTCGAGACCGACGAGAACGGTCTGATCACCGGTGAAGTGCAGCGTCCAGTCATCTGGGGGCCCGGAAAGGCGCGCGCCGTACAGGAATTCGCCGCGGCCAACAACATCGACCTGTCCGGGAGCTACTTCTATGCCGACGGCGACGAGGACGTCGCGTTGATGTATCTCGTCGGTAACCCCCGGCCCACCAACCCGGAAGGCAAGATGGCCGCCGTCGCTGCCAAGCGCGGCTGGCCGGTGTTGCGGTTCAGCAGCCGAAGCGGCGCCAATCCGGCATCTCAGCTACGGACCGCGGCCGGCATCGCGACGATGGTGCCGATCGCGGCGAGCGCGTTCGGGGTGGGGCTACTCACGCGCAGCAAGCGCACCGGGGTGAACTTCTTCACCTCGGTCTTCGGCCGGACCCTGCTCACCACGATCGGGATCAATTTGCGGGTCCTCGGCAAGGAGAATCTGACCGCGCAGCGGCCAGCGGTGTTCATCTTCAACCACCGCAACCAGGCCGACCCGTTGATCGCCGGGCGACTGGTCAACGACAACTTCACCACGGTGGGCAAGAAGGAACTCGAAAACGACCCGGTCGTGGGCACCATCGGCAAGATCCTCGACGCCGCGTTCATCGACCGTGACGATCCGGTCAAAGCAGTGGAAGGTCTGAAGAAGGTCGAAGACCTTGCGCGCAAGGGTGTTTCCATTCTCATTGCGCCCGAGGGCACCCGGCTGGACACCACTGAGGTGGGGTCCTTCAAGAAGGGGCCCTTTCGTATCGCGATGTCGGCGGGGATCCCGATCGTTCCGATCGTCATCCGCAATGCCGAGGTGATCGCCGCCCGCGATTCGAGCACGTTCAATCCCGGTACCGTCGATGTCGTCGTCTACCCGCCGATCCCGGTCGACGATTGGACTCCGGAGAATCTGGCGGAACGGATCGACGAGATTCGCCGGCTCTACCTGGACACGCTGAAGAATTGGCCGCACGACGAGCTGAAACTGCCCGACTTGTATCACCGCGCCGAGACGCCGGCCACGCCGTCGGGCAGGCGGGCGCCGGCCAAGAAGGCTGCCAAGAAGGCCGCGCCCAAGAAGGCGGCCGGCGCGAAGGTTCCGGCCAAGAAAGCCGCCGCCCAGAAGCCTGCCGCCAAGAAGGCTGCCCAGAAGTCCGGCGGACAGGGACGGTCATGAAGCTACGCGCCGACGACATCACGGCGTTCACCGCCACCGACGACACCCTGGTGCTCGCCTCGGTGTCCTCGCCGGCCGAGGAACGTCTGCTCGCCGACTGGCTGGCCCAGCAGCGGCGCGAGCATCCCGACGCCACGATCGAAGTGTTGCGACTGCCCGACCACGACGATCCGCCGGCCGGGATAGTGGCCCAGCTCGTCGAACACCTCCAGGCCGAGCAGGACCGCTCGGTGGTCCCGGTCCGGGTGTTCTGGGTGCCTGGCGGGCTGCCGACCCGTTCGAAGGTGGTGGCGTTGCTGTCCGGCCGCGACACCTACTGCCCGCCGCAGATGCTGCAGGCCGGGATCCTCAGACGTGACCCGTCGCGGGCCCGGGTGGTCGCCGGCGAGCCGGCCAAGGTCTCCGAACTGCGGCAGCAGTGGAGTGACACCACCGTCGCCGAAAACCACCGGGAATTCGCGCGTTTCGTGCTCCGCAGAGCAATTCTGGCGATCGAGCGGGTCGAGCTGCGCTTGCTCGGCCCCGAGTACAAGTCACCGCGGCTGATCAAGCCCGAGATGCTGTCCTCGGCCCGGTTCCGGCAGGGGCTCGACAAGATTCCCGGCGCCACCGTCGAGAAGGCCGGCGAGATGCTCGACGAGCTCAGCACCGGGTGGAGTCGCTTCTCCGTGGACCTCATCCCGGCTCTGGGCCGCGCGGTCTTCAGCCGGGGCTTCGATCCCAAGATCGACTACGACCGCTTCGAAGTCGAGAGGATGCGGCAGGGGCTGGAGAATCACCCGGCGGTGCTGCTGTTCTCCCACCGGTCGTACCTGGACGGGGTGATCGTGCCGGTCGCGATGCAGGAGAATCGGTTGCCCCCGGTGCACACGTTCGCAGGCATCAATCTGTCCTTCGGGGCGATGGGCCCGCTGATGCGCCGCTCTGGGGTCATCTTCATCCGCCGCAAACTCGACGATCCGCTCTACAAGTACGTGCTGCGCCAGTTCGTCGGTTACATCGTCGAGAAGCGGTTCAACCTCAGCTGGTCCATCGAGGGCACCCGGTCGCGCACCGGGAAGATGTTGCCGCCCAAGCTCGGTTTGCTCGCCTATGTCGCCGACGCATACCTCGACGGTCGCAGTGACGACATCCTGCTCCAGCCGGTCTCGATCAGCTTCGACCAACTCCACGAGACCGCCGAGTACGCCGCGTACGCCCGCGGCGGTGAGAAGACGCCCGAGGGTCTGCCGTGGCTGTACAACTTCATCAAGGCACAGGGGGAGCGCAACTACGGCAAGATCTACGTCCGCTTCCCCGAAGCGGTATCGATGCGCGAGTACCTCGGGGAACCACATGGCCCGATGGCCACCGACGACGCCGCCAAGCGCCTGGCGTTGCAGAAGATGGCATTCGAGGTGGCCTGGCGGATTTTGCAGGTCACCCCGATCAATGCCACCGCGCTGGTGTCGGCGCTGTTACTGAGTACCCGCGGTGTCGCGTTGACCCTCGATCAGCTACACCACACATTGCAGGACTCGTTGGACTATCTGGAGCGCAAACAGGCGCCGATGACCAACAGCGCGTTGCGGTTACGCACCTCCGATGGTGTGCGCACCGCCCTCGACGCGCTGTCGGGCGGGCACCCGGTGACTCGGGTCGACAGCGGACGGGAGCCGGTGTGGCACATCGCCCCACAGGACGAGCTGGAGGCCGCGTTCTACCGCAATTCGCTGATCGACGCGTTCCTGGAGACCTCACTGGTCGAGCTGGCGCTGGCGCACGCCGCGCGGCACGAGACCGACCGGCTCGACGCCTTCTGGAATCAGGTGATGCGGCTGCGTGACCTGCTGAAGTTCGAGTTCTACTTCGCCGACTCGGCTGCCTTCCGGGAGCACGTCGCTGCCGAGATGGCCTGGCATGAGGGCTGGGAGAGCGACGTCGAGGCCGGTGGCGAGCGCCTGGACGCACTGATGCGGGCCAAGCGTCCGGCGATCGCCGGACCCCTGCTGCGGCCGTTCTTCGAGGCCTACCGGATCGTCGCCGACGCGCTGCTCGACGCACCCGCCGACGTCTCGGAGAAGGACCTGACCGCCAAGGCGCTGGGGTTGGGTCGGCAGTACGTCGCACAGAGCCGGGTGCAGAGCAACGAGTCGGTGTCGGCGCTGTTGTTCACCACCGGCCGACAGGTCGCTGCCGACCAGGACCTGCTGCGGCCTGCGGCCGACCTGAGCGCCCGTCGTACCGCGTTCCGCCGCGAGCTGCGCGGGATCCTGACCGACATGAACACCGTCGACCGATACGCGCGCAAGCAGTTCTTCGCGCGGGAACGGCGCCGGCGTGAGGAGCGCCACCAGGCGGTCTGACAAGAGCACCGCGACCGAGGTCATACCCTGGGACCGTGACCTCCCCTGGGCAGCCGGCCCCCACCGATGTGCGTAGAGCGCCGGTGTGGACGCTGTTCTGCGGGGTTGCGGTGCTGGCCGGCGTCACCGCGGCGGCCTTGTCGACGCTCGCACTGGCCGACGCGCTGACCGCCACCGGCCTGCCCGACCCCGGCCCGGTGACCACCTACGGGTTGCCGTTCGTCCGGGCCGCCGGTGAGATCGCGGCCGTGACGGCCATCGGGTCGTTCCTGTTCGCCGCGTTCCTGGTACCCCCGCAGGCCAACGGCGTGCTCGATGCCGGCGGGTACCGGGCGGTGCGGACAGCCACGGTCGCCTCGGGCGTCTGGGCGGTGTGCGCGGTGCTGATGGTGGCGTTGACGGTCTCCGACGTCAGCGGTCAACCGTTGTCGGCACGGATGAGCCCGGCCACCATCTGGTCGGTGGCCAGTTTGATCGATGTGGCCGGTGCCTGGCGCTGGACGGCGCTGTTCGCCGCGGTGGTCTGCCTGGTTGCGTTGCCGGTTCTGCGATGGTCGTGGACGCCGGTACTGTTCGCCGGCTCCCTGGTCACGTTGCTGCCGCTGATACTGACCGGACATTCGGCTTCGGGCGGGTCGCATGACGTCGCCACCAACAGCCTGCTGATCCACATGGTCGCGGGCGCGTTGTGGGCCGGCGGGCTGCTCGCATTGCTGGCGCACGCCTGGCGCGGCGGCGAGCACGGCGACGTAGCCGCCCGCAGGTTCTCGGCGGTGGCGCTGTGGTGCTTCGTGGCGATGGCGTTCAGCGGGGTGATCAACGCATGGGTCCGGATCGAACCCGCCGACCTGCTCGACAGCCAGTACGGCCTGTTGGTGTTGGGCAAGGTGGCGGCCCTGGGCGCGCTGGGCTATCTCGGCTGGCGTCAGCGGCATCGCGGGGTGGCCGCGGTGGCACGCGATCCGGCTGCGCGCGGGCCGCTGATCCGACTCGCCGTCGTCGAGGCGGCGATCTTCGCACTGACCTTCGGTGTTGCGGTGGCGCTGGGCCGCACGCCACCACCGGCGCCGAGGTACTTCGACCTGTCGATCCCGGCCGTTGAGATCGGCTACGACCTGGCCGGTCCTCCGACGCTGGCTCGCGTGCTGCTGGACTGGCGGTTTGACGTGCTGTTCGGCAGCGCTGCGATCGTCCTGGTCCTGGTGTATCTGGCTGCGGTGCGCCGGCTGCGCCGCCGGGGTGACAGCTGGCCGGCCGGTCGCACCGTGGCGTGGGTTCTGGGTTGCCTGGTGCTGCTGATCGCGACGTCCTCGGGCATCGGGCGCTACATGCCGGCGATGTTCAGCATGCACATGGTGGCCCACATGCTGCTGTCGATGCTGGCCCCCATCCTGCTGGTGCTCGGGGCGCCGGTGACCTTGGCGTTGCGGGCGCTGCCCGCTGCGGGCCGCAATGACCCGCCGGGCCCCCGGGAATGGCTTCTCGCCGCACTGCACTCCCGGGTGTCGAAAGTGCTGACCAACCCGTTCGTCGCGATGACGCTGTTCATCGTCGGCTTCTACGGCCTGTACTTCGGCGGCATCTTCGATGCGACCGGGGGCAGCCACGCCGCTCACGTCGCGATGAACGTGCACTTCCTGCTCAGCGGTTACCTGTTCTACTGGGTGGTGATCGGGGTCGACCCGACACCGCGCCCGCTGCCGTCGATCGTCAAGCTCGCGGTGGTGTTCATCTCGCTGCCGTTCCACGCGTTCTTCGGGGTGCTGCTGATGGGCACCCAGACGGTGCTGGGAGAGCAGTTCTACCGCTCGCTGCAGCTGCCCTGGCACACCGATCTGCTCGGCGATCAACGGCTTGGCGGAGGAATTGCCTGGGCCGCAGGGGAAGTGCCGCTGGTCATCGTTTTGGTGGCGCTGTTCGTGCAGTGGCGCCGCAGCGACGAACGTACCGCCAAACGCCTCGATCGCGCCGCTGACCGCGACGAGGATGCTGATCTGGCTGCCTATAACGCGATGCTGGCCGAATTGGCCCGGCGCGACCGCGCCGGGAACTGAGATCGTCTGCGGCTTTCCCCAAAGCCGCATCCATCCACAGTGCCGCGCGGTAGTCCCGTGGTGGCGGTCGGACGTGTCGGTGCTGCCGGGGTCAATGGCAGGTGTCATCGACGGGTCGGGCACCGTGCCCGGCCCGCTGCCGAAAGATCTCCGAAAGGACCCCATCATGTTCGAGACACCTATCACCGTCGTGGGCACCGTGATCACCGCTCCGGAACTGCGCTGGGTCGGCGAGCAGCGGCTCTACAAGTTCCGGGTCGCCAGCAATTCGCGGCGGCGCACCTCCGACGGAAGCTGGGAGCCGGGCAACTCGTTGTATGCGACGGTGAATTGCTGGGGCCGGCTGGTGACCGGCGTCGGCGCGGGACTCGGAAAGGGTGACGCCGTCATCGTGGTCGGGCACCTCTACACCAACGAGTACGAGGACCGCGACGGCAACCGTCGGTCCTCGCTGGAGATCCGGGCCACTTCGGTCGGACCAGACCTGGCGCGGTGCATCGCCCATATCGACAAACGTCGCCTCCCTGAATCCGCGGCCGACGCCGCGCCCGCGGCCGGTGACACCCGCTCGGACCAGGCAGTCGGGTCCGATCAGGATGGCGATCGCGACGGCGACGCCGCTGCAGACACGGGGGAGGTCAGCGTCGGGCTGGCGCGCAGCGCGTAGCCGCATGCACCGCCGCGGCGACGCGGTGCCGGTCACGCCTAGGATGGGGCCCGACGATCGCAGAGTCCGAGATGATCCCGCAGTGCGAAGCGCGGGGTCGAGAAAGGCGACATCGGAGGCAATGGCCGAATTCATCTACACGATGCGGAAGGTCCGCAAGGCGCACGGCGACAAGGTCATTCTTGACGACGTCACGCTGAACTTCCTTCCGGGCGCGAAGATCGGCGTCGTCGGTCCCAACGGGGCCGGCAAGTCGAGCGTCTTGCGGATCATGGCCGGACTGGACCAACCCAACAACGGTGACGCGTTCCTGCAGCCCGGCGCCACCGTGGGCATCCTGCAGCAGGAACCCCAGCTGGACGAAACCAAGACCGTCCGCGAGAACGTCGAGGCAGGCGTTGCCATCAAGGGCAAGCTCAACCGGTACAACGAGGTCGCCGAGCTGATGGCGACCGACTACTCCGATGAGCTGATGGAAGAGATGGGCAAGCTCCAGGAGGAACTCGACGCCGCGGATGCCTGGGACATCGACTCCCAGCTCGAACAGGCGATGGATGCGCTGCGCTGCCCGCCGCCTGACGAGCCGGTGACGCATCTGTCCGGCGGTGAGCGTCGCCGCGTCGCGCTGTGCAGGCTGCTGCTGTCCAAGCCCGACCTGCTGCTGCTCGACGAACCCACCAACCACCTCGACGCCGAAAGCGTGTTGTGGCTGGAGCAGCATCTTGCCGAGTACAAGGGCGCGATCCTGGCCGTCACCCACGACCGCTACTTCCTCGACAACGTCGCCGAATGGATCCTGGAACTCGACCGCGGACGGGCCTACCCGTACGAAGGCAACTACTCGACCTACCTGGAAAAGAAGGCCGAGCGCATCGCCGTGCAAGGCCGCAAGGACGCCAAGCTGCAGAAGCGACTCAAAGACGAGCTGGAGTGGGTGCGCTCCGGAGCCAAGGCCCGCCAGGCCAAGAACAAGGCCCGTCTGCAGCGTTACGAGGAGATGGCTGCCGAGGCCGAGAAGACCCGCAAACTCGATTTCGAGGAGATCCAGATCCCGACCGGCCCGCGATTGGGCAGTGTCGTCGTCGAGGTCGAACATCTCGACAAGGGATTCGACGGCCGCCAGCTGATCAAGGACCTCTCGTTCACCCTTCCGCGCAACGGCATCGTCGGCGTGATCGGCCCCAACGGTGTCGGCAAGACCACGCTGTTCAAGACGATCGTCGGTCTCGAGCAGCCCGACAGCGGCACGGTCAGGGTCGGTGAAACAGTCAAACTGAGCTACGTCGACCAAAGTCGCGCCGGCATCGACCCCAACAAGACGGTGTGGCAGGTGGTCTCCGACGGGCTCGACTACATCGAGGTCGGTCAGAACGAGATACCGTCGCGAGCCTACGTGTCGGCATTCGGCTTCAAGGGCCCCGATCAGCAGAAGCCCGCAGGCGTGCTGTCCGGCGGTGAGCGCAACCGCCTGAACCTGGCGCTGACGCTCAAGGAGGGCGGCAACCTCATCCTGCTCGACGAGCCGACGAACGACCTCGACGTCGAGACGTTGGGCTCGCTGGAGAACGCGCTGGAGAACTTCCCCGGCTGTGCGGTCGTGATCAGCCACGATCGCTGGTTCCTGGATCGGACGTGTACCCACATTCTGGCGTGGGAGGGCGATGCCGACAACGAAGCCAAATGGTTCTGGTTCGAAGGCAACTTCGCCGCCTACGAGGAGAACAAGGTCGAGCGACTCGGCGCCGAGGCGGCCCGCCCGCACCGGGTCACCCACCGCAAGCTCACCCGGGGATAGTCTCGTCGTGCGTGCCAGCTAACCGTGGTCGTAGCGCCCCGGTAGCGACAATGATGTCCGGTGCGCCCGTAGGAGTCAGGAGCGGCGTATGTCGGTGAATTCCGGAACCTCCGGCGGTGCGCCGGAGCGCGAGGTGGACCCGGAGTTCGTCGAGCGGCTGTTACCGGTCTATCTGGACACCTACCGCGGTCCCTACGGCGGCGCACCGGGGGCCGAGGCCGCCGTCACCGGTCCGCTGCGGGCAGCGCCGACCTCCGACATGGCCGGACCGGCGCTGGTCGCCGCCCAGTGTCACCTCGGCCGGCGGCGGGGCCCCGGTGAGACCAGGGTCGCGGTCTACGGGCCCGACGAGCCCGGCGGATTCGGTCCTGCGCTGCAGATCGTCACCGACAACGCCACCATGCTGATGGACTCGGTCACGGTGCTGCTACACCGCATCGGCGTCGCCTACAAGGCGATCATGAACCCGGTGTTGCGGGTCCGGCGCGACCCCGATGGGGAATTGCTCGACATCGCGCCTGCCGGCCAGGCGGCATTCGGAGACGGTGTCGACGAAACGTGGGTTCACGTCGCATTGTCCCGGTCGGTGGACCGCCGGGCCCTGGCTGAAGCGGAACGTCTCCTGCCCGGAGTCCTCGCCGATGCCAGGCAGGTGGCCCTCGACTCAGCCGACATGGCGGCGACCCTGCGCAGCCTGGCAGCCGAACTCGAGGGCGACCTCGGCAGCCGTTTTCCCAGCCCCGACCGCAAGGACGTTGCGGCGCTGATTCGCTGGCTCGTCGACGGGCATTTCGTGCTGCTGGGATATCAGCGCTGCACGGTCCGCGACGGTGACGCCTCCGTTGACGCCGACAGCAGGCTGGGTGTGCTGCGGATGCGCGAGGACGTGCTTCCGCAGCTGACCCACGACGATGAGCTGCTGGCCTTCGCGCAGGCCACCTTCCCCAGCTTCCTGCGCTACGGCGCCTATCCGCACGTTGTCGCAGTGCGCGAAAAGAGCGGTGAGGATGCCGGCTCGGCGGTCGAGCACCGATTCGTCGGGCTGTTCACCATCGCGGCGATGAACGCCAACGTGCTGGAGATCCCGTTGGTGTCGCGACGGGTCAACGATGCGCTGGCCATGGCCCACCGCGACCCCGGCCATCCCGGGCAACTGCTGCTCGACGTCATCCAGACCATCCCGCGGGCAGAGCTGTTGGCGCTGAACGCGCGGACGCTTCTGGAGATGGCGATGGCCGTCATCGACCTGGGCTCACGGCGCCGCACCCTGCTGTTCATGCGCGCCGACCTGCTCGGCTACTTCGTCTCGTGTCTGGTATACCTGCCCCGGGACCGCTATACGACCGCGGTGCGGCTGCAGATGCAGGACATCCTGGTCCGCGAACTCGGCGGTGAGAGCATCGACTACGCGGCCCGGGTGAGCGAATCGCCCTGGGCAACTGTGCATTTCACTGTCCGGTTGCCTGAGGGTTCGAGTCCGCGCGACGTCGACGTCTCCGAGGGTAATCAGTCGCGGATCCAGGACCTGCTCACCGAGGCTGCCCGCACCTGGGCGGACCGTCTGCTGGGCTCGGTTCGGGCGGGGAGCATCGACCACGGCACCGCCGAGCATTACGCCTCGGCGTTCTCTGAGGTCTACAAGCAGGCATTCGACCCCGCGCAGGCGCTGGATGACATCGCGATCATCGAAGCGCTGGAAGATGATTCGGTCAAACTGGTGCTCAACGACGGCGGAGAGGCCGGAGTCCATCACCTGGTGTGGTACCTCGGCGGCCGGTCGGCGTCGCTGAGTCAATTGCTTCCGATGCTGCAATCGATGGGCGTGGTCGTCCTCGAGGAGCGCCCGTTCACCGTCACCCGGCCCGACGGGCTCGCGGTCTGGATCTACCAGTTCCGCATCTCACCGCATCGGGGAATCCCCGAGATCGCCTCAGGTTCCCAGCGCCAGCTCACCGCCGAACGGTTCGCCGAGGCCGTCACCGCGATCTGGCACGGGCACGCGGAGGTGGACCGCTTCAACGAGTTGGTCCTGCGGGCGGGCTTGACCTGGCGACAGGTCGCGGTCCTGCGTGCCTACGCCAAATACCTCAAGCAGGCCGGGTTCTCTTACAGCCAAACCCATATCGCCACCCTGATCAACGATCACGCCGGGACCGCCCGGTCGCTGGTCGAATTGTTCGAGGCGCTGTTCGCGCCGGCCGACCAGGAGCGTAGTGAGACCAACCGGCGCGACGCGCAGGCGGCCGTGGCGGCGGTGTCGGCCGACATCGACGCGCTGGTCAGCCTCGATGCCGACCGGGTGCTGCGGGCTTTCGCCTCGATGATCCAGGCCACGCTGCGCACCAACTACTTCATCACCGCGCCGAGCTCCGCGCGAGCGCAGAACGTGTTGTCGTTCAAACTCAACCCGGAGCTCATCGACGAATTGCCCTTGCCGAGACCGAAGTTCGAGATCTTCGTCTACTCACCCCGCGTCGAGGGCGTGCACCTGCGCTTCGGCTTCGTCGCCCGCGGTGGCCTGCGCTGGTCAGATCGTCGCGAAGACTTCCGCACCGAGATCCTGGGCCTGGTCAAAGCCCAGGCGGTCAAGAACGCCGTGATCGTGCCCGTCGGCGCCAAGGGCGGCTTCGTGGTCAAGAACCCGCCGACGCCGAGCGGGGACGCCGCCGTCGATCGGGAGGCCACCCGCGACGAAGGAGTGGCTTGCTACCGGTTGTTCATCGCCGGACTGCTCGACATCACCGACAACGTCGACAAGTCATCGGGCGGTATCGTCGCCCCCAGCGAGGTGGTGCGCCGCGACGGCGACGACGCCTACCTGGTGGTGGCAGCCGACAAGGGCACCGCCGCGTTCTCCGACATCGCCAACGAGGTCGCCAAGTCCTACGGGTTCTGGCTCGGCGACGCGTTCGCCTCGGGTGGCTCGGTCGGATACGACCACAAAGCCATGGGAATCACCGCGAAGGGGGCGTGGGAGTCGGTCAAGAGGCACTTCCGGGAAATGGGCGTCGACACCCAGTCCGAGGACTTCACCGTGGTGGGGGTCGGTGACATGAGCGGTGATGTCTTCGGCAACGGAATGCTGTTGTCGCGGCACATCCGACTGCTCGCCGCCTTCGATCATCGTCATATCTTCATCGATCCCGACCCCGACGCCGCCACGTCCTGGGGCGAGCGAAGGCGGCTGTTCGATCTGCCGCGCTCAAGCTGGGAGGACTACGACTCGTCGCTGATCAGTGCCGGTGGCGGCGTGTACCGGCGCGACCAGAAGTCCATCGCGATCAGCGCGCAAGCGCGTCGGGCCCTGAGCATCGACAGCGACGCATCGGAGTTGACTCCGCCTGCGCTGATCAAGGCGATCCTCAAGGCGCCGGCCGATCTGTTGTTCAACGGCGGCATCGGCACCTACGTCAAAGCTGAATCCGAGTCCGACGTCGGTGACCGGGCCAACGACGCCGTCCGGGTCAACGGCAATCAGGTGCGCGCCAAGGTGATCGGTGAGGGTGGGAACCTGGGTGTGACGTCGCTGGGTCGCATCGAGTTCGACCTGTGCGGCGGCCGGATCAACACCGACGCTCTGGACAATTCGGCCGGGGTGGACTGCTCCGACCACGAGGTCAACATCAAGATCCTGATCGACTCGCTGGTCACCGCAGGCAAGGTCGGCGCCGACGAACGCACCGAGCTGCTGCTGGCGATGACCGACGAGGTCGGACAACTGGTCTTGTCGGACAACGAAAGTCAGAACGACCTGATGGGCACCAGTCGGGCCAACGTTGCCAGTGTGCTCTCGGTGCACGCCCGGTTGATCCGCGACCTGGTCACCGAGCGGGGACTCAACCGCGAACTCGAAGCACTGCCGACGGACAAGGAGATCAACCGCCGCGCCGAGGCCGGGCTGGGGCTGACCTCGCCGGAGTTGGCGACGTTGATGGCGCACGTGAAGCTCGCCCTCAAGGACGACTTGCTGGCCAGCGACCTGCCCGACCAGGACGTGTTCGCGGCGCGGTTGCCGGCCTACTTCCCGGAGCGGCTGCGCGAGCAGTTCAGCGCCGAGATCCGGGCGCACCAGCTGCGCCGCGAGATGGTGGCCACGATGTTGGTCAACGACGTCGTCGACACCGCCGGGATCACCTACGTCTATCGCATCACCGAGGACCTCGGCGTGACGCCCGTCGACGCCGTGCGTAGTTTCGTGGCCGCTGACGCGATCTTCGGACTGGGCCGGGTCTGGCGGCAGATCCGCGCCACCACAGCCGACGGCGTCTCGGTGGCGGTGACCGACCGGATGACGCTTGACCTGAGGCGGCTGGTCGACAGGTCGACGCGCTGGTTGTTGAACTACCGGCCTCAGCCGTTGGCGGTCGGCGCCGAGATCCACCGGTTCGCCGACAAGGTCGCCGCTTTGATCCCGTTGATGCCGCAGTGGCTGCGCGGCGACGACAAAGCCATCGTCGCCAAAGAGGCCGAGGAGTTCAGCTCCCAAGGGGTGCCCGAGGAATTGGCCTATACCGTCGCCAGCGGGCTCTATCACTTCAGCCTGCTCGACGTGATCGATGTCGCCGACATCGTCGACCGCGACCCTGCGGAGGTCGCCGACACCTACTTCGCGCTCATGGATCACCTGGGCACCGACGGTCTGCTGACCGCAGTGTCGCGTCTGCCGCGCGATGATCGCTGGCATTCGCTGGCGCGCTTGGCGATTCGTGATGACATTTACGGCTCGTTGCGTGCGTTGTGCTTCGACGTGCTCGGGGTCGGCGAACCCGAGGAAAGTGGTGAGGAGAAGATCGCCGAGTGGGAGTCGACAAACAACTCTCGCGTCACCCGGGCACGTCGCACGCTGACCGAGATGTACGAGAGCGGCGAACACGACCTGGCAACACTGTCGGTGGCAGCGCGCCAGATTCGCAGCATGACCAGGATGAGTGGGACGGGAACGGCGGGGTGACAGAACAGCACGGTTTCACCGCCCCAGTGCATGTCCGATGGTCCGACATCGACATGTACCAGCACATCAACCACGCGACGATGGTCACCATCCTGGAGGAAGCCAGGATTCCTTTTCTGCGCGAACCCTTCGGCGACGAGATCACCACTATCGGTTTGCTGATCGCCGAGGTCAACATCGCCTACAAGGCACAGCTGCGACTGCTGGACTCGCCGCTACAGGTCACCATGTGGTCCAAGCGGGTGCGCGCGGTCGACTTCACCATCGGATATGAGGTGCGCTCGGTGGGCGCCGCGCCGCAATCCCGTCCTGCCGTCGTCGCCGAGACGCAGCTGGCTGCGGTGCACATCGAAGAGCAACGGCTGCAACGGCTTTCCGAGCGGCAGCGAGAGTACCTGCGACGCTGGTCGCGGTGACCGACGTCGAGCGCGGCCTGTGGCTGGGGCCGCAGTCGCTGTCCGCGCAGCGTGACGACCTGGCCACCTTCGTCGACCGGGCCCGCCGACTCGACGAGGCCGCGGTGATCCGGCTGCGTGCGCGCAGCGACGGGATGATCGCTGCCTGGGTCGCCACGGGTTTCGATGTGCTGGCCAGCAGGGCGGTGGGAGGCCGGGTCCGGCCGGCGGACCTGTGCGCCGGCGCCGACGCCCTGATAACCGGGTTGGCGGCGATGACAGCCGACGGTTTCGTCGACCCGGGCTTCTCGATGGACTCCGCGTGGCGAGGTGCGGTCCCCGCCGATACCGGCTTCGTCCACCTCGACGACGTGCCGGCCGGGGTGGTGGTGGACTTGGCGCAACGCGGTTCAGCGCTGGCGCGCGAGCACTCCAGCGCGCACGGCCCGCCGACGTCGCTGCTCGACCAGGAGGTGGTGCGCGTCAGCGCCGAGGCCGGCGACGTCGGCGTCCCGATGCGGTGTGTGCTGGCGCTGGCGGGGATGGGGTTCGTGCGGCCCTCGCCCGAGGAGGTCATACGGGTCCGGGTGACCCCGACGTGGCTGCGCATCGACGCCCGCTTCGGCACCGTCTACCAGCGGCGCGGCGATCCGTCGGTGGTGCTGCGCTGAGACGTCTCAGAACGGCGAGTTGACCATCGACTCGGCTGCCATCTCCAGATAGCCGATCAACTCTCGACGGTGCGCATCGTCGAGGGTTTCGGCGTCGATGTCGGCGACGGCGATGTGCATGCACCGCAGCCACGCGTCACGCTCCAGGTACCCGATTCGATACGGTGCGTGGCGCATCCGCAGCCGTGGATGTCCGCGCTGGTCGGAGTAGGTCCGTGGGCCACCCCAATACTGCTCGAGGAACATCCGCAACCGTTCTTCGGCACCGTCGAGGTCGTCCTCGGGGTAGAGCGGGCGCAGGATCTCGTCTTCGCGCACCAATTCGTAGAACCGTCCGACGATCCGGCGGAACGTCTCGTGCCCGCCCACGGCGTCGTAGAAGGACCGCTGTGCTTCGACTGCATCCATTGCCCTCCATTGTGGGACATGTCCGCAGCGCCGTCACTCGCGCACCGGAGGGTCCCGAACGCGTGACGGCGGGCCGGGTCACGAAAAGTTCACCGGACTGACCAGCGAACGCGCTGAGAAATGTCGTGCGAACTGCTGACATCCGTGGTGAACTGTCGTGCGGAGGACGTATGGCGCAGCGCAAGAACGGTCGCGGCCACCGGCACCACCGGACCGCGACAGGCCCATCTGGGTCGACAGCGGGTATCGCGACGCGCGCTCTCCACAGCGTCAGTCCAGTTGTCGATGGCTACCTGCCGGTCGTCCAGGAAACCTCCATCTGGGGCCGCCGCCGGGTGCTGCTGCTCAACTCGACCTACGAGCCACTGACCGCGTTGCCGATGCGCCGTGCCGTCATCATGCTGATGTGCGAGAAGGCTGATGTGGTGCACGACGACCCGATGGGGCCGGTGATCCACTCGGCGACCCGCAGCATCGTGGTGCCGTCGGTGATCAGGCTGCGCACCTACGTTCGGGTGCCCTACCGTGCGCGGGTCCCGATGACCCGGGCGGCGCTGATGCACCGTGACCGGTTTCGCTGCGCATACTGCGGGTCCAAGGCAGACACCGTCGACCACGTCGTCCCGCGCAGCCGCGGAGGTGAGCACTCGTGGGAGAACTGTGTGGCCGCATGCTCGGCCTGCAATCACCGCAAGGCCGACAAATTGCTGGCCGAACTGGGCTGGACGCTGCGGGCGGCGCCGCTGCCGCCGAAGGGTCAGCACTGGCGGCTGCTCTCGACGGTCAAGGAACTCGACCCGGCGTGGGCCAGATATCTGGGTGAGGGCGCGGCCTGACTCGGCCGTGGGATACGGTTTGATCGTGAACACTGCATTGATGCACGCCAGCTTCGTGCTGGTCCCACTGGCGTTGGCCGGTGTGCTGTCGCTGTTCATCTGGCGTCAGAAGGACCCGCACCCGGCGACCTATGACATGTCGGAGAAGTGGACGCACGACCCGATCCTGTGGGCAGCCGAGGAACCTGCCGATCACGGGCACGGCGGCCATGGTTCGCATCTGACCATCGGAGGTGGCGCAAGTGGCAAGTGGTGAGGTCGCGACAGCAGCATCAACTCAGCTGCGGGAACTGCCCTACGGCGCGGTGGTCACCACCAGTGGCCGGATCTCCGCGGTCACCGAGCCCGGTGAGCTGTCGGTGCACTACCCGTTCCCGAAGATGGACCTGGTCGTGCTCGACAACGCGCTGAAGTTCGGTTCGCGCGCGGCGAAGGCACGCTTCGCGGTGTACATCGGCGATCTGGGTGCCGACACCGCAGCCACCGCCCGCGAGATCTTGGCGCGCGTTCCGACCCCCGACAACGCGGTGCTGCTCGCCGTCTCGCCGAACCAGCGCGCGATCGAGGTCGTTTACGGCTCCGAGGTCAAGGGCCGCGGCATCGAGGACGCTGCTCCGCTGGGAGTTTCGGCGGCTGCCGCCTCCTTCAAGGACGGCAACCTGATCGACGGTCTGATCAGCGGCGTGCGGGTGTTGTCGGCGGGCGTTTCGCCCCGCTGACCCGCTGCTCGCCCCGCCCCTCCGCGAAAGTGCGCTCACGGTAGCCGTGAGGCGTCGGTGGCTACCGTGGCTGCACCTTCGGTGACGGTAAGCATCAGCTCGGCCCGGATCCGCACGTAGCGCTGCAGGAACAGGCGCTCGTCGAGACGCTTGCGGCGCAGCCAGCCGGTGACCTCGTCGTTGCACTTGCTCGCGTTGCAGGCTGCGCAGGCAGGCACCACGTTGTCGATCGTGTATCTCCCACCGCGGGAGATCGCCATCACACAATCGCGCTGCATCGTCCCGGTGGTTGCGCCGCAGTATGCACACCCATTCCAGGCTGCCTTGATCAACGCCCATTGCCCATCGGTGAGGTCGTTGACGACGGCCGCGACCCGGCGCTGACGCCGCCGCGCGGCACGCGCCCGACGACTGTTCCCGGCGACCACGGCGTGAGCGTAAGGGACGGCGACGGCCCGGCACCGATGCGTGCGGCGGCGTGTCGACGCTACGGGGTGTCGAACCGGCGGGCCCGCAGCGCACGCTCCACACCCGCGCGGCCCTCCAGTACCAGTCGGCGCAGCGCCGGTGGCACCTCCGGATCGGACAGGAAGCGATCCGCGGCGGCCAGGCCGTCCTCGCTGACATCCCACGACGGGTAGAGCCCGATCACCACGGTCTGCGCGACCTCACTTGACCGACGCTGCCAGACCCCGGAGATGGCGGCGAAGTAGCGATCGCGGAACGGTGCCAGCAGTTCGCCCTGCCCAGGCGCCACGAAACCACCGATGATGGACCGGGCAGTGATATTGGCCAGGGTGTCGTCCTCGACGACCTGCTGCCACGCAGCGTCTTTGACCGAGGCCTGCGGGCGGGCCGCTGCCGCGGCGGCGGCCTGACGCCGTCCGGCCGCGGTGCGGTCGGCCTCGGCCTCGGCGTCGATCAACGGTGTCTGCGGACCGTCGGCGTCGACGACTCCGGCGCGGGCCAGCGCGGTGACCACGCGCCAGCGCAGATCGGTGTCGATGACCAGCCCGGCCAGGTTGACCGCGGCCGGTTCGTTGTCGAGCAGCGTCGACAGCACAGCGACGTGATTGGGGGAGAGCACCGACGTGCACAGCGCGTTGACGAACGCGAGCTGGTGGTCGGACCCCGGTGCGGATTCGCGCGCCAGGTCCAGCAGTGCGTCACCGAAGGCCGGCCACCCGTTCTCGGCCGCCCAGGCCGGGTCGGCGTAGGAGCCCAGCGCGGTCTGGGCCTGCAGCAGCAGTCGCTGGGCGACACCGACCTCCGACTCGGCGTGCAGCCCACTGATCACCAGAGCGACGAAATCGCGGGCCCGCAACTCGGCGTCGCGGGTCATCTCCCACGCCGACGACCACGCCAGCGTGCGGGGCAGCGGCTCGGCGATGTCGGAGATGCGCGTCAGCACCGTCTGCAGCGAGTCGGGGTCCAATCGCAGCGAACAGTAGGTCAGGTCGTCGTCGTTGACCAGGATCAGTTTTCCTCGCGAAACACCCTGCATCGCAGGCACTTCAGTGGTCGTGCCTTCGACGTCGAGTTCCTCGCGATGTACCCGCACCAACTTGCCGGACGCATCCTGGTCGTAGATGCCCACCGCCAGCCGGTGCACACGGGTCTCACCGGCTCCAGGTTTGGCGCCGCCCTGTTCGATGGTGAACCGGGTGAACCGGCCCTGCTCGTCGACGTCGAAGGCCGGTCGCAGCGTGTTCAGACCGGTCGTCTTGAGCCACTGCCGTCCCCAGCCCGACAGATCGCGGCCCGAGGACTTCTCCAGCGCGCCGAGCAGGTCGCCGAACGTTGCGTTGCCGAATGCGTGGTCGCGGAAGTAGTCGCGCAAGCCGGCCAGGAACGGTTCCAACCCGACGTATGCCACCAATTGCTTGAGCACACTGGCGCCCTTGGCGTAGGTGATGCCGTCGAAGTTCACCTCCACGGCGTGCAGATCGGGAATGTCGGCGGCCACCGGATGGGTCGAGGGCAGCTGATCCTGTCGGTAGGCCCAGGACTTCTCGACGTTGGCGAACGTCGTCCACGCCTCGGTGTACTCGGTGGCTTCGGCCTGGCACAGCACCGACGCGAACGTCGCGAAGGACTCGTTGAGCCACAGGTCGTCCCACCATTGCATGGTGACCAGGTCGCCGAACCACATGTGTGCCATCTCGTGCAGCACGGTCTCGGCGCGGCGTTCATAGGACGCGCGCGTGACCTTGCTGCGGAACACGTAGTCCTCCAGGAACGTCACTGCGCCCGCGTTCTCCATGGCTCCGGCGTTGAATTCCGGTACGAAGAGCTGGTCGTACTTGCCGAACGCGTACGGGACACCGAGATTGTCGTGGTAGAAGCCGAACCCTTGCTTGGTTTCGGTGAACAGGCGATCGGCGTCCATGTGTTGAGCCAGCGACTTGCGGCAGAAGATCCCCAACGGGATGTCACCGTGCTCGTCGCAGTAGGCGTCGTCCCACCGGGCATAGGGCCCGGCGATCAGCGCGACCAGGTAGGTGCTCATTCGCGGGGTGACGGCGAAGCGGTGCCGCTTGGCGGGACCGTCCTGCTCGGCGCTGGTGGTGGCCCCGTTGGAGATCACTTCCCAGTGCGCCGGCGCGACCACGCTGACCTCGAAGGTGGCCTTCAGATCGGGCTGGTCGAAACAGGCGAACATCCGTTTGGCGTCCGCGGTTTCGAACTGCGAGTACAGGTAGACCTCGTCGTCGACGGGGTCGACGAACCGATGCAGGCCCTCCCCGGTGTTGGAGTAGAGGCAGTCGGCCTCGACGACGACGACGTTGTGCTCCGACAGGCCCGTCAGGGCGATGCCGGCGGACTCGTCGTAGGCCGACACGTCGACGTCGACACCGTTGAGGGTCACCCGGTGAACGGTGTCGGCGGCCAGGTCGAGGTAGGTGTCGGCGCCGGCGAGCGCGTCGAACTCCACCGTCGTCGTCGAGCGGAAGGTCCGCTCACCGGGGGCCCCGGACCCATCGGTGAGGTCCAAGGCGATGTCATAGCGGGCGACGGTCACCGCGGCGGCGCGCGCGGCGGCCTGCTCGCGAGTCAGATTAGGAAGTGCCACGCCCGTAAACACTAGCCTTTGATGGGAAGACCCGGCGGGCGTCGTGGGTTGTGTGGCATGGACGCCGCAGTGTGCGATCTCCGAGAAAGGATGCCCCATGTCCGAGAAGTCTCGAGCCGATTTCTGGTTCGACCCGCTGTGCCCGTGGTGCTGGATCACTTCGCGGTGGATCCTGGAGGTCGAGAAGGTACGCGACATCGAGGTCAACTTCCGCGTGATGAGCCTGGCGGTGCTCAACGAGGGCAGGGATTTGCCCGAGGAGTACCAGGACGCGATGAAGAAGGCCTGGGGTCCGGTGCGGGTCGCCATCGCCGCCGAGCAGGAGCATGGCGCCGAGGTGTTGGCCCCGCTCTACACCGCGATGGGCACCCGGATCCACGACCGGGGCATCGGGGATTTCGACGTGGTGATCGGGGAGTCGCTGGCAGAGGTCGGGCTGCCTGCCGAGTTGGCCGGAGCGGCGACGTCGGAGCGCTATGACGAGGCGTTGCGCAAGAGCCATCACGAGGGCATGGATGCCGTCGGTGAGGACGTGGGTACCCCGACGATCCATGTCAACGGCGTGGCGTTCTTCGGCCCGGTGCTGTCTCGCATTCCGCGCGGCGAGCAAGCCGGCAAGCTGTGGGATGCTTCGGTGACCTTCGCGTCCTATCCGCACTTCTGGGAGCTCAAGCGCACCCGCACCGAGGCGCCGGTCTTCGACTGACCGGCGGTTAATGCCTTGTCCGACAGGGCATCAACGTGTGGACAGCGCCTGTCGCGCAGGTGTCCGGGTGAAGTGCGGCAACGAAATCCGAAGGTGTGACATTCGCTCGTCCCGGTTGCAAGCATGTGCCGGGCGCGTCAAAGTGCTCAGAATGACAGCGGCTGAACCCAGCACCGACGGGACCTACCGGGACCGGATCGTGGCCGTCGAACCCGGCGGCAACGAGTTCATCGCCGCAGGCGACCGGCACGGCAGGCCCAGCCAACTGTTGTGGACCTGGGCATCGCCGAACCTGGAATTTGCGACCATCTTCCTGGGCGTGTTGGCGGTCTCCTATTTCGGCATGAACTTCTGGCAGGCCGCGGCCGGCATCGTCGTCGGCGCCGGGCTCGGGGCGGTGGCGCACTTCTTCTTGTCTGCACGCGGCCCGCAACTCGGGGTGCCGCAGATGGTGACCGGTCGACTTGCTTTCGGCTACAAGGGCAATGCGGTGCCCTCGACACTGATGGCGGTGACCGCCGGCGTCGGCTGGTTCGCGACCAACAGCATCAGCGCCGCGTTCGCGCTGTCCACGCTGTTCGGCATCGGTTCGCTGCTCGGGCTGGTCCTGGTGGTGGTCATACAGACGGCGCTGGCATTCTTCGGTCACAACCTGGTGCAGGCCTTCGAGCGCTGGGCGTTCCCGGTGCTGGCGGTCATCTTCGCGATCACCTCGGTGCTGATCATGACCGAGGCCGACCTTGCTGCCCCTGCCCTGGACGGTGGTGTCGGGGGACTTGGTGGCTTCCTGCTGACCGTGGGCACCACATTCGGCTACGTCGCGGGCTGGGCCCCGTATGCCGCCGACTTCAGCCGCTACCTGCCCAGCAGCGTCTCCCCGGTGCGCACCGGACTTTTCGCCGCGACCGGGCTGTTCGGAGCGTGCACCGTCCTGGCCATCGTGGGCGCCGCCTCGGTGACCATCGTGACGGCCAGCGTGACCGACAACCCGACCGACGCGTTCACCAGTTCACTGCCCGGCTGGCTGGCCGCCGCCACCCTGCTGGCCATCGCGATCGGCGCGATCGCCGCCAACGCCATCAACGTCTATTCGGCCGGAATGGCGTTCGTCACCACCGGTGTCCGGCTGCCCGCCCATATCGCCCGGGCGCTGGCCACGGCATTCTTCGGGCTGGCCGGTTTCCTGGTGGCCTGGTGAGCGTTGGCCGATGCCGCCACCAGCTACAAGGGCTTCCTGTTCCTCATCGCCTATTGGGTCGGGCCGTGGCTGGGCGTGGTGTTCGCCGATCAGTTCCTGCGCCGCGGCCAGCGGGTCGACGGGTTGCTCTATGACCGCAACTACTCGAATTGGCCGGGGCTGCTGTCCTTCTTGATCGGCCTGGTGGTCTCGTTCGTGCTGTTCTGCAATCAGGAGCTGTTCGTCGGATATGTGGTGCGTGCGGTGCCCGAGCTCGGTGACATCGGGTTCTTCGTCGGCTTCCTGCTGGCCGCCGGCAGCTACCTGGTGCTCTGCCGATCCAAGGTCGAGGCCGATAAGGTGACCGTATGACCCCGGAGCAGATGCTCGACGTCGCTGTCGACGAGGCGCGAAAAGGTCTGTCCGAGGGCGGTATTCCGATCGGGGCGGCGTTGTTCACCGCCGCTGGTGTGCTGCTGGGCAGGGGGCACAACCGGCGCGTGCAGAACGACGACCCGTCGGTGCACGGCGAGACCGATGCTTTTCGCAACGCCGGTCGTCAGCGCGACTACCGGTCCACGGTGATGGTGACGACGCTCTCGCCGTGCTGGTACTGCAGCGGCCTGGTACGTCAGTTCAACATCGGCGCGGTGGTGATCGGTGAGGCCACGACGTTCTCCGGTGGACACGACTGGCTGGCCGAAAACGGGGTGCAGGTCACCCTTCTGAATGATGAGCGGTGCGTGTCGATGATGGAGGAGTTCATCGCCGCACGGCCCGATCTGTGGAACGAAGACATCGGAGTTGCTGAATGAGCGCCATTGCCACAGTGGATCTCTCGCGCTGGTATACCGGCGGTGCCGACGTCGAAGCGCTGGCCGCCGAGGTCGACGAGGGACTGCAGCGAGCCGGTTTCATCGTCGTCACCGGACATGGCGTCGACGCCGATCTGGCTGCCCGGGTACGTGCGGCCAGCCGCGAATTCTTTGACCTGCCCGCCGGGGTGAAGCAACGGTATTCGGTGCCGGTCGGGGGGCACGGTTGGATCGGTCCCGGCGCGGAGGCCAACGCCTACGCCGAGGGCATTGAGACCCCGCCGGATCTCAAGGAGAGCTTCAGCCTTGGTGCGGAGACCGCGACCGGTGATCTTGAGGTGGACCGGATCTGGTTTGCGCCCAACGTCTGGCCGGCCGAAGTGGCGCACCTACAGGGCCTGGTCGACGAGTACACGAGTGCGATGCGAAAGCTGTCCGATGACCTGCTGGCCTTGTTCGCCAAGGCACTCGGTCTGCCCGACAACCCGTTCGCCGCGCTGGCGAGCCGGCCGACCTGGACGATGAACATCAACCACTATCCGCCGGTGAGCGTGGTCGGGGAGCCCGAGCCCGGTCAGTTCCGCATCGGTCCGCACACCGACTTCGGCACGGTCACAGTACTGGACCGCGAACCGGGCGCCGGTGGGCTGCAGGTGTATTCGGAAGAGGCCGGCTGGGAGGACGCCCCGTGGGAGCCGGGCGCGTTGACTGTCAACATCGGTGACCTGTTGGAGTACTGGAGCGGTCGGCGCTGGCCGTCGGGCCGGCACCGGGTGTTGCCGCCGCAGTCGCACGCGCCCGAGGAGGATCTGGTCTCACTGATCTACTTCTACGAGGCCAACCATGATGCGCTGGTCACGCCATTGGAACCGCCGATCGGCCGGGTCGGTGGCCTCGACCCGGTGACCTGCGCCGATTTCATCAAAGAGCGGTTGGACGCCATCACGGTCGGTTAGTCCTGCACGGTCGGGCGGATCACCAGTTCGCCGATCTCGACCTCCCATGGCTGGTCGATCGCGAACTCGACCGATCTGGCGATCGCGTCGGGATCGAGCGCGAATGTCTGCATGCCGCCCTCGATCTCGGCGCGGATTGCCGGGTCGGTGATTGAATCCGCGAACTCAGTGCGCACATACCCCGGTGAGATGGCGGTGGTCTTGAGCGTGCCGTCGGTGGACTCCCGGCGCAGCCCCTCTAGCAGTGTGCGCACGGCGTTCTTGGTGGCCGCGTAGACCGCCATCGTTGGTGCGATCTGGAGGCCGGCCGTCGAGACGATGGTGACGAAATGCCCGCGGCCTTGCCGCTGGAAAACGGGTAGTGCGGCATCGATCCCGTGCAGCACACCGCGCAGGTTGACGTCGATCATGGCGTCCCAGTCGCCACGGCGCCGAGCCGACATTGGTGATATCGGGCCGATGCCGGCGCTGCTGACGAGAACATCGAGACGGCCGAACTGCGACACCGCTGCGGCAACCAGTCGTTGCAGATCATCGGCCTGGGTGACTTTCACCGCTACGGTGCTCGCCCGGCCCCCGTCGGCGCGTAGTGCGGCGGCGAGGTCCTCGAGGCGGTCGGTGCGGCGCGCGCCGAGGACGACGGCGCAGCCACGGGATGCGAGCCGGCGTGCCGTCGCCGCGCCAATGCCACTGCTGGCACCGGTGATCGCCACGACCTTGTCGGCGAGTGAGTTCATGACTACCCTTTCGAGAGATGCGGACAAGTTGTCCGTTTTCCATATAACCGGACAACTTGTCCGTTTGCCAGGCGGAGGGCGGTCATGTCCGAGCGCACCGACGCGGCGCGCAACCGGGCGGTCATCATCGATGCCGCGCGACGGCTCGTCACCGAACCGGGCGAACTCAAGCTCAGTGCGGTTGCGCGGGCGGCCGGCGTCGGCCAGGCCACGCTCTACCGCCATTTCGCCACCCGCGACGATCTGATGCGCGCGCTCTACGACGACGAGATCGACGAATTGGTTTCCCTGGCATACGCATTACTGGAGCAGCATCCCCCGGTCGAAGCGCTGCGGCGGTGGTTCACTCAACTCGCGGCCTACGCCCGAGTGAAATTCGGTGTGATGGCTGCGGTCGAGGCGTCCGTCTGGCAGGACATCGTGGCGCAGACGCCGGGCAAGCTCGGCGATGCCCTCGGTGCCCTGCTCGCCGCCGGCCGCGAGGCAGGCGTATTACGCGGCGATGTCGATCCGCGCGACGTCATCCTGTTGTCCTGGTTCCTCGCCCACGTCGAGGAGGGCGAATGGGCAGAGCGCACACCACGCCTGCTGGAGGTGCTGCTCGACGGATTGTCGGCCCGGTAGGCGACCGATGTGCTGGGTGACCGGATGAGTAGGGTTACCGCCATGCGCGTCTACCTGGGAGCCGATCACGCTGGATACGAGCTCAAGCAGGCCATCATCGAGCACCTGAGGGCCACCGGAAACGACCCTGTCGACTGCGGCGCCTTTTCCTATGACGCCGAGGACGACTATCCGGCGTTCTGCATCGCCGCTGCCGAGAAGACCGTCGCCGACCCGGGCAGCCTGGGCATCGTGCTCGGCGGTTCGGGCAACGGTGAGCAGATCGCAGCCAACAAAGTGCCCGGGGCGCGCTGCGCGCTGGCGTGGAGCACCGAGACCGCGACGCTGGCGCGCGAACACAACAACGCCCAGTTGATCGGCATCGGGGGTCGGATGCACACCACCGAGGAAGCCTTGGCGATCGTCGATGCGTTCCTGGCCGCCCAGTGGTCGGAGGCCGAACGTCATCAACGCCGGATCGACATCCTCTCCGAATACGACACGACACACGTCGCGCCGCCGGTCCCCGGCGCGTAGCCGATGCCCGAGGGCCACACCCTGCATCGGCTGGCGCGTGCGCACCAGCGCCGATTCGGGCGCGCACCGGTGGTGGTGTCAAGCCCTCAGGGTCGCTTCGTCGACGGCGCCGCCGCCGTCACCGGTCGCGTCCTGACCCGGGCCAGTGCCTGGGGCAAGCACCTGTTCCACCATTACGCCGGTGGTCGCGTCGTGCACATCCACCTCGGCCTGTACGGCAGCTTCACCGACTGGTCATCGCCCGACGACGGTGTCGACCCGGCACCGGTCGGACAGGTCCGCATGCGCATGCGCGGCGCCGAGTGCGGCACCGACCTTCGGGGTCCGACCGTGTGCGAGGTGATCAATGAGACCCAGGTCGATGACGTCGTGGCCAAATTGGGCCCCGACCCGCTGCGCCCCGACGCCGACCCGGCTCTGGCTTGGCGACGAATCGTGAAGTCGCGCAGACCGATCGGTGCGCTACTGATGGATCAGACGGTGATCGCAGGAGTCGGAAACGTGTACCGCAGCGAGTTGTTGTTCCGCCACCGGGTGAACCCGTTCCGGCCGGGCACCACGATGACCAGCGATGAATTCATGGACATGTGGACCGATCTGGTGGGATTGATGAAGGTCGGGGTGCGCCGCGGCAAGATCGTGGTGGTCGAGGCTGAACACGACCACGGCGCGCCGTCCTACCGGCCGGGCCGCCCGCGGACTTACGTGTACCGACGCGGCGGTGAGCCGTGCCGAGTGTGCGCGACGTCGGTGCGCACTGTGCAGCTGGAAGCACGCAACCTGTTCTGGTGTCCCACCTGTCAAAGTTGAGGGACGCGACTCAGAAGTCGAAGCCGCCGAAATCGCCGCCGCTGTCCCAGCCGCCGCCACCGTCCCAACCGCCGGCGTCACTGCCGTCGAACCCGCCGTCCTGGCCGGCGGCCAGCCCGTCGGCGTACCCGTCGCCGTAACCGCTCTCGAATCCTTGTGCGCCGTAGTCGACTCCGTGCATACCCGAAAACAGCGCGCTGAACAGCAGGACCGAACCCATGCCCCAGGCGCCGGCCACCAGCGCCGGTTTCCACCACGGCTCGGAGTACCAGCCGGCGGGCACCGGGCGACCCGCGACGCGGCCACCGGGATAGTAGTTCGGCGTGGCCTGCGACGGATTCGGCGAGGCGGAGATCTGACGGCCCTCGAATTCGATGCTGCGGTCCTCGGTGACAGTTCCGGCCGACCGCTGCCCGGACAGGGTCTCCAGTTCCGGTCCGGGATCCATGCCCATCGCCGTACGCGCGGCGCGGATGTAGTAGAGGCCTTCGACGGCGCTTTCCTTGGCCAACTCGGCCTGTCGGATCGTGTCGGCCTGATCGATCTGGCTTGACGCGGCCGTGTAGCGCTCCGAGGCATCGGCCAGGGCCTGGGTGGACGCGTCATCGGTGCCCGACAGGGCGAACACCTGACCGCCAAGACGTTCGATGAGCCGGCGGGCATCGGCTTTGGCGTCGGACAACGCTCCCGCGGTGCGCCGCGTCGAGGCCTTCGACGCGGCATAGACGGCGTACCCGATCGCCGCGACGACGAGAAGAAGAAGCACAAGGAGGGCGACATCCATGGTTCTCAGCGTACCGACGGCGGTCGGCCGTCGTCGTCGGCGCGTTTCAGCTGCTCACCACCGGGTAGTTCGGCGGCGTGACCGGACGCGAGTTTCGGGCGCGACACGAGAAAAGAGGAGAAATGACTACACCAGAACCTGCCGGCAAGGTCAGTACAGCTGTCCGCCATCCTGTGCAAACCGCCGCACTCATCGTCGGCGCCGTGTTTCTGCTCGTTGGCATCCTCGGGTTCATTCCGGGCATCACCACCAACTACGACCAGCTGACATTCGCCGGGCACCACTCCGGCGCGATGCTGCTGGGGGTGTTCGCAGTCTCGGTGCTGCACAACATCGTTCACCTGG
Organism: Mycobacterium sp. SMC-4; assembly: GCF_025263265.1. Classification (NCBI taxonomy): domain Bacteria; kingdom Bacillati; phylum Actinomycetota; class Actinomycetes; order Mycobacteriales; family Mycobacteriaceae; genus Mycobacterium; species Mycobacterium sp. SMC-4. The sequence continues at coordinate 3,574,668 of NZ_CP079869.1, read as the reverse complement.
CATTCGGCGTAGCCGGTGTGCTGATGGCGCGCACCTTCGCACTGGCCCGGCTCTATCTCATCGGCGGCGGCGTGATCTACCTCGTGCTGTTCCTCTACGGCATGATCATCGACCACGACAGCGCAGCCAACTTCGTGCCGGTCAACACCGCCATCGACTGGCTGCATCTCGGACTGGGCCTGGTCATGATCGGTCTCGGGGTCGGCCTGAGCCGGTCTGCTCGAACCGACACCACCGGCACCCGGACTCCCTAGCGGGTCACACGGTGATGGTCTGGCCGCGCTTGCTGTGCCGCCGTGCGCCGTGCATGCGGGTCGCCAACGGTTCGGACTCCCGGATCAGGATGGCGTCGCGCCGGATGATGATCCAGCCGCGTTCGACGAACTCACTCAGCGCCTTGTTCACCGACTCCCGCGACGAGCCCACCAACTGTGCGAACTGTTCCTGGGTCAATTCCATCGGCACCCGGATCGCACCGCTGTGCTGCTGGCCGAACCGTTGCGCCAGTGCCAGCAGCTGCTTGGCGACCCGGGCGGTGACGTCGGCGTAGACGGTGTCGGTGATGGTGCCCGAGCGGCGGCGGACCCGGCGCGCCAGGATCCGCATGATGCGCTGCGCGGCCTCGGGGGCGTCGATGAGCAGGGACAGCAGTGCCCTGCGGCCGATGGCCACAACCTCGACGTCGGTCAACGCAATGGCGCAGGTCCCGGACGGACCCGGGTCGAACACCGACTCCTCACCAAACATCTCCCCGGGGCCCAGCACACCGAACAGGCATTCACGGTCGGCCCGGTGCCGGCCGATGCGGACTCTGCCGGCGGCGACGATATGTAGTCGGCCGACGTCGTCACCTTCGGCGAGGATCACCTGGCCGGGGGTGAAGCGCGCAGTGTCGACATCAGCGACGGCCATCAGCTCGGGGAGGTCGATCCCGAAAAACGAGACCTTGACCGCATCCTGGTGCACGCATCCTCCTGATCGCTGGGCGGATTCGAGGGCGTTACCCAGCGCCGGCGGACATATCCCGATCCGGCTGAATCAAATGTATGGAGCACAGGGCACGGCCATCGTGGCGGTGACCGGCATCTCCACCACCAGGGGCGTCAGGCCGAAATCTCGGTGCGCCGTGACAGTGGCGCGACGTACACCCGGGCGCCGTGGCGCGGCACGACGACCGGCGCGGCATGGGTGGCCGGAGACTCCGGGCGGCGGTCGACGGGACGTAGCTCGGCTTCGGCCAGCATCGTGTGCAGGATCGTGGTGAGCTCGCACATCGAGAAGCTCGCGCCGATGCATCGTTTGAGCCCACCCCCGAAGGGCACCCAGCTGTAAGGGTTGACGCGGGTGCCGACGAAGCGTTGGGGGTCGAAGGTGTCCGGATCGGGATAGGTCTGCGGGTCGCGGTTGATGGCATCGAGCAGCAGCACAATGCGCGTACCGGCCGGCAGCGTGTAGTCACCGAGCCGGTACTCCGCCGTGGTCATCCGGCCTGTGATCGGCGCCGGCGGACGCAGCCTCAGGGTCTCGTTGATCACCGCCTCGGTGTAGTCGGTGCGCTCACTACCGGCCTCGGCGCGCACCCGTTGCTGCACATCGGGGTGGTGCGCCAGCAGGTCCGCCAGCCACGCCAGGGTGGTGGCCGTCGTCTCGTGCCCGGCGAGCATCAACGTGATGACGTCGTCGCGAATCTCCTTGTCCGACAACTGGTCCCCGTCTTCGGAGCGCGCATCGACCAGCATGCTCAGCACGTCGGTGGCGCGAACCCGGGCCGCACTCGCACGTCGGCGCGCGATGAGGGGCAGCACAACCTCGTCAATTCTGCGGTTGAGGTCGGCCAGCGTGCCCCAGGAGCGCAGCGCTCCGAGCCGGCGTGCTGCATAACGGATCGGAGTCTCTGTCGACAGTGCCAAGTCGAGCAGGTCGGCGAACGGAGCGCCCAACCGTTCGATCTCGGTGGCCTCGTGTGCCCCGAAGATCACCTGCACGATCACCTCAAGGGTCAGCTCACGGCCCGCCTCCAGCATCCGGACCGGTGATTCCGAGGGCCAGGACGCCATCGCGGCGCGGGTCGCGGCCTCGATCACCGGCACGTACTCGCGCAATGTGTGGCCGTGCAGCGGCGGGCTGAGCAGCTTGCGCCGCCGTAAGTGTTCGGGTTCCTCCAGTACGAACATCGAGCGGCGGCCGTAGATCGCGGCGGCCGGCCCGACGCCCTCACCGCCCAACAGCACGTCAGGTTTGGCGGTGAACACCTGCTTGGCCAGCGCCGGATCGGCGACGGCGACGACCCTGCCGTAACCGAGGACGGGCAGTGCGATGACCGGCCCGCAAGTCCGCACCAGCCGACGGACGAGCTGCTGACCGCCGATGCCGTATGCCGCGGCGTACAGACCGCCGAACAGCGGTGACATCAGCGGGGCAGACGGCAGGCTCGGAGGACGCATGTCAGCCACGATTCCACGCCCGGACGGGTGCGTCGCGGAGTTGGTCTCAGACGTGTCGCGGTGTAGCGATCGGGTATGCGACCGCAGAACATGCAACCGACCAACCACCGGAGGTGTCCGACCATGACCATGGTCGACCAGCGACCGACGTCAGCGCCCGTGGCCGACGGCAAGACCCGAGCCGAGCAGCCCGCTGACCCAGATCTCACCGAACGGCCGGCCCGCGCCATCTCCGGGGTGCCGTTCTTGGTGGTCGAGTTCGTGCTTGCAGTGCTGGGCGTGCTCAGCGTGATCGCCGCCCAGCAGACCGGATGGCAGGGCTGGTGGCTGGTCACCACGGTGATCGCGGTGACTTTCCTGGTCATTCTGGCCAGCTTCTACACCCTGGCACCGAACCAGGCCGCCGTGCTGACCTTCTTCGGGGCCTACCGGGGCACCGACCGCGGCAACGGGTTGCGTATTGCCAACCCGTTGTACAGCGGTGCGAAGATTTCGCTGCGTGTCCGCAACTTCAACACCACATCGTCGAAAGTCAACGACGCCAACGGAAATCCGATCCACATCGCTGCCGTGGTGGTGTGGCAGGTGGTCGATACCGCTCGGGCGTCCTTCGGTGTCGACCACTTCATCGACTACGTGCACGTGCAATCTGAATCCGCAGTGCGCCAGATGGCCCGCGCCTACCCCTACGAGTCGTTCGAGGATGACAACCGCACCACGTTGATCGGTGAGCCGGCCCAGGTCAACGAGAGTCTGCTCGATGAGCTCCAGGAACGGGCCGACGCCGCAGGGGTGCGGGTGCTGGAGGCGCGGGTGACGGATCTGAGTTATGCCGCCGAGGTCGCCGAGGCGATGCTGCGCCGCCAGCAGGCGGCGGCCATCGTGGCGGGCCGCAGGAAGATCGTCGAAGGTGCTGTCGGCATGGTGCGTCACGCACTGAGCGCACTGGAGCAGGGCAGCGACAGCGACGACGCGGTGCCGCTCGATCACGACCGGCGGGCCAGTTTCGCGGCAAACCTGATGACGGTGATCGCCAGTGATTCGCCGACCAACCCGGTGCTCAACGTCGGCGCCACCACCTGAGCGTTCGCCGACGAAAGTCCTGGTCGGTGTGGAGCGGGCGACGGGAATCGAACCCGCGTAGCTAGTTTGGAAGACTAGGGCTCTACCATTGAGCTACGCCCGCATGCGCTGCCTGTCGACAGTACCGGCAGACTGTACCGGGCCGACCCAACTCAAATCCAGTCGAGGTCACCCACCCGGCTGGATATGGCTTCGCGGTGGTCAGGCCGTAGTATCGCCGGTGGTCTGGCGCTGTGCACAGCGACGACCGGGGTGTAGCGCAGCTTGGTAGCGCATCCGCTTTGGGAGCGGAAGGCCGCAGGTTCAAATCCTGTCACCCCGACCAGAGACACCTATCCGTACGGCAACAGGCAATAGAGGAGCAAGCAACGTGAAGAGCACCGTCGAGAAGTTGAGCCCGACCCGGGTTCGCATCAACGTGGAGGTGCCCTTCACCGAGCTCGAACCAGAGATCGACCAGGCGTTCAAGCAGCTCGCCAAGCAGGTGCGGATGCCCGGGTTCCGCCCGGGCAAGGCGCCGCGCAAGCTGCTGGAGGCCCGCGTCGGTCGCGGCGCTGTGCTGGAGCAGGTCGTCAACGACGCGCTGCCCGGCCGCTACAGCGAGGCGGTGGCCTCATCGTCGCTGCAACCGCTGGGCCAGCCCGAGATCGAGATCACCAAACTCGAGGACAACGAGGAGCTGGTGTTCACCGCCGAGGTCGACATCCGGCCCGAGATCGAGCTGCCGGATCTGGCGGCCCTGACGATCACCGTCGACCCGATCAGCATCGCCGACGAGGACGTCGACGCCGAACTGGAGTCGCTGCGGAAGCGCTTCGGCACCTTGACCGGGGTCGACCGCGCCGCCGAGAACGGTGACTTCGTCTCGATCGACCTGTCGGCGACCGTCGACGGTCAGGACGTCCCGGAGGCCGCGACCGAGGGCCTGTCCCACGAGGTCGGCTCCGGTCAGTTGATCGACGGCCTCGACGACGCGATCGTCGGCCTCAAAGAAGACGAGAGCAAGGTGTTCACCACCACGCTCGTCGCCGGCGAGCATGCCGGGCGCGAGGCAGAGGTCACCGTCACCGTCCGGTCGGTCAAGGTGCGCGAACTTCCCGAGCTCGACGACGAATTCGCGCAGCTGGCAAGTGAATTCGACACCATCGAGGAGCTGAAGGCCGACCTGCGGGAGAAGGTCGGCAACGTCAAGCGGGTCGAGCAGGCTGAGCAGATCCGCGACAAGGCCATCGAGGAACTGCTGGCCCAGACTGAGGTCCCGCTGCCGGAGAAGGTGGTGCAGGCCCAGGTCGACGACACGCTGCACAATGCGATCCACCCGCTTGACCACGACGAAGAGAAGTTCGCCGAGGCGCTTGCCGAGCAGGGCAGCAGCCGCGACGAATTCGACACCGACAACCGCGCCAACGCCGAGAAGGCGATCAAGACGCAGCTTCTGATGGACGCGATCGCCGACAAGCTCGACATCCAGGTCGGCCAGAACGACCTGACCGAGCGTCTGGTGCTGATGTCGCGCCAGTACGGCTTGGAGCCTCAGCAGCTGCTGCAGGTGCTCCAGCAGAACAACCAGCTGCCGGCGATGTTCGCCGACGTGCGGCGCGGTCTGACCGTCGCGGCCGTGGTGCACGGGGCGACCGTCACCGACACCGACGGCAACGAGATCGACACCGCCGAGTTCTTCGGTCCCTCCGGCGAGCAGGGTGAGGCCGCTGGTGAAGAGGCCACCACCGAGGATGTCGCCGAGGACGCCGTCGAGGAGACACCCGCCGAGGACACCGCGGCAGACGACGACACCAAGTGATGCTGTGAGCGAACGCGCGCCGTCTGGGGACTCCCGGGCGGGGCGGGTTCGTTAGTGTCTTTCATAAGACCGGTCACCGCGTCGGAAGTAGACATAGAAAGCAGGTATCCAGTCGTGACTGACATGCGTGGCGCCTCATCGGGCCTCAACCTTGTCGACTCGGTGTATGAGCGGTTGCTGGCCGAGCGGATCATTTTCCTGGGCTCCCAGGTCGACGACGACATCGCGAACCGCATCTGCGCGCAGATCCTCCTGTTGTCGGCCGAGGATCCGACCAAGGACATCCACCTCTACATCAACTCACCCGGTGGCTCGATCAGTGCCGGCATGGCGATCTACGACACGATGGTGCTCGCACCGTGCGACGTGGCCACCTACGCGATGGGTATGGCAGCGTCGATGGGCGAGTTCCTGCTCGCCGCGGGCACCAAGGGTAAGCGGTACGCGCTGCCGCACGCGCGCATTCTGATGCACCAACCCCTCGGTGGGATCACCGGTGGTGCGGCGGATATCGCGATCCAGGCCGAGCAGTTCGCGTCGATCAAGAAGGAGATGTTCCGGCTGAACGCCGAGTTCACCGGACAGACGATCGAGCGGATCGAAGCCGACTCCGACCGCGACCGCTGGTTCACGGCCCAGGAAGCGCTCGAGTACGGCTTTGTCGACCACATCATCACCAGCGTCACCATCAACGGCTCAGGACCAGGAGCAGGACTCGACAAATGAACCCGAACACGCAGCCTCAAGCGCGCTACATCCTGCCGTCGTTCATCGAGCACTCGAGTTTCGGCGTCAAGGAATCCAACCCGTACAACAAGCTGTTCGAGGAACGCATCATCTTCCTCGGGGTGCAGGTCGACGACGCATCGGCCAACGACATCATGGCCCAGCTGCTGGTGTTGGAGTCGCTGGATCCCGACCGCGACATCACGATGTACATCAACTCGCCCGGCGGCTCGTTCACCAGCCTGATGGCGATCTACGACACCATGCAGTACGTGCGTGCCGACATCCAGACGGTGTGCCTCGGGCAGGCTGCCTCAGCCGCGGCGGTGCTGCTGGCGGCCGGCACCCCGGGTAAGCGGCTGGCGCTGCCCAACGCGCGCATCCTCATCCATCAGCCCGCGCTGGGCGGCGTGATCCAGGGCCAGTTCTCCGACCTGGAGATTCAGGCCGCGGAGATCGAACGGATGCGCACGCTGATGGAGGAGACACTGGCGCGTCACACCGGCAAGGATGCCGCGGTCATCCGCAAGGACACCGACCGCGACAAGATCCTGACCGCCGAGGCGGCCAAGGACTACGGAATCATCGACACGGTGCTGGAGTACCGCAAGCTGTCCGCTCAGAAAGCCTGACGCCCAGCTCAGCCGTTGCTGTAGATCCACGTCGGGGTGATCAGCACGGCGGTGCGTCGCTGCTCGCGCATCACCCGGTCGTAGGTGTCCCAGTCGTCGTGCGTCCCGCCCGCTGCAGTGAAGATGTCCCGCAACAGGCCCGCCAGCGCTTCGTCGGAGGCCAGCCAGGGCTGCCGGTCGTCGGGGCCGGCCAGCTCCGCGGTGCCTTCGACGGCGGCCCACTGCCAGCCCCTGCGGAACGTGGCCGTGATCTGCGGCCGGGACCGCAGGTTGGTCAGCTTGACCCGGCCATAGGTGACGAATCCGAGTACCGCCTGTCCGGTGCCCGGGTGCGGTAGCGGCCCGGCGTTGATCAGCGACGACTGGATGGTGTGGTCCGCGCGCAGCGTCGATACCACGGCCAGGCCGTTGTCCTCGGCGCCCAGCGCAAACGCCTCGGCAAGCGTGGTCATGTCCAGAGCCTACGAGAGTCTCCGGCTGGCAAAGTTGCCGAATCGGGGCGAGGACACATGCATCCATGTCACGCTGGTATCGACGTAGACGTCAGTTATCAAGGGGGCGCCATGAGAAGCCATCGAACCGCGATCGTCGCGCTGTCGGCCGCGGCGCTGGGGGCAGCCATCCAGCTGGCGCCGGCCGTCCAGGCGCAGCCGGAGTGTCCGGAGGGCACCTACTGGAGTGTCCCGATGGCGGCATGCGTCGATGTGGACGTGTACGTCAACCCGCCCAACCCGGTGGTCGGACCCGCCGGGCCGGTCGGGGTCGGTGGCGTGGTCGGTCCGGTCGGTCCGGGCCCCGTGGGTCCGGGGCCAGTCGGGCCGGGCCCGGTTGGTCCCGGCCCGCGCTGACGGTCGTCGCAGGTCACGGGACTCGGGCCGGATCGTTGCCGCGCCTTGGGTATTCTCGGTCGGGTAACGGCGGCGACACGCCAGAGACACGGTGGCGCGTTCCGTGGCCATCTCGGGTGGGTCAGGCGATATGTTGTCGCAACCACAGGTGAATACCACCGACGCGATTCGGCCTTATCGGTCGCACAGCGACGGAGACAGCGGGTAGCGTCGGCTTTACACCTCACGGTCCCGGTGCACCCCACCGACCCGACCATCGACGGCGACAGGAAGTAGGACCCCGGCACCATGGCACGCATTGGAGATGGCGGCGACCTGCTGAAGTGCTCGTTCTGCGGCAAGAGCCAGAAGCAGGTGAAGAAGCTCATCGCCGGACCCGGCGTCTATATCTGCGACGAGTGCATCGACCTGTGCAACGAGATCATCGAAGAGGAACTGGCCGACGCTGACGACGTCAAGCTCGACGAGTTGCCCAAGCCGGCCGAGATCCGGGATTTCCTCGAGGGTTATGTCATCGGCCAGGACACGGCCAAGCGCACCCTGGCGGTGGCGGTCTACAACCATTACAAGCGCATCCAGGCGGGGGAGAAGAGCCGCGATTCACGGGCCGAGCCCGTCGAGCTGGCCAAGTCCAACATCCTGATGCTCGGACCGACCGGCTGCGGAAAGACCTACCTGGCGCAGACGCTGGCCAAGATGCTCAATGTCCCGTTCGCCATCGCGGATGCGACGGCACTCACCGAGGCCGGTTACGTCGGTGAGGACGTGGAGAACATCCTGCTCAAGCTGATCCAGGCTGCCGACTACGACGTCAAGCGTGCCGAGACCGGCATCATCTACATCGACGAGGTCGACAAGATCGCGCGCAAGAGCGAGAACCCCTCGATCACCCGCGATGTGTCCGGCGAGGGTGTCCAGCAGGCGCTGCTGAAGATCCTCGAGGGCACCCAGGCCTCGGTGCCTCCGCAGGGCGGGCGCAAGCATCCGCACCAGGAGTTCATCCAGATCGACACCACCAACGTGTTGTTCATCGTGGCGGGCGCGTTCGCCGGCTTGGAGAAGATCGTCTCCGACCGGGTAGGCAAGCGCGGGCTCGGCTTCGGCGCCGAGGTGCACTCCAAGGCCGACATCGACACCCAGGACCATTTCGCCGAGGTCATGCCCGAGGATCTGATCAAATTCGGACTCATCCCCGAGTTCATCGGTCGTCTGCCGGTGGTGGCGTCGGTGACCAACCTGGACAAGGATTCGCTGGTCAAGATCCTCTCGGAGCCGAAGAACGCGTTGGTCAAGCAGTACACCCGACTGTTCGAGATGGACGGTGTGGAGCTGGAGTTCGCCGAAGACGCGCTGGAAGCGATCGCCGACCAAGCGATCCACCGCGGCACCGGCGCTCGTGGTCTGCGGGCCATCATGGAGGAAGTTCTGCTCCCGGTGATGTACGACATCCCCAGCCGTGACGACGTCGCCAAGGTCGTCGTCACCAAGGAGACCGTCGAAGACAACGTGCTGCCGACCATCGTGCCGCGCAAGCCCCCGCGCAACGAGCGCCGCGAGAAGTCGGCTTAGCGTTCGCTCGACGCGAGTGCCTGAGCGGCGCTCAGTCGTCAGCTCGGTGGTCGGTGACTCCCGGCGCCGGCTGGACCCCGCAACAGGATTGCGGCAACGCCGAGGAACCCGCGTGTGCAGCCCCGACGTCGAGCTTTCTGGTCGTCGCGGCAATGGCCACCGGTAGCCGACTCCGCGGTTTCCCGAGTCGCTCACGCATCGGCGGGCAGTGGGGATCGGTGCAGGGGTTCATCGCATCACCCCGATGAGGTGCGCAGTCAACGGCGGGCTGTCTGCTTGCGTTGCGGCTGCTCGGCAATCGCCTCGTCGAGGACCGTGGCAATGTCAGCCGCGCTGTCCCGTCGCGCATTGGCGCGTTGCAGGTGTCGTGCGTGGGCGCGATATCGCGGGTCCCGCAGAACCTCGTTGACCGCACGACGCACCTGTTCGGCCGTCGGTGTACCCGTGCGCAGATTCAGTCCTGCGCCGAAATACTCGACGCGGGCGGCGACCTCGGGCTTGTCCTCGGTCCGGCCGGCCACCACGAGGGGCACACCGCTGGCCAGCGCGCGCTGCACGGCGCCGTACCCGCCGTTGGTCACCATGACGTCCACCAACGGCAACAGGACATCGTGCGGTATGAACTCGGCTGCAAAGACGTTCGTCGGCAACGATGCCGGCAGCTGCGACAACGGCCGCCCCCCGGTGGTGACCACGACGGTGACGTCTTCGTCGGCTAGGGCCTCGATCGTGGGTTCGATCAGCCGTCTCAGATCTGCATTGTCGACCGTGCCCTGCGTGACGTGCACGACGGGCCGCGGTTCGCCGAGTTCGGACCACCACGGCGGTGGCAAGAAATCCCGGGTGGGCACCGGCGTGACGGCGCCGACAAATCGGACGTGTGCGGGCAGGTCGCTGCGGTGGTATTCGAATTCCGGCACGGTGGGGACGATCATGCGGTCGGCCAGCGTCGCGCAGTCCAGGACGAAGACCGGCAGTGCAGGCTGTCCCAAAGCTTCCAGCGCACGGTTGGCGGCCCGGTGGGCCGGCCGCAGCAGGAGGCGCTGGGTGACCAGCGTGAGGAACCGGTTGCGCAGCCGGCCGATCGGGCCCGCCATCGGAGTGATTCCCGGGCCCCCAGGGGCAGTGTCCCGACTGGTCAGGAACAGCGGTGTGGTCGAGTACGACAGGATCGGTGGGCGCGGCGTCGACTCATCAAGCAGCAACGGCAAGATGCCGAGGAAGAACCCGTCGGTGAGAACGGCGTCGAAATCGTCGGCCGCCAACAGCCCCAGCAGCGCGTTGTGCTGGTGGGGCAGTGGTCGGACGAAGACATGTTCGACGTCGAAGTTGATCCGAGCGATGCCCGACGTTTGCGCCCGCCCGGGCAGGTCGCTGTCCAGCGATGAATCGTCGTAGTCAGCTCCGGAGGGAAGCGATCGCGGCTCGGCGCCGACGGCCCGGATCTTGTCGGCATGGCGCGCGCTGGTCAGCACGCACACACGGTCACCACGGGCGACGAGGCCGCGGGCGACGGTCAGCAGCGGCGCGATGTGGCCGATGGGAGGGCAGGAGGCAATGAGGATGCTGGGCATGCCGTTGATGCTGGCCGCCCGGTGGGTGGTGACGCTTGGAGGTGGTGGGGAGATTGTGTGGAGAACACGGGCATCCAGCGACGGTCAGTTCTTCACACGGTCCGGTCGGCTGTAGATATTCATCGAATCACCGCGCAGGAAAGCCACCAGAGTCAGCCCGGACTGGCGGGCCAGATCGACGGCGAGCGACGATGGAGCTGATACCGCGGCCAGCATCGGGATGCCGGCCATCACCGCTTTCTGGGTGAGTTCGAACGAGGCCCGCCCGCTGACCAGCAGCACCGTGCCGCCGAGTGGGATCCGACGCTGTTCGAGCGCCCACCCGATCACCTTGTCGACGGCATTGTGCCGGCCGATGTCTTCACGGACGGCCAGAATGGCGCCGTCGACGCTGAACAGCGCGGCGCCGTGCAGTCCCCCCGTCGCGGCGAACACCTTCTGCCGGGTTCGCAGCTTGGCGGGCAGAGTCGACAGCGTTTCCGCCGCGACCGTTGACGGGTCGTCACCCGGCCCGTGTCTGCTGATCAGGCGAACAGCCTCCAGCGACGCCTTGCCGCACACCCCGCAGGATGACGTCGAATAGAAGTTGCGTGTCGGATCCACGTCGGGCGGGGCAACATCGGGGGCCAGCGCGACATCGAGCACGTTGTACGTGTTGGCCCCGTCCTCGCCCGCTCCCCGGCAGTAGCGCACCGACAGAATGTCCTCGCGGCGGGCGACGAGTCCCTCCGTCAAGAGAAAACCTTGGGCCAGTTCGACGTCGGAACCCGGCGTGCGCATGGTCACGGTGATCGGTGCACCGTTCACGCGGATTTCGAGGGGCTCCTCGACCACCAACGTCTCGGGCCGCGACACCGCGTCCTCGGCGCTGACGTGGTGGACTCGGCGCCGCGCCGTCACCCGGCCCACGATCGGGTCCCTTCGCTGTGGTCGACGGCGCCGACGTCGTCTGGCTCTCGGTCGTGGCGCGCGCGCATGGTGTCCAGCGTAGGCCCGTCGCACATCCGCGATACGCAGCGGTGACGAGTGCCTTCTGACGTTGACGCTCACGTAACGAGATCGGCATCGAATGTTCCTAGGGTTGGCCGGTCAACGCCCGTGACGAAGATCGGGCGACGCACGGGATGAGGAAGTCCATTGAGCGGTAATGCGGTGCGCCTGCAGGCGATCAACAACGTCGAGGCGTATGTGCCTCCAGCGATCAGCTTCGATCCTGCTGAAGCGCCTGGTCAGATCTTCGGTTCCAATGTCTTCACCAAGGCGGAGATGCAGCTGCGCCTGCCGAAGTCGGTCTACAAGTCTGTGGTGGCCACGATCGAGAAGGGCACCAAGCTCGACCCGGAGATCGCTGATGCGGTGGCCTCGGCGATGAAGGACTGGGCCCTGTCGAAGGGCGCCACGCATTACGCGCATGTGTTCTACCCGATGACCGGGCTGACCGCAGAGAAGCACGACAGCTTCCTCGAACCTGTGTCCGACGGCGAGACACTGGCCGAATTCGCCGGCAAGGCGCTGATCCAGGGCGAACCGGATGCCTCCAGCTTCCCGTCGGGCGGTCTGCGGAGCACCTTCGAGGCGCGCGGCTACACCGGCTGGGACGTGACGAGTCCGGCCTACATCCTGGAGAACCCGAATGGCAATACCCTGTGCATCCCGACGGTGTTCGTCTCGATGACCGGGGAGGCCCTCGACTACAAGACTCCGCTGCTGCGCAGCCAGCAGGCCATGGGCGTGCACGCCGAACGCATCCTGGCGCTGTTCGGTCACCAGAACCTGCAGAAGGTCGTGTCCTTCTGCGGTCCGGAACAGGAGTATTTCCTCGTCGACCGGCACTTCTTCCTGGCCCGTCCCGACCTCGTCAATGCCGGCCGCACGCTGTTCGGTGCCAAGCCGCCCAAGGGGCAGGAATTCGACGACCACTACTTCGGCGCGGTGCCGGAGCGTGTCCTCGGCTTCATGATGGATACCGAGCGTGAGCTGTTCAAGCTCGGCATCCCGGCCAAGACGCGGCACAACGAGGTCGCCCCGGCGCAGTTCGAGGTGGCGCCGATGTTCGAGCGGGCCAACATCGCCTCTGATCATCAGCAGCTGTTGATGACGGTGTTCAAAACCATCGCCAAGAAGCACGGAATGGAATGCCTGTTCCACGAGAAGCCCTTCGCTGGTGTGAACGGCTCGGGCAAGCACGTCAACTTCTCGGTCGGCAATTCCGAACTCGGCTCGCTGCTGGTTCCCGGCGACACCCCCCATGAGAACGCCCAATTCCTGGTCTTCTGCGCGGCCATCATCCGTGCCGTGCACAAGTTCGGTGGCCTGTTGCGGGTGTCGGTGGCCTCGGCCACCAACGACCACCGTCTCGGCGCCAACGAAGCTCCGCCGGCGATCATCTCCATCTTCCTCGGCGCACAGTTGGCCGATGTGTTCGAGCAGATCGCCAAGGGTGCGGCAACCTCGTCAAAAGGCAAGGGCATCATGCACATCGGCGTGGACACCTTGCCTGCGCTGCCGACCGACCCCGGCGACCGCAACCGCACCAGCCCGTTCGCGTTCACCGGCAACCGCTTCGAATTCCGTGCCCCGGGATCGGGGCAGACAGTCGCGGTGCCGATGACCGTGCTCAACACGATCATGGCCGACTCGTTCGACTACATGGCCACCGCGCTGGAGAACGCTGTGGCCGACGGACAGGATTTCGACGCGGCCGTGCAGACTCTGCTGACCGAGATCATCACCGAGCACGGTGCGGTGGTGTTCAACGGCGACGGCTACTCCGAAAACTGGCAGATCGAAGCGGCCAGCCGTGGCCTGCCGAACCTGAAGACGACGCTCGACGCGATTCCCGAGCTGATCAAGCCCGAGGCCATCGAGGTCTTCGAACGCTACGGGGTGTTCAGCGAGCGCGAACTGCACAGCCGCTACGAGGTTCGGCTGGAACAGTACGCGCTGACGATCGGTGTGGAAGCGAAGCTGGCGCTCGAGCTCGGGACGACGGTCATCCTGCCCGCCGCAGTGCGCTACCAAACCGAGCTCGCGCACAACGTCGCGACGTTGAAGGCCGCCGGCATGGAGGCCGATACGGCTCTGCTGCAGTCGGTTTCGGCGCCGATCTCCGAGCTGACGGCAGCGTTGAGCACACTGAAGGCCGGTCTGGCCGACCACGGCGCGGAATCGGCGCTGGGCGAGGCCACCCACGCCCAAAAGGTGCTGCTGCCGGCGATGGAGGCGGTACGGGCGGCAGCCGATGCGCTGGAAGCCGTAGTGGCCGACGATCTCTGGCCCTTGCCGACATATCAGGAGATGCTCTACATCCTGTGACGTCCCAGCTCGGGTGGTTGGGGGTTCTAACGGGTCGAACCGCCACGGCGGTCGGCGAGCTGGATGTCGACGGGCAGACCGGTCTGCAGTGATTCCACGCCGGCGGCGCAGACCGCCGCGGCGGCGTAGCCGTCCCAGGCGGTGGGCCCGTCCGTATAGTCACCCGTCGTGGCCCCCGATCGGACGGCATCGACCCAGCGCTGGATCTCGGTGTCGTAGGCGCCGCCGAACCGCTCTCGGAAGTCGGGGGCGATCTGCCCGCCCCAGGTGGCCGGACCTGCCGCCCCGCCCGGTGACGGCGCTGCGCTCTTGCGGATCATCCCGACATCCAGTCCGATGATCGCACTGCCATGTTCACCGACCACCTCGGTGCGTACCTCGTAGGCCACCCCGGTGGTGACGAACAGTTCGACGTCGACGTGGCGCCCGGACACCGTCCGCAGTATTGCGATCTGAGGATCGATCACGCCCTCGGGCGCACCGGGATTCGACGACGGCGTGAGGATCTGCACGGTGGCGATCTCCTCGCCGAACAGGTAACGCGTCACGTCGATCTCATGGACCAGCGAGTCTTTCACGATCAGCGAGCTGTCGAAATACGAGGGCACACTCGGGTTGCGGTGCACACAGTGCATCAACAGCGGTCGACCCAGCGCACCTCCGTCGAGCAGCGCCTTGAGACGCAGATACTCGTCATCGAAGCGGCGCATGAAACCGACCTGGATCAACGCACGGCCCAGTTCGGATTCGCGGCGGACGATCTCCAAAGACGTGGCGACATCGGTGGTGAGCGGCTTCTCGCACATCACCGGCTTGCCGTGTTCCAAACAAGCCAGCAACTGCTTCTCGTGGGTGCTGCCCGGAGTCGCCAGCAGCACGGCATCGACATCGGCAGCGGCGATCGCGTCGAGAGGATCGGCCACCGCCCGGCATCCTTCGATACCGGCGGCGACCTGTTCGGCCTTCTCGGCGACATAGTCGTTGACCACCGAGACCCGGGCCCCCGAGATGCGGGCGGTGATGCGGGCGACGTGGTCGGTGCCCATCACGCCCACCCCGAGAACGGCGACGCGCAGATCAGTCATGACTTAGGGCCGTGATGGTGCTCATCTTCTGCCTTCGTGACTAGCGGTCCGACGGGTTGACCAATGGTCGCTGGACCTTTTTCCAGTCCGCGTACCGCTGGTAGGCCTGCTGGGTGGACTCCAGCGTCGAGACCTCGCTGACCGGGACGTCCCACCAGGAGTGACTGTCGGGCGCGAAGACCATCGGATCGGTCTCGACGTGGATGACCGTGGTGCGGTCGCTGGCTTTGGCAACCTTGACCGCGTCGGTGAACTCGGCTGAGGTGGTGACGCGGATGACCTCGGCGCCCAAACTGGCCGCATTGGCAGCCAGGTCGACCGGCAGCTTGTCCCCGTCGAGTCGGCCGTCCTGCCCCCGGTACCGGTACGCGGTGCCGAAACGTTGTGAGCCCACCGATTCCGACAGGCCACCGATCGACGCGAAGCCGTGGTTCTGCACCAGCACCGGGATGATCTTGACCCCCTCCTGAACGGCGGTGACCAGTTCGGTCGCCATCATCAGGTACGAGCCGTCACCCACCAGGACGAAGACATCCCGGTCCGGTGCGGCCATCCGCACGCCGATCCCGCCGGCGATCTCATATCCCATGCAGGAGAACCCGTATTCGACGTGGTAGCCCTTACGGTCACGCATGCGCCACAGCTTGTGCAGATCGCCCGGCATGGACCCGGCCGCGCACACCACGACGTCGCGGGGGTCCGACAGCGTGTTGACCAGGCCGATCACCTGATTCTGGTTGAGTGCGACGCCCTCCTCGGTGCGGTAGGCCGCCGACACCGTGTCGTTCCACTCGGTCATGAGCTCACCGATCCGCGCCGCGTAATCCTCGCCGACGGTGTACCCGTCGAGCAGGTCGGTGAGAGCGTCGAGGGCCTCCCGGGCGTCGGCCACCACGCTGATCGCGCCCTGCTTCACCGAATCCAGCGAGGCTACGTTGATGTTGACGAACCGGACCTCGGGATTGTTGAACGCGGTGCGTGAGGCCGAGGTGAAATCGCTGTACCGGGTCCCGATTCCGATGACCACATCGGCCTCGGCGGCCAATGCGTTGGCTGCGGTGGTGCCCGTCGAGCCGACCGCGCCGACCGAGCGGGGGTCGTCGTGCAGCAGAGATCCCTTACCGGCCTGACTTTCCGACACCGGGATTCCGGTCTTGGCAACGAAATGGGCGAGAGCGTCGTTGGCGCCTGAGTAGATGACTCCGCCGCCGGCGACGATCAACGGCTTGGTGGCCGTTCGTATCACCTCGGCAGCCTTGTCGATCACCGAACGCTCCGGAAGTGGGCGGGCGATATGCCATGTCCGCTCGGCGAACAGCGACACCGGCCAGTCGAACGACTCGGCCTGGACGTCCTGCGGAAGGGCCACCGTCGCGGCCCCCGTTTCCACCGGGTCGGTGAGCACGCGCATCGCGCCGAGCAGAGCCGCCGGCAGCTGCTCCGGGCGCCATACCCGGTCGAAGTAGCGCGACAGCGGCTTGAACGCGTCGTTGACGGTCACATCACCACTGGACGGCAGTTCGAGCTCCTGGAGCACCGGTGAACTCACCCGGGTGGCGAACGTGTCTGCCGGCAGCAGCAGCACGGGAAGACGATTGATGGTGGCCAATGCCGCGCCGGTGAGCATGTTGGTCGAGCCGGGGCCCACGCTGGCGGTGACTGCCCACGCCTGGATGCGGTCCTGTTGGCGGGCGTAGGCCACCGCGGTGTGCACCATGGCCTGCTCGTTGCGTCCCAGCACGTACCTCAGGCCGGGCTCGCGACCGGCCTCGTGGGCCAGCACCTCGTCCTGCAGCAGCGCCTGCCCGATGCCGGCCACATTGCCGTGGCCAAAGATGCCGAGGCAGCCGGCGAAGAACTTGCGCCGCAACCCGTCCCGGTCGACGTACTGGTTGGCCAGAAAGCGCACGGTTGCCTGGGCGACGGTGAGCCGCACGGTGGGTTCACGGTCGACGATCTTGTCGGTCGACTTCGGCGCGGTGGAAACCACAGGTCTCTTCTCCTATCCAGCCGGCGATTGCGTCACGGAGGTCGAAGTGAACGGCAGGCGGGGGTCGATCTGCTGGTGTTCCCAGCTGCTGCGTAGCCAGGTGTGGTTCGGGTCGTCACAGATGAGCCAGGCGCGATTCGGCCCGGAGCCGGCCATCACGTTGAGGTAGTACATGTGGTGGCCGGGCGCTGCGATCGACGGCCCGTGGTACCCATGCGGGACCAGCACCACATCCCCGGTGCGGACCTCCTCGAGCACCTCGATCGGACGCTGCGGGGTGCCATAGACCCGGTGATATCCGAATCCTGGTGTGCCTGCTGGACTGTCGTCGACCTCGAAGTAGTAGATCTCCTCGAGTTGGGTCTCGACATCTGTGTTCTCGTCGTGTTTGTGGGCGGGGTAGCTCGACCAATTGCCGCCGGGCGTGATCACCTCACACGCGATCAGCGAGTCCGCCTCGAACGCGGTGGCGGTGCCGAAGTTGTGCACCTGTCTGCTGCAGTTGCCCGCACCGCGCAGTTCGACAGCGACATCGGCCGCGGCGACACGTCGGTTGGGATAGGACTTGGCCGCCCTGGCACCGCAGATCGCGATCCGTCCCCAGCCGGTCACGGTGTAGGTCTGCGCGACACCGAGATACACCATGTCTGCCGGACCGTCGAACACCGATGTGCGGGGCGACAACTCGTACACCTGCCCGTCGCACTCGACGGAGCCGCCGCCGGCCAGCGGCAGGATCATCACTTCGGTGTCGCCGGTGCCCAACGACACCGACTCGCCCTCGGCGTCCAGATCCAGGACGTGCAGCGAGCACTCGGCCCAACCGGCGTCCGCCGGTGTGATCGCGACGGAATACGGTGCGGTCGCACTGCCTGCGGGAATGTAGAGCTTGGACCTCATCGGACCATCGCCACCGCGGTCGCGACCGCCGAGCTGACATCGTCGTCGGGTGGGTAGAGCAAGGTGCGGCCCACGATCAGGCCCCGCACCGACGGCAGCGACAGCGCCTTCTCCCAACTGGCGAACGCCTCATCCGGATCGGTCGGGTCCCCGCCGAGCAGCAGGGTCGGCATCGTGGTCGACTCCATCACCCGGTCCATTTCGTCGACCACCGGGAGCTTCATCCACGTGTACGCCGAGGTCGAGCCGAGGCCCTGGCCGATGTGTACCGACTTGATCACCGCATCGGGGGAGAGGTTGTTGCGAACCTTGCCCTCGACCCGCGACGATATGAAGGGCTCCAGCATCGCGATCAGACCGTGGGCTGCGAGCTCGTCGATGGCCTGTGCGCATGCCGCCAGGGTGGCCACCGTGCCGGCGTCCTGGAGGTCGATGCGGCACAACATCTTTCCGCCGTTCATCCGCGCGGCAGCGGTGGACGCCGCAGTGGCTCCGGTCATCCGATCGTCGAGTTCGAACGACGAGCCGGCCAGACCACCCCGGTTGAACGACGAGAACACGACCTTGTCCTCCAGCGCGCCCATGAGCACCAGGTCGTCGAGGATGTCCGCGGTAGCCAGCACGCCGTCCACACCCGGGTCGGCGAGCGCCGCGCGCAGCCGGTCGAGCAGGTCTGTGCGGCTGTTCATGGCGGTGGGCCGAGACCCGACGGCGAGCGCACCCCGGGCCGGGTGGTCGGCGGCGACGACCATCAGGCGCCCGTCTCCGCGCACGGTGGGACGCGTCGTCCGGTGTGCCCAGGCGCGTGCGACAGCGTCCGGGTCGGTCGCGCGGAGCTCGGTGACTGCCGCGTAATCGCCGCACGCCGCCTCTCTGGGCCGTCCGCCATCAGACGGGGCAAGTTCAGACATTGACAGCCTCGATCGCGGTTCGCTCGGCGAGTTCGGCGACCTCGGCGGCGGTGGGCATCGCAGTCGAACATTCCAGCCGGCCGGCTACGATCGCCCCCGCGGCGTTGGCGTAGCGCAGTGTCTTCTCCAACGGCCAGCCGCGCAGCAGTCCATGGCACAGGCTGCCACCGAACGCGTCACCGGCCCCGAGACCGTTGATCACGTCAACGTCGTTGGGCGCCACGGTAACCGACGATCGGCGGGTCTTGCCCAGCACCCCCCGGGGCCCTTGCTTGACGATGGCCAACTCGACGCCGAGGTCGAGCAGCGCATCGGCGGCCTTGTGCGGATTCGACTCGCCGACGGCGATCTGGCACTCCTCGCGGTTGCCGACCGCGACGGTCACGTGCGCGAGCGCCTTCTGAACCTGCTCGGTGGCGGCGCCCGGAGTGGCCCAGAACATCGGGCGATAATCCAGATCGAGGACTGTCAGCGGTGTCCTGCTCACTCGACCATCCGTCGCTTCGCGCCCCTTGGCGCGAGCCTCCCACGCTGCGAAATGGGCGCTGCGGCTTGGCTCTTCGGAAAGTCCGGTGACGGTCGACCAGAACAGCCGTGCTGACCGCACGGCTTCGGCGTCGATTTCGTCGGGCCGGATCTGCAGATCCGGGGCGCTGGGCTTGCGGTAGAAGTACAGCGGGAAATCGTCGGGTGGGAAGATCTCACAGAACGTCACCGGCGTCGGGAACTCTGCGTGGACCGTCACGAATCGGTTGTCGACATCCAGGCGGGACAGCTCGGCCCGCACATAGCGGCCGAACGGATCCTCACCCACTCCGGAGATCAGCGCCGACCGATTGCCGAGACGGGCCGCGGCGACCGCGACGTTGGCAGCGCTGCCGCCCAGGAACTTGCCGAATGTCTCGACATCTTGGAGGCCGACACCGACCTGCAAGGGGTAGACGTCGACACCGCTGCGCCCGATGGCGAGAACGTCATACGGCTGATGGGTCATCAAAGTCACTCCGACGGATCGATGTGGGTGGCTGATGACGACTGTGCCCCTCGTGACCTCACCATGTCAAGAGTTTGTCCTGACATTCTATCTTTATCTCAAGCGGTGTTACGATGCAGCTACGGTTGACAGGCCCAACCCGAGATCGGAGCTGACGTGCCCCTGACAGTGGAGCTCGACAGGTCAAGCCCGGTTCCGCTGTATTACCAGTTGGCCCAGGCGATCGAGGCTGCGATCAGGGACGGCGAACTCGCACCAGGTGACCGCTTCGAGAATGAGCTCGCGCTGGCGAAGCGCCTGACGTTGTCGCGTCCCACCACGCGCCGCGCAATCCAGGAGCTGGTCGACAAGGGGCTGCTGGTGCGCAAGCGGGGGGTCGGCACGCAGGTCGTGCAGAACCCGGTACACCGTCGAGTTGAGCTGACCAGCTTGTTCGACGACCTGACGCGCGCCGGGCAGGAACCCACCACGCGGTTGCTCAAATTCCATGTCGGCCCGCCCGACGAAGAGGTTGCCCGCGAGTTGAACCTGGCCGAAGGTCGAGACGTCGCCGCGATCCACCGGTTGCGTTGCGCCAACGGCGAACCGCTGGCACTGATGATCAACCACCTGCCGGCCGATCTTGCCCCGGATGCCGCCGAGTTGGAGGTCAGCGGTCTCTATCAGTCGTTGCGTGCCCGCGGTGTGCACATCCGGTTGGCCCGGCAGCGCATCGGCGCGCGCAGCGCGACCCGCGCCGAGGCGCAACTGCTGGACGAGAAGCCGAACGCTCCGCTGCTGACGATGACTCGCACCGCATTTGATGACTCGGGCACCGCCGTGGAATTCGGTAACCACTGCTACCGTGCGTCGCGCTACTACTTCGACACCACGCTCGTCGACCGCTGACGCCTCGGTTGTCGAGCGCCGCCCGTCACGTCACGAGAAAGCGGCGCGAAACGCCGCCAGGGCAGCCTCACTGCCCGCGGTGCCGGCATGGGAAGCCCAGGCTTCCAGACCGACCGTCGCGGTGTAGCCTGCGTCGCGCAGAACGGCGGCGATTGCGGGATAGTTGATTTCGCCGGTGCCGGGTTCGCATCGACCGGGTACATCGGCGACCTGTATCTCGCCGATGGCATCGCCGCAGCGGCGGATCAGCTCGATCAGATTCCCCTCCCCGATCTGGGCGTGGTACAGGTCGAGCATCATCTTGACGTTCGGACGACCGACCGCCTCGACGAGGGCGAGCGTGTCCTTCGCCCGAGCCAGCGGAACGCCCGGGTGATCGACGATGGTGTTGAGGTTCTCCAGGCAGAACGTCACACCCGCCGCTGCTCCGAGCTCGCCGATACGCTCCAAGGTCCGGGCCGCGGTCAGCCACATCCGGCCGGTACTGCGCTGCCTGGGCCGCGCCGCCTGACCGTCGACGAGTTCGGCGGTATGCAGATTCAACCGGGTAACCCCAAGTGTTTCAGCCGCTTTGATGCTCAGCTCGGCCGTCCGCACCAACTCGTCGCAGGTTGCCGGATCGATCAGATCACCGTGCAGATAGCCCGTCATAGAGGTGATCGGCACCCCGGTGGCTGCTATCGCCGTGAGGTCTTTGTCGTGCCAGCTCCAGATCTCGGCGGCGAAACCGAGGTCCCCGATGCGTCGCACCCGCTCGATGATGGGCAGGTCGGTGAAGACCATCTCCGCGCAGACCGACAACGAAAGCTGCGCACCGGAGGGCTCGGCACCAGCGGCGATCGCGGGGGTGGGCATGAGGAGCTCCGAATCTGGCGCGGGGTGCGGCCTCGTCTGACACGACGGGCTGAATGTTCTAGACCGTAAGTCGTCGCCGAGGGCCGCGTCAACGGTGGACTGATCCGGCCCGGCCCGGGCGGACGTGCGATCGCGGATGGCGCGCGCGAGCGAAAAATGGCTGTGGCCAAGCTCATTGGGCATAGAGTGTGACGTCCGACGCGGCCGGCCATCGGGCGGCGTCGACGGAGCCCTCCACTGCCCTGAACTGCGACGAACTGCCGAACATATGACTTGCAGTCCTAATGTCAGGACAAACTATTGACTTTCTGGTGTGAGGCGTATTACATCACCTGTGAGGCGTATCGCCCGACACAACCCGCAACGGGTCGACGTGGGCGTCGCGACAGTCTCGAAGACAAGGAGAAACTGTGATGAGCCCTCGCCTGAAGAGCGGGAAGTCGAGGATGTTCAAGCGGCTCGCGGCTGCTGCCGGGGCGGGTGTCCTGGCGTTGGGAGTCGTGTCGTGCTCGTCCACCGGCGGTGCGCCGCAACAATCCGGCGAGGGCAGTGGCGGGGGCACCGTCGACACCCCCCGGATGACGATCGCAATGATCACGCACGAGGTTCCCGGCGATTCGTTCTGGGATCTCGTCCGCAAGGGCGCCGAGACGGCGGCCAAGAAGGACAATATCGAGCTGCGCTACTCCAACGACCCCGAGGCGCCCAACCAGGCCAACCTGGTGCAGTCGGCCATCGACAGCAATGTGGACGGTATCGCCGTGACGCTGGCCAAGCCCGATGCCATGCAGGCCGCGGTGCGCGCAGCCGAGGCCAAGGGCATCCCGGTGGTGGCGTTCAACGCCGGCATGGATGCGTGGCAGGCCATGGGCGTCAAGGAGTACTTCGGGCAGGACGGCCGCATCGCCGGTCAGGGTGTGGGCGACCGGCTGCGCAGTGAAGGTGCAACCAAAGCGATCTGCGTGATCCAGGAGCAGGGTCACGTCGACCTGGAGGCCCGCTGCGCCGGAGTGCGCGACACCTTCCCGGCCACCGAGGTGCTCAACGTCAACGGCAAGGACATGCCTTCGGTCGAGTCGACCATCACCGCCAAACTGCAGCAGGATCCCGCAATCGACTACGTGGTGACCCTCGGTGCACCGTTTGCGCTGACTGCGGTGCAGTCGGTCGGAAACGCCGGTAGCAGCGCCAAGATCGGCACCTTCGACACCAACGCCGCCCTGGTGGATGCCATCCAGAACGGCGACGTGCAATGGGCCGTTGATCAGCAGCCCTACCTGCAGGGCTACCTCGCCGTGGACTCGCTGTGGCTCTACTTGAGCAACGGCAACGTCATCGGCGGTGGTCAGCCCACGCTGACGGGTCCGGCGTTCATCGACCAGTCGAACATCGAAGCAGTGGCCGAGTATGCCAAGGGCGGAACCCGCTAGCGGGGCGGAAGGTAACCCATGACTACCCCAGCAGATCTCGACGTCGCCGCCCACACGGTGGTCCGCGACGAACGTGTCAAAGAACGAAACCGGTTACAGCGCATTCTGATTCGTCCCGAGATGGGTGCCGGCATCGGCGCGATCGGTATTTTCGTGTTCTTCCTCGTGGTGGCGACCCCCTTCCGGGAGGCCTCCTCGCTGGCGACCGTGCTCTACGCCAGCTCCACGATCGGCATCATGGCGTGCGGCGTTGCGGTGTTGATGATCGGCGGCGAGTTCGACCTTTCGGCCGGCGTCGCGGTGACGTTCAGTTCACTGGCCGCCTCGATGCTCGCGTACAACCTGCACCTGAACCTGTGGGTGGGGGCGCTGCTGGCTTTGGTGCTGGCGCTGACGGTGGGCTTTTTCAACGGCTTCCTGGTGATGAAGACCAAGATCCCGAGCTTCTTGATCACCCTGAGCACCTTTTTCATGCTCGCCGGTGTCAACCTGGCGGTGACCAAACTGGTGGCCGGGCAGGTTGCCACCCAGAGCGTCAGCGATATGCAGGGATGGGATTCGGCACGCAACGTGTTCGCGTCGTCGTTCACCCTGTTCGGGGTCAGCATCCGCATCACGGTGGTGTGGTGGCTGGTCTTCACCGTCGTCGCAACCTGGGTGCTGTTCAAGACCAAGATCGGCAACTGGATCTTCGCGGTCGGCGGTGACAAGGAAAGCGCGCGCGCCGTCGGCGTCCCGGTCACCAAGGTCAAGATCGGGTTGTTCATGTTTGTCGGCTTCTGCGCCTGGTTCGTGGGCATGCACCTGCTGTTCGCGTTCAACACCGTGCAGTCCGGCCAGGGCATCGGCAACGAGTTCTTCTACATCATCGCCGCGGTCATCGGCGGCTGCCTGCTCACCGGTGGCTACGGCACCGCCATCGGTGCCGCCATCGGGGCGTTCATCTTCGGCATGACCAACCAGGGCATCGTGTACGCCGGCTGGGATCCTGACTGGTTCAAGTTCTTCCTAGGGGCGATGCTGCTGTTCGCGGTGATCGCCAACAACGCCTTCCGCAACTATGCAGCAAAGAAGTGATCCGATGACCATCTCCGTCGAAAAGCCGAGCAATGACGCGCAATCCGGCGGCAAGGTGCCACTGGTCGAACTGAAGAACGTCGGCAAGTCCTACGGCAACATCACCGCACTGAAGGGTATTTGCCTGCGGGTGCATGCCGGCGAGGTCACCGGCATCTTGGGCGACAACGGGGCCGGCAAGTCCACGCTGATCAAGATCATCGCCGGCCTGCACCAGCAGACCGAGGGTGAGCTGCTCGTCGACGGCGAACCCACCAAGTTCGGCTCTCCGGCCGACGCCCTGGGCAAGGGCATCGCGACGGTCTACCAGAACCTGGCGGTAGTGCCGTTGATGCCGGTGTGGCGCAACTTCTTCCTCGGTCAGGAGTTGCGCAAGAAGTCGTTCCCGTTCTCGTTGGATGCCAACGCCATGCGCGCCACCACGCTGTCGGAACTGTCGAAGATGGGGATCGACCTGCCCGACGTCGACGTCCCGATCGGATCGCTCTCGGGTGGACAGAAGCAGTGTGTTGCGATCGCCCGGGCGGTGTTCTTCGGGGCCAGGGTGCTCATCCTGGACGAACCGACGGCGGCACTGGGCGTCAAGCAGTCCGGGGTGGTGCTCAAGTACATCACCGCAGCCAGGGAGGCGGGTTTCGGCGTGGTGTTCATCACGCACAACCCGCACCACGCGCACATGGTCGGTGACCATTTCGTGCTGCTCAACCGGGGCCGGCAAAAGTTGGACTGTACCTACGACGACATCACGCTGGAGCATCTGACTCAGGAGATGGCCGGCGGGGACGAGCTGGACGCCCTCACCCACGAGCTGCGCGCCGCCAAGCAGTAGCGCAGAGCACCCCGAGCCGCGCCCCGCCGACCGATTGGCCGGCGGGGTGCGTGGGTACGCGAGTCCGATGACCATCTCCCCGCTCAAGACCGAGAAGTCAGGTCCCAAGACCGTCAGCCGCAGCATCCAGGTTTCGGCGCCCGTTGCCGAGATATTCGGGCTGATCGCCGACCCGCACCGGCACCCCGAGATCGACGGGTCAGGCACGGTCCGGGGCGCAGACCAGTGCCAGATCAAGGGACCCCACCGGCTTGCCGTCGGCGACAAGTTCACCGTCGGGATGACCCAGTACGGGATCCCGTACAAGATCACGTCGACCGTCACCGCCGTGGAGGAAGACCGCCTGGTCGAATGGCAGCACCCGCTGGGCCACCGCTGGCGGTGGGAACTGGCCGAAGTCGGCCCGGGAGCGACGAAAGTGACCGAGACGTTCGATTACTCCACGGCCAAGGTGCCGTTTGTCATCGACCTGCTCGGTATGGCGAAAAAGAACGCCGACGGTATCGAGTCCACCCTGCTTGCCCTGGCCAATCGGTACGACGCGCACTGAGGCGGCTGGGGGTCTCAGCCCAGGTCCGGCTCTGTCCCAGGGGTTCGGCAGTGTGACGTTGGCAACTGCGAACCGAGCGTTCACTGTCTCGACATGGTGTCGGTGCTGCTGTCGTCGGGCCGAGCACGCCGACGCCCGGCACAATGGTGGCCATGGACAGTGATCGCGAACCCCGGCTGCACGCGCCGGTCTGGCGTGACCCGATGTCGGCGGGGTGGCGCGCGCATCGCGGGCTGCTGCTGCTGCGTCTGCGCTGGCATGAGCGGCGGGCCGCGGCGACCGAGCGGCAGGACTGACGGCTAGCGCGGGTTCATGCCCGCGGCGCGGTACGCGTCGTCGATCAGGGCCATGTTGGCGACCGCGTCGGCAGTGTCGAGCGGGACCGGCGCGCCGTGCAGGACGTGCGCGGCGAACGCCTCCAACTGATACGAGTAGGACGGCCGGGTGCCGTGGTGTTCGACCGTGGTCCCGCCCTCGGTGCGCACGGTCAGCCGGTCGTCGTCGGCGGGCTTGATGAAGTTGTGCGCGAAAGCTTCCCCGCGCGTGCCGATCAACCGCAGGGTGAACGAATGGTCGTCGTCGACCATCGAATTGGTCGTCAACCCCGTCACTCCCGACGGGAACACCAGCTCCGCGTCGAACCGCTCGTCCACACCGGGGGAGCGTTGCACCGCCGTCGCCGACACGACCGTCGGTGTGCCGAATCGGCGCATGACATGCAGCCCGTAGCAGCCCAGGTCCATCAGCGCTCCACCGGCCAGCTCCAGTGACCACCGCGGGTCCTCCGGCGGTGGTGCCGGCATGCCCATCCGGACCTCGATGCGGGTGAGATCACCGAGTGTGCCGTCGACGGCCAGTGCCAGTGCCCGCTGGTTGATCGGATGGAAGAGATAGTGGAAGCCCTCCATCACGGTGACGCCCGCGGCCTCCGCTGCGGCCGCGACCCTCGCCGCCTCCACGCGGTCACGGGCGAACGGCTTCTCGGTGAGCACCGGTTTCCCAGCTGCCACCGCGGCCAGGTTCCACGGGGCGTGCAGGCCATTGGCGAGCGGGTTGTAGATGACATCCACGTCGGGATCGGTCACAAGGTCCCGATAGGACGCGACCACCCGCTCAACTGCGTACTTGTCGGCGAATACCTCGGCGCGCAGCCGATCCCGCGCTGCCACCGCGACGAGTCGGTACCCCAACTCCTCGGCCGGCCTGACAATCGCCGATTCGGCGATGCGCGACGCGCCCAGTATGCCGATCCGCAGCGTCACGAGCGGACGCCGGCCGCCGCGTCCTGCAGGTAGGCGACACTGGCGAGCACATCGCCCAACGGACCGGAGCCGGCGGGTTCGGTGTCGAGGATCTTATCCTGTTCCATCACGTACCAGCCGTCGAAACCGTTGTGCTCCAAAGTTTTCACGATCCCGACAATGTCCACGTCACCGGCGCCGAGCGGCACGTACATGCCCGCGGCGACGGCCTGGGTGTAGGTCAACTCACCGGACTGCACCTTCGCGGCCAGCCCGGCATCGACATCCTTGAGGTGGGCGTGCTTGATCCGCTCGGGAACCTCCATGGTCAGCGCCAGCGGATCGGTTCCACCGATCAACAGGTGACCGGTGTCCAGACACAGTGGCACCGAGGAACCCGCCAGCACGCGGTCCACTTCGGCGCGGGTCTCCACCATCGTGCCCACGTGGGGGTGCAGGACAGCGGTCAGACCCCGTGCGGCCACCATGGCCGCCAACCGGTCGAGGTTGGACAGCAGTGTGACCCATTGTGTCTCGTCGAGAATCGGCCGTTGGTCGTAACCGTCCATGCCGGTGGCCGCCGCCAGTACGACGACACCCGCCCCGGCCGCAACCAGTGACTCCAGCGGCCCGGCCAGGTCGTCGGCGGGGTCGTGGTCGTCCCGGTACAGCACCACCGGAACGAACCCGCCGACGCACTCCAGCCCGTGATTGCCAAGCAGTCGTACCAATTCGACGGTGTCGGTGGGCAGAAAACCCTCGGGTCCCAATTCGGTTGCGGTCAGCCCCGCCTGCCCCATTTCCGTCAACACGCGGTCCGAACTCAACTGGTAACCCCAGCCGGGCACCTCACACACACCCCAGGAGATGGGTGCACCTGCGATCTTCACTTTTTGACCTCCTCGATGGTCACCGGGACGCCCCGGCGTAGAGACTCGGTGGCGGCCTCCGCGATCCACGCGACCTCCACGGCGTCGGCGACGGTGGCGCCGCCGATCGGGCCGCCCTCAACAACTTTGACGAACGCGCTCAACTCGGCGCGGAACGCCTCGGTGAACCGGTCCATGAAAAAGTGGTGTGGCGGTCCGGCGGGGAATGCCCCGGGGGAGCAGAAATCCGGGTCTGCGTTGCCGACCGGAACGCCTTGATCCCAGCCGGCGACAACGGTGTCCTCGAAACCGTGCACCTCCAGCCGGCAGTCGTAGCCGCGACCGTTGTACCGCGCCGCGGATACCAAGCCGAGTGCGCCGCCGTCGAAACGGACCACCACCGCCGCGGTGTCGACATCGCCGTACTCGGCGAACACCGGATCACCCTGCACGCTGCCGGTGGCATAGACCTGCACCACATTCTGGCCGGTGATCCAGCGGATCACGTCGAAATCGTGGACCGTGCAGTCACGGAAGATGCCGCCGGAACTCTTGATGTAGTCCATCGGCGGGGGTGCGGGGTCCATCGTGGTGCTGCGGACGGTGTGCAACGCACCCAGTGAGCCGCCGTCGACGGCCACTTTGGCCGCGGCGAATGCCGCGTCGAACCGGCGCTGGTAGCCCACCTGTACCGGTACTCCCGAGGCCGCGATGATCTCGGCCACACGCGCGCTTTCGGCGGCGGTGGAGGCGATCGGCTTCTCACAGAACGTCGGCAGGCCACGTTCGACCGCGGCAAGGGTGAGCTCCGCGTGTGCCGGCGTCGCGGCAGCAACCACGACACCGTCGACGCCGTGGTCCAACAGTTGTTGCACCGATTCGGCCGGGGTGGCGCCGTACTTCGCGGCCACCTGACTCACCACTTCGGGTCGCTCGTCGGTGATCACGAGTCCGGACACCTCCGGCAGGTTGGTCAGCGTTTCGGCGTGAAATGCGCCGATCCTGCCGAGGCCGATGAGGCCGAGCGTGGTCATGGAGTTCTCCGTTCGTTCTGGGCGTCGAGCACGGTGTCGAGTTCTTCTTCGGTCAGGTTGTCGGCCAGTGCGTCGAGCACGGTGTCGACCTGGCTGGGTGGTGCCAGGCTGCCGATCGGCTGATCGCTGTCGAGGTTGGTGGGAAACGCATAACCCTCGGCGGTGGCCACGACGACGTTCTCGATGTCGCGGTGGGGTCGGCCGGCGGCCTGCATGGCTCTCAGCGCCGGGTAGACGGCGCGCACCATCGCGGTGCGGTCGACGGCCTCCATCGCCCGGCCGAACGGCGAGCTGATCTGCATCAGGTTCGCGATGCGCCGGATGTCGCCGGAGACATTCGTTCCGGCGCCGTGATACAGGGCCGGGTTGAAGAACACCGCGTCACCTTTGGCCAACGGCAGTTGCACGTGGTGGGCGGTGAAGTAGTCCACGAACTCGGGGCGGTTGAACGCGATGTAACCGCCGGTGAAGCGCTGCGAATGGGGGAGCAGCATCGTCGGTCCACTCTCGATCGGCATGGCGCAATGCGCGACGGCCCCCTGCAGTGTCAGCGTCGGAGAGGCGCGGTGCATGTGTGCCGGGTAGGCCGCCAGATGCTCGCCGGCAACGAAGCCAAGGTGATAGTCGCGGTGCGGAACCTGGGCGGTGCCACCGGGGTTGACGACATTGACCTGCGAAGTCACCTGGTAACGGGGACCCAGCCAGGCCTGGCAGACCAGCGCCAGGGCATCGTTGGCGTAGTAGTCGGCGAACACCTGCGGATCGTGCAGCGCGAGCTTCTGTGCGGCGTTCCAGATCCGGTCGTTGGCGCCGGGTTCGCCGAAATGGTCACCCGCGGCGCGGCCGCCGGCGTGCTGGGCATCGATGATCGCGAAGAATGCGTCGCTGGCACGGTCGACCACGTCGGTGCCGAACGCCTCGGTGAGCACCACAACGCCGGGCCCGTCGGCAAGGGCCTCGATGAGTTCGGCCTGCACGGCCCGTCGGTCGGCGACACGGGCCAGCGCCGGCGCGGAGTAGATCAGCACGTTGGCGCGCACATCGGCGGCGTGCGGGTAGTCGCAGACATCGGTGTCGCGTTCGACTTGCCGACGGAAGTCATCGAGATCGATGTCGGATTCGGTCAGCCAGGGCCGGGACTCCCGGGTCAGCGGAGTGTGAACGGGCGGGGCCATGGCAGTAGTCTTGCTGTGATAGGGACCGCAATCAACGGCAGAAAGCCATCAAAAAACCCTCACAATGGCGGGTCTGCGGGCCGTCGTGACGTCCCGCCGCGCAAGGCCGAGCAGCTCGAAGGGAGAGGGGTAGGGGTGCCGCACCGTTACAAGGTCCGCGAGATCGCCCAGCAGGCGGGGCTGAGCGAGGCGACCGTCGACCGGGTTCTGCACAACCGCCCCGGGGTTCGGGAGAACACCGTCGCCGAGGTCAACCAAGCCATCGCCGACCTCGACAAGCAACGTGCCCAGCTACGGCTCAACGGACGGCGATATCTGATCGACGTGGTCATGCAGACCCCGCAGCGCTTCTCGGACGCGTTCCGCGCCGCCGTGGAGGCCGAGCTGCCCGCATTTGCCCCGGCGATGTTGCGCGCGCGGTTCCACCTGTGGGAGACAGGGTCCGCCGCGCAGATGGTGGACGCGCTTGACCGCATCCGCGGCAGCCACGGTGTGGTGCTCAAGGCCCAGGACGACCCTGAAGTGGCCGATGCTGTCGACCGTCTCGTTGCTTCCGGGGTGCCCGTGGTGACCTACACGACCGACATACCCGCAAGCACCCGCTGCGCCTATGTGGGCATCGACAATCACGGCGCGGGGGTCACGGCCGCCTATCTGATGCAGCAGTGGCTCGGCGAGCGGCCCTCGGATGTGTTGATCACGCTGAGCCGCACGGTGTTCCGCGGTGAGGGCGAGCGGGAGGTCGGGTTCCGGTCGGCGTTACGCAGCTCCGGAAGGGCCATCGTCGAGGTCAGCGACAGCGACGGCATCGACGCCACCAACAAGCGCCTGGTGCTCGACGCGCTGGAGGCCAACCCGCAGGTGCGGGCCGTCTATTCGGTCGGCGGGGGCAACGTCGCCACGGTCGCGGCGTTCGAGGGGATCGGCCGCGACTGCTACGTCTTCATCGCCCACGACCTCGATGCCGACAACCGTCGATTACTGCGGGATGGACGGATATCGGCCGTGCTGCACAACGACCTGCGCGCTGACGCACGCCTGGCGCTGCGACTGCTGCTGCAGGAACGAGGTGCGTTGCCGTTCGAGCCGGTTCGTCCAGTACCGATCCAGGTCGTGACACCCTTCAACGTGCCGATGCATCACTGATCGGACCATTGCCGGTGCGTGCGGGCGGCTACTGATCAGTAACCAATTCTAAGAAAGCTGGACCGCCGCGACCTGTCTCGCGAACGTGACGAACAACACACTTTTGTCTCATGTCACCGTGGAGCGACGCTCTGAACAGTGCGTTCCGGCGGCGTCCACCTGTGCGCCACCTGCGCGCCCGGTATAGGACTACCTAAGAGAAGTGCAATAATCGGTACTGGCAGTGACATCAAACTTTGGTGGACGACCACTGGCGGCGCGTCAACGTGACTGCGACTCGGTGGAACTTCGCCAGATGCGGGCCCCCGCAGCACCCGGGGACGACACGGAAGGCGAGCGAGTGGGAGACAACGGCGGCGCGGCGGGAGCGCCTCGGCAGAAGCTGGAAAAGGTCGTCATCCGGTTCGCCGGTGACTCCGGTGACGGTATGCAGCTCACCGGTGACCGGTTCACCTCCGAGGCGGCGTTGTTCGGCAACGACCTGGCGACCCAGCCGAACTACCCGGCCGAGATCCGCGCGCCCCAGGGCACGCTGCCCGGTGTCTCCTCGTTCCAGATCCAGATCGCCGATTACGACATCCTCACCGCAGGTGACCGGCCCGACGTGCTGGTCGCGATGAACCCGGCCGCGCTCAAGGCCAATGTCAGTGACCTGCCCCGGGGCGGGCTGATCATCGCCAACTCCGACGAATTCACCAAGCGCAATCTGGCCAAGGTCGGCTATGACGCCAACCCGCTGGAAAACGACGAGCTCTCCGACTACGTCGTGCAGGCCGTCGCCATGACCACCCTGACGCTGGGCGCGGTGGAATCGATCGGCGCCAGCAAGAAGGACGGCCAACGCGCCAAGAACATGTTCGCGTTGGGCCTGCTGTCCTGGATGTACGGCCGCGAGCTTGAGCACAGCGAAGCATTCATCCGCGAGAAGTTCGCCCGCAAGCCCGAGATCGCCGAAGCCAACGTGTTGGCGCTGCGGGCGGGCTGGAACTACGGCGAGACCACCGAGGCGTTCGGCACCACCTACGAGGTCGCCCCAGCAAAGCTCAAGACCGGCGAGTACCGCCAGATTTCGGGAAACACAGCGCTGGCCTACGGGCTCGTGGCGGCCGGCCAGCTGGCCGATCTGCAGATCGTGCTGGGCACCTACCCGATCACGCCGGCCTCGGACATCCTCCACGAGCTGTCCAAGCACAAGAACTTCAATGTGATGACGTTCCAGGCCGAGGACGAGATCGCCGGGATCGGCGCGGCAATCGGTGCGTCCTACGGCGGTGCGCTGGGCGTGACCAGCACGTCGGGCCCGGGCATTTCGCTGAAGTCGGAAGCCATCGGCCTGGCGGTGATGACCGAGTTGCCGCTGATCGTCATCGACGTGCAGCGCGGCGGCCCGTCGACCGGGCTGCCGACCAAGACCGAGCAGGCCGACCTGTTGCAGGCGATGTTCGGGCGCAATGGAGAATCGCCGGTCGCCGTGTTGGCGCCGAGGTCTCCGTCGGACTGCTTCGACATCGCCGTGGAAGCGGCGCGGATCGCCATCAAGTACCACACGCCGGTCATGATTCTGTCCGACGGAGCGATCGCCAACGGATCTGAGCCCTGGCGTATCCCCGACGTCGACAGCTACCCGGCCATCGAGCACACCTTCGCCAAGGAGGGTGAGCCGTTCGCGCCCTACGCCCGAGATCCCGAGACACTGGCCCGCCAGTTCGCGGTGCCCGGCACCCCCGGCTTGGCCCACCGCATCGGTGGCCTGGAGTCGGCCAATGGTTCGGGCAACATCTCCTACGAGCCCAAGAACCACGATTTGATGGTGCGGCTGCGTCAGGAGAAGATCGCGGGGATCTCGGTGGCCGACCTCGACGTCGACGATCCGACCGGTGATGCCGAGTTGCTCATGCTGGGCTGGGGCAGCAGCTATGGGCCGATCGGAGAAGCCTGCCGGCGCGCCCGGCGCAAAGGCATCAAGGTCGCCCACGCCCAGCTACGCCACCTCAATCCGTTCCCGGCCAACCTGGGGGAGGTGCTGACCAAGTACTCCAAGGTGGTCGTGCCGGAGATGAACCTCGGACAGTTGGCCCTGCTGTTGCGCGGCCGCTATCTCGTCGACGTCCAGTCGGTGACCAAGGTGGAGGGCATGGCGTTCTTGGCCGACGAGGTCGAAGGCATCATCGATGCGGCGCTGGAGGGCACACTCGGGCAGCGGGAAATCGAGAAAGCCGAGTTCGCCCGGCTGGCGGCGGCCACCATCGAGGTGCCGGCCGCAGCGGCAGACGCGACGGGTGTGGGGGCAAACGCGTGACGAGGCCGACGAGCTTGCGGAGGAGAGCACATGACTGACCTGATCGGTCACGACCATCGAGACCTGGGCCTGACGGCGCTGAGCAAGACGAGCCTGGTGCCCACGACGGACCAGCCGCAGAAGGCCAAGGACTTCACCAGCGACCAGGAGGTGCGCTGGTGCCCGGGGTGTGGGGACTACGTCATCCTCAACACCATCCGCAACTTCCTGCCCGAGTTGGGGCTGCGGCGCGAGAACATCGCGTTCGTCAGCGGCATCGGCTGCTCCAGCCGTTTCCCGTACTACCTGGAGACCTACGGCTTTCACTCGATTCACGGTCGCGCCCCGACGATCGCCACCGGGCTCGCGCTGGCCCGGCCCGACCTGTCGGTGTGGGTCGTCACCGGCGACGGCGACTCGCTGTCGATCGGCGGCAACCACCTGATCCACGCGTTGCGCCGCAACGTCAACATCACGATCCTGCTGTTCAACAACCGGATCTACGGGCTGACCAAGGGGCAGTACTCACCGACCTCGGAAGTCGGCAAGGTCACCAAGTCCACCCCGATGGGTTCGCTGGACCATCCGTTCAACCCGGTGTCGCTGGCATTGGGTTCGGAGGCCACCTTCGTCGGTCGCGCGCTGGACTCCGACCGCAAAGGCCTCTCGGAGGTTCTGCGTGCCGCAGCCGCGCACCGCGGCGCAGCGCTGGTCGAGATCCTGCAGGACTGCCCGATCTTCAACGACGGTTCATTCGACGCGCTGCGCAAAGAAGGCGCCGAAGATCGCCTGGTCAACCTCACCCACGGCGAGCCGATCACCTTCGGCGCCGACGGTGCGTACTGCGTCATCAAATCCGGGTACGGCCTCGAGGTCGCCAAGACCGCCGACGTGTCCGCCGACCAGATCGTCGTCCACGACGCACACCTGGAGGACCCCGCCTACGCATTCGCGCTGTCCCGGCTGTCCGAGCAGAATCTCGACCACATGGTCATGGGTATCTTCCGCCAGGTGGGCAAACCCACCTACGACGACGCCGCGCGCGAACAGATCAGCACCGCTCGTGCCGCCAAGCCGCATGACAAGGCTGCGCTGCAGGCGCTGCTGCGGGGTAAGGACACGTGGACGGTCGACTGATCGGCTGCCGTCGCTGACGGAGTCGGTGGGATAACGTCACCCTGTGACGACCTCGCCACCGTTGGCTGCCGTGGTGCTGGCCGGGGGCGCGTCCCGCCGGATGGGACGCGACAAGGCCACGCTTCCCATTGCCGGCCCGTCCGGATCCACCACGATGGTCGAGCGCGTGGTCGCGGTCGTCAGTTCCCGATGCGCTCCGGTCTTCGTCGTCGCCGCACCGGGACAGGCGCTGCCGGAGTTACCCGCCTCATCGATCCTGCGCGATCAGGTGCAGGGGGTGGGACCGCTGTTGGCCACCGGGCGGGGCTTGCGCGCTGCCGCTGATGCCGGCGTCGAGTACGCCTTCGTGTGCGCTGTCGACATGCCGCTGCTGACCGTCGACGTCATCGACCTGCTCGCCGAGCCGGCGCACCGACTAGGGGTGGATGTCGTTCTTCCGTGGGATGGACGCGACCATTTCTTGGCGGGCATCTATCGCACCGCGCTGGGTGCTCGGGCGACCGCACTGATCGAGGCCGGCCACCGCAGCATGCGTGCGCTGGTGGATTCTGTCGACACTCAGCGCATCGTGCTGCCCGAGCAGGCGGCGCTCACCAACGTCAACACCGTGGAAGACTTCTCGGCCATCGAGCCTCCCCAGTGGAGCTAGCAAATTAGATTCCCGAATAAAACTGGAATCAATCAGGCCGCAGCGCGAATTCACGAGGTTATCAAATCGAAATTATTGTCGTGATAAACGGCGGCCGAGTTGCGATCGTGCGCCAGGGTTGGCAGGCTGGCCCTCAGTAGTTGTCAGAGGTTTAAACCCTTGTCCTGCAACATGATCCGCAACACGGTAGCCACAATATTGTGGATTTGCAACAGCAATCGACGCGAATCAACGGCAGCGTCGCAGCATTTACGACCACCAGGGATTTCCAGATCAAACGGGGGACCTGCATCGATGACTCATAGTGTTTGCGGCGTAGTGACTGAAACCCTCAATGCTGCAACAATATTCGTCTTGCATCAAGCTTTGGCATGCGGCCAACGATGGTAACACGTTGCAACACAGCGGTATTGATTTAGAGGTAACTCTCATCTCAGCGAACAGAATGCCTGTAATGTACCGCTAAAGGGGTCAATTCTGGCTCAGTGCAAGCACTTTTCGCGTCTGACGGGCATGTCTAGGTCGATGCGGGAGTGACCTGGTTCACATTTGACACGTGATTTGGCTCACGGAACGCATAGTTGCGATGCCGGCCGGCGGTGGCGCCGAACTCATGGATGACCTGCGACGACGGCGTCGGCGGAGGCTCGTGATCGTTTCGTTATCTGCTCGCGACACGCACTGCGGTGAATATGACTTTGCTTTGAACGCTTTGTACGGTCCCAAACGGCTCCGCAGGGAGCAAATAACCAAAAACCACGAACCAGCGTGTGTGGGCACCGCGAGAGGCCGCCGAGCCTCCGGTCGCCGGGACTGCGAGCCCGGCGGGTTGCCGACCACCCAGTCGCGCCCGACCGAGACGGCGCGGCCCGGCCAGGGGCCTGATCACAGGCAGTGCGACCGCGTAGCGACGCGGCCGTTCCACGGCACGCGCTAGGCGAAAGGATCGAAGTTGAAGAACATCCGCAAGACTTTTGGACTGGCCACCATCGCCGGCGCACTCGCCGTCGCACCGATGGCCGTGGCCACCGGGCTGGCGGGGACCGCGAGCGCCGACAGCGTCAACTGGGACGCCGTGGCCGCGTGCGAGTCGGGCGGCAACTGGTCCATCAACACGGGCAACGGCTACTACGGCGGCCTGCAGTTCGCGATGGGCACCTGGCAGTCCAACGGCGGCTCCGGCTCGCCGCATCTCGCCAGCCGTGAGGAGCAGATCCGGGTGGCTGAGAACGTGCTGCAGACGCAGGGTATCGGTGCGTGGCCGACCTGCGGCTCGCGAGGCTGACCTCGACAAACGTCCACAGGTGGCGGTGCCGGCAGCGTGCCGGCGCCGCCACTTGTCTCTCAGGGGTCTCTTACGCCAGATAAGCAACGCCTAAAACTTTCGCCCCGGCCGTAACAGGTGATGTGGGTCACCCGACAGACCGGATAGCCGCAACGTGAGGACGCTTCAGCACCTCGGCATCACCACAGACGCGGACCTTGGGTCACAACGGTCGGGGAAGGACCGCAGCGATGAACATTGGCAAACTTGTCTCGAAGGGCCTGGTGGCCGCCGCTATTTCCGGAGCGCTCGCCGTCGTGCCGATGGTGCTGTCGGACAGCGCCATGGCCACCGCGCACGCAGACTCGGTCAACTGGGACGCCATCGCGCACTGCGAGTCCGGCGGTAACTGGTCGATCAACACCGGCAACGGCCACTTCGGCGGCCTGCAGTTCAAGCAGGCCACCTGGGCGGCCAATGGCGGTCAGGGCAATCCTGCGCGGGCCACCCGGGCCGAGCAGATCCGCGTTGCGGAGAATGTGTTGCGCACCCAGGGCATCAAGGCCTGGCCGAAGTGCGGACCCAAGGGCCTCGCGGCGGCGACCTGGACCAACACCGTGGCGCCCACGGCGCCCGTCGCGACTCCGGTGCGTGCCACCGGTTGCGAGGGGATGCCGACCTCGGTGTTCGGCGGGATCGTCGACCTGCGCAAGATGTGCACTGCGTTCCTCACACCTCGCGCTGTGCGCTGACATCAGCTGACGTCGGCAGCCGGAAGGCGCTCCGCGCGGCGATCGAGGCCAGATGCGCGGTGACCAGCGCCTCGGGAACGAGCGCTGATGCCCGACTGGCGGCACCACTGAGCACGGCCGGTCGCAGGTTCACCACCCGGCCGATGAACGCCGACTCCCGCACCAGCGGTGCAACCCGGCGCCGGCGGAACGATCCGAAGTGCCCGAATGCCGTGGCGGGGTCATCGGCGAGGTCCAGGAACCGGGCCAGGATGACTGCGTCCTCGATCCCCTGACAGCCGCCCTGGCCGAGATGAGGTCGCATCGGGTGCGCAGCATCCCCGACCAACACCACCCGACCACGTGACCAGCGGCGTGCCTGTCGGCGGTCGTAGAGATCGTTGCGCAACAGATCGGCCGGGGCGGTGGCGTCGATCAATGCCGGTATCGGATCGGCCCAGTCGCCGAATATGCGGCGCAGGTGGGCGTGCTCGCCGCCCGCGGCGGTGCCGTTGTCGCCGCCCGCGGCGGTGCCGTTGTCGCCGCCCGCGGCGGTGCCGTTCTCGGCAGCGCGTTCGGTCGCGAACCAATAGGTGTGCCGGTCACCGAGGCGGACATGGCCGAACTCGGCGCCGGGGCCCATCGTCTCGCCGGACAACTCCGGGTCCAACGGGTGGGCGGCGATTCCGCGCCACGCCGTATAGCCGACGTAGCGCGCCGGCAGTGATCCGTTGAGTGCACGCGCCAGCGGTGAACCCACTCCGTCGGCTCCGACCACTGCATCGGCGTGGAGCTGCGGCCCGCTGCTCGACGTCACTCGCACCGACGACGGGCCCACCGCCACCCCGAGGGCGGTGACTCCGGTGCGCACCACACCGTCGGGCAATGCGGCGCGCAGGATGTCGGTCAGCGCCGAGCGCCGGATCACCACCAGCGGCTCACCAAGGGCTGTGACGATGCGTTGGGCCGCCGGTCGACGCAACCAGGAACCGTCGCGCCAGCGCAGCGCCCCCGCGCTGACCCGCCCGCCCGTCTGCCGCACCGGATCGCCGAGCCCCAGCTCGTCGAGCGCGGCCAGCGCGTTGGGCCAGATACTGATCCCGGCGCCGCTGGCGAGGTCGGTGCGCTTGTCGATCACCGACACGTGATGGCCTGCCTGGTGCAGCGCGACCGCGGTTGTCAGGCCCGCGATGCCGGCTCCGACCACCATGATTCGCACCGGCATCCGGTGACCTTACCGACGTGGACGTCAAGCACACGAGACAACGCGGTCACACGAACGAAACGCATCGCTGGTTTCCTGAACGGCAACATTGTCAACCATCGGTTTACGGAGGCCGGAGTGAGACCTGCGCTCGAGTTGACCAGCATCCCGGTGTGGGCAACCCAGCCGACCTGCCCGACCGCAGACCTGTCCGGTCGGTACTGGACGATCATCGCGATCGGCGAGGCCGGGATGCAGGTTGCGCGCCGGTGGGACGCCGAGGTCGCCGCTGTCGGGGGCCGGCCACGGTCGCAACTACACAGCACACCAGAGGACGCCGGCGACTCGGCCGGTGCGGTGCTGCGCGCCGCGCTCGCCGAAGCCCGAGTGGGCTGGCGGCTGATGGTCGCCGGCCCAGCGCACCTCTGCCTGCAGGTGCGCGCGCTGGCTCTGGCCGCCGGTGTCGCCGATGACGAGATCACGGTGGCGTCCACCCGCATCGATGTGCGCGCGGTGCACTGCGTGCACTGCCGCACCGTCACCACCGCCGCCGTGGGCCTGGAGGACGTCGTGGCCTGCTCCGGATGTGAACGCAATCTGGTTGTCCACTACCATGTTTCCCGCCGCAAGGGAGCGCACCTCGGGTACCAGGTCGATGCCGAACAGCAGGCCGCGTCATGACCTCCCTGAAGCTGACCGTCGCCGGAATCGACGATTCGATCCCTGCTGTCCGGACTCTCACACTGACCCGGCCGGGCGGAGCGCCGCTGCCCTCATTCACCCCGGGCAGCCATCTCGTCGTCGAGTGTGGGGGCCGCGGCGGCCCGGTCAACGCCTACTCGTTGACCGGGGACGCAATCACGCCCGCGGCGTATGTCATCTCGGTGTTGCGCGCCGACAAGCCACAGGATGAACCGAGCGGCTCCCGCTGGATCCACGACGAGCTCGCGGTCGGGGACACTGTGCTCGCCCGCCCACCCCGCAGCGCGTTCGCGCCGGTGCTGCGCGCGCGTCGGCACCTGCTGGTGGCGGCGGGCATCGGCATCACACCGATGGTGTCGCATCTGCGCGGCGCCCGGTTGTGGGGGCGCGATGCGCGTCTGTTCTACCTGCACCGGCCGGGCCGCGGCGCCTACGCCGACGTGGTTGGCGAACTCACCGAGCACGCCGCGATCCACACCCAACGCGCGGCGTTCGTCGCCGAGCTGGCGGCGGGCCTGGCCGATCAGCCGCTGGGCACCCACCTCTACATCTGCGGCCCCGCAGCGTTCATCGACTTCGTCGTGACCACCGCCACCGAGCTGGGGTGGCCGGGCAGCCGGATTCATCTCGAACACTTCGGGTCCGCGGCACTGGACCCCGGGGAGCCGTTCACCGTACGCCTGTCGTCCACCGCGGAGATGTTCACCGTCGAATCGGGAGTCTCGCTGCTGGAGGCGCTGGAAAGTCGCGGCATCGACGTGCCCAACCTGTGCCGCCAGGGGGTGTGCGGGGAATGCCGGATCCCGGTGTCGGGCGGCACGGTCACCCACCGTGACCTGTTCCTGTCCGA
Organism: Mycobacterium sp. SMC-4; assembly: GCF_025263265.1. NCBI lineage: Bacteria > Bacillati > Actinomycetota > Actinomycetes > Mycobacteriales > Mycobacteriaceae > Mycobacterium > Mycobacterium sp. SMC-4. The sequence goes on along the minus strand of NZ_CP079869.1, from coordinate 3,534,887 downwards.
TGATGAGAAAAACGCCGGCGATTCGATGATGGCCTGTGTTTCGCGGGCTGCGAACCAAAGTCTGGAGTTGGACCTGTGATCTCGGCAGCCGATCTGATCGCGACGTTCCCTTTCCCGTTCGCCGGCGACGAATACCGGTACTCCACCAATGTGGAGCCCGCGGGTTCACCGGTGCACACACCGGCCGGGCGTTGGGGAGAACGAATCGTCGACATCGACAGTGAGTACGAGTCCGAACTGGACGAGCGGGCCGCCATTCTGGCCGCCGACCCGTCCAGATATGCGGTCCTGCCGCACATGCGTCCCGCGTGTTGGGACGCGATGCTGACCTTGATGCAGGAGCTGGCCGTCACCTATCCGGACACCATGTCACTACAGCGGCACGACCGGGGTTGGCGCTGGCGCAACGAACGACGCTGCGTAATACAGGATTTCGTCGTCGGCGATGACGCGACTCTGCCCTGTGAACCACTGGCCTACATCGCCGGTCAGGTCCAGGAGGACATCGTGCTGCTCGACCAGCGCGACGGCGATCTGTTCGGCGACGCCGGCGTGGTCACCTTCGCAGCGGACTGGTCATTCGGCTTCGACGTGGGCATGACATTCCTGGAGATCCACGGTCCGGTCCCGAGGCTGCGCCAAACCGGGGTGATCACCCGGGCCCGCGAGTTCCTGATGCGGCTGCAGCCCGACCAGATCTACCGGCGCACCAACTGGACGCTGACCATCGGTCGGCGCCTGGATGTTTCAACCGAGCTGTATCACGAATGGGGCCCGGACCGGATGATGATCCAGGGGGTCTCCGACGAGCAGTTCGGACGACTGGTGCATCTGCGTGTGGAGGTGCAGCATCTGATCCGGTTGCCGGAATCCGGATCGATCTGTTTTCTGATCCGCAGCTACATGCTCCCATTCGCCGACCTGGCCACCGTCGAACCGTGGCGTCGGCGCGCGGCGGCGGTGCTTGCCGAGCTGCCCGACGACATGGCCGACTACAAAGGCATCATCGGCTACCGTGACCGCGCGGTGGCCTGGCTTCGTAAAGCGGGCTGACCCGCGCGAGCAGACGCAAAATCCCCCAGAGTGGAATCTGGGGGATTTTGCGTCTGCTCGGCAGGAACGGGACTCAGTAGACCGGCGGTTCCCCTTCGGCGGCTGGGCCCTTCTCCACTGGGGTGTGCTCGATGATCGACCTGTAGGCGTGGTTCTCGTGCTGGATCATCCGGACGAAGAATCCAACGAAGAGCACCACGGCCAGGACAAAGAACAACCAGGCGCCGACGCTGTTGGCGCCGAAGGTGAACACCACGCCGGGTTCGTCATAGCTGGTGATGGGACTAAACATCTACTTGACCTCCTCGGTGACGACCAGGACGGATCCGTTGACCCTCATCGCGGTCACCGGGATGCCCTCCGGGTACGGGGTGGCCGGGACCTCGGACAGGTCCAAGCCTTGTTCTTCCACCTCAGGCGGAATGCGCAGCAGCCCTGCCTTTTTCAGCAACAATGACAGCAGATAAGCCGGTACGAAGCCCAACGCGGCGAAGGTCAGCGCACCGACCAGCTGACCCCAGAACGAAATCGACGGGTTGCCATCGGTGTTCGGGTATCCGGCCAGGAAGATCCCGGCCATGACCAGCGAGTAGAAACCCATGCCGCCGTGCACTGCGACGGCTCCGACGACGTCGTCGATCTTCATCTTGTCGAGCAGTTTGCCGATGTAGGGGATCAGGCCGCCACCCACCAGTGCGATGACGAACGTCAGCGCTGGGTGGTACAGGTCCAGCCCCGCCGCGACCGAGATCACGCCGGCCAGACCGCCCGAAATGGTCCAGAACGGCTCACCCCGCGACATCACGTAGGCGCCGATGATGCCGCCCACCAGGCCCATCAGGGTGTTGAACGCGAAGGCGCTCAACGTCGTCGGGCTTCCGTAGATGGTGGCGTAGCCGCCCGGGCCATAGATCACACAGCCCATCAGGAAGCCGAAGAACCCGGTGAAGATCAGGAACAGTCCGAGCATGGTCAACGGCAGATTGTGCGGTCGGATCGTCACCGGTGTGCCGTCGGGCAGGAACCGGCCTATCCGTGGACCGAGGTTGATCAGAATCCCCAGCGCGGCGAAGCCGGCGATCATGTGCACGCAGCCGGCCGCGCCGACGTCATGGAACCCGAGCTCGGTCAGCATCCAACCGGCGCCGTGCCAGCCCCAGGAAGCTCCGATGATCCACAACACCGAACCGACGAACACCGTCAGGACCAGGAAGCCACTGGTCCGGATCCGCTCCAGCACCGCACCCGACATGATGGAGCCGGTGGTGGCCGCGAACAGGGCGAACGCGCCCCAGAAGATGCCGCTGGCGGGGTCATCGGTGTTCGGGCCCATGTTCTCGCTCCAGGGCAGCGCAGCCTTGGCCGCATCGTTGAACTCGATGAATCCGGTGGGCATCGCGTTGTACAGGAACCAGCCGACGAAATAGAACGAGGCCACGATGGTGGCGAAGGCCAACAGGTTCTTCATCGCGGTGGCCAGAACGTTCTTCGAACGGGATGCGCCGATCTCGTAGGCCAGGAAACCCGCGTGAATGAGCATCATCAGCGCGATGGACATCCAGTAGAAGAATTCGTTGTTGACTGCCGCCATGGACGCGATCGCGTCCTCCACTTCAGGTGTCAAGGGGACCTCCGCCGGGTCTGTGTGGGGTGGCTTCCCGAGAACACAGGTTTATTCGTAGTGTTCTCGAGGTACTGATGGTGTACGAGCCATGACGCTAACGGGGTGAATGTGTCCCATCGGTCAAGGCGCGTTAATTTCGCGTGAAGTCCCGTCAGGCAGTGTGTTACGAAATCCGTATGTCTGCTGCTGTGAAAGGCCTCGGCGTGACCCCATTCCACGACATCGACACCTTCCTTGCGCTGCCCCGGGTGTCTGGGCTGGCGGTGTCACCCGATGGTTCCCGCGTGCTCACCACGGTGTCCCAGCTCAACGACAAGCGCACTGAGTTCGTCGGCGCCATCTGGGAGCTCGACCCGGCGGGCCAGCAGCCGGCCCGACGAATCACGCACGGTCCCAAGGGCGAATCGGCACCCGAGCTCACTGTCGACAACGACATGTTGTTCCTCGCGGTGCGTCCGGTCCCAGACGACGACAGCCCGCCACGGTCGCTGTGGCGACTTCCGGCCGACGGTGGTGAAGCCACCGAGGTGCTGACCTTGCCTGCCGGTGTGGATTCCGTACTCACCGCGCGCGCCACGACCACCACGGTGGTGGGCGCGGCGATACTGGCCGCGACCGGCACCGTCGAGGACGACCGGCGCTTGCGCACCTTGCGCAAGGACAACAAGGTCTCTGCGGTGCTGCACAGTGGCTACCCGGTGCGTTACTGGGACCACGATCTCGGTCCGGGCCGCGCGCACTTGTTCAAACTGGTCGACGGGGAAGATCCCTTGGACCTGACCCCGACTCCGGGTGACGCCGTGCGGGAGGCCGATGTCGACGTCAGCCGTGACGGCAGCTTCCTGGTCACGACGTGGCGCCGGCCCGGGCCGGGCGCAGCACAACGCACCATCCTGGTGCGGATCGATCTCGACACTGGCCACCGGGTCACGGTGGTCGACGACCCGGACGCCGATCTCGCAGCACCGGCAATCGCGCCCGACGGGAAGTCGATCGCCTACACCCGCGAGACACTCTCGACCCCTACATCGGCCCCGCGGATCACGTTGTGGCTGAAGCACTTCGATGGGCAACCCACCGAGTTGACCGGTGACTGGGACCGGTGGCCCACGTCGGTGACCTGGGCTGATGACGGCTCGTCGCTGATCGTGACCGCCGACGACAACGGGCGGGGACCGGTCTTCGTCGTCGATCCGTCCTCCGGCGCGGTACGGCGGCTGGTCGCCGACGACTTCACCTACACGGACGTGAAGGCCGCGCCCGCAGGCGTTCTCTACGCGCTGCGCAGCTCCTACACGGCGCCACCGCACCCGGTGCGGATCGACCCCGACGGCGCGGTGACGGTGTTGCCTTGCGTCGATCCGCCTGATCTGCCGGGAACCGTGGAGGATGTCACGGCCACGACGTCCGACGGGCAGAACGTGCGGTCCTGGCTGGCGCTGCCCCACGGCGACGGACCGGCGCCGCTGCTGGTGTGGATTCACGGCGGGCCGTTGGCCAGCTGGAATGCCTGGCACTGGCGGTGGAATCCGTGGGTGATGGTCGCGGCCGGCTACTCGGTTCTGCTGCCGGACCCGGCGCTGTCGACCGGTTACGGCCAGCAGTTCATCCAACGTGGTTGGGGCGCATGGGGTGGCGCGCCGTACACGGATGTGATGACCGCCACCGACGGTGCCTGCGCGCATCCGCGCGTCGACGCGAGCCGGACCGCGGCGATGGGCGGATCGTTCGGCGGCTATCTGGCCAATTGGATTGCCGGGCATACCGACCGTTTCAGTGCCATCGTCACCCACGCCAGCCTGTGGGCCCTCGACCAGTTCGGTGCCACCACCGACGGCGCCTACTGGTGGGCGCGGGAGATGACCCCGGAAATGGCTGCCGCGAACTCGCCACACCACTTCGTCTCCGACATCGCCACTCCGATGCTGGTGATCCACGGCGACAAGGACTACCGAGTGCCGATCGGGGAGGCGCTGCGACTGTGGTACGAGCTGCTCAGCGCATCAGGGCTGCCCGCTGCCGAAGACGGCAGCACCGAACACCGGTTCCTGTATTTCCCGTCGGAGAACCATTGGGTGCTCAACCCGCAGCACGCCAAACTCTGGTATCAGGTGGTTCTGGCGTTCTTGGCCGCGCATCTGCTCGACGAGCACGCCCAGTGGCCCGAAATGCTGGGGTAGCGTCGAAAACATGGCTGACGCTGAGCGCGAATTCGACATAGTCCTCTACGGTGCCACCGGATTCGTCGGGAAGCTGACGGCGCAGTATCTGGCTTCGGTCGCGGCCCGCGGGAACGACGCACGGATCGCGCTGGCCGGCCGCTCTGCCGACCGCCTCCTCGCGGTCCGGGAGTCGCTGGGGCCCGTAGCCCAATCTTGGCCGCTGATCACCGCGGATGCATCCCAACCGTCCACGCTGAGCGATATGGCGGCCCGGACCCGTGTTGTGGTCACCACCGTCGGGCCCTACCTGCGCTACGGGGAGCCGCTGGTGGCAGCATGCGCCGCAGCGGGCACCGATTACGCCGACCTGACCGGGGAAACCCTGTTCATCCGGCGGTGCGTCGACACCTACCACAAGCAGGCCCAGGACACCGGCGCACGCATCGTGCACTCGTGTGGATTCGACTCCATCCCGTCGGATCTGACGGTTTTCGCGCTCTACCGGCAGGCTCAGCGCGACGGTACCGGTGACCTGGAGGACACCAACCTCGTGGTGCGTCGCTTCGCCGGGGGAGTGTCGGGCGGCACGGTGGCCTCGATGACCGAGCTGGCGCGGGAAGCCTCCCTCGATCCCGAAGCGCGACGACTGCTCAACGACCCCTACACGCTGACCCCCGACCGCGCCGCCGAGCCCGAGCTCGGTGGGCAGCCCGATGCGCGCTGGCGCCGCGGCCGCGAGATCGCCCCGGAACTGGACGGCTACTGGGTCGGCGCGTTTGCGATGGCTCTGCCCAACACGCGCATCGTGCGGCGCACCAACGCGCTGCTGGACTATCCGTACGGCCGGCGTTTCGAGTACGCCGAGCAGATGAGCGTGGGTCGCTCGGTGGTCGCGCCGGTCGCCGCGGCGATGGCCACCGGCGGCAACGTCGCCACCATGGGTCTGGGCAGCCGGTTCCTCAATCGAGTCCCGCGGGGGCTGCTGGAACGGGTGTTGCCCAAGCCGGGCACCGGGCCCAGCGAACAGACCCGCGAACGCGGTCACTACACCGTCGAGACCTACACGTCCACCTCCGGCGGTGCGCGATACCGGGCCACCATGTCCCAGCAGGGTGATCCCGGCTACAAGGCCACCTCGGTGCTGCTCGCCGAAAGCGGTCTGGCACTTGCGCAGGATCGCGATCAGCTCTCTGACCTGCGCGGAGTGCTGACGCCGGCAGCGGCGATGGGCGATGCGCTGCTGGCTCGCCTGCCTGCGGCAGCGGTGTCGCTGGAGGTCTCTCGGCTCTGAGCCCGCCGCCTTCCTAGAATGGCTCGGTGACCTCCCAGCCTCTCACCAACCCCGGTCTCGACGCCCTACCCAAGACCTGGGATCCGGCGGCGGTGGAAACCGAGCTCTACGAAGGCTGGGTTCGGGCCGGTTACTTCACCGCCGACCCGGCCAGCGCCAAACCGGCCTACTCGATCGTGCTGCCGCCGCCCAATGTCACCGGCAGCCTGCACATGGGCCATGCGCTCGACCACACGCTCATGGACGCGCTGACCCGCCGCAAGCGCATGCAGGGCTACGAGGTGTTGTGGCTGCCCGGCATGGACCACGCGGGTATCGCCACCCAGTCGGTGGTGGAGAAGCAACTGGCCGCCGAGGGCAAGACCAAAGAGGACTTCGGCCGCGAACTGTTCATCGACAAGGTGTGGGACTGGAAACGTGAGTCCGGTGGCACCATCGGGGGCCAGATGCGGCGTCTGGGTGACGGCGTGGACTGGAGCCGCGACCGGTTCACCATGGACGAGACTCTTTCCCGGGCCGTGCGCACCATCTTCAAGCGGCTTTTCGACGCCGGACTGATCTATCGGGCCGAGCGGCTGGTGAACTGGTCGCCGGTGCTGGAAACCGCGATCTCCGACCTCGAGGTCAAGTATGAGGACGTCGAGGGCGAGCTGGTGTCGTTCCGCTACGGGTCGCTGTCCGACGACCAGCCGCACATCGTGGTCGCCACCACCCGGTTGGAGACCATGCTCGGAGACACCGCGATCGCCGTGCACCCCGACGATGAGCGGTACCGCCACCTGGTCGGGCAGAGCCTGCCGCATCCGTTCCTGGAGCGCGAGATCATCGTGGTCGCCGACGCGCATGTCGACCCCGAGTTCGGCACAGGTGCGGTCAAAGTCACCCCGGCCCACGACCCCAACGACTTCGAGATCGGCCTGCGACACCAGCTGCCGATGCCCTCGATGCTCGACACCAAGGGCCGCATCACCGACACCGGAACGCAATTCGACGGGATGGACCGGTTCGAGGCCCGGGTGGCAGTCCGTGAAGCGCTGGCCGCGCAGGGCCGTATCGTCGCCGAGAAACGTCCCTACCTGCACAGCGTCGGGCACTCCGAGCGCAGTGGCGAACCGATCGAACCGCGCCTGAGCCTGCAGTGGTGGGTGCGCGTGGAGACGCTGGCCAAAGCCGCCGGCGACGCGGTGCGCAACGGCGACACCGTGATTCACCCGGCGAGCCTGGAACCTCGGTGGTTCGACTGGGTCGACAACATGCACGACTGGTGCATCTCCCGACAGCTGTGGTGGGGGCACCGCATCCCGATCTGGCACGGACCAGACGGTGAAATCGTCTGTGTCGGTCCCGACGAGACGCCGCCGGAAGGCTGGGAACAGGATCCTGATGTGCTGGACACCTGGTTCAGCTCGGCACTGTGGCCGTTCTCGACGATGGGGTGGCCGGACCGCACACCCGAACTTGCGAAGTTCTATCCCACCTCGGTGTTGGTGACCGGATACGACATCCTGTTCTTTTGGGTGGCGCGGATGATGATGTTCGGCACGTTTGTGGCCGACGACGCCGCGATCACCGGGGGCGGCTCCCGCGCTCCGCAGGTCCCGTTCGACAACGTGTTCCTGCACGGGCTGATCCGCGACGAGCACGGTCGCAAGATGAGTAAGTCACGAGGCAACGGCATCGATCCGCTGGACTGGGTGGAGATGTTCGGCGCCGACGCGCTGCGGTTCACCCTGGCCCGTGGCGCAAGCCCGGGCGGTGACCTGTCCATCGGAGAGGACCACGCGCGGGCATCACGCAACTTCGCCACCAAGCTGTTCAACGCCACCCGGTTCGCGCTGCTCAACGGTGCCGCGCCGGCTCCGCTGCCGGCGCCCGACGAACTCACCGACGCCGACCGGTGGATCCTGGGTCGGCTCGAAGAAGTGCGCGCCGAGGTCGACGCGGCTTTCGACGGCTACGAATTCAACCGCGCCTGCGAAGCGCTCTACCACTTCGCTTGGGACGAATTCTGTGACTGGTATGTCGAACTCGCCAAAGTTCAGCTCGGCCAAGGGATTGCGCACACGACCGCGGTGCTCGCTGCCGTGCTGGATACGCTGCTCAAACTGCTCCACCCGGTGATGCCGTTTGTCACCGAGGTGTTGTGGAAGACGCTCAGTGGTGGGTCCGGGGCGAGCGAAGCGGCTGGAAAAGTGGAGTCCCTGGTCATCGCCGAATGGCCGAAGCCCAGCGGCATCGGCGTCGATCCCGCTGCCGCGCAACGGGTCGCCGACGTGCAGAAGCTCATCACCGAGGTGCGCAGGTTCCGAAGCGATCAAGGTCTGGCCGACCGGCAACGGGTCCCTGCGCGACTGTCACAGATCAGCGTGGCCGGTCTCGACGCCCACGTCCCAGCGGTCAGCGCGCTGGCCTGGCTGACCCCGCCGGCCGACGACTTCACCGCTTCGGCAGCGGTCGAGGTACGCCTGACGAACGCCACCGTCGTCGTCGAGGTGGATACCTCGGGCACCGTCGACGTGGCCGCCGAGCGGCGGCGGCTGGAGAAGGATCTGGGTGCGGCGCAGAAGGAGCTCTCGGGTACGTCTGCGAAGCTGGGCAATGACGCGTTCTTGGCCAAGGCGCCGGCCGATGTCGTCGACAAGATCCGCGCCCGCCAGCAGGTGGCCGAAGAAGAGGTCGCGCGCATCACCGCACGCCTGGCCGCGTTGCCGGCGCAGTAGCGATGACCCTCCCCGAACCCACGCCCGACGAGGTCGCTGCCCTGCTGCAGGTCGAGCACTTGCTCGATCAGCGGTGGCCGGAGACGAAAATCGAGCCCAGCACGGCCCGTATCGAGGCGCTGATGGAAATGCTGGGCTCGCCGCAGCGGGGCTATCCGTCGATTCATATCGCGGGCACCAACGGCAAGACCTCGGTGGCGCGCATGATCGACGCACTGCTGACCGCGCTGCACCGCCGCACCGGCCGCACCACCAGCCCGCACCTGCAGTCGGCGGTGGAGCGCATCAGCATCGACGGCGTGCCCATCAGCCCGGCCACTTACGTCGACACCTACCGCGAGATCGAACCGTTCGTCGAACTTGTCGACGGACGATCCGAGGCGGCCGGTGGGCCCCGGATGAGCAAGTTCGAGGTTCTCACCGCGATGGCGTTCGCGGCGTTCGCCGACGCCCCGGTCGAGGTGGCCGTCGTCGAGGTCGGGCTCGGCGGGCGCTGGGATGCCACCAACGTCGTCAATGCGCCGGTAGTCGTCATCACTCCGATCGGCATGGACCACACCGACTACCTCGGTGACAATCTGGCTGCGATCGCGGGGGAGAAGGCCGGCATCATCACCAAACAGCGCGACGACCTCGTCCCCACCGACACCGTCGCGGTGATCGGACGCCAGCCATCCGAGGTCATGGAAGTCCTTCTCGCGCAGGCGGTGCGCGCCGACGCGGCGGTAGCCCGGGAGGACTCCGAATTCGCGGTACTCAACCGCGCGACGGCCGTGGGAGGTCAGCTGCTGGAACTGCAGGGTCTCGGTGGCGTCTACTCCGAGATCTTCTTGCCGCTGCACGGCGAACATCAGGCACACAACGCGGTGCTCGCACTGGCCGCGGTGGAGGCCTTCTTCGGCGCCGGAGCGCAACGGCAACTCGACCTCGACGCGGTGCGGGCCGGATTCGCCAGCGTCACCTCACCCGGGCGACTTGAGAGAATGCGCAGCGCCCCAACGGTTTTCATCGATGCTGCGCACAACCCGGCCGGCGCCGCGGCGCTGGCGCAGGCGCTGGATGAGGAGTTCGACTTCCGTTACCTGGTCGGTGTGGTGTCGGTGATGGCCGACAAGGATGTCGACCGGATACTGGCGGCCCTCGAGCCGGCCTTCGATCAGCTGGTGGTCACCCACAACGGCTCCCCGCGGGCGCTGGAGGTCGACGCGCTCACTGTCAAAGCCGAGGAGATCTTCGGTCCGGAACGAGTGATCGTGGCGGCCACCTTGCCCGACGCGATCGAAACGGCGACCGCGCTGGTGGAGGATTCCGGCGCCGACGACCAGAGCGGTGTGGGACTGAGCGGCGCGGGAATCGTGATCACGGGTTCGGTGGTGACCGCAGGCGCGGCCCGGACCTTGTTCGGAAAGGATCCGGCGTGAGCGAACAGACGTCGGCGCCCGACCCCTGGCGCAGCTTCCGGGGCGTCACGGCCGGCACGTTGATCTTGGAGGCAATCGTCGTGCTGCTGGCGCTGCCGGTGGTCGGGGCCGTCGGAGGCGGCTTGACCCCGTGGTCGACCGGCTACGTGATCGGTACGGCGGTGCTGTTGGTGTTGTTGGCGGGTCTACAGGGGCGGCCCTGGGCGATGCGGGCAAACTTGGCGGCGCAGTTGATCCTGGTCGCAGGATGGGCGATTTATCCCGGACTGGGTTTCATCGGCGTGCTGTTCCTGGTGGTGTGGCTGTTGATCGCTTACCTGCGGGCCGAGGTGTTGCGCCGCCAGCGGCGCGGGTTGCTGCCCGGTCAGCAGCCCGAGCCCGAGTGAGCACTGGGTAGGCTGTCGGCCGTGACTGAGCGAACCCTGGTTCTGATCAAGCCCGACGGTGTGCAGCGCCGGCTCGTCGGGGAGGTCATCAGCAGAATCGAAGCCAAAGGCCTGACCATCGTCGCGCTCGAGCTCAAGAACGTCAGCGAGGACCTGGCGCGCGCTCACTACGCCGAACACGACGGCAAACCGTTCTTCGGGTCTCTGCTGGAGTTCATCACCTCGGGTCCGGTTGTGGCCGCGGTCCTGGAGGGGCCACGCGCGATCGCAGCGTTCCGCCAGCTGGCCGGCGGCACCGATCCCGTCGAGAAGGCCGTGCCCGGCACCATTCGCGGTGACCTCGGGCTGGAGACGCAGTTCAACCTGGTGCACGGTTCGGACTCGCCCGAGTCGGCGGCGCGCGAAATCGCGCTCTGGTTCCCCGGGAGCTAGGGCGCGACAGCGTCGAGGGCCAGGGCCCAACGGCGTCGTCACCGACGCGACAGACCCGGCCTGAACGGTTCACTCGTTGTGGTGTGGGATACTGGGCGAGGGTGACCGTCCCGACAGACCCGGGTCGGCTACCCGAATGAAGACTTCGACGAGCGCGACCACCGGTGACGCGGTGCGGCGCGGACCCGTCCAGCCATCATTCAGACCGGCACCGAGCTACATCCCGCGGGATCTACTCGGAGCAAGACCATAACGAGTTCGGGAGTACCGAGAAATCGGAGCTCGGACGCCAAATCGGTAGCCCTCGCGTGGCCGCGTCAGCATGACGACGCGCCCGGGGGCTTGAGGAGAATACGTGGCCGACAATGAGAATTCTGCAGTCCCGACCCACGACCTCCCGGAAGAGACACAGCAACCTGCTGCCTCTGCCGGTGGAGTCAAGGAAGCGCCGCCGGAACGGTTGAGAGTCCATTCGCTGGCCCGGGTGCTCGGCACCACGAGCAGGCGGATCATCGACGCGCTGGTCGAACTCGACGGCAGGGCGCGCAGTGCGCACTCGACAGTCGGCCGCGAGGAAGCCGACCGGGTGCGGGAGGTCCTCGCCCAGCCGGAAGCCGAGCCGGTCGCGGTCGATGCCGCCGCCGACGAAGCGGTTGACTCCGCTGTCGACGAACCCCGACAGCCCGTCGAGGCCCCCGAGCAGGCCGAGGCCCCTGAGCAGGCCGAGCAAGAGCCGGAGTCTCGGCTGATACTGGAGGCACCGGCAGCGCCGGCCGCTGAGCCCGCCGACTACCTGCCGTTGTTCGTCGCTCCGCAGCCCGTGCGGTTCGATGACCGCCACACCGGGGCCGATGACTCTGACGACGAGGACTCTGACGACGACGACTCCGACGACGACGCCGACTCCGACGACGACCAGAGTGGACGTCCGGCGGGCGCGGCCAAACGGCGTCGGCGTGGTCGGCGGGGGCGTGGCCGGGGGCGCGGCGAGCAGAATGGTGAGGACGCGCCGTCCGACGGCGACGGTGATTCCCAGGCCGAGTCTGACTCCGACGACGAGGACAGCGACGACGACGACGACGGCAACGGCGGCGACGGGACCACCCGGCGGCGGCGCCGTCGGCGACGCCGCAAATCCGGCTCCGGTAACGACAACGACAGCAGCGGCTCGTCCGATGATCCGCCCAACACGGTCGTCCACGAGCGCGAGCCCCGCAAGAACGACCGCGGCGACAAGAACACTGCCGACCCCGACGCGATCCAGGGGATCAGCGGATCCACCCGGCTCGAAGCCAAACGGCAGCGTCGCCGCGATGGGCGCGACGCGGGCCGTCGGCGCCCGCCCATCCTGTCCGAGGCCGAGTTCCTGGCGCGCCGGGAGGCCGTGGAACGGACCATGATCGTGCGCGACAAGGTTCGAACCGAACCGCCGCACGAGGGAGCCCGTTACACCCAGATCGCGGTTCTGGAGGACGGCGTGGTCGTCGAGCACTTCGTCACCTCGGCGTCGTCGGCGTCGCTGGTCGGCAACATCTACCTCGGCATCGTGCAGAATGTGCTGCCCTCGATGGAGGCGGCGTTCGTCGACATCGGCCGCGGCCGTAACGGTGTGCTCTACGCCGGTGAGGTGAACTGGGAAGCTGCCGGCCTGGGCGGGCAGAACCGCAAGATCGAACAGGCCCTCAAACCGGGCGACTACGTCGTCGTTCAGGTCAGTAAGGACCCTGTCGGCCACAAGGGTGCCCGGCTGACCACTCAGGTCAGTCTGGCCGGTCGCTACCTGGTCTACGTGCCCGGTGCGTCATCGACCGGGATCAGCCGCAAACTGCCCGACACCGAGCGCCAGCGACTCAAGGAGATACTGCGCGAGGTGGTGCCGTCGGACGCCGGGGTGATCATCCGCACCGCCTCCGAAGGCGTCAAGGAAGACGACATCCGCACCGACGTCGAGCGGCTGCAGAAGCGCTGGGGCGAGGTCGAGGCCAAAGCCGCCGAGATCACCGCGAAGAAGGCCGGTGCCGCGGTGGCCCTCTACGAAGAGCCCGATGTGCTGGTCAAGGTCATTCGCGACCTGTTCAACGAGGATTTCTCCGGGTTGATCGTCTCCGGTGACGAGGCATGGAAGACGATCAACGACTACGTCGAAGCCGTGGCTCCCGAGTTGATGCCGAGGCTGACCAAGTACGAACCTGCGGCCGCGGATGCCCCCGACGTGTTCGCCGTGCACCGCATCGACGAGCAGCTGACCAAAGCGATGGACCGCAAGGTGTGGTTGCCCTCCGGCGGCACGCTGGTGATCGACCGCACTGAGGCAATGACCGTCGTGGACGTCAACACCGGCAAGTTCACCGGCTCAGGTGGCAATCTCGAACAGACCGTCACTCGCAACAACCTGGAGGCGGCCGAGGAGATCGTGCGGCAGCTGCGGTTGCGCGACATCGGCGGCATCGTGGTCATCGACTTCATCGACATGGTGCTGGAATCCAACCGTGACCTGGTGTTGCGCCGGTTGACCGAGGCGCTGGCCCGCGACCGGACCCGCCACCAGGTCTCCGAGGTGACCTCGCTGGGGCTGGTGCAGCTGACCCGCAAGCGGCTCGGCACCGGGCTCATCGAGGCGTTCTCCACACCGTGTACGCACTGCGCCGGGCGTGGCATCGTGCTACATGGCGATCCGGTTGACTCGAACTCGTCGGGTGGCGGACGTAAGTCCGAGTCCGGTGGCGGCCGCCGCGGCAAGCGTGGCAAGCGCGGCGCCCGCGAGCAGGAGGTCCAGGTCGCCAAACTGCCCTCGCACAGCCCCGGTGACCACCCGATGTTCAAGGCGATGGCCGCCGCCAACGGCAAGCACGAGGACGACGACGAGTCCGGGGATGCTGCAGTAGACGTCGCCGAGCTCGAACCGGACACCATCCGCCGGGCGGTCGGCAGGGATACCGACGACGCCGATGACACCGACGACGACACCGATGATGACTCTGACGACGACACCGATGAGGACGAGATCGACCTCGACGACGACGAGGAAGAGATCGAGGACGACATCGACGTCGTCGACTCCGATGATGATTCGGACGACGAGGACGATTCGGACGACGAGGATGATTCGGACGACGAGTCTGAGGACACGGAGGACGAGTCCGACGACGAGCCGGTCGTCGCGGCCCGCCCCGGTCGACAGCGCCGGCGCGCCGCTGCTCGCCCGGCCGGACCACCCAGCCAGGACTGAGCGGTTTGATTCTCCAGCCGCTGGTCACGTAACCTTGAACAGTTGTCTCCAGGTCCGGCCCCCGGTCGGCCGGAGAGCGGGATGTTCCCGCACCCAGACCCGCACGCACACCCTCGGGTGATGCGCGCCCGCACGCGAAGCAGAGGAAGACCAACGATGGCAGCGCAAACAGCCACGTACGCGATCGTGAAGACCGGCGGCAAGCAGTACAAGGTGGCGGCCGGCGACATCGTCAAGGTGGAGAAGCTCGACGTCGAGCCCGGTTCCTCGGTCTCGCTGCCCGTGGCGCTGGTGGTTGATGGCGCGAAGGTGACCACCGACGCCAAGGCGCTGGAGAAGGTCGCCGTCACCGGCGAGGTGCTCGAACACACCAAGGGCCCCAAGATCCGGATCCACAAGTTCAAGAACAAGACCGGCTATCACAAGCGCCAGGGCCACCGTCAGCAGCTGACGGTGCTCAAGGTCACCGGCATCAAGTAACGACGGGAGCGAGAGAGATGGCACACAAGAAGGGCGCTTCGAGCTCACGCAACGGTCGCGATTCCGCCGCCCAGCGACTGGGCGTCAAGCGGTTCGGCGGCCAGGTCGTCAAGGCCGGCGAGATCCTGGTCCGCCAGCGCGGGACCCATTTCCACCCCGGCGTCAACGTCGGGCGTGGTGGTGACGACACCCTGTTCGCGACGGCACCGGGTGCTGTGGAGTTCGGCACGAAGCGCGGCCGCAAGTTCGTCAACATCGTCCGCGTCACCCGCAGCGAGGCCTGACTTCCGCGTCGAGATCGCCGTTTTGCTCGCAGGGCTCTCGCACATCGCCCGCAAAACGTAGATTTCGTCATGGAAAGGTAGTCCGATGCCCCGGTTCATCGACCGCGTCGTGGTCCACGCGCGGGCCGGTAATGGTGGCAACGGGTGCGCCTCGGTGCACCGCGAGAAGTTCAAGCCGCTGGGTGGTCCCGACGGCGGTAACGGTGGCCGGGGCGGAAGTGTGGTTTTCGTCGTCGATCCGCAGGTGCACACCCTGCTCGACTTCCACTTCCATCCCAACGTCGTCGCGCCGTCCGGCAAGCAGGGCGCCGGTAGCAACCGGGACGGAGCTGCCGGTTCAGACCTGGAGGTGAAAGTCCCCGACGGGACGGTCGTGCTCGACGAGAAGGGTCGGCTGCTGGCCGACCTCGTCGGAGCCGGCACCAGGTTCGAAGCCGCGGCCGGTGGGCGCGGCGGACTGGGAAACGCCGCGCTGGCCTCGCGGGCCCGCAAAGCCCCCGGATTCGCATTGCTCGGCGAGAAAGGGGAGACGCGCGAGCTGACGCTGGAACTGAAGACGGTCGCCGACGTCGGGCTGGTCGGTTTCCCGTCGGCCGGTAAGTCTTCGTTGGTCTCGGCGATCTCGGCGGCCAAACCGAAGATTGCCGATTATCCGTTCACCACGTTGGTCCCCAACCTGGGTGTGGTCTCGGCCGGGGAGCACACCTTCACCGTCGCCGACGTCCCCGGACTGATCCCGGGCGCGTCCGAAGGCCGCGGGCTGGGACTGGATTTCTTGCGTCACATCGAGCGGTGCGCGGTGTTGGTGCACGTCGTCGACTGCGCCACGCTCGAGCCCGACCGTGACCCGATCTCCGACATTGAGGCGCTCGAAGCCGAGTTGGCTGCCTACACCCCGACGCTGCAGGGCGACTCCGCGCTCGGCGACCTCGCGCAGCGACCACGTGCGGTGGTACTGAACAAGATCGACGTTCCCGATGCGCGCGAACTTGCCGATTTCGTTCGCGCGGAAGTCTCCGAGAAATTCGGGTGGCGGGTGTTCGAGGTCTCTGCAGTGACACGAGAAGGTTTGCGACCGTTGATTTTCGGGCTGTGGGAGATGGTCTCGGCATATCGGGCGGCCCAGCCCGAGGTGGTGGCGCGCCGACCGGTGATCCGACCGATTCCTGTTGACGAGACGGCATTTTCGGTGCAGCCCGACGGCGACGGTGGCTTCGTCGTCTCCGGGACCCGCCCGCAGCGTTGGGTGGCGCAGACCAACTTCGACAACGATGAGGCTGTCGGCTATCTCGGTGACCGGCTGGCCCGGCTCGGGGTGGAGGACGAGCTGCTCAAGCTCGGTGCCACGCCCGGATGTGCGGTCACGATCGGTGATATGACCTTCGACTGGGAGCCGCAGACGCCGGCCGGTGTGGATGTCCCCATGTCGGGGCGCGGCACCGATGCTCGCCTGGAACAGACCGGACGGATCTCCGCTGACGAGCGGAAGGCTGCCCGCAAAGCTCGTCGGGAGAGCGACGGGTGAGCGTGGAGTCCATCCACCGCGCGGCTATCCGCAACGCGCGTTCGGTGGTCGTCAAGATCGGCACCACGGCGCTGACCACTCAGTCGGGCAAGTTCGACGCCAGCCGGCTGCAAAATCTGGCCGACGCGATCGAGGCCCGGATGCAGTCCGGTTCCGATGTGGTCATCGTGTCCTCGGGCGCGATCGCCGCAGGCATCGAGCCCCTGGGTCTGACCCGGCGCCCCACGGACCTGGCCACCAAGCAGGCTGCCGCCAGCGTGGGGCAGGTGGCGCTGGTGAACACCTGGAGCGCCGCGTTCGCGCACTACCAGCGAACCGTGGGGCAGGTCCTGCTGACCGCGCACGACATCTCGATGCGGGCCCAACATACCAACGCCGCGCGGACGTTGGATAGGCTGCGCGCCCTGCATGCCGTGGCGATTGTCAACGAAAACGACACGGTGGCCACCAACGAGATTCGGTTCGGTGACAACGACCGGCTCTCGGCGTTGGTGGCTCATCTGGTCGGGGCCGATGCGTTGATCTTGCTGTCGGACATCGACGGCCTCTACGACGGAGATCCGCGCAAGGCGTCGGAGGACAATCCGGCGCGTTTCATCCCCGAGGTCAGCGGCCCGGCCGACCTAGTCGGGGTGACCGCCGGTCGCGGCAGCAGCCTGGGCACCGGGGGAATGGTCTCCAAACTCTCTTCGGCACTGTTGGCCTCCGACGCCGGTGTGCCCGTGCTGCTGGCTGCGGCGGCCGACGCGGCCACCGCGTTGACCGACGCGTCGGTGGGCACGGTGTTCGCGCCACGCGCTACCCGGATGTCCTCGCGCCGGTTCTGGGTGCGTTATGCCGCCGAGGCGTCAGGAACGCTGACTCTCGACGACGGTGCCGTCAACGCTGTTGTGCGTCAGCGCCGCTCGTTGTTGCCGGCTGGTATCACGGCGCTGTCGGGCCGGTTCTACGGTGGCGACGTGGTCGAGTTGCGGGCGCAGGACTCGGCGTTGGTGGGCCGGGGTGTGGTCGCCTACGACGCCACCGAGCTGGCGGGCATGCTAGGCCGCTCCACCTCGGAGTTGCCTACCGAGATGCGCCGCCCTGTGGTGCACGCCGACGATCTGGTGCCTGCCTGACGCGGTCAATGTGGTTCTGGCGCAACAGGTGTTGCCGGGCCTAGTTGGTGTGGGTGGGTGGGGGTGGTTGGTAGGGGTCGTACCACCACCAGTGGGCGCGTTCGCCGGTCGGGCCGGGGTAGGGCGCCACGTCGGGTGCGGTGGTGGTGGGTGGTCGGGCCAGTGATCCGGGGTGCAGTGTTTGGCCGGTGGCGTCGGTGACGGTGATGTTGTGTCCTGTGCCGGTGATGGTGATGGCCCCGCGGTGATGGGCGCGGTGATGCCAGGGACACAGCAGCACCAGGTTGTCCAGGTCGGTGGGTCCGCCGTCTTCCCAGTGCCGGAGGTGATGGGCATGCAGGCCGCGGGTGGCCCCGCACCCGGGTACCGCGCAGGTGGGGTGGCGATACTCCAGGGCGCGGCGCAGTCGGCGGCTGATGGTGCGGGTGGTGCGCCCGGACCCGATCAGCTGACCGTCGCGTTCGAACCACACCTGGGCGGTGGCGTCACAACCGAGATACTGCCGCTCGGCGTCGGAGAGCAGCGGACCCAGATGCAGTGAGCTGAGCTTGTCGGTGACATCGACATGCACGATCACGGTGGTGTGCTGCCCGTGCGGGCGGGCCGCCACCTCGGCATCCCATCCGGCCTCGACCAACGCCATCAACGCATCCACCCGGGTGGGCATCGGCGGCCGGGCAGCCGACCCGTCGGTGTCGGGGTCGGTGCTGTCGTCGCTGGTGTCGATGGTGTGGTCGCGTTTCCAGTCAGCGATCAGCCCGTCGTGCTGGGATGCCAGCCCGGCTTCGAGTTTCGCTGATTCGATGGTCGGCAGCCAGATGGTCCAGCAGGTCATGTCCCCGTTGACCCGCGTACTGATCGACGGCCTCGGCTGTGGACGTGGATCGGGGTCGGGTCGGGGTTCGAGTTTGATGGCGGTGCGCAGCTGGGTGACCGTGGCGCTCTGGGCCAGCTCGGCGTAATGCTCGTCCGAGCCCGCACCGGCGCGTTGGGCGATCACCGCGACCTGATCCAGCGACAACCGACCCTCCCGCAACCCCGTCACGCAGCGCGGGAACTCGGTGAGCCGGTCGGCGATCGCCACCATGGACGTGGCGTTGTTCGGGGAGACACCGGTTTTCCAGGCCACCAACGCCGCCACCGACCGACACCCGGTGATGCACCACAACCCGTCACGGTCGATCTCGGCGACGATCTGCACCAGACGGCCATCGATGGCATTGCGCTGCCCACACAACTCGGCGACCTCATCGAACAACACCGCCAACCGCTCCGCCGGAGACCCGACGTCGGCCCCGCTGTCCGTTGCGACCGAAGACATGAACCCATGATCGCACCGGGGTCTGACAAAAAGGTGTATCCGGCTCAGCCAGAGTGCTTTTCGGCGAGCGAAGCCAGCTTATCCCAAAGTGCCTTGATCTTCTGAAGTCTTTTTTCGGCGTCGTCGATGGCGTCGTTGTCGGCATGCCGCACGGTGACGCCGTTCGCTTTGGCAGTCTGGATCAAGGTTTCGCGCACCGCCGGATCCGCCATCAACAGGGTGGGCAACACGCCTGCGGCCAAGGTGCGGTTGCGCAACCTCGCCTTGTAGTTCACCTCGGCCGGAATCTGCACCTCGAACACAGTCTTGAGCGGCCCACCGGCTACGACGACCAGCGCAGTCAGCGCCGCGTCAGAGGCCAGCCCGATCGCAAGTCGGCGCCCCGGGAACCGGGGCAGCGGCAGCTTGCCGACTTGCTTGTCCAATGCCCCGGACACGAGATACCCGACGAGACTGTGGGTTTCGATGTCCTTAACATCGGACCAAGCGACGGAATCCCCGTCGAACTCCACCGAGTCGTCGCTGATGACCAGCGCGCCGAAATGATTGAGGTGACGCAGCGCCGCGTCCAGCGGCTCGGGTGCCCGACTGATGCGCGCCGCCAACTCCCCGAGACCCAACCCCCAGCGTCCGTGCACCGGTCCGGTGGGGGGACGCAGCCGCGCCAGTGGTGTCGTCACGCGCTCAGCTCCGGGGCGGCTGGGGCAGGCAGTTCGTCGGCCAGCAACGCAAGCATGGGTGAGCAACCGTTGTCGATCTTGACCGAGGCCAGATCGTCGCCGCGGGTGCGACCGCGGTTGATGATCGCCACCGGGATACCACGAGCGCAGGCGTGGCGGACGAATCGGTAGCCCGAATACACCGTCAGTGACGAACCCGCGACCAGCAGCGCATCGGCATGGTCGACCATCGAATACGCAACATCCACGCGGGCTTTGGGGACGCTTTCGCCGAAGTAGACGATGTCGGGCTTGAGCATTCCGCCACACTCGGGGCAATCGACGATCCGAAAGCCCGCGGTGTCGTCGAGCATCGCATCGGCGTCGGGTGCCACCGCGATGGCGCCCACCGACTCAGCACGTTCCAGAAAACCCGGATTGGCTGCGTCGAGCAGGTCGTGCAGCGCCGAGCGAGACATCCGGTGCCCGCATTCCAGGCACACCACCCGCGCGTAGGTGCCGTGCAGGTCCACTACGGCGTGGCTGCCGGCCTTGGTATGCAGAAGGTCCACGTTCTGGGTGATCAGGCCGGTGACCACGCCGGCCCGTTCGAGTGCCGCCAGCGCTCGGTGGCCGGCGTTGGGCCGCTTGTCGTCCATGTGCCGCCAGCCGACGTGGTTGCGCGCCCAGTAACGCTGGCGAAAAGTCGGGTCCGAGGTGAACTGACGGATCGTCATCGGGTTGCTCGGCGGCGAGTCGGGCCCGCGGTAGTCGGGGATGCCAGAGTCGGTGGACATGCCCGCGCCCGTCAGCACCGCCACGCGGCGGCCCCGCAGCAGTGCAACCAGTTCAGGTGATTCCACGTCCCCCACAGTAGGCATCGGCGTCAGGGCAGGCACTCGGCAGCCGCCACGACCTCGGCGTCCATGTTGCGTTCCATCATCTGCAGCGCTGCCTCACCCAGACCGGCATCGATGTGGGCCACCCCATCCCGCGGCACCACCACCGGAAAATGGCGCACATACGCGTCCAGCGCGGTGTAGAGAATGCACTGCTCGGTGACCTGCCCGGTCAACACCAAGCGGCGGGGCTCGAGCTGGTTGAGCAGGTAAGCCAGCGACGTCGCATAGAACGCGCTGTGCCGCACCTTGGTCATGAATCGGCAGCCGTCGTCGGGCTCGATGGGTTTGACCAGCTCAGGCCGGGCACCGTTGAGCGCGTTGGTGACCAGGTCACCGAACTCGGTGGAGAAGTCGCCGTAGTTGTCGTTGACGTAGATGAGGTCGACGTCGTCGCGCCGACGAGCCTCGGCGACCAGTTTCGACAGCGGATCGATGATCGCGGCGACGTTGTCGGCAAGCACCTCGGCATCCTCGTGCTGGTAGGTGTTCATCATGTCGACGACCAGCACCACGGTGTCACTCATGGCCACGTGCATACCCCGTTTGGTTTACGGGCAACAATGAGGCATGGATTTCTACTCCGCCTACCGCCATGGCTTCGTGCGCGTGGCCGCGTGCACCCACCACACCGCCCTGGCCGACCCAATCGGCAACGCGGAGACGGTGCTGGACGTCGCGCGCCGATGCCACGACGACAGTGTGGCTGTGGCGGTGTTCCCGGAGCTGAATCTGACGGGGTACTCCATCGAGGACATCGTGATGCAGGATGCCCTGCTGGAGGCGGCCGAACGGGCGGTGCTGTCGGTGGTCGCCGGGTCGGTCGACCTGATGCCGGTGCTGGTGGTCGGAGCGCCACTGCGCCACCGCAATCGGATCTACAACACCGCAGTGGTGATCCACAAGGGTCGGGTGCTCGGTGTGGTGCCCAAGTCCTATCTGCCGACCTACCGGGAGTTCTACGAGAAGCGACAGTACGCGTCCGGTCATGACGAGGCCGGCGAAATCCGGCTCGGCGGCGCCGACGTGCCGTTCGGGCCCGATCTGCTGTTCGCGGCCGAGGATATCCCCGCGTTCGTGCTGCATGTCGAGGTCTGCGAGGACATGTTCGTCCCGATACCGCCCAGCGCCGAGGCAGCCCTGGCCGGTGCGACGGTGTTGGCCAACCTGTCGGGCAGTCCGATCACCATCGGCCGCAGCGAGGACCGCTGCCTACTGGCGCGGTCGGCGTCGTCGCGCTGCCTGGCCGCCTACGTGTACGCCGCGGCCGGGGAGGGCGAGTCCACCACCGACCTGGCCTGGGACGGACAGACCATGGTCTGGGAGAACGGGGTGTGTCTGGCGCAGTCCGAGCGGTTCCCGAAAGGCGAGCGCCGGTCGGTGGCCGACGTCGACGTCGAGCTGCTGCGCAACGAACGCATCCGGATGGGGACCTTCGACGACAACCGGCGCCAGCACCTGATCGACGACGATTCCTTCCGGCGGATCGAATTCCGGGTCGATCCACCGGCCGAGGACATCGGATTGCGTCGCGAGGTGGAGCGCTTCCCGTTCGTGCCGGCTGACCCGGCCCGATTGGAGCAGGACTGCTACGAGGCTTACAACATCCAGGTCTCCGGGCTCGAGCAGAGGTTGCGCGTGCTGGATTACCCGAAGATCGTGCTCGGCCTGTCGGGTGGCCTCGACTCCACCCATGCGCTGATCGTCGCCGCCCGGGCGATGGACCGTGAGCAGCGGCCCCGCAGCGACATCCTGGCGTTCACGCTGCCCGGGTTCGCCACCGGCGACCGCACCCGCAACAACGCGACCCGGCTCGCCGAGGCGCTCGGTGTGACCTTTCAGACCATCGACATCTCGTCGACGGCGCAGCTGATGCTTTCCGAGATGGATCACCCGTTCGCCCGCGGCGAGGAGGTCTACGACGTGACCTTCGAGAACGTCCAGGCCGGCCTGCGTACCGACTATCTGTTCCGGCTGGCCAACCAGCGCGGCGGGATCGTGTTGGGCACCGGTGACCTGTCCGAGCTGGCGCTGGGCTGGTCGACCTACGGCGTCGGTGACCAGATGTCGCACTACAACGTCAACGGCGGGGTGCCCAAGACGTTGATCCAGCACCTGATTCGCTGGGTGATCTCGTCACATCAGTTCGACGACGCGGTCAACGAGGTTTTACAGTCGGTGCTCGACACCGAGATCAGTCCCGAGCTGGTGCCCGCAGGCGAGGACGAGGAGATCCAGAGCAGCGAAAGCAAGGTGGGACCTTATGTCCTGCAAGACTTTTCGCTGTTCCAGGTGCTTCGCTACGGGTTCCGGCCGTCGAAGGTGGCGTTCCTGGCGTGGCACGCCTGGAGTGACCCGCAGCGCGGGGACTGGCCGCCAGGGTTGCCGGAGGACGAGCGGCCATCGTTCTCGCTGAAGGAGATCCGGCACTGGCTGCAGGTCTTCGCCCAGCGGTTCTACTCGTTCAGCCAGTTCAAGCGTTCGGCACTGCCGAACGGCCCGAAGGTCTCCGCCGGCGGCTCACTGTCGCCGCGCGGTGACTGGCGCGCCCCGTCGGACATGTCCGCGCGGACGTGGCTCGACGAGATCGAGCGCTCAGTTCCGCAGAGCTGACGCGCCGACGCTCACAACCGCCCGTCGATGCGCAGACCCGGATGAACCCAATTCGGTGACCGACGTTCTTTGAACGCCAGGAACCCTTCGATGGACTCCGGTGCACCCAGGCTGGCCTGCATCCCGATGCGGTCGTAGAGCCCGAGGTAGTTGTCCAGGCTGGCCTTGACGACGCTGCGAGCGTGCGGTGCGGTGCGACAGCACTGGGCCAGCACCTCCCGCGCGGCGCCGGGCAGCTCCTCGTGGGGCACCACCCGGGCCACCAGACCCCAGTCCAGCGCCTCGGCCGCGGTCAGCGTGCGGCCGGTGAACATCAGGTCGCGGGTACGCACCGGCCCGATGAGACGGGCCAGCATGTGGCTGTAGTAGGTGTCGGCGATCCCGCGGAAGAGTTCGGGCACCCGAAAGGTCGCCCGGTCGCTGACCACCGCGATGTCCGAGCACAGCGCGATCTGTAGTCCACCGCCCTGACACAACCCGTTCACCGCAGCGACCACCGGTTTGGTGGATTGGCGCAGCGTCTCGAACGGGGTCACGTCCATGCCCAGCGCCGAGCCGAACGTCAACCAGTTGTCCGAGCCGTCCCCGCCGCCCATGTCGCCGCCGGGGGCGAAGACGTCCCCGGTGCCGGTGATCAGCAGACCCGCCAGATCCGGGTCGGCATCGACGTGGCGTACCGCGTAACGGATGCCGAAGTACATCGCCGGCGTCATCGCGTTGCGGGCCTCGGGGCGGTCCAGTGTGCACACCCCGAACCCGGATTCCCGGGTGAAGCGCAGAAACGGGGTACCGAGCCAATCACCCTCGGGTGGTCGGGGCGCGCTGGTCATCGGGACCTCCTGTCAGGGCGTTGTCGATCGCCTTACTGTAGGGGGCGCAGTCACCGGCCCCGGACACCAGTGTGGCCAATGCTCCGGCAGCACATGCTCGGCGCAAGGCGAGCTTGGGGCCGGCCAGCCACCCCGCTGCCAGTACCCCGGCGAACACATCACCGGCGCCCGTCGTATCGACCGGTTGCACCACGGGCGCCGGCACCTCCCGGATACGCCCGTCACTGATGTGGCGGGCCCCGTGCGCGCCACGGGTGACCACCAGGTGCTCGACGCGCAGGCGGTCATCGTCGAGCCAGCGCGGCGCCTCGTTCTCGTTGACGACGACCACGTCGGTGTGCGCGGCCAGCTCCGCGAGACCTGCGGGGTCGCCTCCGGCCGGCGACGCGTTGACCAGCACCACGGCTCCGGCGGCACGCGCCCAGCGCGCTGCCGCGACCGCTGTCGACAGCGGTATTTCGAGCTGCGTCAACATGACGTCTGCCCCGGTGACCGCGGCACGCAGCCCGGGCGAATCTACGCCGAAATGGGCGTTGGCCCCGGGCGCGACCACGATCGAGTTCTCGGCGGCCGAGTCGACGACGATCGCCGCGCATCCGCTCGGGCCTGGCACCGTGCTCACCCCGGACAGGTCCACGCCGTTGTCGCGGAGGTGGGACCGCAGTTCGTCGGCGGCGGTGTCGGTCCCCACTGCGGCGACCAGTGCCACATCGGCGCCGGCGCGGGCCGCGGCGACCGCCTGATTGCCACCCTTGCCACCCGGTGCGGTGATCAGGTCCGCGGCCATCACCGTCTGGCCCGGACGCGGCAGCGCGCCGACGGAGAAGATCAGGTCGGCGTTGAGGCTGCCGACCACGCACACTCGCGTCACACTCACAAACGGTAGCGTTCGACAACCGTCACCCTTGCCGACGAGGCGGTCCGAAGACCCGATACCCTGGCCTGATGAGTGTGCAGGCACCATCAGCACCTGATCTGCGCGAGCAGGTCCACGAGGCAGCCCGGCGCGCCCGCAGCGCCGCCCGCGTGCTGGCCACCCTGAGTACCGAGGTGAAGAACCGCGCGCTGCGCACGGCTGCCGACCATGTGTTGATGAACACCCGCGTCATCCTCGACGCCAATGAGGCCGACCTGGACGTCGCCCGTGGTGCCGGCACACCCGCGGCGATGCTCGACCGGCTGGCGCTGAACCCGAGCAGGATCGAGGGCATCGCCGACGGTCTTCGCCAGGTCGCCGGCCTGCCCGACCCGGTCGGGGAGGTGCTGCGCGGCAGCACCCTGGTCAACGGTCTGCAGCTGCGTCAGCAGCGGGTGCCGCTCGGGGTGGTCGGGATCGTCTACGAAGGTCGGCCCAATGTCACCGTCGATGCGTTCGGACTGACGTTGAAGTCGAGTAACGCGGTGCTGCTGCGCGGCAGCTCCTCGGCCGCGCAGTCCAACGAAGCGCTGGTCAATGCACTGCGAGCGGCGCTGGCCAGCGAGCAACTCGACTGTGACGCTGTGCAACTGCTGCCCAGCGCCGACCGGGCGTCGGTCACCCACCTCATTCAGGCCCGCGGACTGGTGGACGTAGTCATCCCGCGCGGCGGGGCCGGCCTGATCGATGCGGTGGTGCGCGACGCCCAGGTGCCCACCATCGAGACGGGCGTGGGGAACTGCCATGTCTACGTGGACAAGTCCGCCGACTTCGACATGGCCGAGAAGATTCTGCTGAACGCCAAGACCCGCCGCCCCAGTGTGTGCAACGCCGCGGAGACGGTTCTGGTCGACGCCGCCATCGCCGACATCGCGGTGCCTCGGCTGACGGCCGCGCTGCAGGAGGCCGGGGTGACCGTGCACGCCGATCCGTCCGAGGACGAGTTGCGCGCCGAGTTCCTCTCGATGGACATCGCGCTGGCCGTCGTCGACGGTGTCGACGGGGCCATCGCGCACGTCAACGACTACGGCACCGGACACACCGAAGCCATCGTCACCACCGATCTCGCTGCCGCGCAACGGTTCACCGAACGCGTCGATGCCGCCGCGGTGATGGTGAACGCTTCTACCGCGTTCACCGACGGAGAACAGTTCGGCTTCGGTGCCGAGATCGGCATCTCCACCCAGAAACTGCACGCGCGTGGCCCGATGGGGTTGCCAGAGCTGACCTCGACCAAATGGATCGTGTGGGGCGACGGCCACACCCGTCCGGCCTAGGAGAAGGAGAAGACCTGTGAGTCTCCCCGCGCACACCGTGCCGCTGTTCGCCGACATCGACGACGTCGCCAAGCGGCTGGCCGAAACCGGGTATCTGCCCGACACCGCCACCGCGACCGCGGTCTTCCTCGCTGATCGGTTGGGCAAGCCGCTGCTGGTGGAAGGGCCCGCCGGGGTCGGCAAGACCGAACTGGCCCGGGCCATCGCACAGTCGACCGGTTCGGAGCTGGTGCGGCTGCAGTGCTACGAGGGAGTCGACGAGGCCCGCGCACTCTACGAGTGGAACCACGCCAAGCAGATCCTGCGCATCCAGGCTGGGAACGCGGGCGCCGGGGGCGACGGTGAAGCCTGGGATCGCACCAGAGACGACGTCTTCTCCGAGGAGTTCCTGCTCAGCCGGCCGCTGCTGACCGCCATTCGGCGCACCGACCCGACGGTGTTGCTGATCGACGAGACCGACAAGGCCGACATCGAGATCGAGGGCCTGCTGCTGGAGGTGCTCAGTGATTTCGCGGTGACCGTGCCCGAGCTGGGCACCATCACCGCGCAGCGTCGTCCGCTGGTGGTGCTGACCTCCAACGCCACCCGGGAACTCTCTGAGGCGCTCAAGCGGCGCTGTCTGTTCTTGCACATCGACTTCCCCGACCCCGACCTGGAGCGGCGCATCCTGTTGTCGCGGGTGCCGGAGTTGCCGGCGCACCTGGCCGACGAGCTGGTCCGCATCATCGGCGTGCTGCGCGGCATGGCGCTGAAGAAGTTGCCGTCGGTGGCCGAGACGATCGACTGGGGTCGCACCATCCTGGCGCTGGGCCTGGACACCATCGACGACGAGCTCATCGCCGCCACCCTGGGCGTCGTCCTCAAGCACCAGTCCGACCAGATCAAGGCCGCCGGGGAGCTGAGGCTGAACTGATGGCCGTCCGCCGCACCAGCCCGCCTCAGCCCCTGGCTCCGCACGGAATCCCCGGGCACCTCGTCGAGTTCGTCGAAGCGCTTCGGGCACAAGGTATTTCGGTGGGTCCATCGGAAACCGTGGATGCCGGCCGGGTGATGGCTACGCTGGGGCTGGGGGACCGCCAGGTGCTGCGGGAGGGTATCGCGTGTGCGGTGCTGCGCCGCCCGGATCACCGCGAGACCTACGATGTGCTGTTCGACCTCTACTTCCCGGCGGCGCTGGGCGTCAAGACGGTGCTCGATGAAGATTCCGACTCCGAGGACGGCCTTCCGCCCGAGGACATCGAGGCGCTGCGCCAGGCGCTGGTCGATATGCTCAGCGACAACGAGGAATTGGCCAATCTCGACGAACGGTTGGCCGCAATGATCGCCCAGATCGTGGAGGCCTATGGGCGTTACAACTCCAGTCGCGGGCCGTCCTACTCGTCGTATCAGGCACTCAAAGCGGTGAGTCTGGACGACCTGGAAGGTCGGCTGCTGGCCGGGTTGCTGGCACCTTACGGTGACGAACCCACCCCGACGCAGGAGCAGATCGCTAAAGCTCTTGCTGCCCAGCGCATCACGCAACTTCGCCGAATGGTCGAAGCGGAGACCAAACGCCGTACCGCCGAACAGCTCGGTCGTAACCACGTTCAGACCTACGGGGTGCCGCAGCTGGCCGAGAACGTCGAGTTCCTGCGGGCCTCGGGCGAACAGCTGCGCCAGATGCGCCGAGTCGTCGCCCCGCTGGCACGCACGCTGGCGACCCGGCTGGCCGCGCGGCGGCGCCGCTCCCGCGCCGGGGAGATCGACCTGCGCAAGACGCTGCGCAAGTCGATGTCCACCGGCGGCGTCCCGATCGACGTAGTGCTCAAGAAGCCACATCCGGCCCGACCCGAGCTGGTGGTGCTCTGCGACGTGTCCGGCTCGGTGGCCGGCTTCAGCCACTTCACGTTGCTGCTGGTGCACGCGCTGCGCCAGCAGTTCTCCCGGGTTCGGGTCTTCGCCTTCATCGACACCACCGATGAGGTCACCGAGTTGTTCGGTCCGGAGGCTGATCTCGCGGTGGCCGTACAACGGATCACCCGCGAGGCAGGGGTCTACACCCGCGACGGTCACTCCGACTACGGCCACGCGTTCGTGTCGTTTCTGGACAAGTATCCGAATGTGCTGTCCCCGCGCAGCGCGCTGCTGATCCTCGGCGACGGGCGCAACAACTACCGCAACCCCGAGACCGAGTTGCTCGCCCACATGGTCAATGCGAGCCGGCATGCGCACTGGCTCAACCCGGAGCCCCGCCACCTGTGGGGCAGTGGGGATTCGGCGGTGCCGCGCTACGAGGACCTGATCACGATGCACGAGTGCCGGTCGGCCAAGCAGCTGGCGTCGGTGATCGACGCGCTGCTGCCGGTCTGACGGCGATGTCGGGGCAAGGAGAGGGTCGACAGCGCAGAAGGCTCGGCGTGATGGGCGGCACATTCGACCCCATCCACAACGGGCACCTGGTGGCGGCCAGTGAGGTCGCCGACCTGTTCGAACTCGACGAAGTGGTTTTCGTCCCGACCGGTCAGCCCTGGCAGAAGCGCAGCGGGGGTGTCACCGCGGCCGAGGACCGCTATCTGATGACGGTGATCGCGACCGCGTCCAACCCGCGATTCTCGGTCAGCAGGGTCGACATCGACCGTGGCGGGCCCACCTACACCAAGGACACGCTGCGGGACCTGCGGGCCGCCAACCCGGACGCCGACCTGTACTTCATCACCGGTGCTGATGCGCTGGCCTCCATCCTGTCGTGGCAGAACTGGGAGGACATGTTCTCGATCGCCAGCTTCATCGGTGTCAGCCGACCGGGCTACGAACTCGACGGCAGCCACATCACCGCTGCGATGGCCGAACTGCCCTCTGATGCGCTGCACCTCGTCGAGGTGCCGGCACTGGCGATTTCGTCGACCGACTGCCGGGTGCGCGCCGGGCAGTCGCGGCCCATCTGGTACCTGGTCCCCGACGGTGTGGTGCAGTATGTCGCCAAGCGCAATCTATATCGCAACTCCAGCAACGCAGGACAAGGAGAGCATCCCTGACCGCCACACAGGAAGCCATCGAGATGGCACGGATCGCCGCGCGAGCAGCGGCAGCCAAACTCGCCGAGGATGTCGTCGTGATCGACGTGTCCAGTCAGTTGGTGATCACCGACTGCTTCGTTATCGCGTCGGGGTCCAACGACCGGCAGGTCAACGCCATCGTCGACGAGGTCGAGGAGAAGATGCGGCAGGCGGGCTACAAGCCGGCCCGGCGCGAGGGCACCCGTGAAGGGCGGTGGACACTGCTGGACTACGTGGACATCGTGGTACACGTCCAGCACGCCGACGAACGCGAGTTCTACGCGCTCGACCGGCTCTGGCGGGACTGCCCGACGGTCGAAGTGGATCTCAGCGCCGACCGCGCGGAGGGCGGTCCATGACGATCCGCCGTCTGGTCATGCTGCGCCACGGGCAAACCGAGTACAACGCCGGCAGCCGCATGCAGGGTCAGCTCGACACCGAGCTCAGCGACCTGGGCCGGGATCAGGCCATTGCGGCGGCGGAGTCGCTGGCCAAACGGCAGCCGCTGCTGATCGTGTCATCGGACCTGCGCCGCGCGCTCGACACCGCGGTCGCCCTCGGTGACCGCAGCGGCCTTCCCGTCGGCATCGACACCCGGCTGCGGGAAACCCACCTGGGCGACTGGCAGGGGATGACTCACCTGGAGGTGGATGCCGCCGCACCTGGAGCCAGACTCGCATGGCGCGAGGACGCGCGTTGGGCACCGCACGGCGGTGAGAGCCGTGTCGACGTCGCCGCACGCGGCGTGCCGTTGGTCCGTGAACTGGTCGCGGGGCAGATCGAATGGGGTCGGGACGACCGGCCGGTGATCTTGGTCGCGCACGGCGGACTGATCGCGGCTTTGACCGCGGCGCTGCTGGACCTACCGGTGGACAACTGGCCGGTGCTGGGTGGCATGGGCAACGCCAGCTGGGTGCAGTTGGCCGGGCATACCCGCACCGGCGGCGCCGGGGCGTCGTTCGACGACATCCGGTGGCGGCTGGACGTGTGGAACGCATCGGCGCAGGTCGCGGGGGACGTACTGTAGATGACCGCACCGCGCCGGACCCTGCTGATCTTCTGCGACTCGCTGTCCTATTACGGACCGACCGGCGGGCTGCCGTCAGATGATCCCAGGATCTGGCCGAATATCGTTGCCCGACAACTTGACTGGGACGTGGAGCTGATCGGTCGGATCGGCTGGACGAGTCGTGACGTGTGGTGGGCGGCCACCCAGGATCCGCGCTCGTGGGCCGCACTGCCGCGCGCCGGAGCGGTGATCTTCGCCACTTCGGGGATGGACTCGCTGCCCTCGCCGTTGCCCACCGCGCTGCGCGAGCTCATTCGCTATGTCCGACCGACTCGGCTGCGACGCTGGGCCCGGGACGGTTACGGCTGGGTGCAACCGCGGCTCTCGCCGGTGGCGCGGGCCGCACTGCCACCGCACCTGACCGTCGAATACCTCGAGATGACCCGGGCAGCCATCGACTTCAACCGGCCCGGCATCCCGGTGGTGGCGTCGCTGCCGTCGGTGCACATCGCGCCGACCTACGGGATGGCCCACCATGGTCGGGCCGGTACCGTCGCGGCGATCACTGCATGGGCGGGCGCCCACGGTGTGCCGCTGGTTGACCTCAAAGCCGCGGTCGAGGACGAGGTGCTCGGCGGGCGGGGCAACCCCGATGGGATCCACTGGAACTTCGAGGCTCATCAGGCGGTCGCCGACCTGATGGTCAAAGGCCTGGCCGAAGCTGGTGTGCAGGTATCTGATTCGCATGGATGACCGACCATGTCCGTCATAGTGGTCAGCGATTCGTCGTCGCGTCTGTCTGCCGAGCAGCGCGCGCAATGGGGCATCCTGGAGGTGCCGCTGCACGTCCTGATCGACGGTACGGATCTGCGTGACGGTTGCGACGACATCCCGTTCGACGTGCACGACCGTCCCAAAGTCACCACAGCCGGTGCCACCCCGGCTGATCTGTCCGACGTCTATCGACAAGCCCTGGCCGACAGCAACGGGGACGGCGTTGTTGCCGTGCATATTTCGGCCGCATTGTCGGGGACCTACAGCGCGGCGGTGATGGCTGCGCGGGAGTTCGGGCCCTCGGTTCGAGTGGTCAATTCGCGCTCGGCGGCCATGGGGGTGGGCTTGATCGCTGTAGAGGCGGCCCGCACCGCCCGAGCCGAGGTCGACCTCGATGCCGTCGAGGCGGCGGCCCGCAAGGCGGTCAACCACACCCACGTCTTCTTGGTGGTGCACCGTCTCGACAATCTGCGCCGCAGCGGCCGCTTGCGCACCGCGGCGTCCTGGCTGGGCACAGCCCTGTCGCTCAAACCACTGTTGATGTTGGACGTCGACGGCCGGCTGGTACTCGATCAGCGGATCCGCACCGTCAACAAGGCGCACGCCGCCATGGTGGAACGCGTCGTCGAGGTGGTCGGCGAGAGCTCAGCCGAGGTCGTGGTTCACCACGTGGACAACCACGACGGCGCCGATGAACTCGGCGCCACCCTGACACAACGTCTCCCGCAGATCTCTGCGCTGACGGTCACCGACATGGGTCCGCTGTTGTCGGTGCATGTCGGCTCCGGCGCAGTTGGTGTCGCCGTCCGGGTGGATGCGCCGTGACCGGCCAGGATGCACCGGTCGCCGTCGTCACCGGCGCCAGCCGGGGCGCGGGCCAAGGCATCGCCGTTGCCCTGGCCGCCCGCGGTTGGCGGGTGTATGGCACCGGTCGAACCATCGCCGACCGCCCGCACTGGGGCACCGGCCTCACCGTCGACCACCGAGACGACGATGCGGTGGGTCGGGTCTTCGAGCGAGTGCACAATGCGTGCGGCCGGCTGGATCTGCTGGTCAACAACGCCGCGGCGATATCTGATCATCTGGTCGATCGGAAGCCGTTCTGGCGCAAGCCTCGCGAGCTGGCCGATGTCCTCGATGTCGGGCTGCGGTCCTCCTACGTTGCGGCGTGGCACGCCGCGCCGCTGCTGGCCCAGCGCGAGCGCGCGCTGATGGTGTTCACATCTTCGCCGGGCTCGGTGTGTTACATGCACGGGCCTGCCTATGGCGCGCAGAAAGCCGGTGTCGACAAGATGGTCGCCGACATGGCCGTGGACTTCGGCGAGACCACTGTTTCGGTGGTGTCACTGTGGCTGGGCATTCTGCTGACCGAGCGGTTGCGGGCGGCTTTCGGTGAAAACACCCAGGCGCTGAGCGATTTCAGCGCCCAGGCCGAGACACCGGAATTTGCCGGGCATGTCATCGATGCGCTGTACCGCGACCCTGCCGTGCGCGACCTCAGTGGGTACACCCTGATCACCGCCGAATTGGCCGAGCGTTACGGCATCACCGACGAGGGCGGACGCCGACCGCCGTCACATCGCGACATGCTGGGCGCCCCTCGCGAACCCAGTTCCGTCGTGGTGCGCTGACTCAGGGGCAGATTGTCTGCCAAAGGCTCCCAGCGCCGGCGTCGACGGCCAATCGGGTCAGCTGCTCGTCGAAATCGCGCACCGTCCCGAACTCCGAACGCCACGCCAGAGCCGCACGGGTGAACTCGTGCAGCCGATGCTCCTTGGTGGTGCCGATGGCGCCGTGTACCTGATGGGCATGCCGTACCACCACCGACGCCGCATGTCCGGCGCACGACCGTGCGACCGCTACCAAGAAGTCCAGGTTCGGCGCCGCCCAGTCACTGGCCACGCCGGTCGCGATCGCCGCGTCGGTGGCCGATCGGGCCAGCGCGGCCTCGGAAGCCATGTCGGCGATGAGATGTTGCACCACCTGGAATTTCGCCAGCGGTCGGCCGAACTGCTCCCGGGACGTGGCGTGCGTGATCGAGGACTCCAGGGCGCAGTCCAGGGCGGCGCACACCTGAACCGCGCGGACCAGGGCGGCTTTGTTTCGCAGCTGCGCTACCAATGCGGCGGAGATGCCGACCTCGGGCGCATCTTGGTGCGCGGCCACGGTGTCGCGGGGCTCGCCGATCATGTTGACCCCGGGCGTGATCGAGAGCTCGGCGACGTCGCGATCGGCCACGGTGAACCCGTCACCGTGTGCAGTGACAGTGACCACCCGTCGCGCCCGAGATGCCCACGGCACGGCCCGAGCCCGGCCGTCGGCGTCGAGCACGCACACCGTCCGCATCACACCGTCATAGCCGGTGACACCGGCGGCATCGAGCAGCCAGCACGCCAGGAGATCATGCTCGGCCAACGGAAGGCGCACACCGTTGTGCACCGCCGCCGACATCAGTGCGGCGGCTTCGCGCCATCCGGCGCCGCTGCCGCTGGAGGTTTCCGCGCCGGTGAGGCGGACCAGGCCTAGGTCGGCGAGCCGGTTCCACAGATCGGCGGGGTCGCTGTTGCGTCCATGCTGGCGCAGAACGGCATCCATCATGTCGACCAGCGCGGGGTCGACCTCGTCGCTCACCGCAGCCCCAATCCGCGCGCGATCACGCCGCGCAGCACCTCGTTGGTTCCACCTCGTAACGTGAATCCCGGCCGCTGATCTAGTGCAGCACAGGCGGTGTCGAGGTACTCGTCACCGTCGTCGGCGTCTGCGCCCAGGTGGGCGAATTCGGCGATGTCACCTTCGGTCGAGGTGCCCAGTACTTTCACCACGGCTGCGGGGATGTCGGCGAGTTCGTCGCGTTGCAGCGCTTCGGCTACCGCGCAGGACATCTGGTGCAGACCCGCGATGCGGGCCACCAACCGGCCGAGGTCGGTGTGCGCAGGTGTACGCCGCTGAGCGGCCCGCGCGGCACACGCGTCGAGTAGGACGAACGTCGACAGCAACCGTTCTGGCCCACTGCGCTCGAACGCCAACTCGGAGGTGACCTGGCGCCAGCCGTCGCCGATCTCACCGAACACCATGTCGTCAGGGACGAACGCACCGTCGAGGATCACCTCGTTGAAATGGTGCGCGCCGTTCATCGACTCGATCGGACGGATCTGCACGCCGGGTCCGCGCAGGTCGACGATGAACTGGCTCAGCCCGGCGTGCCGGTGGGCCGGATCGGGCGGGGCGGTACGTGCCAGGGCGATGAAGGCATGGGCCCGATGCGCGCCCGAGGTCCACACCTTGGTGCCGGTGAGCGCCCATCCACCCTCGACCCGCTCGGCACGGGTGCGCACACTGGCCAGATCCGACCCGGAATCCGGTTCACTCATTCCGATTCCGAAGAAACACCGGCCGGCCACGATCGCCGGGAGGAACCGCGATTTCTGCTGCTCGGTGCCGTACTTGAGCAGCGACGGCACGATCTGGCGGTCGGCGATCCAGTGCGCCGCGACCGGTGCACCCGCCGCCAGCAGCTCCTCGGTGACGACGAAGCGTTCCAGGAATGAGCGTCCGTGACCGCCGTATTCGGGCGGCACCGTCATTCCCAGCCAGCCCCGGGCCGCCAACGCCGCAGTGAACTCCTCATCCCACCCGGTCAACCAGGCGTCCACGGCGGGTTGGAAGACACCCGCGGCGAGCTGCGCGGCCAGGAACCCACGGACCTCGCGGCGCAACACGCCGGCGCTCGACGGTTCGATGCCTGAGCGAGGTACCAGACGGGGCAAGGTCATTCAATCTCCTACCGGTTCCTCGGACGCGGTGTCGTCCTGCTGGCCGACTGTGTCGGGCAGCTGCCCAACGGCGATGCCGAGTGCGGCGAAGAACGCCGCCGACAGGGTCGCGCCCAGATAGATGTTCATCGGCCCGCCGGGGGAGATGAAGCTGCCGGGCGGGCCGATGATGGTGATGGTTTCGATGAGCTGCTCCACGACGAACACCGCGGCACCGATACCGAGCCAGCGCGGCAGCCGACCGGCGTTGGCTTCCAACAGAATCGGGATGGCGACCAGGATGTGGGCGATGGTGGCGGTGGGCAGCCACAGCGAGCCGATGTCGTCGAGGGTGGCCGCGGTGCCGTCGGTAACCTGGCCTGGCCGGATCGCCGGGCCGGCGCTCAACCAGGTCCCGATGCACAGCTGTGCGAGCAACAGGATCGATCCGATCGTGAACAGGTGGGCCGGCGGGCCGGTCAGCCGGTCGCGAACCGCAGCGGCCAGCAAGCCCAGGGCCAGTGCCGCGAAGGCCAACAGCAGCGCGCGCGCTCGCACCGCTGCGGGTTCGCTGCCCGCGACAGCAGGCAGGATCAGCACGGCCGTGGTGTAGAGCACCGCGAACGCGACACCAGCGATCGTCGGGGCTCGTCGGTTCATCTTGAGAAGCCATCGTAGTCACGGCTGTCCCCAACACGGCATCCATCCACAGGGTGCGCGTCTGGTGGCCCGAGGTCAGCCGAAACGTCCTTCGCCCGTCCTAGCGTCGGCATCATGTCCACCGAACTGCCGACCGAGCGGCTGCACCGGCGGCTCGGTACCGATGCCGAGGGCGGGGTCACCGACGCTGAGGAGCCATCGGAACGGTCGTTGTCGCGCTGGTTGCCCGACCAGGCACCGTCGACACCGGCGGCCTGGCTGGCCAAGATGCGGGCCGATCCAGGTCGCGCCGGGGTGCTGGGCCTGAGCGCGGTGGCCGTGGTGGCGATCCTGGTCACCGTGCTGACCCTGATCGGCGATCAGCCGCCGGCGGTGGTGTCGGCCAAGCTGCCGCCGGTGGAGATGGTGGCCTCGACCTCGGCGGGGTCCCCTGCTCCCGGGCCGGCCGAACCGGTCGTCGTCAGCGTCGTCGGTCTGGTGCACAAGCCCGGTCTGGTCACGCTGTCGCCCGGTGCACGCATCGCCGACGCCCTGGAGGCAGCGGGTGGTGCGGTCGACGGTGCCGACGTCCTCGGTTTGAACATGGCTCGTCGCGTC
This sequence comes from Mycobacterium sp. SMC-4, assembly GCF_025263265.1. Lineage (NCBI taxonomy): Bacteria > Bacillati > Actinomycetota > Actinomycetes > Mycobacteriales > Mycobacteriaceae > Mycobacterium > Mycobacterium sp. SMC-4. The sequence continues at coordinate 3,498,820 of NZ_CP079869.1, read as the reverse complement.
GCCGACGGCGAACAGATCGTGGTCGGTATCGAGACGCCACCCGGTCAGCCTGCGCAGATGGGCAGCTCGGTGGTGGCGGACCCCTCGGCGCAGCCGGGGCCCACATCGACACAGACGAGCTCCGGTGCGGGCGGTGTGGTGGACCTCAACACGGCCACTGTCGAACAGCTCGACGCGCTGCCCGGCATCGGGCCGGTGACAGCGGCGGCCATCGTGGCCTGGCGGGACGCCAACGGCCGATTCGAGAGCGTCGACCAACTCAAAGACGTCGATGGTATCGGGGCGGGGCGGCTGGAGAAGCTCCGTGACCGCGTCCGGGTCTGACGGCGGTGGATCTGCGCCTGGTCCCGGCTGCACTGACCAGCTGGATAGTCACCGCTGCGGGCATCACGTGGGCGGGTACGGGGGCCTGGGGCGCGGTGGCCGCAGCTCCCGCCGCGACGGCCGTGACGGGCTGGTGGGCGGTGCGGCACCGAACGCCGCCAGATCGAGGGCGCTGGCTGAGCAGCGTGGTCGCCGTGGCGGTCGTCGGCGGCGGATTCGCGATCGCGGTGACGCTGCGCGACGACGCGGCACGGCACCACCCGATCGCCGCCGACACCGGCTCGTCGGTGTCGGTGGTTGTCGCCCCGTCGGAGACACCGCGCGTGCTCACCGGGGGCCGCACCATGTTCCGCGGTGTGCTGCACCGACTCGACGGCGTGCCGTCGTCGGGGCGGGTGCTGGTATTTGCCTCCGGTGCTGACTACGGGCACCTGCAGCCGGGACAGCCCGCCGCGTTCCGGGCGGTGGTGAGCGCACCCAAACGGCGCGACCTGACCGTGGCGGTGCTGGCGGCCAAGGGCCGGCCGGCGCCGGGCGATGCGGCCCCGGTGATGCAGGTCGCGCACGCGGTGCGCACCGCCTTCACCGACTCCGCGCGTTCGGTGCTGCCGGCCGACCAGGCCGCGATGTTGCCCGCACTGGTGCTCGGTGACACCTCCACGGTGTCGGCTGCGACCACCGCGCAGTTTCGGGCCGCCGGCCTGACCCATCTGACTGCGGTGTCAGGGGCCAACGTGACCATCGTGTGCGGCGCGGTGCTGCTCTCGGCGGCGGTGCTCGGCCCGCGCGCAGCGGTGGGTCTGGCCGCGGTCAGCCTGTTGGGCTTCGTCATCGTCGTGCAGCCCTCGGCGAGCGTGCTGCGCGCGGCGGTGATGGGCGCGATCACCCTGCTGGCGGTGCTGTCGCATCGACGGCGCCAGGCGCTGCCGGCGTTGGCTGCCACCGTGATCGTGCTGATGGTGGGCGCACCCGAACTGGCCGTCGATGTCGGCTTCGCGTTGTCGGCCTCGGCCACCGCGGCGCTGGTGCTGATCGCCCCGGTATGGACACGACGCCTGACCGACCGTGGTTGGCCGCAGCCCCTGGCCGCGGCAGTCAGCGTCGCGCTGGCCGCACAATTGGTCACCGCTCCGCTGGTGGCCGGCATCTCGGGTTCGGTCAGCCTGGTCGCTGTACTCGCCAATCTGGCTGCGGCACCGGTCATTCCGCCGATCACCGTGCTCGGCACGGCGGCTGCGGCGATGTGCCCGCTGTGGCCGGCCGGTGCCGAGCTGCTGATCCGGTTCACCGGACCTGAGGTGTGGTGGCTGCTCGCAGTGGCGCGCTGGTCTTCGGCTCTGCCCGCCGCGTCGGTGCCGGTTCCTTCGGGTGTTGCCGGGGTGGTGTGCGTCGCGACGACGGCCGCGATCGCGGCGGCGGGCTGGCATTGGGTCGTGTCGGGCCGCCGTGACAACATCATGGCGTGACTGAACTGGCGGGACTGCACCTGGTTCTCGGTGATGAGGAACTGTTGGTCGAACGTGCCGTCGGCGCGATCCTGCGGCAGGCGCGCACCGTCGCCGGCACCGCCGATGTCCCGGTCGACCGGCTGCGCGCCGGTGAAGTCAGCGTTAGCGAGCTCGCCGAGCTACTCAGTCCTTCGCTGTTCGCCGACGAGCGCGTGGTGGTGCTGGAGTCGGCCGCCGAAGCCGGCAAGGACGCCGTCGCCCTCATCGAGAACGCCGCCGCCGACCTGCCCGAGGGCACCGTACTGGTGGTGGTGCACTCCGGCGGCGGCCGAGCCAAAGCACTGGCCGACAAGCTTCAGAAGCTCGGCGCGCAGGTTCACCCGTGCGCGCGCATCACCAAACCCGGCGAGCGCGCCGATTTCGTCCGTCGGGAGTTCAAGGCGTTGCGCATCAAGGCTGACGACAGCACCGTCACCGCCGTGCTCGACGCGGTCGGGTCCGACATCCGCGAGTTGGCCGCTGCCTGCTCTCAGCTGGTCGCCGACACCGGCGGACACGTCGACGCCGCAGCCGTGCGCCGCTATCACTCCGGAAAAGCCGAGGTCAAGGGATTCGACATCGCGGACAAAGCGGTGGTGGGAGATGTGGCGGGGGCCGCCGAGGCGCTGCGCTGGGCGATGATGGCCGGCGAACCGCATGTGGTGCTGGCCGACGCGCTGGCCGAGGCCGTGCACACCATCGCCCGCGTGGGTCCGATGTCCGGCAACCACTTCCAGGTCGCCAGCGAGCTGGGCATGCCGCCGTGGCGGGTGCAGAAGTCGCAAAAGCAGGCCCGGCGCTGGTCGCGGGACTCGGTAGCGGAGGCGATGCGGCTGGTAGCCGCGTTGAATGCCGATGTCAAAGGCGCCGCAGCCGATGCCGACTACGCCTTGGAGAAGGCCGTGCGAAAGGTCGCGTCGCTGGTCAGCGACTGACCCGATCAGATCTTGTTGAGCGCCCTGGCCAGTGCCGACTTGCGGTTGGCGGCCTGGTTCTTGTGGATGACGCCCTTACTGGCCGCCTGGTCGAGCTTGCGGCTGGTGGCGGCGTACAACTCGCCGGCCTTGTCCTTGTCGCCGGCCTCGACCGCTTCGCGGAACCCACGGACCGCCGTGTGAAGCGACGACTTCACCGACTTGTTGCGCAGTCTGCGGCGCTCGTTGGTGCGGTTCCGCTTCTCCTGCGACTTGATGTTGGCCACGCGTGTATTCCTTCGCAAATCTCGACTGGGTTACTGGAGTCTGTGGGCGCCCGTCCGGGGGCAGCGACTGTTCAGGGTAGCAGCGAGCGGGTAAATGTCCCAAAGCAGCGTCGCTGGCCTGCCGAAACAGCAGATGTGATGCAGCATGGCAGGCGGGTGCTCGCGCACCGCAAGCACTCAGCACAGAGTTAGGGGGCACGTTGCCGACCGAGACCGTACGGACCTCACGCAACACCGTCAAAGCCGCCAAGCGCCACGACGGCGTCTTCGGGGGTTACAACGCCGTGGGCAATTACGCCGAGGCCTTCGACGAGATGTTCGACGCCCAACGCAACGTGCGCGGCCCCTACAAGGGCATCCATAAAGAACTTGCCCCGTCGGACGCGTCCGAGCTGGCCGCCCGCGCCGAGGCGCTGGGCCGGGCGTTCACCGACCAGGGAATCACGTTCTCGCTGTCGGGTCAGGAACGGCCCTTCCCGCTCGACCTGGTGCCCCGCGTCATCTCCGCAGCGGAGTGGACCCGGCTGGAACGCGGCATCCGTCAGCGGGTGCAGGCACTGGAGATGTACCTCGACGACATCTACGGCGAGCAGGAGATTTTGCGTGACGGCATCATCCCGCGCCGGCTGGTCACCTCGTGCGAACACTTCCACCGGGAGGCGGTCGGCATCGTTCCGCCCAACGGAGTGCGTATCCACGTCGCCGGTATCGACCTGATCCGCGACGAGCAGGGCAACTTCCGCGTCCTGGAGGACAACCTGCGCTCGCCGTCAGGGGTCTCCTACGTCATGGAGAACCGACGCACGATGGCGCGGGTTTTTCCGAATCTGTTCGCCACCCACCGGGTGCGGGCCGTCGGTGACTATTCGGCGCACCTGCTGCGTGCGCTGCGCAATGCCGCGGCCAACAACGTCGCCGACCCGACCGTGGTGGTGTTGACACCGGGGGTGTACAACTCCGCGTATTTCGAGCATTCGCTGCTGGCCCGGCAGATGGGTGTGGAGCTGGTGGAGGGCCGCGACCTGTTCTGCCGGGACAACACCGTCTACATGCGCACCACCGAGGGTGAGCGCCAGGTCGACGTGATCTACCGGCGGATCGACGACGACTTCCTGGATCCGATGCAGTTCAAGCCAGACTCGGTGCTCGGCGTCGCGGGCGTCCTCAACGCGGCCCGCGCAGGCAATGTGGTGATCTCCAGCGCGGTCGGCAACGGTGTCGGCGACGACAAGCTCGTCTACACCTACGTTCCGACGATCATCGAGTACTACCTGGGGGAAAAGCCCCTGTTGGCCAATGTGGACACCTTCCGCTGCTGGCTCGACGACGAGCGCGAGGAAGTCCTCGACCGGGTCGGGGAACTGGTCATCAAACCGGTGGAGGGTTCGGGCGGCTACGGCATCGTGTTCGGCCCCGACGCTTCGGACAAGGAACTGGCCACGATCACCAAGAAGATCATCGCCGACCCGCGAGGTTGGATCGCCCAGCCGGTGATGCAGTTGTCGACCGTGCCGACCCAGATCGGCGACCAACTGGCGCCCCGGCACGTCGACCTGCGCCCGTTCGCGGTCAACGACGGAGACGAGGTGTGGGTGCTGCCCGGCGGTCTGACCCGGGTGGCGCTGCCCGAAGGTTCGCTGGTGGTCAACTCCAGTCAGGGGGGAGGGTCCAAAGACACCTGGGTGCTGGCGTCGCGCACGTCGGCGGCTGACCGCGAGCTGGGTGCGGCAGAGGTGGTGCGTTCGCTGCCCAAAGCTGCCGCCAGCAAGGTCCGGTCCGACGGCGGGCCGGACAACAGCCAGCAGCAACAGCAGCAGCAATAGGAGTCAGCCATGTTGGCCAGGAATGCCGAATCGCTGTACTGGATCGGACGTTACGTCGAGCGCGCCGATGACACCGCCAGAATCCTCGACGTCACCGTCCATCAGCTGCTCGAGGACTCCAGCGTCGATCCGGACTGGGCATCGCGCACGTTGCTGCGGGTGCTGGGCATCGAGCCGCCCGACGAAGCGCTCGACGTGTGGTCGTTGACCGACATCGTCGCGTTCAGCCGCGAGACCTACGGTGGCTGCTCGATCGTCGAGGCTATTTCCGCTGCCCGCGAGAATGCCCGGGGTGCAAGGGAAGTCACCTCCACTGAGATCTGGGAGTGCCTGAACAGCACCTACAACGCGCTACCCGAACGGGAACGCGCGGCCAAGCGCTTCGGGCCGCACGAGTTCTTGGCTTACGTCGAGGGCCGTGCCGCGATGTTCGCCGGGTTGGCCGACTCCACCCTGTCTCGTGACGACGGCTACCGCTTCATGGTGCTCGGGCGGGCGCTGGAACGGGTGGACATGACGGTGCGTCTGCTGCTGTCGCGGGTCGGGGACAGCGGGTCCTCACCGACCTGGGTGACGCTGTTGCGCTCCGCCGGCGCCCATGACACCTACCTGCGCACCTACCGTGGCGCGCTCGACGCCGGCCGAGTCGTGGAGTTCATGCTGCTGGATCGCTTGTTCCCACGCTCGATCTTCTACTCGCTCAAGCTCGCCGAACACAGCCTCGACGAACTGCTCAAGCGCCCGCACGGACGCCTCGGCGCCACCGCCGAAGCCCAGCGGCTGCTCGGCCGGGCCCGAAGTGAGCTGGAGTTCCTGCAACCCGGTGCGGTCGTCGATTCCCTCGAGACCCGGCTGGCAGGCTTGCAGCAGACCTGCTTTGAGGTCGGAGAAGCATTGGCGGTGCAGTATTTTCACTCCGCGCCGTGGGTGGCCTGGACCGATGCAGGACACAACTCGCTGGTTATCGAAGAAGGGGAGATCTGACATGTGGCGAATGCGGGTGGTGCACTCGACGGGTTACGCCTACAAGTCGCCGGTCACCGCGTCGTTCAACGAAGCCCGGTTGACGCCCCGATCGGACTCTCGGCAGAACGTCATCCTCAACCGGGTCGAGACGGTGCCGGCGACCCGGTCCTACCGCTACGTCGACTACTGGGGCACCGCGGTGACCGCCTTCGATCTGCACGCTCCGCACACCGAACTCGAGGTCACTGCGTCCTCAGTGGTCGAAACCGACAAAACCGAGGAACCCAAAGCCAAGGTCACCTGGTCTGACCTGGCCACCGAAGCGGCGGTGGACAGGTTCGATGAGGTGCTCGCCCCGACGCACTATGTGCCGGCGAGCAAACGCATCCAACGGGTGGGCCGGCGCATCGCCAAGTACCACGAACCGGTCGAGGCGGTCATCGAGGCGGCGCGCTGGGTGCAGGCCGAACTGGAGTATGTGCCGGGCACCACCGGTGTGCACACCTCGGGAGTCGAGGCGCTGCGGGAGGGTAAGGGAGTGTGTCAGGACTTCGCCCATCTGACGCTGATGTTGTTGCGCGGCATGGGTATTCCGTCGCGCTACGTCTCCGGGTACCTGCACCCAAGCCGCGATGCCGAGCTCGGTGAGACGGTCGACGGCCAGAGCCATGCCTGGATCCAGGCCTGGACGGGCGAGTGGTGGCACTACGACCCGACCAACGACGCCGAGATCAACGAGCAGTACATCAGTGTCGGCGTGGGACGCGACTATGCCGATGTCACACCGCTCAAAGGCATCTACTCCGGGGAGGGATCCACCGATCTCGACGTCATCGTGGAGGTCACGCGGCTGGCCTAGCGCCTACCCCCGGGTGGACCTGCACGCAGTGCAGGTCGTCGCCGATCTCGATCTGGCGCTCGAACACCGTCGCCGCCAACGCGCGCCAGTCCTCCTCTTGGCCGGGCTGTATCGAGGGCACGTAGTGCGTGAGGATCAGGATGCCGACACCGGCGCGGGCTGCGGTGCTGGCGGCCTGCTCCACCGACGAGTGATAACCGCAGATGTCGCGGAAACGTTGCATCGGTAGCGCTTCGATCAGGTCCTCCCGGACCACTGTGTGTACGAGCGCACCCGCGCCGGCGGCCAGTTCGTCCAGCGTCGGGCACGGCACGGTGTCACCGGCGAGCACCACCGATGCACCGCCGTGTTCGATGCGGAACCCGATCGTCGGGGTCACCGGGCGGTGATCGGTGGGTCCCACCCGGATCTGCACTCCGTCGCGACCCCACACCACTCCGTCGGAGACCTCTTCGATCTCGACCTGCGGGGGCGCCGTCAGGTCGTCGTGGTGGGCAATGCGGTACCCGATGTCGAAGCGCATCGCCGCCAGCGTGCTCTGGACGACCTCGGCGATTCCCGGCGGGCCGATGATCGGCAGTGGCGGCAGATTCGGATCGAAGTTCGACACCCAGCGGGTGATCAGCACGTCGGCCAGATCGGTGATGTGGTCGCTGTGCAGGTGGGTGATCAGCAAGGCGCTGAGATTGTTGGCGCCCACACCGACCGCCGCGGCCCGCTGCAAGACCCCGCGCCCGCAATCCACCAGGAAGATCTGCTCGCCGGCGCGCACGAGAGTGGACGGTCCGGCCCGGCGCGCGTCGGGGATCGGGCTGCCGGTTCCGAGGAGGGTCACTTCGATCATGGCGTCACATATACCGCGAACGCCGCGATGCAGGGTGAAATTGACGCAGCCAGAGGGTTGACGCAGCCAAACGTTGGCGCGGGCACGGTCGGCGAACTAGCCTGGTGGTAATCCGGTGTGAGCCAAGTCACCAGGAGGATGCCGATGCGGATCGCCGATGTGCTGCGCAGCAAGGGTCACACGGTCGCGACCATCACCCCGGAGACCTCGGTCGCCGGCCTGCTCACCGAGCTGAGCGTGCACAACATCGGTGCCATGGTCGTGGTGTCACCCGACGGCGTGCTTGGCATCGTGTCCGAGCGCGACGTGGTGCGCAAGCTCCATGAGGTCGGCGCTGAGCTGCTGCGCCGGCCGGTGTCGGAGATCATGACCGCGCTGGTGGCGACGTGTTCACCGGACGATCCGGTGGACAATTTGGCCGCGCTGATGACCACCAACCGTGTTCGTCACGTCCCGGTGATGGTCAGTGACCGGCTTGCCGGCATCGTCAGCATCGGCGATGTGGTCAAAACCCGAATGGAAGAGCTCGAACACGAACACCAGCAGCTGCAGGCCTACATCACCCAGGGCTGAGCGTGTCGGTCCGCGCGTAGTCTGCGCGGAATGACGATCGATGTCGCGCCCGCCCGCCGCGCCGATGTGAAGCCGCTGTCACGGGTGCTGGGCACCGCCTTCTTCGACGACCCGCTGATGGTCTGGATGATCCCTGACAGTGCGCGTCGGGCGCGGGCGCTGCCGCGGATCTTCGCCGCGATGACCCGACACCATTTCCTGGCCGGCCAGGCGGTCGAGGTCGCCAGACGCGACGGCGATCTGGGTGCGGCGGCGCTGTGGGACCCGCCGGGTCGGTGGAAGCAGACCCGGCGCGAGGAGCTGCGGATGATGCCGGCGTTCCTGCTGGCGATGGGTCGGCACAGCGGTCGCGGTCAGGCGATGGCCGAGCTGATGAAATCCCAGCACCCCGAGGAACCGCATTGGTATCTGGCCGTCATCGGCAGCGACCCGGCGGTCCGCGGCGCAGGGTTCGGCAAAGCACTGATGGAGTCCCGGCTGGACCGCTGCGATGCCGAGGGCGCCCCCGCCTACTTGGAGTCGACCAAGGAATCCAACATCGGGTACTACCTGCGGTTCGGCTTCGAGGTGACCGGGGAGATCAGGATGCCCGACGGCGGGCCGGCGATCTGGCCGATGTGGCGACAGCCACGATGAGACAGATGTGGCGACAGCCACGATGAGACAGATGTGGCGAACGCCGCGGTGAGGCCGAGGCGGCGGCAGCCACGGTCACTCGGCCGAGCAGACGCTGAGTCCCCCCGTTCGGTGCGTTTCAGGGGTTTTTGGTGTCTGCTCGCGCAGGGAGGGTGATGCTCAGCTCCAGGAGTAGTCGGCGCGCAAGCGCGCGGCAACCACGTCGAACACCTCGCGGGCCAGGATCGCGCCCTCGCGTCGAATGCCCTCTTCTGGGACGTCGAGCACCCGATCCAGTCGCACCCAGCTGGGTCGGCCCTCATGATCCCAGCTGCCGGTGCCGATGCCGACCCAGTTCGGATCGTCGCCGTGGTGTTCTCGGCTCGACAGCATCAGACCCAGCAGAATCTGGCGGTCACGGCCGACGACGAGCACCGGCCGGTCCTTGCCCTGACTCGGGTCGTCCTCGTAGACCACCCAGGTCCAGACGACCTCGCCCGGGTCGGCGCGTCCGTCGAGGTCGGGGGAGTACGCGACCCGGCGAGCGCGATGGGCGGTCGGGACGAAGGTGCGCGACACCGGCCGGCCCGCCGGCAGCGCAGGGGTGGCCGCGGTGGGTTGGCCGGCGGCCAGGACGTCGCGGCCGAGACGGATGCCCTGGGCGATGCCTCGCTGCAGCGTTTCGGACTGCTGCAGCTGACGGACCAGTTTGGGGGCCTCGTTGAACACGAGGTTCTCGGTGTTCTTGAGCAGGAAGCGCTGGAACGACCTGAAGTAGCCCGATGATGGCGCCATACCCGCCAAGCATAAGGGTGATCGCGGCGCTCGATTGTGTCGCCGGCGGGCCGGATCGCTAGGCTGGACGGACCCGCCCACGCCGCAGAAACCACGTTCACCAGGAGATTCCCATCAGCAGCTTCGCCGACAAGACGTTCACTGCGCCGGCGCAGATTCGGAACTTCTGCATCATCGCCCACATCGATCACGGCAAGTCGACGCTGGCCGACCGCATGCTGGGAATCACCGGGGTCGTCGCCGATCGCGACATGCGCGCCCAGTACCTGGACCGGATGGACATCGAACGTGAGCGCGGGATCACGATCAAGGCTCAGAACGTGCGGCTGCCGTGGCAGGTCAACGGCGAGGATTTCGTCCTGCACCTGATCGACACGCCGGGCCATGTTGATTTCACCTACGAGGTGTCCCGTGCGCTGGAAGCCTGCGAAGGTGCGGTGCTGCTTGTCGATGCTGCGCAGGGCATCGAGGCGCAGACCCTGGCCAACCTGTATTTGGCGCTGGATCGGGACCTGACGATCATCCCCGTCCTCAACAAGATCGATCTGCCCGCCGCCGACCCGGACCGCTACGCCGGCGAGATCGCCCACATCATCGGGTGTGAGCCCGCAGATGTGTTGCGGGTGTCCGGCAAGACCGGTGCCGGGGTGTCCGAACTGCTCGACGAGGTGGTGCGGCTGATCCCGCCGCCGGTCGGGGAGGCCGACGCGCCCGCCCGGGCCATGATCTTCGACTCGGTCTACGACATCTACCGCGGCGTGGTCACCTACGTCCGCGTCGTGGACGGCAAACTGAACCCGCGCGAGAAGATCAAGATGATGTCCACCGGCGCCACCCACGAGCTGCTCGAGGTCGGCATCGTCTCACCCGAGCCCAAACCCTCCGACGGGCTCGGCGTCGGCGAGGTCGGCTACCTGATCACCGGTGTGAAGGACGTTCGTCAGTCCAAGGTCGGCGACACCGTGACCACCGCGCGTCACGGCGCCACCGAACCACTCACCGGCTATCGCGAACCCAAACCGATGGTGTACTCGGGGCTGTATCCGGTGGACGGTTCGGACTATCCGGTGCTGCGCGACGCGCTGGACAAGCTTCAGCTCAATGACGCCGCGCTGACCTACGAGCCAGAGACGTCGGTGGCGCTGGGATTCGGCTTCCGATGCGGTTTCCTGGGTCTGCTGCACATGGAGATCACCCGCGAACGCCTGGAGCGCGAATTCGATCTGGACCTGATCTCCACCTCGCCGAACGTCGTGTACCGCGTCGTCAAAGACGATGAAACGGAGCTGATCGTCACCAACCCGTCGGACTGGCCGGAAGGCAAGGTACGCAGCGTCTTCGAACCTGTCGTGAAGACGACGATCATCGCGCCCAGCGAGTTCATCGGCACCATCATGGAGCTCTGCCAGTCTCGGCGTGGCGAGCTCGGCGGCATGGATTACCTGTCACCCGAACGGGTCGAGCTGCGCTACACCATGCCGCTGGGCGAGATCATCTTCGACTTCTTCGACTCACTGAAGTCGCGCACCCGAGGCTACGCCAGCCTCGACTATGAGGAGGCCGGCGAACAGGAGGCCGCGCTGGTCAAAGTCGACATCCTGCTGCAGGGTGAGGCAGTCGACGCGTTCAGCGCGATCGTGCACAAGGACTCCGCGGCCGCTTACGGCAACAAGATGACCACCAAGCTCAAAGAGCTCATCCCGCGTCAGCAGTTCGAAGTGCCGGTGCAGGCGGCCATCGGATCGAAAATCATTGCCCGCGAGAACATCCGGGCTATCCGCAAGGACGTGCTGTCCAAGTGCTACGGCGGTGACATCACCCGTAAGCGCAAGCTGCTCGAGAAGCAGAAGGAAGGCAAGAAGCGGATGAAGACCATCGGTCGGGTTGACGTCCCCCAGGAGGCGTTCGTCGCCGCGCTGTCGACCGAATCGGCGGCCGACAAGCCCAAGAAATAGCGGCGTGTTGTCGCGGATCGGCCGTGGCCACAGCACCAGCTGACGGGTGGGTGTCGCGGCGCGAGAAATGTGCCGGAAGGCCGACGGTCGACAGTCGAGCAGATCGCCGACAGCTACCGGGCCAAATTTGCTGAGGTAACGGTGCGGTGACCGGATCGGCGAAGCGGGAGTAGCTGGGGGACACCGTCGGACAACCTGTAGTCACAGTGACTGCGTGGATGCGCGGCTGCTGTGCAGTGCCGTTGCGCCATCGGGCCTGGGATATTGGTTTCCCGGCGTAAATGCTCATTTCCCAGCAACCCGATTGCTGCGCAATGGATTATCGGCCATCCGCACGCACGCCACCTCGTCGTTCTTGGGTTGGTGTGGTGAGTGCGCGGGACGCCACCGGCCTCGACACGGCTACCCGGACTTGCCCCGTAATCGCGTGCGATGGCATCGAACCCGGCTCCGGTCGGTGACGCGTCGGCGATTGCTAAATCCGCAAAGATCCGTCAGAAGAGTTGCACATCATACGGTCGCGTAGGTTACGCTCCCGGGGATCGATATGACCAAACAGTAACGTTACTCGTAAGTCAGGATCGAGGGGGGCGACGGTCGGTTTGCGTGAATTCCTGGATATGGATGGACGCGGTTTCGGGGCGCTGCGCGACTTCCGGCCGAAGCGGGCCGCGTAGTGGTTGCACCGGACAGTCAGCCCGTGATCGTCGGTATGGCATGTCGTTTCCCTGGCGGCGCAGACGATCTCGACTCCTACTGGTCGATCCTGGAAAGCGGTGTCGACGCGACATCCGAGATACCGGCCGAGCGTTGGAACGTCGACGAGCTCTATTCGTCCGAGCCGGCCGAGGGAATGATGAGCACGCGTCGCGGCGGATTCGTGCACGATATGTGCGGATTCGACGCCGCGTTCTTCGGCATCAGCGAGGCCGAGGCGCGCGGGATGGATCCGCAGCACCGAATGCTGCTCGAAACCACATGGACAGCCCTGGAGGATGCCGGCATCGCTCCGTTGTCTCTGCGCGGCAGCAGAACCGGAGTATTCGTCGGCCCCGCCCAGAACGAGTACCTGGCGCCGAACTTCACCCGGGCGGGTTATGGCGGCGTCAACGGCTTGCTGTGTATGGCTGCCGGCCGGATCGCGCATTTCCTCGATCTCGCCGGTCCTGTGATTGCCCTCGACACCGCATGCTCGAGTTCACTCGTCGCTCTGCACATGGCGTGCCAAAGCCTCGCTGCAGGCGAATGTGACATGGCGGTGGTGGCGGCATCACAAGCTATCGTCAACCCGATCCAGCACCTCCTGCTGTCCGAGATCAATGTCTTGTCGCCGGATGGCCGCTGCAAGACTTTCGCCGAGGATGCCGACGGCTTCGCCCGCTCGGAAGGTAGCGGTGCGCTGATCGTGATGCCCCGCGGCACGGCCCGGGAACTGGGTATGACCGAGCGGGCGGTGGTGCGGGCCACCGCGATCAACCACGACGGACATACCCCCGCATTGATCGCACCGTCGGCAACGGCGCAGTACGAGGTCCTCGAATTGGCGCTGGGCAAGAGCGGAATACAGCCCGAAGACATCACCTTTGTCGAGACCCACGGTACCGGCACACCAGTCGGCGACCCCAAGGAAGTCGAGGGCATCATGTCGGCGTTCGGCGCCGCTGGACGGAATCGGCTCACACTTGGAGCGGTCAAGACCAATCTGGGACATCTCGAGCAAGCGGCCGGAATGGCCGGCCTCATCAAGACGGTCCTGAATCTGCAGCGCTGTGAGATCGCGCCCAATCTGCATGCAGGATCGATGAATCCCGCCCTCGACCTGGCCGGGGCCCCGGCACGCGTACCGGTGCAGCGCGTCCCGTGGCAGCCCTCGGCCGGTGGGCGACGTCTCGCCGGAGTCAGCGGATTCGGGTTTTCCGGGACCAACGCACATGTGCTGCTCGAACAAGGGCAGGGCTTCGGGCGGCGCGGCGAGACCGAGCGCACACATCAGCTACTTTGCTTGTCCGCCAAGACAGATTCGGCGTTGGGCGCCATCGCCGGGAATCTGGACCGGTTTCTGCGTGCGTCGCCAAGTGCCGAGTTGGCCGACGTCGCCTATACGCTCGCGGTGGGTCGGTCACCCTTTGAGCGCCGGACCGCCATCGTGTGCTCGTCTGCGAAGAATGCCCGGGAAGGCCTTGCCGCCGCGGCGGCCGGTCGCGACCACAACAATCTCGTCGTGGGCCGAGCCCTCAAGGCTCCCCGAGTCGCATTCCTGTACTCGGGTCAGGGGTCTCAGACACCGGGGATGGGCCGGCACCTGTTCGACAGCGAGCCGATCTTCCGGGATGCGCTGACGCGCTGCGCCGAGCTGCTGGATGGCCGGTTCGATCAACCGCTGTTCGAGGTGATGTTCGACAACGGCGGCACGATTCATGACACCCGCTACGCGCAGCCCTGCCTGTTCGCGTTCCAGTACGCGATGACTGAACTCCTGGCGAGTTGGGGAATCGTCCCGGATGCGGTCATCGGCCACAGCATTGGCGAGTACGCTGCCGCGTGCACCGCAGGTGTGCTGTCGCTCGAGGACGCGCTATGGCTGGTCGAACGGCGGAGCAGCTGCATGGCGTCTGCGCAGCCCGGGGGCGCCATGGTGGCGTTCTCGGCACCCGCCGAGCAGATGGCCGGACTGCTGGCTCCATTCGCCGATGTCGTCGGTTTCGGCGCCATCAACGGTCCCCGGAGCACAGTGCTGAGCGGGGACAGTACGGCGATCGACCACATCATCGAGGCGGCGGAAGCGCTCGATATCCGGAGCACCCGCCTGACGGTGTCGCACGCGTTTCATTCGCCACACATGGATTCCATCTTGGACGAGTTCGAGATCAGCGCGCGCCAGATCTCCTTCACCCCGCCGAAACTCCCATTGATGTGCAACCTCACCGGCCTGCCCGCCGAGCCGGACACACTCGACAGCCGCTACTTCCGCGACCACATACGTCAACCCGTTCAGTTCGCGCCTGGCGTGGCGTCACTGGCCGCGGACGGTTGCAACGTGTTCGTGGAGATCGGACCGCATCCGGTGCTGTCCCAGTTGGTCTCTCAGCTCGTGCCTGACGGTCACGTGGTCGGTACGCAGGTGCGCGGGCGCGACGGCGCCGAATCGGCGTTGCGGGCTGTGGCGTCGCTGTACTGCGCGGGAGTGCAACCGGACTGGTCAACTTTCTATGCCGGTCGAGAGCAGCGGCGAATATCGTTGCCCACAATGCCGTTCGAGCGCAAGTTCTTCTGGTTCAGCGATACGGCTCCGTTGTGGTCACAGAGCAGTCCAGAGAACCACCTTAGACCTTTGGCGCAGAAACGCAGCCCGGCGCCGCCCGATCCGGACTTGTACACCACCACCGTCGACTTCGATCAATTTCCCTACCTGGCTGACCACCGAGTGGCCGGAACCCCGGTGTTCCCCGGTGCGGCGTTCGTCGAGATGATGCTCGAAGCGGTGCAGTGCGAATGGCCAGATGACAGCGTCGAACTCCGCGGGGTGATTTTCGAGCGAGCTGCGGTGCTGCCGGACGATGGACGACGGACCTTCTGCACCCGATTCGAACTCGACGACGATGGCGCGATCCGTGTCGAAGTATTTGGTCGTCATCCTGATTCGCCATCGACCGGCCAGTCTTGGGAGCGGCACGCGACAGCGACCGCGGTGCTGGGCCCGGCCGGTGACGGGGCGCCGACGAGCGTCGACAGCGACGCAATGCGCCACTCCTTCGCTGACGTCATGGACATCGAGAAGCACTACCTGGACCTGGCCGCCGAGGGACTCGACTACGGCGACTCATTCCGCGGACTTCGTACGTTGCAGGGCTCCGTCGCGCGCCCGGCGGAAGCCGTGGCCGATGTCGTGCTACCCGGACATGTGTCCGCCGGGCCCTACCTCATCCACCCTGCGCTGCTCGACGCGTGCCTGCACGCGATCGGCGCGGCGCAGCGGGGACTCGAGGTGGCCCCGGGAGCGTTCTTGCCGGTCGGGGTGGACCGCATCGAACTCGGGCGCCGCCTTCAGGCGCTGAGTCGGGGCGATGACCGCCAGTCACTCTGTGACGCGTTGTGCCATGTGCGGGTGCGACCCACCAACAGCCCCGACGCGCTGAGCGCCGATATCGACGTCCACCATGCGGGGATGCTGGCGATGAGGCTGCACGGGTTGACCCTGCAGCGCGCGGACAGCGACGCTTTGCGCAAGCTCACGCGATCATCGATCACCGGCGCATTCCTGATTCCTCTGTGGGAGAAGGCTGCTGAGATTTCCGCTGCCCATCGCGACCAGTTCGCCGGCCAAAGCTGGCTTGTGATCGGTGGTGCGGACGAACTGACCCGCAGCACCGTCGCGGCGTTGAAGGCTCGCGATGTGACACCGACGCTGCTCGCCGTCGCTGACGACGGCCGTGATGGCACGCTCGATCCCGGCTGTCCCGACAGCGTGACGAGTGCCGTCCGCGGAGTTCTGTCGAGGGCGCAGCGGTTCGATCGTGTGGTGTGCCTCTGGCCCGCGGGTCTCGAGGTGGGGTTGTCGGGACAGGCAGGCGGGAACGTCGCCGCCGACTGTCTCGACGTCGACGCCACGACGGCCTTCCTCCGCTCGACAGCCGGCGGCGTCTTGCACGTGACGCAGACGCTGCTGTCGCAGCAGGGCGCCCAACCGCCTGACTTGACCGTGGTGACCCGCGGGGCGCATCGGGTTCTCGACACCGAACAGGGGGTTCCTGCGCAGGCCGCGGTCTGGGGTCTTGGTCGCGTCATCGGTGTCGAACATCCCGAACTCCACTGCAGCATGGTCGATCTCGATAGTGGCGGTGACATCGGCGCAGAAGAAGCAGATGCGCTGTTGGCCGCGCTACAGTCAAGCGACCAGGAGTGGCAGGCTGCGCTGCGCGGGAAAGATCGATACGTGTTCCGGCTGTTGGAACTCAGTGATCCGACATCACTCGACCAACCCTCGGCGCCCGCGTACGCACTGACGTCCCGCAGACCAGGTGTGCTCGACGAGCTGGTACTGGAGCCTTGCGCCGCACCCGCACCGGCCGACGACGAACTGCAACTGGCCGTCGAAGCCGCCGGTGTGAATTTCCGGGATGTGATGAATGCGCTGGGCGTCTATCCAGGCGATCCCGAACCCTTGGGTAAGGAATGCGCAGCGCGGGTGACCGCGGTAGGGGCCCAAGTATCCGGTTTCACCGTGGGGGATCCCGTCATCGCGCTCACCGGCGGAGCATTCCGGTCGATCGTCAACGCGAAGGCCGCCAGGGTGGTTGCGCGGCCTTCCGATCTCACCGCAGCACACGCCGCCACTCTGCCTGTTGCCTTCTTGACCGCCGAGCACGCGCTCAACAATCTGGCCAAGCTACGCCCGGGAGAGACCATCCTGATCCACGCGGCTGCCGGTGGGGTCGGACAAGCCGCGGTGCAATGCGCACAGGCCTGTGGGGCAAAGATCATCGCCACGGCAGGCAGCCGGCGTAAGCGTGCGTTGCTCCATGCACGCGGTGTGGCGCATGTACTGGATTCGCGCACGCTGGACTTCGAGCACCAGGTGCTCGAACTCACCGAAGGGCGCGGTGTCGATGTCGTGCTCAACTCCTTGGCGCACGAGTTCGTCCCGGCCACGCTGCGCACCATGGCAAGCGGCGGGCGCTTCGTCGAGATCGGGAAGGTCACAGTGCTGAGCGCGGCGGAAGTGCCTGAGGGAATCCGGTACTTCCATTTCGATCTCAACGATCTGCCCGATCAGCAACTGCGGACGATGCTCGACGACGTTCTGGTTCGGATCGTCAGCGGCAAGCTGCACCCGTTGCCCACACAGCAGTTCGATGCCTCCGACGCCGTGCAAGCGTTCCGTCAGATGGCCGGTGGCCGACATGTCGGCAAGCTGGCATTGCGATTCGGCCCGTGTGCCGATCCAGAGTTCGATGCCGGGCCGGGAACGTATCTGGTCACCGGCGGTCTCGGCGCGCTGGGACAGCTGACCGCACAGACGTTGCTCGACGCGGGTGCATCGAAGGTGGTGCTGACCGGCCGCAACGTCGCCGCGGCCGATGTGGCGGACACGGTGCACAAGCTGGACCCCACCGGACGCAGACTCGTCATCCTGCCCTGCGACGTAGCTGACCGCGATCAGGTGTACGGCGTGGTGCATAGGATCAGATCGCAGTACCCGCCGCTGCGCGGAATCATCCATGCTGCAGGGGTTCTGGACGATCGATTGTTGGCCCAGCAGAGCTGGGAATCGATGCAGCAGGTATTGGCGGCGAAGGTCGCCGGCGCGCACAACCTGCACGCCGCCACCCTCAACGCCGGTCTGGACTACTTCGTGATGTTCTCGTCGGTGACCGCGCTGCTCGGCACCGTGGGCCAGGCGAACTATGCAACTGCCAACGCATACATGGACGCGCTTGCCCATCATCGCCGCAGCCATGGCCTTCCCGCACTGAGCATCAACTGGGGCGGTTTCGGCGACATCGGGATGGCTGCTCGTGACGGCGGCGCACTGTTGGCGGCCATCAAGGCATCGGGAATCGATCCCATCGCGCCGCCGGACGGCGCCGAAGCGTTCACGGCTCTGCTCGGCTTAGACCACTGCCAGGTCGCGGTCCTGCCGGCGAACTGGGCGCGCTACCTGCCGCAGGCGCCCGAGCACCTGCGCGTCACGCTCAGCAGACTGGGTGGGGCTGTGCAGCGTCGGCGCAGCGCCGACGCCGGTGGTATCGACCTCTCGTCAGCCACCGTCGAAACAGTCGCGGCATTGATCGAGGACGAGATCCGCAAGATGCTCTATCTGGACTCGGAGCTTGTCATCGACGTCCATGCGCCGCTGGAGGCCCTGGGGCTTGATTCGCTGATGGCTGTGGAGCTGCGTAACGCTCTCGGTCGACGGCTCGGCCTGACGTTGTCGGCCACGTTGCTCTTCGACTACCCGACGCTGTCGTCGCTTGCCGAACATCTCGCCTACGACCAGCTCGGGCTCGGCGGGGACGCCGACACCGACACCGATGTTGTGGACGATGTGGTCGCTCAGCCGGCGTCTGGGGTCCTCGACGAGGACGTCGTGTCGAATCTGTTGAGGCAGATCGAGTCATTGCCCGAGACCGCCCAGCGCGACTTGCTCGAGCGGATTCTGGAGGGGTAGCGACGATGTCGACGACGCGGCCGCACCAGAACGCATCTGCCGGAGCCGGGAAACGCCGCCTAGCAAACTTGGCACGGGCAATGATCGCCAAGGACGAGCCCATCGCCGTGATCGGCATGGCGTGCCGGTTTCCCGGCGCAGAGACGGTCGGCCAGTTTCGTGATCTACTCCTGCACGGTGTCGACGCGGTGGGGTCTGTTCCGTCCGAACGCTGGGACGCGGACGCCTACTATTCGGAGACGCCGGGCGTCAGGGGCAAGACGCCGGTCCGGCACGGTGGATTCTGCTCGGATTTCGCCGCTTTCGACAACGAGTTGTTCGCCATCTCGCCCGAGGAGGCGGAGCGGATGGACCCCCAGCATCGGGTCCTTCTGGAGGTCGGTCACGAAACTCTGGCATCGGCCGGCCTGAGCATGGAATCGATGGCCGGCACAGCAACCGGTGTCTACGTGGGTATTTCGACGTTTGATTACTACGAGCGGTTTTCTGCCCAGGACCGCGACGGGCTGCTGGGCACGGGGCTCGCGCACAGCGCGGCCGCGGGCCGACTGGCCTATCACTTCGATCTCAACGGCGCTGCGGAGAGCATCGACACAGCCTGTTCGAGCGCCCTTGTGGCCGTGCATCGCGCCTGCGGTGCGTTGGCCAGCGGTGAGGTGGATGCGGCGCTGGCCGGCGGTGTCAATGCGATGTTCTCGCCAACCGTTCACATCACGTTTTCACAGGCCGGCATGTTGGCTCCCGATGGCCGGTGCAAGACCTTCGACGACCGCGCCGACGGGTACGGCCGCGGCGAGGGTTGCGGGCTGGTCATGCTCAAGCGGATCGCGGACGCGCAGCGCGACGGCGACCCGGTGTTGGCGCTGATATCTGGCAGCGCAGTCAACCACAACGGACGCAGCCACGGGATGGCCGCGCCCAACGGCCCGGCGCAACAGGCGGTCATCAGGCGGGCATTGCAGGCTGCTGGAATGCAAGCCGACGACCTGGGCTGCGTCGAGGCCCACGGCACCGGTACCTTGCTCGGAGACGCAATCGAGTTCAACGCGCTGAGCTCGGTCATCGGCAGTCGGCCGCCCGGCCACCGGGTCGCGGTCGGTTCGGTCAAGACCAATATCGGTCATCTGGAGGCCAGCGCCGGAATCGCCGGTCTGATCAAGGCCGTACTCGAGGTCCAGATGAACGAAGTATTCCCGCAGTTGCATTTCCATCGCGCCAGTCGACATCTGGGCTTTGACAGCAACCCATTGGCGATCGCAGACGTCCGGCGTCCCCTGCCGCCCAGCCGGGCTGGGATCGCGGTGAGTTCCTTTGGTTTCAGCGGGACCAACGCCCACGTGATCATCACCCCGGCGCCGGCGACCGACGCAGAGACGCCGAGCCGAACCGGTCCACTGATGCTTGCGTTCTCGGCGCGCAAGACAGACGAGTTGCGCGATACGGCCGGGCGTCTGGCGCGGTATCTACGAGCGACCCCGTCCGCAGATCTGGCTGCCGTGGCATCCCATTTACGTCGTCTGGACGCTCGTGGGGCGCAGCGGTTCGCATGTGTGGTGACCACCGCGGCGGAGGCGATCTCGGCGTTGCGACGATTCAGCACCGGGGCCGCAGTCGAGGCCGGCGGCTGGAACGGATCGTCGGCGAAGCGTCCGCGAATCGCCCTGCTGTTCACCGGTGAGGGCAGTCATCACACCGGGATGGCGACCGGCCTCTATCAATCCGATTCGCTGTTCCGCACCGCGTTCGACGAGGTCGCGAATGTGATGGACACCGAGCTGGACCGGCCGTTGCCGACCCTGCTGTCCGAGACGCCGCCAGGTGCGGACCTCTGGCTTGCGCAGCCGCGGTACCGCCAACCCGCGATCTTCGCGGTCGGCTACGCACTGGCGCAGTCTTTCGGTGCCGCGCAGCTGAATCCGTCGGTGGTTCTGGGCTGTGGCGTGGGCGAACTCGTCGCCAGCGTCGTCGCCGGTGTGATCGCCCTACGGGATGCTGCCCGTCTGGTGTGTCGGCGCGGCGCGTTGATGCACCGAGCTGCTGCCGACACCGCGATGGTCTCGGTGGCGGCAAGCGAAGAGGACCTCGGTCACCTCGCTGCTGCGCACGGACTCGCAGATGTTGACGTTGCGGTCGTTTACGGTCCCCACAGCGTGGTGGTGTCGGTGCCTCGGTCCGATCTCGCCAAACTGTCATCAGTTCTGTCCGACAGGAATATCCGCTACGGCGAGGTGGCGGTGTCTCCTCCGCCGCAGTCCCCGCCGGCCGACGACATCGCCGCCTTCACCGAATACGCGTCTGGACTGACCTTCCGTGCTCCGCGTATCCCGCTCGTCTCGAACGTCTCGGGGGCGCGCCTGCAGCAGATGTCGGCGTCCTATGTCCGCGGTCACCTCCGCCGTACCGTCGAATTCCATCTGTGCCTGGAAACAGTGAAGGCGATGGACATCGACGCGGTGGTCGAGCTCGGACCCGCGCCTCATCTGGCAGATGTGGCCAGATCCACTCTTGGACCGGATATTCCGATCATCACTACCCTGCGGCCAGATCTCGACGACGACGTCGCCGTGCTGCGTGCCGCTGCGCAGCTGTACAGCCTCGGAGTGGAAATCGACCGAGAGCCGCATGTGTCTGGAGCGTCTCAGGCGCCACGAGTGTCCGGATCCGAGCTGCCGCGCTGCACGGTGTTCGATCGTAAGGTTTTTCTGTCGAGCACGTCGGCAGTCGCTCCGGTGCAGCCCGTCGGCGTAGCAGCCGGTTCGGGCGACGGGAATTGTCTAGGGGGAGGGAGTTCATCGTGACCGTGGCCACCGATGTGGCGTTGCGGGTTTACCGACACGATTTCTGGGGCATCGACCAGTTCCTCGGTGACAACCTCGATGAGGACGGCGATACTTTTCTCGCCGATGCCCTGCGACTGCCGAACGGACGCTATGTGCGCCACCCGGACTTTCGGATCGGCGACAAGTATCTTCCGGTGCTCATCGAGGGGCTGCGCCAAGCGCGGATCACCGCGCTGTCCCTGGCCAGCTGCCGAAGCCTCACCGGCTCAGGCATCTCGACGCTGAGCGCTTTCCCCGAGGTGACATTCCTCGATCTTTTCAACACCCAGCTCGACGACGCCGACCTCGCCGTGCTGGCCGAGTGCCACAACCTGGAGGTGCTCAATCTTGCGGGCACCTCGATCACCGGGCCGGTGCTCGACGTCATCGCAACGCTTCCGAGGCTGCACACACTGCACCTCGGCTACACCGCTCTGACGTCGGGTGCGGTTGCCGCGCTCGCCCGCGCACCCCGCCTGACGGTGCTCAACCTCGCGTCAACACCGTTGGGTGACAACGACGTCGAAGCCATCGCGACGATCGCCACGCTGCGGGAGTTGGGTTTGGAGGAAACCCAGGTCGGCGATCGCGGGGTCAGCGCGTTGAAGCCGCTCGCCGGGAGCCTGACCCGGCTGCACCTGGGCTACACCGCTGTCACCGATAGCTGTGTGCCCGACCTGTGCACCTTCAGTTCCCTGACCCGACTTCAGTTGCGCGCGACACGCGTCGACCGCGGCGCCGCCGGCATCATCGCCGCCGCGGTCGCAGGTCTGAACTCGTCGGCCAACGACGACACGGCGAGGATCATCTGGTGACCGCCCGCGGTGCAGACGCCAACGGGCTTTTGGAGGCTTTCGCCGAGTACCAGGGAGGCTGGATCGACCTAGCGGCTCGACACCGGTATCCGGCTGCCGAATTGCGCCGCGGCGCCGCCGCGGTGACGCGCTGGCTGGCCGATTGGGGTGTCGGGGGTGCAGACCGCGTGGTGTTGTCGGCGGCCAATTCCCCGATTCTGCTGGCCCTCTTCATGGGATTGCTCCAGCACGACGCGGTCCCGATACTGGTGCATGCCGACACCCCGGCGTACGAGTTGCAGCGGATCGCCTTGCGCGCCCACGCCGACGTGATCATTACCCAACGGCAGTCACCCGAGGCGTTGAGCGTGGGCGGGATGGTCGCCGATCGGCACGAGGTGCTGCCCTGGCTGGTGTTCGCCGCCGGTCGGGTACCCGCGTCCGAGGGCCACGACGGTGCACTACGCGGCGTGTACATGCACTGCACGTCGGGCACGACGGGACGTCCCAAGCTCGCGGTCCGCACCGGGACGAGCGCCGTCGCCGACGGGCGAAGCTATCTGGCCACCCTCGGGTTCGACAGGCACGACACCGTGCTCGCTGCGCCGCCGATGACACACGTGTACGGGTTCGGCATGTGTGTGGTCACGCCGCTACTCAACCACTCGCAGGTCGTCACGCTCGATCGCTATCATCCCCGCACGGTGGCGTGTGCGATCGAGGAACATGCGGTCTCGATCCTGCCGGCCGTGCCCGGGATGCTCGAATCGCTGCTGGCCAGTTACAGCCCGACGACACCCGTTCCGACGTGGACGTTCACCGCGGGCGCGCCGCTGCCACATGAACTGGCCCGCAAGCACTTCGAGTGCACATCGCGGTGGCCCTACCCGATGTACGGGACGACCGAGACGGCCCTGATCTCAGTCGCGCGAACCCAGGAGCAGGCTGAACAACCGAATACCGTCGGCGTCGCCGCCGAGGGTGTCGACATCCGATTGTGCCCGGCGACCGACCCCACCTTCGAGACGATGCTCGTACAGTCGCCCATGGTGATGGCCGGATACCTCGACGGGGACGGTGTCGACTCCTCGAGTGTCGAACAGTCCTGGTACCGCACCGGCGACCTCGTGTCACGCGGCCCTGATGGCTCTTACCTGCTCTCCGGCCGAGAGAGTGAGATCATCAACGTCAATGGCCTCAAGGTTGTGCCGCGCGAGGTCGAGGACGTCATCGCCGCAATTCCGGGAGTGTCCGCGGTGAAGGCGTACGGCAAGAGCGCGACCTCTGACAGCGAACAGGTCAACGTCGCGGTCGTGGCGGACGAAAAGATCAGCGCAGCAACGATTGCCGCGCACTGCCGGGCGCACCTCGTCTTCTACAAGCGTCCGAATGTGATCCATTTGCTCGACACGCTCCCCATGACCCCGTCGGGGAAGGTGGTGACGTGTGAGCTGCCCTGACAGCGAAGGAATCGGTTCGGCAATGGAGGTACCCAAGCCTGAGCACACGGCTCCGATGGTGATGCCAATGAGGTCCACATGAGCGAGACTCGCCTCGATTTCGAGATCACCGCGCCAGACCACGGTCACGAGATGCGCGATTCGCTCGTCCTGGACGGACACCTGTCTCGGCATGCCCTCGATTGGGCGGCGACCGGCCCCGTCCAGATCGAGCTGTCACCGGAATGCCTGAAGGCGGTGGATCGCAATCGGAGCACTCTCGATGAGTTGGTGGCCCAGGGGGCCCTCATCTACGGCGTCACCACCGGGGTGGGGGCGCTCATGGTCAAGGACGTCGATCCAGCCGAAAGCGCTGCCGCACAGGATGACCTGTTGCGCAGCCATGCTGCCGGCTGGGGGGACCCGCTACCGAGCCACGTCGTGCGCGCGGGTGTGATCGTGCGCCTCAATGGCCTATTGCGAGCACACTCCGGCATCCGTTCAACAGTACTGCAACGCATCGCCCACATTCTCAACAGCGGCTTTGTTCCGATCGTTCCTCGGAGCGGTTCGCTGGGCGCCAGCGGTGATCTGGCACCGTCGGCACACGCATTCCTGCCGTTGATCGGAGAAGGGGAACTGCTCCACAGCTCCGGTCGGCATGTCACAGGTGCGCAGGTGCTCGCAGAGCTCGGGATCGCACCACTGACCCTGTCGTACAAGGAAGGGCTTTCGCTGCTCAACGGGACGCACTTCATGGCGGGGATCGCAGCCATTGTCGCCGCCCGGGTCGACGTGCTGTTGGACACGGCCGACGCGACAGCTGCGATGTCGACGGAGGCATTGCTCAGCGCGACATCACCTTTCGATCCGCGGGTGCAACGATTGCGCGGGGGTGAGGGGCAGTCCAGGACGGCGATGAACCTCTACAACATTACTTTCGGCTCCGAACATCTCACCGAATACTGCGGCGGCAGGCAGGACCCGTACTCGACAAGATGCGTGCCTCAAGTGCACGGATCGGCGCGATTGGGGGCAGCATTCTTCGGTCAGATCGCCGACAACGAGATCAACGCGGTGACCGACAACCCATTGGTCTTCGCCGATCCGCCCCACATCATCTCGGCAGGCAATTTCCACGGGCAAACGCTGGCGTTGGGGTTCGATACGCTTCGTATCGCGGTTGCCGACCTTGCCTCGATGGCCGAGCGCCGGATATTCCGGCTGCTGGCGCCGTCGGAGAACCGTGGGTTGCCGGCGTTTCTAGGCGACGGGCGGGGCGCGTCGAGCGGCTACATGCTGTCCCAATACACCGCCGCAGCACTTCTCAGTGAGTTACGAGCTCTGGCCTATCCGGTGAGCACCGACAATGTCCCGACATCCGGTGGGCAGGAGGACCACGTCAGCATGGGGATGACGGGTGCTTTGATGGCGCTGGACGCGATCGACAGACTTCAGGGCATACTCTCGATCGAATTGGTCTGTGCGGCACAAGCACTCGACTGCCGCGGTGGCCACGCCGGGGTCGGCACTCGCGCTGTCCACGAGTTGCTCCGCGAGCAGGTTCCACCTCTCGGGCGTGATCGTTCGCCCGCCGCCGATCACGAAGCGGCCCGTCAGCTGATCGGATCCGGGGCGGTCGCGGCGATCGTCCGTACCTGCCACCAGTGGGCCTAGTGTCGGTTTCGCGGCCCGGTGTCGATCGAAGCGGTCGCATGAGTGTCCATCGCGTGCTATCAAGACGCCAGGGTAAGTAGCACCTGTGACGAAAGAGGCGGCATGTCGGCAGCGCGCTGGGCGGCTCTGGCTGCGATGGTGGCTGTGGGCGGTGCGCTGACCGGCTGTGTCGGCGCACCGGTCGATCAGCGGCCCACCGTGCGTATCGTCGAGGCCGCAGCACCGTCGGAGGCGATGCCGTTCGGGCACGTCCTGCCCACCGCGCAGGAATTGTCGCAGGTGTTGGGGACGGGTCCCGACGGCTTCATGGGCCAGATCGTCCAGGGTGATGCCGGCATGCTGCTGCGCAACGTCGGCGAGACCGAGGTGGTGCCCGCAGACTGTGTCAGTGCCGCTTACCGGCTGCAGAACGTCGTCTACGACGACAGTCCGGTGCGGTCGGTGGCGACCAACACCTGGGCCGGCGGTGGCTTCGACGGCCCCCCGGTGACCGGTCACTTCGGGATCGTGCAGATGGCGTCGGCGGCGGCGGCCCAGGAGTTCTTCGCCACGCTCACCGGTGCGTGGCACCGCTGTAACGGGCAGACGCTGGCCCGCCAACAGGTAGGGGAGCTGAGCAGGGTCACCGACGTGTCGTTCGATCAGCGGATCGTCTCGGCCAACATCCTGCATGCCTCGCACGGCACCGCCGCTCCCGATCAACTGCGTGCCGTTGCACTGGCCGGCGACTGCATCGTCGAGGTGGAGCTGACAGATCCGCGCCCCACCGGCGACGTGCGCGGTGCCGCGGGCGTGGCCGCGCTAATGCTCGACAAGATCGCCGCGCACCGCTGACCCGGCGGCGCGGTCGCGGACGTCATCCTCGACAAGATCAACGCCACGCGCTGATCGCACTGCCCGTCGCCGCGTCGACGCGAACGCCGCGGCTCTGGGTTGATTACGGAAGTGCCGACTCAACAGGGTTCCGACGTGACGGCGTGCCAGCATGCAGGCCGTCGATCAGTACTGCGAGCAGCCGGTCCCGCTGGGCCGCATCGCGGTCAGGCTGATCGCCAACCCACGTGATCGCCGCGGCCATGTCCATCACGTCCTGCGCGGTGAGATCGTCGCGGACGACGCCGTGGGAGATGGCGTGGTCGATCAACGCAGCGCCCGCCTTGCGGGCGAGCTGACACGTGCTGTCCGAGTCATCACCAGGGTCCGGTGGGCTTGCCAGCGTTGCCGCCAAGCCCGTGAAGATCGCGCCCTGCTCGATGTAGGCCTGCAACCATTCCCGAAGCGCGCCAAGTGGATCCGGCGCTTCGAGTAGTCGAGTGCCGAGACGGTGCAGGGCGGTCAACCCCTCGTCGATGACGGCGAGCACCAACGCGTCACGGCTTGGGAAATGTCGGTACAGGGTTCCCGGACCGACGCCGGCGGCACGGGCGACGTCATCGAGTGATGCGTTCACGCCGTGCTTGGCGAAGGCATCATGCGCCGAGCGCAGCAGCAATTGCCGGTTGCGTGCAGCGTCGGCGCGGCGCGGTCGTGCATCGGCTGTCGTATTCATCAGGCCCTTCGCATGCTCAGGTGGACAACCGGAGACCACCTCCGTATATTCACCGGAGACAGTCTCCACATTCTATGATGGGCCTCCCGTATGAATATCACCCTGACCGTCGTGCCGCCGCCGGATGCCGGACTCGACGCCGTGTTCGACGGCATCGCCGACGCCGCGGCGGCGGGATTCGCGCGCGCGTGGGTGCCGCAACTGCCGCCGGTAGCCGACATGACGGGGTGGGACGCACTGACCGCACTGGCCGTCGCCGGCTCTCGAACGCCCGGCATCGAGCTGGGATCCTCGATCGCCGTGGTGTACGGCCAACACCCCTTTGTCCTGGCCCGCCAGGCACTCACTGCAGCGGCTGCCATCCAGGGCCGATTCATTCTCGGCATCGGTGTCAGCCACAAGTTCGTCGTCGCCGACGCGCTGGGGTATTCCTACGACGCACCGGCGGCGTATCTGCGCGAGTACCTCGAGGTACTCGGGCCGGCGCTGGCCGGAGAGCCCGTCGAGCACCACGGGGCGCAGATCACGGCGGTCGGTCGATTGAAGTTCCCCGTCGAGGCTCCACAGATCGTTCTCGCGGCGCTCGGCCCCAAGATGCTCGGCTTGGCAGGCCGGTTCGCAGGCGGCGTGCTGACTGCCTGGACTGGTCCGAAAGTGATTGAAAGCCAGATCATTCCGCAGGTCACAACCGCTGCGGCGGATGCAGGCCGGCCGGTGCCGCAGGTGATCGTCGGTCTCCCTGTGAGCATCACCGATGACGTCGAAGCCACCCGCGCCGAGGTGAACTCCACGTTCAGCGTGGCGCGTGAGGTGCCGAGGTATCGCGCGATGGTGGAGAAGGAGGGTGTCGACAGCATCGCCGACCTCTGTTTGGTCGGCAACGAGTCGGAGGTGATGCTCGGCCTGCAGAAGTTCGCCGACCTCGGCGTCGCCGAGTTCAGTGCCTTACCCGTGGGCGACGAGACCGCTCGCGCGCGCACCGTCGCCGCGCTGCGGGAGATTGCGCTCGCGACGGTTTGAATACTGGGCAAATCGTCAGCGGCTCAGTATCTTCCGTGCGGTGCCGAACGCGTCGGGCTGGTGCTCACCGGGTCGGCGACGCTGCAGCACCCCTACCACCTCGCCCGCCAGCTGCTTTCGCTGGACCATCTCCCTTTCGCCGGGTGTCCGGTGCGGGCACGGCCGGAATCCGTCCGCAGAGCGGTGGACGCTCAGCCGATTACCGGGAGGTGGTGTCGGCGCTGCAGCGTGAGGTGCTGCCGTACGACAAGAACTATCTGCGGCGCGGGGAGGTGCTGACCGCGTCCGTTGGCGTACTCGACGAGATCTGGGCCGATGTGCGCAGCTGCCTGGCCGGCGCCGGCGAACAGCTGGTGCGCAATCGGCAGGCCGCGGCGATGGTGGCCCGACCGCTCCGAGGAACAGCATTCTGTTCAGCGAGGTCGAAAATCCGCGCTCGTCAGCCCGCGGCGGCCAGCGGCCCGTTCCGGCCGAGGCGAATCAGCTCGCCCCACTCGTGGTAGGCCTCGGCGTAGCGGGCCGAACTGGCCCCGCTGGCCACCGCGACCAGGCCCGAGGCGATCGTGCCCAGCCCGGTCCCGGTGCGGTGCACCACGGCCACCAGCTCGTCGAAAGCCTCCCGGCGCGAGCATCCGCGCAGGCCGATCAAAATGCCGACAGCCACGTCGATGACTTGCCGAGACGTGTCGTCTGATCCCCGCACACTCATACGGCCATAGTTCACCCGCTCGGTGAACGGCGGGAGTCTTCTGCGCGCCCAGAAATTAAACCGCGACCACGCCGTTACACCGGGGCGTTCGCCGGCTGGAACACCCCCGAGCTGTCGGCTTCCTCCTCGGCGCGGATTACGTGCACCACCGCGTTGATCAACGCCAGGTGGGTGAACGCCTGCGGGAAGTTACCCAGGTGGCGGCCGGTGCGCGGCTCGATCTCCTCGGCGTAGAGATGCAGCGGACTGGCGAAGCCGAGCAGCCGTTCGCACAGGTGCTTGGCGCGTTCGATCTCCCCGATCTCCACCAGCGCCGACACCAGCCAGAACGAGCAGATGGTGAAGGTGCCTTCTTCGCCGGCGAGTCCGTCGTCGGTCTCCTCGACGCGGTAGCGCAGTACCAGCCCGTCCTCGGTCAGTTCCTCGGCGATGGCCAGCACCGTGGCCCGGATGCGGGGGTCGTCGGGCGGCAGGAACCGGGTCAACACCGCCAGCAGCAGCGACGCGTCCAGCGCGTCGTCGCCGTACCGCTGGGTCAGCACGCCGCGTTCATCCACCCCGTGGGCGAGGACGTCGTCTTTGATCTGGTCGGCAATGGTCCGCCACTGCTGGGCATAGGACTTCTCGCCTTCCAGCTCGGCCAGTTTGGCGCCCCGGTCCAGCGCGACCCAGCACATGATCTTGCTCGACGTGAAGTGCTGCGGTTCGCCGCGCACCTCCCAGATGCCGCGGTCGGGCTCCCGCCAATGTTTGATCGCCTCTTCGACCTGCTCTTTGAGTACCGGCCACAGTGTTTCGGGAATCTGTTCACGTGACTTGGTGTGCAGGTACACCGAGTCCAGCATGGTGCCCCAGATGTCGTGCTGGCGTTGGTTATAGGCGCCGTTGCCGATCCGTACCGGGCGTGAGTTGTCATAGCCCGACAGGTGGGGCAGTTCCTCTTCGACCAAACTGCGCTCACCGCCGACGCCGTACATCACCTGCAACGGATGGCGCTCGCCGTTGTTGGCGCCGGACACGTCGGCGATGAACGCGAAGAAGTCGTCGGCCTCGCGGTCGAGGCCCAGCGTGTACAGGCCCCACAGCGCGAACGTCGAGTCTCGCACCCAGGCATATCGGTAGTCCCAATTGCGTTCACCCTGCGGCGTTTCCGGCAGCGACGTGGTCGGGGCGGCCAACAGGGCGCCGGTCGGAGAGTAGGTCAACCCCTTCAACGTCAACGCACTGCGCTGCAGATAGGCGCGCCACGGATGGTCGGGGAAATCGCCGACGTTGATCCACTGCCGCCACGCCTCGCTGGTCTTCCACATCTTGTCGGCGGCTTCTTCGAAGTTCTGCGGCGCCGGGTGTTTGGACCAGCTCAACGCGACGAAGACGTTGTCGCCCTCCTTGAGCCGGGTCCGGGCCCGCGCCTCGCGGCCCTCCAGCCCGATCCGCAGGTTGGTGGTCAGCCGCAGCGTCGGATGCGAGTCCGGGTTCTTGGTCGCCCGCGCGATCGCCTCACCGTAGGCCTGCGCGGAGTACTCCCAAGAGGCGCTGGTGCGGTGGTAGTCGAACGACGGCTCACAGCTCATCACCAGTTCGACCGTGCCGCTGACACAGCGCACCGTGCGGAGCAAGATGTGCTCGGCGTCCCAATCCATCGGGGTGCGGCGGTGGGTGCGCGACCGGGTCTCCAAGTCGTGCCATGGGCCCATCACCAGCGCGTCACGCACGATCAGCCATCCGGTATGGGTTTGCCAGGTGGTCTCCAGGATCAGGCTGCCCGGCAGATAGCGGCGCGCCGCGGGCACCGACACCCCGTAGGGCCCGAGCCGGAAATGGCCGGCGCCGCGGTCCAGGATCGCGCCGAACACGCTCGGCGAATCCGGTCGCGGAACACACATCCACTCCACCGATCCGGCCGAGGAGATCAGGCACGTCGTCTCGCAGTCGGACAGGAAGGCATAGTCGGCAATCGGCGGGAAGGGATTGCGCAGCGGACCGCCGGATTGATAGGGCGGCGTGGGGGCGGGCAGGGTCAAGGCCGAATCGCCAGCCGAATCACCATTGTGGGATACCTCACCGGATACCTCGGATCGCTGCACAACCATTTGCTCATCATCGACTGCCGACCGCCGCGCCGTCTACTGCAGGGGCCACGGAGCATAGGCTGGCCGGGTGGACGGGTTCCTCAACTGGTGGGACGGAGTCGAGCTGTGGCTTTCAGGTCTGCCCTTCGTGGCGCAGACCGCAGTGGTGATGCCGGTGGTGCTGGTGCTGGCGTACGGCGTTGCCGCGTTGCTCGACGTCGTCTTGGGACACGGGATCCGGTTGCGCAGACAGGCACGCCAGGCCCGAGCGCGCGCGACGGCCGAGGCAGACGGAGAGGACAGGTGAGTGCGATGCCGCGTTCGCGGGTGACGTTGGCGCTGGTCGCGCTGATCGTCCTGGTCATCGTGATGTGGCTGTTCGCTCGGTGAACTGATCAGCGACGGTTCTGCTATTCTTCCCGCCATGCGAACGGCGTCCGGCAACAAGAGCGGCCATATCGTGGCCCTCATTGCCGTGGGTTTGTCTGCCGTTGCCGATGTCTGCTGTTGTCGCTGACTTCCTGCCCGTTCGCGGTCCGGTGGTCGGTGATTGTTTGCGGCATGAGGTGCCGCGACCCATCTCGCCTTGTCGCCGACGGGTTCCCCCTGAAAAGCCCCCTCCGGTGAAAGGTTCCCCATGCACGACACGCTCAGATCGTTGAAGCACCGGCGCGCCGCCGCCGCGTTCGCTCTCGCGGCGACACTGCTGGCCGGTTGCGCCGGTGGCGCCAGCGATGTGGTGGGAGAGGGCGGTGGCCGCTCCGACGCCGAGACGACGTTGACGCTGGTCGCCTTCGCCGTCCCCGAGCCGGGCTGGGCCAAGGTCGCGCCGGCCTTCGCGGCGACCCAGGACGGCAGGGGTGTCGAGGTCACCGGGTCCTACGGGGCTTCGGGGGACCAGTCACGCAGCGTCGAGGCCGGCAAACCGGCCGACATCGTCAACTTCTCCGTCGAACCGGATATCACCCGGCTGGTCAAGGCCGGCAAGGTCGACGAGGGCTGGAACGCCGGCGTCACCCGGGGCATCCCGTTCGGGTCGGTCGTCAGCTTCGCGGTGCGGCCGGGCAACCCGAAGAACATCCGCAACTGGGATGACTTACTGGCCCCCGGTGTCGAGGTGATCACGCCGAGCCCGCTCAGTTCCGGGGCTGCGAAGTGGAATCTGCTGGCACCGTACGCGTATGCCAGCAATGGGGGACAGGACCCCCAGGCCGGTATCGACTTCGTCAACCGGCTGGTGACCGAGCACGTCAAACTCCGTCCCGGTTCTGGCCGGGAAGCCACCGATGTGTTCCGGCAGGGCAGCGGCGACGTGCTGCTGGCCTACGAGAACGAAGCGCTGAACTTCGATTTGGAGTATGTCAACCCGCCCGAAACGTTCAAGATCGAAAACCCGGTCGCGGTGGTCAACACCAGCCGCCACCTCGACAAGGCGAACGACTTCCTGAACTTCCAGTACACCGCCGAGGCGCAGCGGCTGTGGGCCGAGGCCAACTTCCGTCCGGTCGACCCCGCCGTGCTGGCCGAGTTCGCCGACAAGTTCCCCGCACCCGAGAAACTTTGGACCATCGACGATCTCGGCGGCTGGGCTGACGTCGATGCGCAACTGTTCGACAAGGACAACGGCACGATCACCAAGATCTACAAGCAGGCCACTGGATGAGGGCTGTCGCCCAGCCCAATCCCGAGGAGGTGCGGCCGGAGGTGACGCCCGCACCCGGCGGGCGTTCGGCTGCGCTCGGACGAAGCGGCGGCACGCTGCAGATCGGCGTGGCGGTGGGGTGGTTGTCGCTGACCGTCCTGCTGCCGCTGGCAGCGATCGTGTGGATTTCGGCCAGAGGTGGCTGGGAAGCGTTCGTGGCCGCCGTCACCTCGCCGTCGGCGGTGGCGTCGTTTCGGGTCACCCTGACCATCTCGGTGGCCGTGACACTGGTCAATCTGGTATTCGGTCTGTTGATCGCATGGGTGCTGGTGCGCGACGAGTTCCCGTTCAAACGGTTCGTCGACGCGATCATCGACCTGCCGTTCGCGCTGCCCACCATCGTGGCGAGCTTGGTGCTACTGGCGCTGTATGGACCCGCGAGTCCGGTGGGCATCCAGATCCAGCACACCGAGTGGGGGGTGGGTATGGCGCTTGCCTTCGTGACGCTGCCGTTCGTCGTCCGAGCGGTGCAACCGGTGCTGCTGGAACTCGACCGCGAGGTCGAAGAGGCAGCGGCCTCACTCGGTGCGAACAATTTGACGATCTTCGCACGGGTGATCCTGCCCGCACTGGCGCCGGCGCTGCTGTCCGGTGCCGGGCTGGCCTTCGCGCGGGCGATCGGGGAGTTCGGTTCGATCGTGCTGATCGGCGGCGCGATTCCCGGCAAGACCGAAGTGTCTTCTCAGTGGATCAGGACACTGATCGAAAACGATGACCCCGCCGGGGCAGCCGCGGTGTCGATTGTGCTGCTCGCGATCTCCTTCATCGTGCTGTTCGCGCTGCGGTACTTCGGAGCCCGGGCTGCCAAGCGGGAGGCGCTGGCGCCGTGACGCTCTCGCTGCCCACCCGCCTGGTGCTGCGGCTCCTGGCGTCGATCTACGTGGTCGCGTTGCTGATCGTGCCGC
Source organism: Mycobacterium sp. SMC-4 (assembly GCF_025263265.1). Classification (NCBI taxonomy): domain Bacteria; kingdom Bacillati; phylum Actinomycetota; class Actinomycetes; order Mycobacteriales; family Mycobacteriaceae; genus Mycobacterium; species Mycobacterium sp. SMC-4. Next base: position 3,465,524 of record NZ_CP079869.1, on the reverse strand, counting down.
TGGGCGCGATCCTGTGGCAGACGTTCGCGCCAGGGCTGGGCGCGTTTTGGGCATCCATCACCACACCGGCGGCGCAATCGGCCCTGCAGCTCTCGCTGCTCGTGGTGGCCATCGTGGTGCCGCTCAACGTGGTGTTCGGGGTATCGACGGCGCTGGTGCTGGCGCGCAGACGTTTCCGCGGCAAGAACCTCCTGCAGGCCGCCATCGACCTGCCGTTCGCAGTCTCGCCGGTCGTCGTCGGGGTCGCCCTGATCGCTTTGTGGGGCACCGGTGGGCTCTTCGGGTTCGTGCAGAACGACCTGGGCCTGCGGATCATCTTCGGCTTCCCGGGCATCGTGCTGGCCAGCATCTTCGTCACCCTGCCGTTTGTCATCCGCGAGGTCGAGCCGGTGTTGCATGAACTGGGCACCGATCAGGAAGAGGCGTCGGCGACGTTGGGCGCCAGCGCCTGGCAGACCTTCCTGCGAGTGACATTGCCGTCCATCCGGTGGGGGTTGACCTACGGTGTGGTGCTGACGGTGGCGCGCACGCTCGGCGAGTTCGGCGCGGTGCTCATGGTGTCGTCGAACCTTCCCGGTCAGTCGCAGACGCTCACGCTGCTGGTGCATGACCGCTACACCCGAGGCGACGAGTACGGGGCCTACACCATTTCGACCGTGCTGATGGCCGTGGCGGTGACCGTCCTGATCGCCCAGATCGTGTTCGACACCCAGCGCAAACGCGTCCGTACCGAAGACTGAGTCGCACAATGCTGAATGACAACCGAAGGGACGTGAGAGACGAATGACAGATGCGATCGTCGTCCGCGGGGCCAACAAGCGGTTCGGTGACTTCGCCGCGCTGGACAGTGTCGACTTCACGGTGCCGCAGGGTTCGCTGACATCGCTGCTGGGGCCCAGCGGCTCGGGCAAGTCGACGCTGCTGCGGGCCATCGCCGGTCTGGACAAACCGGACAGCGGCACCGTCATCATCAACGGTCGCGACGTCACCGACGTACCGCCGCAACGGCGCGGCATCGGCTTCGTGTTCCAGCATTACGCCGCCTTCAAACACCTGACGGTGCGGGACAACGTCGCTTTTGGCCTGAAGATCCGCAAGAAACCCAAGGCCGAGATCAAGGACCGCGTCGACAACCTCCTGGAGGTCGTCGGACTGGCCGGCTTTCAGGGCCGCTACCCCAACCAGCTCTCGGGCGGGCAGCGGCAACGGATGGCCCTGGCCCGAGCCCTGGCCGTGGACCCGCAGGTGCTGCTGCTCGACGAACCGTTCGGCGCGCTGGACGCCAAGGTTCGTGAAGACCTGCGCGCCTGGCTGCGACGACTGCACGACGAGGTGCACGTGACCACCGTGCTGGTCACCCACGACCAGTCCGAGGCCCTGGACATCTCTGACCGGATCGCAGTGCTCAACCAAGGACGCATCGAGCAGGTCGGCGCGCCCAGCGATGTCTACGACAAGCCGGCCAACGCTTTCGTCATGTCGTTCCTCGGTGCCGTGTCCTTGCTGAATGGTGCGCTGGTGCGTCCGCACGATATTCGGGTGGGCCGCAACCCCGAGATGGCGATCGCCACCAGCGACGACTCGGTGCAGGCGACCGGGGTCACGCGGGCGGTCATCGATCGGATCGTGTTGTTGGGCTTCGAAGTTCGCGTCGAGCTGACCAATGCTGCGACGAACACCCCGTTCACCGCACAGATCACCAGAGGCGATGCCGAAGCGCTGGGACTCAAGGAGGGTGACACCGTCTACGTGCGTGCCACCCGAGTGCCGACGTTGCCCGACGATGTGACGGTCGTCGAAGGTGCGGTGGTGAGCTGAGTCAGGCGGAGCCGGCAGGCAGCAGTCGATGCAGCAGATCCGTGAGCGTCAGCAGGCCGGGTCCGGACGGGCCGTCGACGGCCACCAGGTGGTTACGGGTCTCGCGCATGAGGCGCAGCGCCTCGTAGACGGGTGTCTGCTCCGGCAGGGTGAAAACCGGTCGCATCAGGTCGCGCGCCGGGCTCGATGACGACAGGGTGTCGCGTACGTGCACGACACCGACCGTCGCCTCCCCGTCGCGGACGAACAGACGGAGATGCCCGGTGGCGCGCGCGGTCTGGCGCACCTGCTCCGGTGTCGCGTCGGCGGGCACGGTGCTGAATTCGACGTCGCGGCGGGCCATTTGGCCAATGGTCAGGGCTTCGAGTTCCAGCGCACTGGTCAGGTTGGCGTGGTAGCGCTCGTCCAGCGTGCCGACAGTTGCCGAATGCTCCACCAGCTGCCGCAGCGCACCGGGGTCCTGGCCCTCGGCAAGCTCGTCAACCGGATTCACGCCGACACGCCGCAGACACCAGTTGGCGGCCTGGTTGAGTGCCCGCAGCAGCGGCCGGGTCACGAACATGAAGCCGCGCATGGGCAGCGCCAACAGTGTCGCCGAACGCTCGGGGTGTGCGATCGCCCACGACTTCGGCGCCATCTCGCCGATCACCAGGTGCAGGAACGTCACGATCAGCAGCGCGAGCGCGAACCCGCCGACCGACGCCGCCCACGAGGGCGCGCCGAGGTCCCGCAGCAGCGGCGTGAGCGCGTAGTGCACAGCAGGTTTGGTGATCGCGCCGAGCATCAGCGTGCACACCGTGATGCCCAGCTGGGCCCCGGCCAGCAACAGCGACAGCTCACTGGCGCTGCGCAGCGCGGCTCGAGCGGCCGCACTCGTGGCGGCGGCATCCTCGAGCCGGCTGCGGCGCGCAGCGATCAACGCGAACTCGATGGCCACGAAGAAGGCGCTGGAGGCGATCAATGCGACGGTGATGCCCCCGACCACCCAGAGATCATTCATGGCCGGCCTCCGCGGGAGCGGACTCGGTGGTGACGGTGACGAAGACCGTGGCCGGGACGTGACGTTCGACCGACCGCACCTCGGCTGTCAGTCGGCGTGTCGGTGCGGGCCCGTCGATCAGCAGGTCGGCGCTGTCGCTCGGAAGCTCGATCTTGACGGTATCGCCGACGTCGGGCAGTCCGACCGCGAACGCGATCACCATTCCAGCGATCGTCTCGTAGTCTCCCGGCGGCAGTGTCAGATCGAGCGTGCGTTCGGCCTCGTCGAGTGGCAGGTCCCCGGCGAGCAACCAACCACCGTCCTCGACGACGGCGTCTGGTTCGTGATCGGTGTCATGTTCGTCGTCGATCTCACCCACCAGTTCCTCGGCGAGATCTTCGACGGTCACCACACCGACGAACCCCCCGTACTCGTCGATCACAACCGCCATCTCGTCGGCAGCATCCTGCAACGCGCGCACCACATTCGGCAGCGGTAACGTCTCCGGCACGATCACCGCCGGTCGGCAGTGCCCCACCACGGTGTCTTCGCCGGGGACGTCACCGAGCACGTCGTGCAGGTGGACGACGCCGACCACTTCGTCGTCATCGACACTGATCACCGGATATCTGGTGTGGCCGCCGGCCATCCGATCGAGCACATCCGACATGCGTTCGTCACTCTCGACGATGTCAACCCGTGAACGGGGAATCATCGCGTGCTCGGCGGTGCTGGTGGGGAAGTCCAGTATGCGGTCGAGCAACGCGGACAATTCCCGCGGGATTTCACCGGCTTCGCGAGACGCCGCGACGATGTGCTCGAGGTCGCGCGGGGTCGCCGAGTGTTCGACGTCGTGCACGGGTTCGATTCGCAACAACCGCAACAGGACGTTCGAGGACTGGTCGAACAGCCAGATCAGCCAGCCGAAGAGCTTCAGGTAGATCGTGGTCGACAACGCCAACCAGCGAGCCAGCGGTTCGGGTCGCGCGATCGCGAGGTTCTTCGGGAAGAGCTCGCCGAAGAGCATCTGGATCAGTGTCGACACTGCGATCGCGGCCACGCCGCCGATGGCGACTGCGATGACGGTGGGGATGCCGGAGCCGCCCAGCAGTGTCTCCAGACCGCGCCCGATCAGCGGTTCGGCGACGTACCCGACCAGCAGCCCGGTGACCGTGATGCCGAGTTGTGCGCCCGACAGCATGAACGACGTGCGGCGGGTGACACCGAGCGCCCGTGCCGACGCGCCGTCACCTGCTTCTGCACGCGCCTTGAGCCGGGACCGGTCCACGGCCATGTAGGCGAATTCCTGCGCGACGAAGTAGCCAGTCAGCGCTGTTATCAACAGGACGACGACAAATCCGACAAGAATCCCGAGGGCGGCGGTCAACACGTGACCGCCCCGGGTCTATGAGGGGGCATCGAATCCTTCTGTGAAGAGTCCGGCGTGGGTGTGAGAGCGACTGTACCGGGCCTGGCGGCGTGGCCTCTAGGCCGCTGAGCGCACCATGAGGGCCGCTTCGAAGCGGTCCAGCACGGTCTCGGCGACCTGGCGGTGCGCGCCCAGCGGGGCCGACATCGGAATGTCCTGTGCCGCGGCGAAGTCTGCGACCCGGTCGGTGATCCGGCCGTGCGCGAGAAACCACGGTGCGATCACCAGGCGGGTGGCCCCGCGGTGGCGCAGGGCGTCGGCAGCGTGAGCCAGACTGGGTTGCGGGCCGGTGGCGAATGCTGTCGCGGCCCGCCAGCGCGTGGTCAGCGTCAGCTCCCGGGCCACCGATGCGGTGCGGGCATTGGCCGAGGGCCGCGAGGAGCCCACCGCGGTGACCAGCACTCCGATCCGGGAGTCCAGCCGGGACACCCCGGCGTGCTCCAGACGTTGGCGCAGCACGTGGATCAGCCGATCGTCCTCTCCGAGGACCTCGGATTGCCGGGCTCGCACGCCGGACTCGGCGATGATCGCCGGGATGTCGACCCGGGCGTGATAAGCATCGGCAAGCAACAGTGGAACGACCACCGCGTCGTCATCTCCCACCGTGGCGAGCACCTCGCGTAGATTGGGAGAACTCTTCTCGCAGAAGGCAACCCGAATGTCCAACGCCGGGCGCAAGCGGCGCGCGCAATCGGCGATCGACGCGACGGTGCGCGCCGAGCGGGGATCGGCGCTACCGTGCGCCGTCAGCACCAGGGTGCTCAAGAGGCGTGCAACCCGCATTCGGTCTTGGCTTGACCGGCCCACCGCCCGCTGCGCGGATCGGCACCGGCAGCCGGCTTGCGGGTGCATGGCGCGCATCCGATGGACGGATAGCCCTCCTCGACGAGCGGATTGACCAGCACCCCGTGCGTGTCGATGTAGTCCTGCATCTCTTCGTCGGTCCAGGCCGCCAGCGGGTTGATCTTGACCAGTCCGAACGCCGCATCCCAAGTGATCAGGGGTGCGTTGGCGCGGGTCGGCGCCTCCACCCGGCGGATACCGGTCACCCACGCCGAGTAGCCACTGAGCGCCTTCGACAACGGTTCGACCTTGCGCAACCGGCAGCATTCGTTGGCGTTGCGCTCGAAAAGGTTGCGGCCCAGCAACGCATCCTGCTCGGCGACGGTCTGCTCGGGACGCACGTTGACGACGTTGATGTCGTAGACGGCCTCGACGGCATCGCGGGTGCCGATGGTCTCGACGAAGTGGTAGCCGGTGTCGAGGAACAACACGTCCACACCGGGGCGCACCTTGGCGGCCAGGTCCACCAGCACCGCGTCCTGCATGTTGGAGGCGACGATGTAATCGTTGCCGAAATTCTCGTCGGTCCAGCGCAGCAGCTGCTCTGCGGTGGCGTTCGGGCCCAGCTCCGCTGCGCCCCGTTCGGCCAGCCGCTGCAAATCGCTCTCGGTCAGTGTCTCGGTCATGCCATCACCTCAAGTCCGCGTCGTCGGCTCGTAGCGCCCACGTAGCGAAACGCTCGCCATGCTCGCGTTGTTTCACGAAGTTGCGCACCACCCGCTCGATGTAGTCGCCGAGCTCGCTGGCCAGCACTTTGTGCTGGCGCAGTTTACGACCGAACCCGCTGTCCAGGCCCAGGCTGCCGCCCAGATGCACCTGGAAACCCTCCTCGGGGCCGTCCCCGTCGTCCACCATCTGGCCCTTGAAACCGATGTCGGCGACCTGGATACGCGCGCACGAGTTCGGGCAGCCGTTGATGTTGATGGTGACCGGCACGTCGAGTTGGGAGTTGATGTCCTCCAGGCGGCGCTCCAATTCGGGCACCAGCACCTGCGAGCGGCTGCGGGTCTCGGCGAAGCTGAGCTTGCAGAACTCGATGCCGGTGCATGCCATCAGATTGCGGCGCCAGTGCGACGGTGTCGAGGGCAGGCCCAGGGCGTCAAGGCCGGCACGCAGATCGTCGAGCTTGGCGTCTGGGATATCGAGGATGATCAGCTTCTGGTACGGGGTGAACCGGATCCGGTCAGAGCCCGCGGCCTCGGCGAGGTCAGCCACCTTGCTCAGGATGGTGCCCGACACCCGGCCCGCGATCGGCGCGACACCGACGGCGTTGAGTCCGTTCTTGAGTTTCTGCACGCCCACGTGGTCGATCGGCCGGGTCACCGGGTCGGGCGCCGGCCCGTCGACTAAGGGACGGTGCAGGTATTCCTGCTCGAGAACTTCCCTGAACTTTTCGACGCCCCAGTCCTTGATCAGGAACTTCAGCCGGGCCTTGCTGCGCAGCCGGCGGTAGCCGTAGTCGCGGAACACGCTGACCACGGCCTCCCACACGTCGGGCACCTCGGCCAGCGGCACCCATACGCCGACCCGCTGGGCCAGCATCGGGTTGGTCGACAGGCCGCCGCCGACCCACAGGTCGAAGCCGGGTCCGTGCTCGGGGTGGACCACGCCGATGAACGCGACGTCGTTGACCTCGTGGACCACGTCCTGCAGCCCGGAGATCGCGGTCTTGAACTTGCGCGGCAGGTTCGAGTACTCGGGCTTGCCGATGTAGCGCTTGACGATCTCATCGACCGCCGGCGTGCCGTCGATCACCTCGTCGAGGGATTCCCCGGCCAACGGGGAGCCCAGCACCACGCGCGGGCAGTCGCCGCAGGCCTCGGTGGTCTGCAGCCCGACCTCGTCGAGGCGCCGCCAGATCTCGGGCATGTCCTCGACGCGAATCCAGTGGTACTGCACGTTCTGCCGGTCCGAGATGTCAGCGGTGTCCCGGGCGAACTCGGTGGAGATCTGCCCGAGTGTGCGCAGCGCCGCAGCGGTCAGCGCGCCACCGTCGGAGCGCACCCGCAGCATGAAGAACTCGTCTTCGAGCATGTCGGTGTTCTCGTCACCGGTCCAAGTCCCGTCGAAGCCGGGCTTGCGCTGCGTATACAGTCCCCACCAGCGGAAACGGCCGCGAAGGTCGCCCTTGTCGATCGACTCGAAGCCGTTCTTGGCGTAGATGTTCTCGATGCGGGCCCGCACATTGAGCGGGTTGTCGTCCTTCTTGGCCTGCTCGTTGGCGTTGAGCGGCTCGCGGTACCCCAGGGCCCACTGGCCTTCACCACGCGGGCGTTTGGCGGGTTTGCTGGGGGGTGTCTTGGCTGTGGTCATCAGGTGGCTCTCGGTCGGAGCCGGCGTGGGGACCGCGCATTCTCACCGGTGGCTGTCCGGCGGCGCAGATCCGGCGGCCAGCTGTGAGTTCGGGGGTGGGCTGGGTCCTAGATCAGGCGCGACAAAGCAGACAAGTGCTGGTACAGACACGCTTGAAGTCGACGTGACGCCGGGCTACCAGGGCTACCGGGGTAGGCAGGATGCGGGCGTCGGTCACGTTGGCCATTGTGCCACGGACACCGGTATAGCCCCTAACCGGGCCAGATTTGTGCTCACGGTGAGCGCAGGCCCGGCCTGCCACACTGGTGGCCATGTCCGTCGGTATGCCGCCCGCCGCCGCTGGGGTGGTTCTGCCTGCGCTGACGGCGGACCCGGGCCGCCCGTTCGGGCTCTATATCCACGTCCCGTTCTGCGCGACCCGCTGCGGCTACTGCGACTTCAACACCTACACAGCCGCCGAACTCGGCGACAGCAGCCCGCAGGGGTGGCTGTCGGCGGTGCAGACCGAGCTGGAACTGGCCGCCAGGCACCTGGGCGACGTGGGCGCGGTGTCGACGGTGTTCGTCGGTGGCGGCACCCCGTCGTTGCTGGGCGCTGCCGGGCTGACCCGGGTGCTCGACGCGGTGCGCGCGCAGTTCGGGCTGGCCGCCGACGTCGAGGTCACCACCGAGGCCAACCCCGAGTCGACGTCTGCGCAATTCTTCAGTGCGCTGCGCCGCGGCGGCTACACCCGGGTGTCGCTGGGCATGCAGTCCTCCGCATCGCACGTGCTTCGGGCGCTTGACCGGGTGCATTCACCCGGCCGGGCCATCGAGGCGGCACTGGAGGCGCGCCGCGCCGGCTTCGAGCACGTCAACCTCGATCTGATCTACGGCACGCCGGGGGAGAGCGATGACGACCTGCGGCGGTCGCTGGACGCGGTGCTGACCACCGGGGCCGACCACGTGTCTGCTTACGCGCTGATCGTCGAGGACGGCACCGCTCTGGCCCGCCGGGTGCGGCGCGGGGAGCTGCCCGCCCCGGACGACGACGTGCTGGCGCGTCGCTACGAGCTGGTCGACCGTCATCTCGGTGAGGCCGGGTTCTCCTGGTACGAGGTGTCGAACTGGAGCCGGCCCGGCGGTGAGTGCCGACACAACCTGGGTTACTGGAACGGCGGCCTGTGGTGGGGTGCCGGCCCCGGAGCGCACGGGTATGTGGCGGCCACCCGGTGGTGGAACGTCAAGCACCCGGCGACCTACGCGGCGGTGCTGGCTGCGGGTCGGCTACCGGTGGCCGACTTCGAGGTGCTCGATTGCGACACCATCCACGTCGAGGACGTGATGTTGCGGTTGCGGCTGCGCAGCGGCCTGCCGCTGGCCGTGCTGTCGGATCGTGAGCGCCGGCGAGCAGCGACCGCGATCGACGATGGGCTATTGCGCGCCGAGGGCGCCGCGGTGGTGCTCACCGATCGCGGCCGGCTGCTGGCCGACGCGGTGGTGCGCTCGCTGCTGGACTGACTCAGAGCAGCACGTCGGCGAGCCGGCTCAGAGCAGTGCCGCGGCGAGCCGGCGCCACTGCTCGCGCGGGAACTCGCGGGGATCGGCGGTGAGAACCTGCACGCACACATGATCGGCGCCGGCCTGGCGATGCTCGTCGACGCGTCGCTGGATGGTCTCCTCGTCGCCCCAGGCGAGCAGCGCGTCGAAGACGCGGTCGCTGACAGTGCGCAGATCCTCCTCGGTGAAGCCGAGGCGCAGCAGGTTGTTGGCGTAGTTGGGCAGTGCGAGATAGGACTTCAGCCAGTCGGTGCCGATCGCCCGGGCCTGCTCGCGGTCCTCGGTCAGCAGCACGCCCTGCTCGGGCAGCAGCAGTGGGCCGTCGCCGAGCACCTCACGGGCCTGCCGGGTGTGTTCGGGCGTGGTCAGGTACGGGTGTGCGCCGGCGCCGCGCTCGGCCGACAGCTGCAGCATCTTCGGCCCCAGCGCGGCCAGTACCCGGTCGTCTTTGGGTACCGGCTGCGTCGCGCTGTCGAGGCCGTCGAGGAAGGCTCTCGTCGCGGCCAGCGGCTTGCGGTAGCGACCGGGCTCTCCCGCGTCGATCAGTGGGGCGTGACTGCAGCCGATGCCGAGCAGGAATCGCCGGCCATGGGCATCGGTGAGGGCGGCGTAGCGGTCGGCGACCTCGGCGGGCTCGTGCATCCAGAGGTTCAGGATGCCCGTGGCGATCACCGTCTGCTTGGTGGCCGAAAGCAGGTTCTCCACCGAGTCGAGCACCGGTCCGCCGACGTCCGGTATCCACAGGGCGGTGAACCCGAGCTCATCGAGTTCGGCGGCCGCTTCTGCTGCCTCCGCCGGATTCCCGTAGCGCAACTGCGAACTCCACACACCGATCCCGGACAGCTCCATGCGTCTACACATACCCGCCCGAGGGCGGCGGGCGCTACGGTCGAGACCGTGACATTCGACCCGGCTGCGGTGGCCCGCGCCTTCTCCGAGCACCGGTTCGACGACGCGCTGGGACATCTGGCCGCTGACGTGAAGTGGACAATCGTCGGCGGGATGGTGCTGGAAGGCGCCGATGCGGTGCGCCGCACCTGCCGGGAGACCCTGGCCAGTCTGGAAGGCATCGAGGTGACCTTCGACCGGCAGGTGAACACCGGCGACGGTGACGTTGTCGCTGTCGACACCGTGGTGCGCTATCTGCGCCCGGACGGGATCATCGCCGTCGCCGGCTGCGCGATCTACGAGTTCGCCGGCGAGGAGATCGCGGCGATCACGTCGTATGCGGTCGAGGTCGACCCCGAGGACCCCGGCGCGCAGCCCCCGCCGCGGCGGTGAGCAAACTTCTCGAGACCGGGGATGGATTCCTGATCGCGCGGCCGCTGTGCCAAGATAACGCCCATGCGTCAGTTAGGGCAGCCTAAACATAGTTCGCTGGCACGGTGGGTGCCCCGGGCGTGCCTGCCGACGTGGCACTGAACCGCGCTCCCGAGCCGATCGCCGTTGTCGGCATCGGTTGCCGTGTTGCGGGCGGCATCAGCACCGCCGACGAGTTCTGGGATTTTCTGCTCGAGGGCGGCAGTGCCGTGCGTCAGGTACCCGCCGAGCGGTGGGAGCCCTACCTGCACCGCGACCCCCGCAACGCTGCGGTCCTGCGCGACACCACGCGGTGGGGCACATTCCTCGACGATCTGGCGGGCTTCGACGCCGACTTCTTCGGCGTCTCCCCACGGGAAGCCGAGCTGATGGACCCGCAGCAGAGGCTGGCCGTGGAGGTGTCGTGGGAAGCCCTGGAGCACGCCGGCATCGCTGCGCGTTCACTGGCGGGGACGGACACCGCGGTGCTGATGGGGGTCAACTCCGACGACTACGGCAGGCTGTTGATGGAGGATCTCGAGGGCATCGAGGCCTGGACCGGTATCGGCACCTCGCTGTGCGGAGTCGCCAACCGGGTCTCCCACCTGCTTGACCTGCGTGGTCCCAGCGTCGCCCTCGATGCCGCGTGCGCGGCGTCGCTGGTTGCCGTGCACCAGGGCTGTCAGCTGCTGCGCGACGGCGAGACATCGTTGGTTCTCGCCGGCGGGGTCAGCGCGCTCATCGGGCCGGGACTGAGCCGGGTGCTCGACGTCGCGGGCGCCACCGCGCCCGACGGCCGGTGCAAGACGTTCGACGAGTCCGCCGACGGCTACGGGCGCGGCGAGGGTGCCGGCGTGGTGGTCCTCAAGCGACTCACCGATGCGCAGCGTGACGGCGACCGGGTTCTGGCCGTGATCCGCGGCGGTGCCGTCGCCCAGGACGGTCGCACCGTGGGCATCATGTCCCCCAACGGCCAAGCCCAGCAGGACCTCTTCCGACTGGCCTGCCGCAGCGCGGGCATCACGCCGGACAGCGTCGACTACATCGAGGCGCACGGCACCGGAACTCCCACCGGAGATCCGGTCGAGGTCGCGGCGCTGGCGGCGGTCTACGGCGCCGGGCGTACCAGCGGCCCGTGCGCGATCGGTTCGGTCAAGCCCAACACCGGCCATCTCGAGGGCGGCGCGGGGGTGATCGGGCTGATCAAGACCGCGCTGGCGCTGCACCGTGAGGCGTTGCCGCCGACGGCGGGGGTGCGCACGCTGAACCCCGCCATCGACTGGGCCGGCAGCGGCCTGCGGGTGCCGACCGAGGTCGAGCCGTGGACTCGCGGTGTGGCTCCGCGTCGCGCCGCGGTGTGCAGTTACGGCTACGGCGGCACCATCGCCCATGTGTTACTCGAAGAGGCCCCGCTGGCCGGAGACTCTCAAAAGCCAGTGCCGACAGCCAGTTTCATTCCACTGTCGGCGCGCTCCGAGGACAGGGTGGCCATCCAGGCCGGGGCGCTGGCCGACCATCTGCGCACCGCGGAATTCGACGTCGAGCGTGTCGCGGCGACGATGTGGACCCGACGTTCGGTCGAGCCGGTCCGCGCCGCGGTGGTGACCGAAGGCCTGAGCGACGAGCAGCGGGCTCCGATCGTGGTCAAGGCGCTCGACACGCTCGCTGCCCAGGGGCGTGACCCACGCGTGGTGACCGGCAATGTGCTGCCCGGAGCCGGTGACGGAGCGGTCTGGGTGTTCTCCGGGCATGGCTCGCATTGGGCCGGGATGGGCCGTGAACTGTTGGCCACCGAACCGGAGTTCGCCGCCACCATCGACGCGGTCGACACCGTGTTCGGCCGCGAACTGGGGTTCAGCGCCCGCGAAGCGCTGACCTCCGAAGACCTCGGTGAGACCGATCAGGTGCAGGCGTTGACGTTCGCCATGCAGGTCGGGTTGGCCGCATTGCTGGCCGGCCGGGGCATCACTCCGGCCGCGGTGATCGGCCACTCGGTGGGTGAGGTTGCCGCGTGCGTGGTCTCGGGAGTCTTCGACCTGTTCCACGGCGCGGCGGTGGCCTGCTACCGGGCCCGTGGCTTCCGGCAGGTGGCCGGCGCGGGAGCGATGGCGCTGGTGCGGCTGCCGTTCGAGGAGGCCGTCCGGCAGCTGACCGGCCGCGGCGACGTGGTGGCCGCGATCAGCGCCTCCCCGCAGTCGACTGTGGTATCGGGCGCCGTGGCCGCCGTCGAGGACGTCGTCGCGCGGTGGAGCGCGGACGGCATGACCGTGCGCAGAGTCAACACCGACGTCGCGTTCCACAGCCCCGCGATGGATCAGCTGACCGGTGAACTGGCCCGCCTGGTCGCCGAGCTACCAGAACCCGGACAACCCCGAATCCCGTTGTACAGCACCGCAATGACCGACCCGCGCTCCTCGGCGCCGCGCGGGCCGCAATACTGGGCGACCAACCTGCGTGGTCGGGTACGGTTCGCCGAGGCGGTGGCCGCGGCCGCGGCCGACGGTCACCGGTTGTTCCTCGAGGTCTCTGCGCACCCGGTGGTGGCCCACTCGATCGCCGAGACCATGACCGGGCTCGGCCACGAGGACGGCCGTGACTGCTACGCGGTGGTCCCGGTGCTTCGGCGAGACCAGCCCGAGCGCCGATCGGTCGGGGCCGCGCTGGCCGCCCTGTACTGCCACGGCGCACCCGTTCGGCACGGCTACACCTCGAAGAGCCCGTGGTCACCCGGGCTGCCCGGCACCCGATGGCAGCACCGGCACTTCTGGCGCACCCCGGGCGTGCCCCCGGGCACCGGTGCGCTGCACGATGTCACGTCGCACACCCTGCTCGGTGGAGCCACCGAGGTGACCGGGGCGGTCCCGGCTCGCGTCTGGCAGACGCGGCTCGACATGGCCAACCGGCCCTACCCCGGAGACCACCCCGTTCAGCACACCGAAATCGTGCCGGCCGCGGTGCTGGTCAACACGTTCCTCGGCGCTGCCGGGGCCGGGCTGACCGATGTCCGACTGCGCACCCCGGTCGCGCCCGGGCGCGCCCGCGACATCCAGGTGGTGCTGCAGGACGGCGCGCTGCGGCTGTCGTCGCGGGTGGTCGAGCCCGACGCAGACGCGGCCGCCGGCGGGTGGCTGACCCACAGCAGCGCCGTGGTCGTCACCGACGACGGGACCGATGCGCCCAGCGGCCGGATCGACGACGACGCGCGGTGGCGCTGCACCCGGGTGCGCCCGCCCGAGCATGTCGTCGACACTCTGGCCGCTGTGGGGGTCGCGGCGATGGGTTTTGACTGGCAGATCCTCGACATCCGCTGCGGTGACGCCGAGATGCTCATCCGGGTGTCGGCGCACGCTGACGGGTCGGTGCCTGCGACCTGGGCCGGTCTGCTCGACGCCGCGACATCGGCTGCCTCGACGGTGTTCGACGGGCCGGCGCGGCTGCGGATGCCGGCCCGCATCGGGGAGGTCCGGATCGGCGCACCACCACCGGCGGTGGCCGTCATGCACATCCGGCATCGGAAACCCACCACCACCGACGTGGTGATCGCCGACGACGCCGGCCTGGTGCTGGCCTCGATCACCGCGATGACTTTCGAGGAACTGGAGAATCCGAGCGGCAGCGACACCTCGCGGATGCTGCACCAGGTGGCCTGGCACCCGGTGGCCTTCGACCCCGACCGACGGCCCGCTGAGGTACTCCTGGTCGGCGAAGAGGCTGAAACCCGTTCGCTGGCAGATCATCTCGACGGCACGCCGGCGACGGTGCGATGCTACCGCGACATCACGCAGATCCCGTCCGACCCGACACCCGCGGCGGTGGTGCTACTGGTGATACCGTCTTCGGCCACCCCCCAGGCCGTTGCGGAACTGGCCCTGCACGCCTGCCTGCAGATGCACCTGAAGGCATCGGGAGCCCGGTTGTGGGTGCTGACCCGCGGAGTTCACGAAGGTGCCGCCCTGGCGCAGGCACCGGTGTGGGGGTTGGCCCGAGTCGCGGCCGCCGAGCACCCCGACCAGTGGGGTGGTGTGCTCGACCTGGTCGATGACGTGGTGCCCGACGCAGTCCTGGCGCAACTGCACGGCCACGGCGTGGTGGTGGTGCGCGACGGTGTGGCGTTCACCGCTCGGTTGGCGCCCGCCGATCCCGGTGCGGGAGCGCCGCTGACCTGCGCCCCGGGCGGCACTTACCTGATCACCGGAGGCACCGGTGCGCTCGGCCTGCGCGTCGCCCAGCGACTGGCCGATCTCGGGGCCCGCCGCCTGGTGCTGTTGTCGCGCAGCGGGATCCCCCCGCGCCGCCAGTGGCCGCAACACCATGACCGCGAGCTCGTCGCCGCGGTGTCCTCGTTGGAGGAACGCGGGGTCAGCGTGCACGTGGCCGCGATCGACATCGCGGCCCCGCACGCCGGTGAGCAGTTGAGCGAGATTCTCTCGCCGCTTCCTCCGGTGCGTGGCGTGGTGCACGCCGCGGGCGTGGAAGCCGGCGCACTGCTGGCGAACACCACAGCGCAGGATCTGCACGCCACGATGGCGCCCAAGGTGGACGGGGCGCAGACGCTGCACCGGCTGTTCGGCCCGGGGCAGCTGGACTGGATGGTGTTGTTCTCCTCGTGCGGGTACCTGGCGGGGTTCCCCGGACAGGGTGCCTACGCGTGCGCCAATGCCTACCTCGATGCGTTCGCCCGACACCGCCGCGCACAGGGTGATCGCATCGTCAGTGTGGCCTGGACCGCCTGGCGTGGGCTGGGCATGGGATCGGACTCGGGATACGTGGCCGCCCAACTCGAGGCCCTCGGTATGGGCACGGTGGGAGCCGAGGACGCGATGCGCGCACTGGACGCGGCGATGCGTCGCGACGACCCGAACCCCGTTGTGCTGCCGGTGCTTCCGGAAGCCGGCTCGGTCCCGATGCTCGCCGACGTGGCACCCGTGCCCGATCCTGCCGGGGGCGCAAGTGCCGCGTTCGGGCCGGGTGACGAAGACGTCGAACAGTGGGTCGCCGATCAGGTCATCGAGGTGGTGGCCGCCGAGCTGGGGTTGGACCACGAGGACGTCGATCCGCGGGTCCCGCTGGTCGAGACCGGTGTGGATTCCATCATGACGGTGGCGCTGCGCCGCGCTCTGGAGAAGCGCACCGGGCTGAGACTGCCGCCGACCCTGCTGTGGGAGCATCCCAGCGCGGCCGCGGTCAGTGCCCGCATCGTCGAGATGCTCGCGACCGGCAACGGCTCGACCTCAGCGACCGCGCAGGGTGGCCGCGTCGGGTCGCCATGAGGTCAGCGTGCGCAGCAGACTGTTCTTCTTGTAGGCGTGCGCCTCCATCCGGCGCAGGATGCTGTCCAGTGCACCGACCGCGTCGGTGATGTAGCGGCCCTTGTTGAGCATCACGCACTCCGCACGCACGCCCATGGCGGCGTCGGACACTTCAGCGCGTGTCGGCTGGCCCTTCTTGGCCAGCCGTTCCAGCACCTGGGTGGCCCACAGCACCGGCAGGTGAGCCGCTTCGCACAACCACAGCATCTCCTCCTGAATCTCGGCCATGCGCTCATAGCCCACCTCGACCGCCAGGTCGCCGCGCGCCACCATCACCCCGACGCGGTTGCGCTGCATGGCGGTCATCAACAGTTGCGGCAGCTTCTCGAACGCCGACCGGGTCTCGATCTTGAGCACCACCCCCAGATCGTCGGCGCCCCGGCGGTCGAGCTCATCGAGCAGCCGCTGGACGTCGACAGGGTCGCGCACGAACGACAACTCGACGATGTCGGCGATCTCGACCACGGTCGCGAGGTCCTTGACGTCCTTGTCGGTCAGCGCGGAGATCGCCAAGTCGGTGTCGGGCACGTTGATGCCCTTGCCCGATTTGAGTCGTGCAGTGCCCCGTGCCGGGTGTTCGATGCGTACATCGATCCCCTCGGCGCCGACCGATTCCACGACACCACCCAGTTTTCCGTCGTCGAAGAACATCGCGTCACCAACGGCGATGGGATCGAACAGCTCGGGCAGCGTGGTGGCGATGCAGGGGATGTCGGCCGGCGCGGTGGCGTCGTCGGGGACCAGTCGCAACCTGTCACCGCCGCCCAGGGTGAGTGCACCGGCCTTAGGTCCGAGCGCGACAGTACGAAGTTTGGGGCCGCCGAGGTCCATCGCCACCAGACAGCTGCGTTGCGCGGCAGCCGCGGCGGCACCGACGTGTTCGGCCATCGCGCGCCAGGCCGGTGCGTCGTCATGGGCGCAGTTGATGCGGGCGACGTCCATGCCGGCGGCAATCAGGTCCTCGACGAGGGTGGGATCCTCGGCGGCCTCGCTGGGCAGCGTCACCATGATCCGCACCGAACGCTCGGCGCGACGCCGGCCCAGCAGTTCGTCGGCGCGGCGCGCCAGCAGCGCGGGGCCTTCGGCGACGCTTATCGCGGCGGCGGTGGGCCGGTGGTAACCGCCACCGCGCATCGCTGTCAGCGCTGCGGCGATGAGGTCCGCGGTGGCCTGCACATGGGGCTCGCAACGGCCGAGTGAGGACAGGCCGAGCGCGGAAAGCCGGGTTTGCAGGCCGCGCAGGTCGTGCTGACGCAGCGCCCAGTAGTGGACCATGTTCTGGGCGCTGCGCCGATGCCGCGGCGCCACCCGGTGCAGCCACGGGGCCCAATGGGCCTCGGCTGTGGCGATGTCGGTGCGGAGTCGGTCGATGTCTTCGGCTAGGGCGTCGAAGTCCACGTCGGCCACATTGCCCCATCCGTGCCGTTCACACCAGCCGAGCGACCAACTGTTTCTTGTCGACCTTGCCGACCGCGGTCATCGGCAATGACGTCACCGGCGCCAGCACGTCGGGTCGTGCGTGCTTGGCGGCTCCGCGCTCGTCGAGGAACGCGTTGAGTTCGGTCAAACTGATCGGCTTGCCTCGGAAAACCACTGCAGCACAGATCTTCTCACCGAGGTAGGGATCGGGTAGCGCAACCGCGGCGGCCGCGTAGATTCCCGGGTGAGTATGCAGGTGATCCTCCAGGTCGGTCGCGGAAACCGTCTCCCCCCCGCGGTGGATCACGTCTTTGATCCGGCCGGTGACTTCGACGTAGCCGGCGCGCGCACCCTCGGTGAATATCCGGACGCGGTCACCGGTGCGGTAGAACCCGTCGGGAGAAAAAGCCCGCGCGTTGGCCTCGTCGTCGCGGTAGTAGCCGTTGAGGGTGTAGGGGCCGCGTACCAGCAGCTCGCCCTCGGCGCCCGGCGCCACGTCATGCCCGTCCTCGTCGACCACCCGCATCTCGTCGTGCGCGGACATCGGTCGGCCCTGGGTGTGCACCACCACGTCCTCCGGGTCGCCGGGGCGGGTGAAGTTCAGCATCCCCTCGGCCATCCCGAAGATCTGCGACATGCCCGGGGTCAACCGATCGAGGATGAAGCGCGCCTCCTGCGGGCTCATCCGGGAGCCGCCGACCTGGACGAAGCGCAGCGACGTCGGCAGCACCGGCTCCCAGTCGCACGCTTGTGCCCACACCTTGGCCAGCGCGTTCACCAGTCCGGTGACGGTGATCCGGTGCTTGTCGACCAACGCGAACGCGTTCTCCGGGCTGGGGTCGGTGGTGAACACGGTCGGCGCACCGACGGTCATCGAGCCGAGCAGGCCGGGGCAGGCCAGCGGAAAGTTGTGCCCAGCGGGCAGCGCAACCAGATAGGCGTCCTCGGCGGTCATCTGACAGGCCTGGGCGCATGCGGTGGCGTTGTAGACGTAGTCCTCGTGGGTGCGGGCGATCAACTTGGGCAATCCGGTGGTGCCCCCCGACACCAGCAGCAGTGCCGGCAGCGTCGGGTCGACGAGCCCGCGCTCGGCCGCTGGTCCGGCGAAATCGCGGATTGACGACCACGCCAGGAACGGTCCCGGCGCACCGTCGACGATCACCTGGCGCAGCGTCGGGTGTTCTGCGGTCAGCGTGGCAGCCATATCGCGGTAGTCGAATCCGGCGGCCTGGTCGGGGATCAGGATCGCCACGGCGCCACTGACCTCGGCGAAGCGGCCGAGTTCGGCGGTCCGGTGTCCGGTCAGGCACATCACCGGCACCACCCCGGCGCGCAGCAGCCCGAAAAGAGCAACGGCGAACTGGCAGGTGTTGGGCAACTGCAGCAGCACCCGATCGCCGGGACGGATCCCGATGCTGGACAGACCGGCGGCGGCCCGGTCGGCCGCGGCGTCCAATTCGGCGAACGAGTAGCTGTGCGTCGAGTCGATGATTGCCGGCTTGTCGGGCCAGGCCGCGGCGGCTTCGGTGAGGATCGAGTCGAGGGGCCGACCTGTCCAGTATCCGGCCTGTCGGTACACCGCGGCCCTGTCCTCGGGAAAGGGCACGAAGCCGTGTGCCAGCTCATCAGCCTGCTCAGTCGAGTATTCACTGCTCATGGGTCAAAATCGCCGCTCTGGGTAGGAGTTTTCGGTGACCCGAATATAAGGTAGCCTTCTCAAAGTTAGGGCAGCCTGCACTTAATTCAAAGGTGGACCGAGGAGGTTCGGTGAGTTTGGCGTCGACGACTGCACAGTCTGTCCGCGACGAGGTTGCCGAACTGCTCGGCGTGGACCCGGCCGAACTCGATCCGCACACCGATCTCATCGCCGCCGGTCTCGACTCGATCCGGATGATGACGCTGTCCGGACGGTGGCGCCGACAGGGCGTCGACGTCGGTTTTGCCGCGCTGGCGGCAAACCCCACCGTAGCCGCGTGGTCGGAGTTGGTCGCCACCGAGCCCGCCGCCACCCGGCAGTCCGCACCGGAGTCGACCGTTGCGCAGCCCGCCGAGCACAGCGCGGCGTCGGCGCACGATTCGGCCGAGGTGTTCCCGCTCGCCCCGATTCAGCACGCGATGTGGATCGGTCGCAACGATGACCAGCAGCTCGGCGGCGTCGCGGCCCACCTCTATGTCGAGTTCGACGGTGCGGGAGTCGATCCCGAGCGGCTCCGCGACGCCGCGGCCAAACTGTCGGCGCGTCACCCGATGTTGCGCGTGGAGATCCTGCCCGACGGCACCCAGCGCATCAGCGATCGCGGCCTGCCGGTCACCGTCTACGACCTGCGTGACCTCGACATCCCGGCAGCCGAGCAACGACTCGAGCAGATCAGGGATGCCAAGTCCCATCAGATGATGCACGGCGAGGTGCTGCAGCTGTCGTTGTCCTTGCGCCCCGACGGCCGCACCCGATTGCACGTCGACATGGACATGCAGGCCGCCGATGCGGTGAGCTACCGCAACTTCATGGCCGACCTGGCCGAGTTCTACGGCGGGGCAAGCCTGCCCGAACTGGGTTACACCTATCGCCAGTACCGCGCAGCGCTGACCTCGACGGTGACCGAGTCCGAGCAGGACCGTCGCTGGTGGGCGCAGCGGATACCCGAGCTGCCGGAGGGTCCGGCGCTTCCGCTGGTTCCACGCGCCGAGCAGGCCGACCCCAAGCGGTCCCGGCGGCGCTGGCACATCTTCGACGTCACCACCCGTGATGCGCTGTTCGCCGCTGCGCAGCGGCGCGGGATCACGCCGGCGATGGCCGTCGCCGCGTCCTACGCAGGAACCCTGGCCCGGTGGTCGACGAGCCGGCGCTTCCTGCTCAACCTGCCGATGTTCGGCCGCGAACAGTTCCACCCCGACGTCGACAGGCTCGTCGGCGATTTCACCTCGTCGCTGATGCTCGACGTCGACCTGACCGGCGCCGACACCCCGATCGCGCGCTGTCGCGTGCTGCAGGAAACACTGCACACCACCGCACGCCACGCCAGTTACTCGGGGCTGTCGGTGCTGCGTGATCTGACCCGTCACCACGGCAGCCCGGTGCTGGCTCCGATCGTCTACACCAGCGCGATCGGTCTGGGAGACCTGTTCGCGGGCAAGGTGACCGAGCACTTCGGCAGGCCGGTGTGGACGATCTCGCAGGGTCCCCAGGTTCTGCTCGACGCGCAGGCCACGCCGGTGGCCGAAGGTTTGATGATCAACTGGGACACTCGGGAGGACGCCTTCCGTCCCGGCGTGGCCGACGCCATGTTCTCCCACCACCTCGCCGAATTGCAACGCCTGGCAACCGACGAATCAGCATGGGAGGCAACCGATCCGCCCGCTGTCACCGCGCACCAACAGGCCACCCGCGATGCGCTGAACACGGTGACCGAGCCGCCCAGCGGCGACGTGCTGCACGACGGATTCTTCCGCCAGGCCCAGGCCCAGCCGGACGCGCCGGCGGTGTGGAGCCGCAATCAGAACCTCTCCTACCGAGACCTGCGCGAGCGGGTGCTCGCAGTGGCCTCGGCGCTGCACGTCGCCGGTGTACGGCGCGGTGACACCGTCGCGGTGCTGGGCGCGAAGAACTACGAACAGGTCATCGCCCTGTTGGCGATCTCGACAGTCGGCGCGGTCTACGTCCCGGTCGGGCCGGACCACCCGGCCGAACGGGCCGCCCGCATGCTGGTCAACGCCGGAGTGCGGATGGCGTTGGTGTGCGGCGACGAGCCGCCGACCACGTTGCCCGCTCTGACGGTCACCGAGGCGTTGCGAGTGGGCCGCCGGGAGAGCGCCTTCACCCCACCCGCGGTGGATCCAGGCGATCTGGCCTACATCCTGTTCACCTCCGGCTCGACCGGTGAGCCCAAGGGTGTGGAGATCACCCACGACGCGTCGATGAACACCGTCGAGTTCATCAACGGCCACTTCGGGCTCGGGCCCGCCGACCGCTGCCTGGCGCTGTCGACGCTGGAGTGCGACCTGTCCGTGCTCGACATCTTCGGCACGCTGCGTTCCGGGGGATCGATCGTCGTCGTCGACGAAGAGCAGCGCCGCGACCCCGAGTCCTGGGCTCGGCTCATCGAGGAACACGGCGTGACCGTGCTGCATTTCATGCCCGGGTGGCTGGAGATGCTCGCCGAGGTCGATGCAGACCTGTCCTCGGTGCGGGTGGTCCCCACCGGAGGCGACTGGGTGCGCCCCGACCTGGTGCGCGCTCTGCGCAAGCGTGCCCCGCAGATGCGCTTCGCCGGATTGGGCGGTGCCACCGAAACTGCCACCCACAACACCATCTGCGAGGTCGTCGGTGAGATCCCGGCGGACTGGACATCGATTCCGCTGGGCGTGCCGCTGCCCAACAACGCCTGCCGGGTGGTCGGGCCCGACGGCAGGGACTGCCCCGACTGGGTGCCCGGCGAACTGTGGGTGGGCGGTCGCGGGGTGGCCCGGGGCTACTGCGCACGATCCGATCTGACCGCTCAGCGATTCGTGTCGTATCAGGGCAGACGGTGGTACCGCACCGGTGATCTGGTCCGGTACCGCCCCGGCGGGCTCATCGAATTCGTCGGCCGGGTCGATCACCGGGTCAAGATCAGCGGTTACCGCGTCGAGCTCGGTGACGTGGAGTCCGCGCTGCGCCGCATTGCCGGCATCGAGGCCGCGGTGGCCGCGATGGTCGGCCCCGACGGCGGCCACGAGATGCTGGCCGCGCTGGTCGAACCGGCCGCCGGTGCGACCATCGACGCCACGTCGGTGATCGCGGCGATGGCTGAACTTGTTGCACCGCACATGATTCCGAAGATCGTCGGGATCACCGAGCGGATTCCGTTCACGGTCGGTGGCAAGATCGACCGGCAGGCTGTGGCGCGGGTACTCAACCAGGCCGGCGTCCCCGAGGGCGGGTACCGGGCGCCGGCGAGCGCGCTGGAGTCGGCGCTGGTATCCATCCTGGGCGGGCTGCTCAACCGAACGGGCATCGGCGTCGACGACGACTTCTTCGCCAGCGGGGGCGATTCGGTACTGGCGACGCAGGCGGTCTCCCGGATCCGGACCTGGCTGGACACCACGGCGGTGGCGGTCTCCGACATCTTCGCGGCCCGCACCGTCGCTGCGCTGGCCGCTGCGCTGTCGGCCCGTGAGAGTCGGTTGGAGAAGGTCGCCGAGATGTACCTCGAAGTTGCGCAGATGGATGCCGCCGAGGTCGCTTCTACGCTGGAAACCGTTGCAGCACAGTGAGAAATCAAGCGACATTGAAGCCCTGGGTCAAGCGCTACCCAGCCGGGGCAGCTGCTGGATCCGGGGCCATTCTGTTGTTCCCGCACGCCGGTGGCGCCGCGGCGACCTATCGCGGGCTGGCGACGGCATTCGCCGGCCGTGGAATCGACACCTACGTGTTGCAATACCCGCGCCGCGCCGAACGACTCGCCCACCCCGCAGCGGTCACCGTGGAGGAACTGGCGCAGGACCTCTTCGATGCCGGTGACTGGGCGGACATCGGCCCGCTGCAGTTGTTCGGACACTGCCTGGGCGCCGTGGTGGCCTTCGAGTTCGCCAGGATCGCCGAGCGGCACGGCGTGGACGTGCAACGGTTGTGGGTGTCGGCCAGCGAGGCGCCCTCGGCGGTGGCCGCTTCGCCACGCCTACCCACCACCGACCGTGAGGTGCTCGCGCACATGGTCGACCTCGGCGGGACTGATGCGCGGCTGCTTGCCGACGAGGACTTCGTCGAACTGCTGCTGTTGGCCGTGCTGGCCGATTACCAGGCGTTCAACCGTTACTCGTGTCCGGCCGACGTGCGGATCCGCGCCGACATCGGCACCCTCGGTGGTCGCAGCGACCACCGCATCGCCTCGGACATGCTGGCGGGGTGGCAGGAGCACACAACCGGTGCGTTCTCCTGCGAGCTCTTCGACGGTGGGCACTTCTACGTCACGGAGCAGGCCGCCGCTGTAGCGGAGTCGATCCATGGCCGTTAGCGACGATCCGGTCGTCATCGTCGGCATGGCACTGGAAGCACCTGGGGGCATCGAGACTCCCGAGGCGTACTGGGCCATGCTGGCCGAGGAACGCGAGGTCCTCGGGCCGTTCCCGGCCGATCGCGGTTGGCCGGTTCGCGAGCTGCTGGACGGTTCCCGGCGCGAGGGTTTCAAACGCATTCACGACATGGGCGGATTCCTTTCCGACGCAGCGTCCTTCGATCCGGAGTTCTTCGGTATCTCGCCCCGCGAAGCGGTCGCGATCGACCCGCAGCAGCGGGTCTGCCTGCGGGTGGCGTGGCGCGCGCTGGAGAACGCCGGCATCAATCCCGACACCCTGGCCGGCCAGGAGGTCGGCTGTTACGTCGGGGCGTCCTACCTCGGCTACGGCGGTGACCTGGCCGAGTACTCGGCCTACAGCGGACATCTGCTCACCGGCACCACCCTGGGGGCGATTTCCGGGCGGGTCGCCTATGTGCTCGGACTCGACGGGCCGGCGCTGACGATCGATGCGTCGTGCACCGGCGGACTGGCCGCATTGCATGTCGCGGTCTCGGCGGTTCGTGCCGGGGACTGCGACATCGCGCTCACCGGTGGAGTGTGCGTGCTCGGATCACCCGGCTATTTCGTCGAATTCTCCAAACAGCACGCACTGTCCGACGACGGCCACTGTCGTCCCTACAGCGCCCACGCCAGCGGCACCGTATGGGCCGAAGGCGCGGCGGTCTTCGTGCTGACCCGTCGATCGGTGGCCGAACGCGACGGCTATCCGGTGCTGGCCGAGGTGTTGGCCAGCGGGGTGAACTCCGACGGCCGCACCAAGGGGATGACCGCGCCCAGCGGGCGGGCGCAGGCGCGGCTGTTCCGGCGGTCCCTCGACGCTGCCGGTGTGCCACCCGAGGAGATCGGCATGATCGAAGGTCACGGCACCGGAACCAGACTCGGCGACCGTACCGAACTGCAGTCGCTGGCTGCGACGTACGGCGCCACCCGCCCGGGATGCGGGGCAGTGCTCGGATCGGTGAAATCCAACATCGGGCACGCACAGTCCGCCGCGGGACCGCTGGGTCTGGCCAAGATCCTGGTCAGCGCCGCGCACGCTGCCATCCCGAAAAGTCTGCACACCGACGAGCCGAGTCACGAAATCGACTGGGATGAACAGGGTTTGCGGCTCGCCACCAAGCGGACCCAATGGCCCGCCATCGGGGGACGCCGACTGGCCGCGGTATCGGCGTTCGGAATGAGCGGCGCCAACGCCCACGCGATCGTCGCCGTGCCCGACCCAGGAGCGCCGTGATGCTGCCCGATGGTCGAATCCCGCTGCTGCTCAGTGCACATGCCGAGGAGTTGATCGGCGCCGAAGCCCGATCCATCGGAGAATTCCTGCAGCGCGAACCGGATGTCGAGGCGGTCGCGGCCACCCTGTTGCGACTGCGGCGCCGACACCGGCATCGGGCCGTGGTGCGTGCAGCCGACCGGCGCGAACTGGCCGACGCCCTCGCCGCGCTGGCGGACGGGCGGGATCACGCGCTGGTGGCTCGCTCCGGTGAGGCCGCAGCACGCCGGCGCGCCTTCGTCTTTCCCGGGCAGGGCAATCAATGGCCGTCGATGGGCGCCCAGGCCTACCGGGAGCTCGACACCTACCGAGCCGAAGCCGACGCGTGCGCGGCCGCCTTCGCGGCCATCGGAGCCCCGTCGCCGCTGGACTACCTCACCGCGGCGCCCGGTACCGACGGCTGGTCCCAGCTCGAGGCGCAGGCGGCGCAGTTCACCCATGCGGCGGCGTTGGCCGCGGCGTGGCAGCACAGTGGGGTGGCCCCTGACCTGACGGTCGGGCACAGCCTCGGCGAGGTGGCGGCAGCCTATGTGGCGGGCACGATCACCCTCCCCGATGCCGCCGCGGTCGTCATCGCCCGAGCGACGGTGCTGCAGAGCCTGTCCGAGGGTTACGGAATGGTGGTGCTGGGAGTCGGGCCCGATGCCGCCCAGCAGCTGATCGAGTCCACTCCGGGGTGGCTGGAATTGGCTGTGGTCAACTCCGAATCGTCGGTCGGCGTCTCCGGCGAACGCGACGCAGTCGCCTACCTGCTGGCAACCGCCACCGCACGCGGCGTCTTCGCCCGCTCGGTCACCATGGCATTCCCCGCTCACACCAGCCTGCTGGACGGGTTGCGAGACGAATTGACCGACCGGCTGCCGGACTCGCGTTTCGCAGAGCCGGCAATTCCATTCATCGGATCAGCGACCGGGTCGGTAGTGGCGCCGGAAACGGACTTCGCCGAGTACTGGTTTGCCAATCTGCGCAACACCGTGCGCTTCGACCGCGCCGCCGCGTCGGCCGTGCAGGCCGGAGCTGACCAGTTCGTCGAGATGTCGGCACACCCGGCACTGCTGTTCGCGCTCGGGCAGAGCGCCGAGAACGCGCTGACCGTCGGCTCGGGACGACGCGACGAGTCGGTGACGGAGACGCTCTCGGCCGGTGTGGCCGCGGTGGCCGCTGACGATGCCCGATTCCCGTGGGCAGACACCGTCGACACCGCGCTTGCGGCCCTGCGTGGGTTTCCGAACGCGCCGATGCGCAGGGCGCACCTGTGGGCCTTGCCGCAGCCGCTGCCACCGCGTCCACTGCTGACGGTGGCCGCACAGCAGTGGGAACCCCACCAGCCCGTCGCCCGAGGATTGGCATGGCGCCGAACGGCCGTCCTCGACCTCGCCGGTCCGATCGGCGAACTCGGTGCGCTGCTGCGCAGCGCTGTCGATCGCCATCCCGGCATGCTTGCAGCGCCGGTGGGTCAGGCCGATCTGGTGCTGGCAGTCGCCCCGGCCCTGCAGGGAACCGACCCGCAGCAGGCGGTGGCCGAGCTGGCCGAACTCATCGGTGCCGGCCTGCTCCGGTACCCGGGTGCCGTCGGCGCCGAATGTCGCGACGTGTGGCTGATCACTGCGGGGGCCGAGCAGGTCGCCGGCGAACACCCCGGCCTTCCCGCCCAGGCCGCTCTGGCGGCGATGCACCGCAGCCTCGGCTTCGAGTTCCCCGACCAGACATTCCGTCACCTGGATCTGCCGGCGCGGACCGTCGACGACGCGACGGCGGCGGTCGCACTCGAGGCTGTGCTCGGCGCCGGTGACCAGTTGGCACTGCGCGAAACCAACTGCGGGCCTGTACTGTTCGCCTGCGTCGAGCATGAGGCCGTGGCGCCTTCGCCGGCGTCGACGACCGATCCCGCCGTGCTGGACAACGTCGTGATCACCGGCGGCAGTGGGACGGTCGCCGGGCACTATGCCCGCCATCTCGCCGAACGGGGGGCGCGCCGAATCGTGTTGCTCAGCCGCAGCGGTGAGGCTGCCGACCTTTCGGGTGCGGCGCAGGTGCGCACGGTGCGCTGCGATGTCACCGACCACGCCCAGCTGTCGGCCGTCGCGGCCGAGTACGCCGGGGACGGAGCGTCGCTGGTGGTGCACGCCGCCGCGGCGGCGCGGTTCGGCGACCATGACCGGCTGACCGGCGCGGACTTCGCCGACACCGCCGCGGCAAAAATCGGTGGCCTGGCCCGATTCGCCGAGATCTGGCCGCTGCGTCCCGATGCGCGCATGGTGTTGTGCAGCTCAGTCTCCGGAGTGTGGGGCGGCCGAGGCCATGCAGCGTACGCGGCGGCCAACCGGATTCTCGACGTGCAGGCTGCGCAGCTGCGCGCCGACGGTGTGCGCTGCGTTTCTGTGCGGTTCGGGCTGTTCGGGACCGGCATCGTCGACACCGATACCGTGACCGAGATCGGTCGTTCCGGACTGGTGCCCCTGGACGCCGACGACGCCATCGCGGCCAGCCTGCATGATCACCCGGGTGACCCGTTGATCTACAGTGCCGACCGGGGCCGGCTGCAGATCTTCCGCGAAACCCCGGCCGCCGACACGTCGGCGCCGAAGGTCGACGTCGGCGACACCACCGCGTTGGTGCTCGCCGAGCTGACCTCGGTGTTGGGAATCGAATCCGGCGGCATCGACCTGGACGCCTCCCTGCTCGACATGGGAGTGGATTCACTACTGGCGCTGGACCTGCGCAAGCGACTGCGACGCGCCACCGGTACGTCGGTTCCGCTGGCCGCGATGCTCGGCGGCATGACCGGAACCGAACTGATTGCCGACTTGGACGATGCACCCCGAAAGAATGAGATCCCCGCGTGACTGACACTGACCTGGATGCCCGACGGCTGGAGCTGTTGCGCCGCCGCCTTGCCGGACAAGGCCTGCGCGACCGTGAGACCGACGAACGGGTGCGTCCCGCGGGCGTCCTGTCCGACGGACAACAGCGCATGTGGTTCGTGCACTCGATCGATCCCAGCGGCGCGCTGCTCAACGTGTGTCTGTCCTACCGCATCACCGGTGAGCTGGACCTGAGCCGCCTGCATGATGCCGTGGTCGCCGTGGCGCAGCGTCATCCGGTGCTGCGCACGACGTTTCACGCCGACGCCGACGGTGATCCTCGGCTGACCGTGCACGACGATCTGCAGCCCGGGTGGGCTGTGCAGGATGTGTCCGAGCTCTCCGAGCACGCTCGCCGGCTGCGTCTGGAAGTACTGGCCCAGCGTGAGTTCGGCAAGCCTTTCGACCTCGCTGCCGAGTCTCCGATGCGAATCACCATGGCGCGCACCGCGCCCGACGAGTACGTGATGCTGCTCGTCGTGCACCACATCGCATGGGACGACGGGTGCTGGCGGGTGTTCTTCGCCGACCTGACCCGTGCCTACGCCGGCGCCGAGCTCGGTCCGACCCCTGGCCCGATACCCGAACCGGCGACCGCGGACGAGGATCTCCGGTTCTGGCGGGACGCGATGACCGGCCTGCCCGAACCCCTCGAACTTCCCGGCCCCCATGGCAGTGCGGTGCCGACAACCTGGCGCTCGCAGCGCACCACGGTGGCATTGCCGGCCGAGACCATCGAGCGGGTGCGCGCGACCGCCCGTGCTGCCGGCGCCACGCCGTACATGGTGATGCTGGCCGCTTTCGGCGCGCTGCTGCACCGCTACACCCAGGCCGACGACATCCTCGTCGCCAGCCCGGTGCTGTTGCGACCAGCCGGAGGCGAGGACGTGATCGGCTACCACGGCAACACCGCGGTGATGCGACTGCGGCCACGGGCCATGCAGACCTTCGCCGAACTCCTGGCGCAGACACGGGACTTCGCGCTCGAGGCGTTCGCCCACCAGCAGGTCAACCTCGATCGGGTGGTGCGTGAACTCGACCTGGACCGCAGGCACGGCGCGGAGCGGATGACCCGGGTCAGCTTCGGTTTCCGGGAACCGGACGGTGGCGGGTTCTGCCCGCCCGGGGTGACCTGCCGTCGAGCCGAACTGCGCGGCCAGTTCACCCAGCTGCCGCTGGAGCTGATGGTGGAACTCAACGGGTCCGGGGCGGTGCTGGAGGCCGAGTACTTGGTCGAGGTGCTGGAGGATGGACTGGCCCGCCAGCTGCTCGAGCACTACGCGGTGGTGTTGGACGCCGCGATGGCAGCACCCGATACGCCGCTTGCGCAGTTGACCCTGATGGGTGGTCGCGACGCGGAATGGCTGCGCCGGGTCAGCCACGGCGAGGCCTTCGACGTGCCCGCCGGCACCATAGGCGCCCAGATCGAGTCCCGCGTCGCGGTGATCCCCGACGCCGTCGCGGTGGTCTATGAAGGCCATCGGTACTCCTACCGGGAGATCAACGAAGCGGCCAATCGCGTCGCGCACTGGTTGATCGAACAGGGCATCGGCGCCGAGGACCGGGTGGCGGTACTGTTGGAGCGCTCACCGGAATTGCTGATCACCGCCTTGGGAATCATCAAGGCCGGCGCGGTGTATCTGCCCATCGACCCCGGTTATCCGCAGGACCGGCTGTCCTTCGTGCTGAGTGACTCTGATCCCGCGATCGTGATCCGGGAACCGGTGGGCGCACTGGACGGCTACCGAAGCGACAATCCGACCGACGATGTCCGGGTGCGTCCGCTGCGGCCGGACAACGCCGCCTACCTGATCTACACCTCGGGTTCCACCGGTCAGCCCAAAGGCGTGCCGGTGCCGCACTCGCCGGTCGCGGAGTACTTCGCCTGGTTCAAAGACGAGTACGACATCGGTGAATCGGACCGCCTGTTGCAGGTCGCCTCACCGAGTTTCGACGTCTCGATCGGCGAGATCTTCGGGACACTGGCCTGCGGTGGGCGCCTGGTCATCCCACGGCCCGATGGCCTGACCGATGTCGGCTATCTGACGGATCTGCTGCAGCGCGAAGGCATCACGGCGATGCACTTCGTGCCGTCGTTGCTGGGTTTGTTCCTGTCGCTGCCCGGGGTCAACCATTGGCGCACCCTGGAGCGGGTGCCGATCGGGGGAGAGGCACTTCCCGGCGAGCTCGCCGACAAATTCCACGCCACCTTCGACGCCCTGCTGCACAATTTCTACGGTCCGACCGAGACGATCATCAACACCACGCGCTACAAGGTCGAGGGCACCCAGGGATCGCGCATCGTGCCGATCGGCAAGCCGAAGATCAACACCTCGGTGCATCTGCTCGACGATGCGCTGCAACCCGTCCCGGCCGGCGCGATCGGTGAGATCTACATCGGCGGTGACCACGTCGCGCGCGGTTACCACCGCAGACCGGCGTTGACGGCCGAACGCTTCGTCGCCGACCCGTTCACCCCTGGCGGTCGGCTCTACCGTTCCGGCGACCTGGCTCGCCGCAACGCCGACGGTGATCTGGAGTTCGTCGGCCGCGCCGACGAACAGGTCAAGATCCGCGGGTTCCGCATCGAACTCGGCGAGGTCGCTGCCGCCATCAGCGTCGACCCGTCGGTCGGCCAGGCGGTGGTGCTGGGCCAGGATCTGCCGGGGCTGGGCAAGAGCCTGGTCGGTTACCTCACCGCGGCGGCGGGCGAGGACGTCGATCTACCCCGGGTGCGCGAGCGGGTGGCTGCCGCCCTGCCGGACTACATGACCCCGGTGGCCTACGTCGTTCTCGACGAGATACCGATCACCGCGCACGGCAAGATCGACCGTGCGGCGCTTCCGCTGCCGGAGATCAGCACCACCACCGAGTACCGCGAACCTCAAACCGAGGCCGAAAAGCAACTGGCACAACTGTTCTCCGAGCTGCTGGGAACCGAACGGGTCGGCGCTGACGACTCGTTCTTCGAGCTGGGCGGGCACTCTCTGCTGGCCACCAAGCTGGTCACCGCGGTGCGCTCGCGTTGTGGCGTCGAGATCGAGATTCGCGAGATCTTCGAGCTGGGCACGGTCGCCCGCCTCGCCGAACGTGTCGAGGCGCTGGCTGCCGGTGAGTCGGCGCCGTCGCGGCCCCGGCTGATCGCGGTGCCGCACGATGGACCGGCAGCGATGTCGGCCTCGCAGTTGCGGCAGTGGTTCCAGTACCGCATCGAAGGGCCCGGACCGGTCAACAACGTGCCGTTCGCCGCCCGGTTCAGCGGACCGTGCGATGTCGACGCGCTGGTCGCGGCGGTGCGCGATGTGGTCAACCGACACGAGAGCCTGCGCACCACCTTCTGCGAAATCGACGGTGTGCCCTACCAGTTGATCAATGCCGCCGATCCCGAGTTTCCGGTGCGGTGCGCCCGCGGCGCCGACGACGTCTGGCTGAGTTCGGAACTGGACGCCGAACGTCTGCACGCCTTCGACCTGGAGAACCAGTGGCCGATCCGGGCGGCGGTGCTGTCAATTCCCGGGGAGCACGCGCTGTCGATCGTCATCCACCACATCGCCGCCGATCATTGGTCGGCGGCGGTGCTGTTCACCGAGTTGCTCACCGCCTACCGGTCTCGCTGTGCCGGGGCGGCCCCGACCTGGGCGCCGTTGCCGGTGCAGTACGCCGACTACGCGGCCTGGCAGGCGGCGCTGCTGGCCGACGAATCCGGACTCATCGCCGCACAGCGCGACTACTGGACACAGCAGCTCGACGGTCTGACCGCCGAGACCGGACTGCAGCCCGACTTCGCTCGGCCGCCGGTGCCCAGCGGTGCGGCCGACGCTGTCGAGTTCAGCATCGACGCGGCAACCCGGGAGAAACTCGTGGCATTGAGCCGCGAGACCGGGGCCACCGAGTTCATGTTGCTGCAGGCTGCGGTGGCGGTGACGTTGTACAAGGCAGGCGAGGGCCCCGACATCCCGCTGGGTACCCCGGTCGCCGGGCGCACCGAATCCGAACTCGACCAGCTGATCGGGTTCTTCATCAATATCCTGGTACTGCGCAACGACTTACGTGCCAACCCCACCTTGCGCGAGGTGGCCCGCCGGGCCCGCGAGATGGCGCTGGCCGCCTACGCCCACCAGGATCTGCCGTTCGACCAGGTGGTCGACGCGGTCAGCCCGGTGCGCTCGCTGGCGCGCAACCCCCTGTTCGGCGTCGTGGTCCACGTGCGCGAACAGCTCCCCGAGTCCAGGGTGATCAGCAGCGCACCCGACGGTGACACCATGTTCACCGCGTTGGAACCGACATTCGACATGGCCCACGCCGACCTGTCGGTGAACTTCTTCGCCGGTGACGCGGGCTACCGGGGCCACGTCATCTACCGCACCGAGCTCTACAGCCACGCCACCGCACAACGATTCGCCGGCTGGCTGAGCCGGGTGATCACGGCGCTGGCCGACGATCCCGATCGGACGCTGGACGACCTGCACATCGCCGCACCGGTGCTCCCGGGACCCGACGCCGAGGCGATCCTGCTCGACGAGGCGGGAAATCCGGTGCCGGTGGGCGTGGTGGCCGATGTGCATTACCCCGGTCAGGCAGCCGATCGCCGTGGGGACCGTGGCCGGTGGACCGACGACGGGCGGCTGGAGTACCTGGTGCGGGTCGACCACGACCTGGAGGAAGCGCTGGCCGGGGTGGACGGTGTCGCCGCGGCCGCGATGCGCAGCTGGGACATCGGCCACCGCACCGTGGTGGCCGGGTATGTCGTCCCCGACCGTCCCGTCGACGACCTGGCGGCCTTTGCCGAGATGGTGCGTTCGGCGCTGCCGCCCGAGCTGGCGCCGACGTCGATCACCGTGCTGGACGCGCTGCCCGCCGACAGGCGCGAGTTGCCCGCGCCCCGCGTGGTCGGGCCGAGTGAACCCGCCCGCACCGAGACCGAGAAGGCACTGGTGGCGATGCTGGCCGACGTGCTGGCCGAGGTGTACGACGGGACCGACATCGGGCGTTACGACGACTTCTTCGAGCTCGGCGGCGACAGCATCCTCGCCGTGCAGTTGGCGGCCCGGGCCAAGCAGGCGGGCCTGCGGTTGACCGGACGAATGGTGTTCGAGCATCCCATGGTTCACGATCTGGCCGCCGCCGTCGATGTTGCCGGCGCCACACCGGAAGCCGACGACGTCCGGCACGCACCGATGACCACCTCCGGCTTGTCGCCCGAGGAGCTGGCGATGGTCGCGTCGTCGTGGGCCGAACAGAACGAATCCCGGTGACGGCCACCGACGCCGGGTCCGGCACCGCCGGGTCCATCAGCGCCATCGCCGATGTGATGGCGCTGAGCCCATTGCAGCAGGGCCTGTACTCGCTGACGGCGATGACCGACGGTGACGACCCGTACGTGATCGGCATGAGCGCCGACATCACCGGCGCGCTGGACTCCTCGCTGCTCTACGACTGCGCCGCGGCGATGCTGGTGCGGCATCCGAATCTGCGGGCCGGATTCTTCCAGGGCAGCCTGACCCGCCCGGTGCAGGTGATCCCGGAGCGGGTGCAGGTGCGCTGGCGGCATCAACAGTGTGATCCGGCCGAGGTCGACGCCCTGGAAGCCGAGGAGCGTCGACGCCGGTTCGACCTGGAGCATGGTCCGGCGATTCGATTCCTGCTGCTCGAAACACCGCAGCGGCGTTGGCGTTTGGTCATCACGGCGCACCACATCGTGATCGACGGCTGGTCGCTGTCGCTCCTGGTGTCTGAACTGCTTGCGCTCTACCGGTCCGGCGGCGACACCTCGGCGCTGCCGGCGTCGCCGCGACCTTACCGGGACTACATCGGCTGGCTGGCCGCCCGCGACCAGGATCACGGTCGGGCCTTGTGGCGCCGGCACCTGGCCGGGATCGACGGCCCGACGCTGCTGGCGCCGGCGCTGGGGGCGGCGACGCTGACCGACGGCTTGCCGACGACCACCGAACTGCGGGCGGATGTCGCGAGCACCACGGCGCTGATCGACGCTGCCCGGACCCGCGGTGTCACCGTCAACTCGCTGGTGCAGATGGCGTGGGCGGTCACCCTGTCGGCGCTGACCGACCACGCGGACATCGTCTTCGGTGTCACGGTCTCCGGCCGGCCCAGCGAGCTGGCCGGTGTCGAATCGATGATCGGGCTGTTCGTCAACACCGTTCCGTTGCGGGTCCGGTTGGATCCTCGGGTGAGTGCCGGCGCACAATGCCTGGCGCTGCAGCACGAGGCTGCCGCACTGCGCGACCACGGCTATCTCGGACACTCCGAGCTCAGGTCGCTGGGCGGTGTCGGTGAACTGTTCGACACGCTGTTGGTGTACGAGAACTTCCCGCCGGGCGCGGTGGCCGGGGCCGGGCCGCTGGAGGCCAACGGCGCCACGTTCACGCCGATCGCGCTGCAGAGCCTGGCCCATTTCCCGGTCACGATCGCAGCGCATCTCACCGAAGGCCGGCTGACGGTGCTGGTCGAGGCCAAGGACGGGGCGCTGGGGACGATCACGCCACAGTCGTTGGGGCAGCACCTGCTGGCCACGGTGTCGCAACTGATCGAGGGTTGGGACCGCCCGCTGCGCGAGGTCAGTGTCCTGCCCGGCGATCAC
This sequence comes from Mycobacterium sp. SMC-4, assembly GCF_025263265.1. Classification (NCBI taxonomy): domain Bacteria; kingdom Bacillati; phylum Actinomycetota; class Actinomycetes; order Mycobacteriales; family Mycobacteriaceae; genus Mycobacterium; species Mycobacterium sp. SMC-4. The sequence goes on along the minus strand of NZ_CP079869.1, from coordinate 3,431,786 downwards.
CAACCCTGCGGTGCCGCGGTTGCCGTGCCGGAGCCCCCCGGTGTGCACCTGCGGTTCACCGAAACCGCTTCGGGCCGAATGGGTTCGGTGGCGTTGAGCTGGGACGGCGGCGAGCTGACCTACCGGCAGCTCGATGAGGCCGCCGACCGGCTGGCCGCGACACTGGTCGCCCGCGGTGTGGGCCGGGAGACTCCGGTGGCGATCCGGCTGCGCCGCGGCGCCGACTACGTGGTGGCCATGTTCGCCGTCCTCAAGGCCGGCGGCATGATCGTGCCGCTGGATCCGTCGATGCCGGCCGAGCGCATCGACGTCATCCTGCGCCGCTGCGGGGCGACCATCGTCATCGACGACGAGTTTCTGGCCGCAGCCGCGGGTATTTCGGCTGAATCGCCGGCGGCTTACCGGCCCGCCCGGCCGTTGCCCGGCCAAGGCGCCTACGTGGTGTTCACCTCGGGTACGACCGGAGAACCCAAGGGCGTCATCGGAACCCATCAGGCGCTGTTGGCCTATGCCGAGGACCACATCGCCGCGATTCTGCGACCTGCCGCCGACAGGGTGCGTCGGCCCTTGCGCATCGCGCACGCGTGGTCGTTCACCTTCGATGCCGCCTGGCAGCCGTTGGCGGCGCTGCTGGACGGTCATGCGGTCCATATCGTCGACGACGCCACCCAGCGCGACGCCGAGGCCTTGGTCGAGACCATCGGCCGATTTGGCATCGACATGATCGACACCACGCCGTCGATGTTCGGTGCGCTGCGCGATGTCGGACTGTCGGTGACGGTGCCGCTGGAGGTGCTGGCGCTCGGCGGCGAGGCCATCGACCCGGGCCGGTGGCAGCAGATCCGTCAGGAGTGCGCCCGCACCGGCATGTCGGCCTATAACTGTTACGGGCCGACCGAGACGACAGTCGAGGCCGTGGTGGCCGAGATCGCTGCCCACCAGCGGCCCACGATCGGTATGCCGACCGCCTCGAGCCGCGCCTACGTGCTGGATTCCTGGCTGCGGCCGGTGCCACCCGGTGTGACCGGGGAGCTGTATCTGGCAGGTGGTCAGCTGACCCGCGGATACCTCGGCAGGCCGGGGGAGACGGCGGCCCGCTTCGTGCCCGATCCGTTCGTGCCGGGTGCGCGGATGTACCGGACCGGCGACGTGGTGCGCCGAACGGTGGACGGCGCCCTGTCCTACCTCGGCCGGTCGGATTTGCAGGTCAAGATCCGCGGTTTCCGGGTGGAGCCGGGTGAGGTCGCCGCGGTCCTGGCCGGCCATCCGGCGGTGGTGCAGGCCCATGTCGTCGTCCGTCCCCAGCGCAGCGGCTCTCGTCTGACGGCTTACGTGCTGGGCCGGGCGTCGATCGGTGAGTTGCGGGCCTGGCTGACCGGGCGGCTGCCCAGGTACTTGATGCCCAACCGGATCGTCACGGTCGATGAGTTCCCGCTGACTTCCCACGGCAAGATCGACGAGCCCGCACTGGCCGCCTTCGACCCGCCCGCCGACAGTGCCGCCACGACCCCCGACACACCCACCGAAGGCGAGTTGGCCGCGGTGCTCGCCGAGGTGCTCGGCGTCGACGAGATCGACGTGACGGCCGACTTTCTCGAACTCGGATTGGACAGCATCGTGGCGCTGGCGGTGGTGCAGGCCGCCCGCCGCCAGGGGGTGGCGATGCGGGCGAGGCTGATGATGGAATGTGCCACCGTTCGGGAGCTCGCCGCGGCGATCGATCACGATGCCGCGCTGCCCCGCGGCGACGGCGCGCTCGACAGCGGACCGATTGCGTTGCTGCCCAACGCCCATTGGCTCTACGAATATGGTGACCCGCGCAGATTGGCATCGACCGAGGCGCTGCGGTTGCCCGAGGGCATCACCGCCGAACAGCTCGAGACCATGCTGCGCGGGGTCCTCGATGCCCATCCGGTGTTGTGCACCCGACTGGATCGCGACTCGATGACCCTGGTCGAGCATCCCTGCGACGCGCCGCTGACCGCCGCGCAGGTGGACGGTGATCTCGCGGTGGCGGTCGCCCGGCACACCGACGCCGCGCTGGGACGGCTCGATCCGCAACAGGGCGTGATGTTCGACGCCGTCTGGCTGCAGGTCCCCGACGGCGTTGACGTGCTGCTGCTGACCGCGCATGTGCTGGCGATGGATCCGGTGTCATGGCAGATCGTCATCGGTGACCTCGACGCCGGATGGCACGCGCTGGCCGATGGCCGGAGTCCGGCGATTTCGGCCGAGCACACCAGTTTCCGGCGGTGGTCGACGCTGTTGCACGAGCGGGCCCGACGGCTCGACGGTGCGCACTATTGGCTGGCTCAGCTCGACGGCGCCGACCCCGCGCTGGGCACCCGCCGGGTCCGACCGCAGACCGATCGCGCCGGTGATCTGGCGCTCAGTGTCGCCGTCCTGGATGCCCCGACCACGGCACAACTGCTGGCCGGGCCGCACTCGGTGCTCGATGCGCTGGTCGCTGCGTTGGGGCAGACGATCACCCGGTGGCGGGAACGCCGGGACCAGGCCACTGCCGCACCGCTGGTGGCGTTGGAGACACACGGGCGTACCCCCATCGCCGAGGCCGACACTGCGGACGCCTCCGATACCGTCGGTTTACTCTCGGCGATCTACCCGTTGCGGCTCGACGGTGACGATCCGCGAACCGTATCGGGCCAACTGGCCGGCGTGCCTGGCGGCGGTGTCGATTACGGGCTGCTGCGCTACCTGCGTCCCGACACCGCCGAAATGTTGAGCAGCCGAGCCCAACCGCAGGTTCTGCTGAACTATCTGGGCCGCACGGATTTTGCGGCGACCGGCGGCGCCGTGGTGCTCGATCGTGGCTTACTGACCGGCTTGACCACGGTTCCCGAGCCGAACCTGGCAGTCCATCACGAGCTGACCATCGTCGCAGCGGTCGTGGCGCACGGCGATCAACCCGCGCTGGCGACACAGTGGCGGTCGCTGCCCGACATCCTCAGTGCCACCGATGTCGAGGAACTGCAATCGATCTGGCTTGAGTGCCTGCGGAAGGTACTGCGATGAGCGCCACTCTGACGGTGGTGGGCGCCGGCGCCAAGGCGGTCGCGGTCGCGGCCAAGGCGGCCGTGCTTCGCGACATGGGTGTCGACGCACCCGAAGTGGTCGTGGTGGAACGTGCTGAGATCGCAGCCAACTGGGATGCGTTGGGCGGTTGGACCGATGGGCAGCACCGGCTTGGCACCAACCCGGAAAAGGACGTCGGCTTCCCGTACCGCTCGGCGCTGGTGCGCCGTCGCAACGCAGAACTCGACGAGCGGATGACCCGGTTCAGCTGGCAGTCCTTCCTGATCGCCACCGGAGGGTTCGCCGAGTGGGTGGACCGGGGGCGCCCCGCCCCGACCCATCGCAGGTGGGGCCAGTACCTGGGCTGGGTCGCCGACCAAGTCGGAATGACTGTGGTTTCCGGTGAGGTGCAGCGCATCTCGGTCGACAACGACCGCTGGTCGCTGCACACCCACGAGACGGTGCTGCAGTCCGACGGGGTGATGATCACCGGGCCGGGTCAGGCTGAGCGCTCTATCCTGCCGGGCCACCCGCGGGTGCTGTCTATCGCCCAGTTCTGGCACCGTGCCGCCGAACACGAGCGCATCGCTGCCGAACGGGTCGCGGTGATCGGCGGCGGCGAGACGGCCGCGTCGATGCTCAACGAACTGTTCCGGCATCGGGTGTCGACGATCACCGTGATCTCCCCGTCGGTGACGTTGTTCACCCGCGGCGAGAGCTTCTTCGAGAACACCTTGTTCTCCGATCCCACCGGCTGGACCGGCCTGACGCTGGCCGAACGCCGCGATGCGATGGCCCGCACCGACCGTGGCGTGTTCTCGGCGCGGGTTCAGGATGCGCTGTTGGCCGACGACCGGATCCGGCATCTGCGTGGTCGGGTTGCGCACGCCGTGCCACGTGACGGACGAATCCGGTTGACGCTCAAAAGCGATCGTGGGGGCGAGCGGCTGGAAACAGTGCACGGGTTCGACCTGGTCATCGATGGCTCCGGCGCCGACGCCGGTTGGTTTCTGACGCTGCTCGGCCAGGACGCGCGTGACCTGCTCGAACTGGGACTGGGTGGACCGCTGACCGGGGAGGCGCTGGAGGAGTCCATCGGGTATGACCTGGCCGTATCCAACGTCACCCCGAAGTTGTTCCTGCCCGGCCTGTCCGGGCTGAATCAGGGTCCCGGATTTCCGAACCTGTCCTGCCTGGGATTGCTGTCCGATCGCGTGCTGGGCGCCGAACTCGGAGCCGTGCAGCTGCATTCAACGAGGAGAAGTGATGAGCACCAACCCATTCGATGACGAGAATGGCACCTTCTATGTGCTGGTCAACGACGAGGACCAGCACAGCCTGTGGCCGGTTTTCGCCGATGTGCCCGCAGGGTGGCGGGTGGTGTTCGGAGAGGGCACCCGAGCGCAGTGCCTGGCTTACGTCGAGCAGAACTGGACCGATCTGCGTCCCCGCAGCCTGCGCGAGGCCATGTCGTCGGACTGACCCGGTCGAGGCCGCGCCGTACCACCTGAAATGACCCAACCCCTGAAAAGACCTTGGGGATAGCCGAATCGGCTATCCCCAAGGACCGTGTCCCCTCACCGAGGGGTCATCTCATCGTTTCAGCACGTCAGTCCGAGCTGCCCCGGCTGCGCTTCTCGCGACCACTGTCGTTGCCGCCCGTGTTGCCGCCGCCGGTCGATGCCGAGGCTTTGTTGTCGTCGGCGCCGGAAGCGGTGTCGTCACTGTCTGTGGCGACGGATTCCTTCGGATCCTCGACCTCGTCGGCCGCACCGAGGTCGATCGCCTCGTCCTCGGTCACATCGTCGACGTCGACGGTTTCGTCCGCCTCGTCGGTGACGGTCTCGTCGGTCTGATCGGTCACGCTGGTGGCCGGCGCGTCGCCGCTGGCGGGTGCCGAACCGGTCTCGGTCGAGACCAGGTCCAAGGTGATGGTGTCGGCCTGCTCGCCCACGGTGGTGTCGGCCGGCGACGTGGACTCGATGGCCGCGATCCGGGCTGCGGTGCTGGTTTCGGCTGGCTTCTCCATCTGCAGCGCCCGGGCGATCTGGGCCGGGATCTGAACGAAGAAGAAGTCGAAGGTTCCGGTGGGCGAGAACAGTCCGGGGAAGCTCTGGCCGGGTCCGGGCGGAATCGGGCTGTCCGGGTTGGTGACGAAGTCAGGCACGTATCCGTTGAGGAACGCGTTGAGGATCTTGGCGGGGGCGTTGATGACCTCGCTGGCCAGCGTCACCAGGTCCCCGGCCAGTAGCGCCGCGCGAGCGCGGTCGAGGATCTCGGTGGTCTGGAAGATCGCGGTCACCGTCGGGGCCAGCAGCGCCCGGCCGAGGTTCCCGATCACGCCGCGCGAGAGCAGACCCGCGCCGTACCCGGGTCCCTGAGTGCCCTCGTCCATCCAGGAGGTGCCGAGGATGCGTGCGAGCGGATCCAGTCCGATGGACTCCAGGAAGTCGCCGGGGATCCGCAGCGCGTCGAGCAGGGCGGCGCGCCCATCGGCCAAGCCGTCGGTCAGGAACCAGAAGTTGATCTCGGCGAAGGCGAGGGTGAATTCGCCGCGCGCCAGAAAGCCCAGCGTGTCGGCCAGCACCTGGGGCAGCTTCGTGAACGCGTCGCTACCGGCGCCCGACGAGCCCGCAAGGGCCGCCGCGATGCGCTCACCGTAGGTGGTGGGGAACGCGAAGGTCTCGCGCAGGATGTTCATCGGGTTGCTCAGCGTGCCGAACAGCGACTCGAAGAACTCGCGCTGCAGTGCCGGATTGCCCAGCGTCTCACCCAGCACGGTGGCCTGCTCGACCATGTTGAGCCCCAGCCCGCCGGTGCTGACCAGCGTGTTCGAGATGGTCGTCGCCAACACGGCCAGCGGATTCTCGAACGCCGAAAGATCCACCGTCGAGGCGGCCTGCGGGTTGGGCACCGTCGTGGTGGTCGGGGTGACGACCACCGGCGCGACGGCGAGCGCGCTGGCGGTCACCATGGTGGCACCGGCCAAGGCGAACTTGTTGACGCGCGAGGTGCGCGTTGCGCCAGTGGTCAGGTGGTCGCATCCGGCGGCGCCGGCACGAACATCAAGTTGCACGGGATCTCCTGTAGTTAGCTGTCATTGCCTGTGAGGCGACTTGAGATTAGCTGAGGGTAACCTTAGAAACAAGAGGGTTGCCTTACCTAATGGTGAGAAGTTCCAGGCCCGCAGCCGTGGCGTTCCCCTGCCATGAGCGGTTGTCGGGACGCGGTGGGGTCGCCGCCGCGGGTCAGCCGCGGGCGTGTTGACGCTGCGGAAATTTACTGGTTCGGCCGAACGCCGGTAGCGCCGCTCAGCGGGGTTGGGGTAGCGCTGCGTCCATGTCGAACACCCGGGCGTGCAGCACGGTCCGGTTGCGCAGCGCAGCCCGCACCGCCCGGTGCAGGCCGTCCTCGAGATAGACGTTGCCCCGCCAGCGCACAGCATGCGGGAACAGATCCCCGTAGAACGTCGAATCCTCGGACAGCAGCCGGTCGAGCGCCAACACGGTGGTGGTCATCACGAGCTCGTCGAGTCGGATCTGGCGAGGGGGAATCTGAGCCCACTGCCGATGCGTCAGACCGTGGTCCGGGTAGGGCCTGCCGTCACGTACTCCCTTGAAGATCATCGCGCCTCGTCTGCCCGTGCCCCCGCGGTAATACTTAGCTCCGCAAGATTAACCCGATGCGTCGTCGTCGGCACCAGCGCTGATCCCCGTAAAATGAACGGGTCCGGGACGGGTGAGCGAGAGGTGGGTGAACAATGGGCAGCGCGGATGACCGCAGATTCGAGGTGCTCCGAGCGATCGTCGCCGATTTCGTCGCCACGAAGGAACCCATCGGTTCCAAGACACTCGTCGAGCGGCACAATCTCGGCGTCTCCAGCGCGACAGTGCGCAACGACATGGCGGTGCTCGAGGCCGAGGGGTACATCGCCCAGCCTCACACCAGCTCCGGGCGCGTGCCCACCGAGAAGGGGTATCGGGAGTTCGTCGACCGGCTCGACGGCGTCAAGCCGATGTCGGGTCCTGAGCGCCGCGCGATCCTGCAGTTTCTGGAGACCGGTGTGGACCTCGACGACGTACTACGCCGAGCTGTCCGGTTGTTGGCGCAGCTGACCCGCCAGGTCGCCATCGTGCAGTATCCGCGGCTGTCGACGTCGACGGTGCGTCGGCTCGAGGTGGTGGCGCTGACCCCGGCCCGGCTGCTGTTGGTGGTGATCACCGACTCGGGCCGGGTGGACCAGCGCATCGTCGAACTGGGCGACAGCCTCGACGAGCATCAGCTGACCCAACTGCGTGACCTGCTCGGCGGGGCGTTGGAAGGTAAACCGCTCTCGGCGGCGTCGATCGCGGTCAGCGACCTCGCCTCGCACATCTCCGGGCAGGGCGGCCTGGCCGACGCGGTCGGCCGGTCGGCGACTGTGCTCGTCGAGACGCTTGTCGAGCACACCGAGGAACGACTGCTGCTGGGCGGCACCGCGAACCTGACGCGCAACACCGCAGATTTCGGCGGTTCGTTGCGATCGGTGCTGGAGGCCCTGGAAGAACAGGTCGTCGTCCTGCGGCTGCTGGCCAAGCAGCAGGAGGCGGGTAAGGTCACCGTGCGCATCGGCCACGAGACGGAGGCCGAGGAGATGGCCGGCACCTCGGTGGTCACCACCGCGTACGGCAGTTCGGGCAAGGTTTTCGGCGGCATGGGTGTGTTGGGTCCCACTCGGATGGACTATCCGGGAACCATCGCCAACGTCGCAGCAGTTGCTCTCTATATTGGCGAGGTTCTAGGAAGCCGCTGACCTGTTGCGGTTTACCGCCGGTCAGAGGGTGGGAAAGGTACAGCGTGGCACGCGACTATTACGGGCTGCTCGGAGTGAGCAAGGGCGCCAGCGACACGGAGATCAAACGCGCCTACCGCAAGCTCGCCCGTGAACTGCACCCCGACGTCAACCCCGACGAGGAAGCCCAGGCGCGGTTCAAGGAGATCAGCGCCGCCTACGAGGTACTCAGCGATCCGGAGAAACGACGCATCGTCGACCTCGGGGGCGATCCGCTGGAATCCGCGGCGGCCGGCGGTGGCGGAGGCTTCGCCGGGTTCGGCGGACTCGGCGACGTGTTCGAAGCGTTCTTCGGCGGCGGTACCGCCTCGCGCGGTCCGATCGGACGTGTCCGGCCGGGCTCGGACTCCCTGCTGCGGATGCGACTGGATCTGGAGGAGTGCGCGACCGGGGTCACCAAGCAGGTCACCGTGGACACCGCGGTGTTGTGCGATCTGTGCCACGGCAAGGGCACCAATGGCACCTCGACGCCGGTGACGTGCGATACCTGCGGTGGTCGCGGGGAGATCCAGACGGTGCAGCGCTCGCTGCTCGGGCAGGTCATGACCTCGCGCCCGTGCCCGGTGTGCGGCGGCGTCGGCGAGGTCATCCCCGACCCCTGTCACCGCTGCGGCGGGGACGGCCGGGTGCGGGCCCGGCGCGAGATCAGCGTGAAGATCCCGGCCGGTGTCGGCGACGGTATGCGGGTGCGGCTGGCCGCACAGGGCGAGGTCGGACCCGGCGGCGGCCCGGCCGGTGACCTCTATGTCGAGGTGCACGAGAAGCCTCACGACGTGTTCGTCCGCGACGGCGACGACTTGCACTGCACGATCTCGGTGCCGATGGTCGACGCCGCGCTGGGCACCACCGTGACCGTCGACGCGATCCTCGACGGACCCATCGACATCGAGATCGAGCCCGGCACCCAACCCGGTTCGGTGACCACGCTGCGCGGTCGTGGCATGCCCCACCTGCGCTCCGGCGTCCGCGGAAACCTGCATGCCCACATCGACGTGGTGATTCCGACACGGCTGGACCACGAGAACGTCGAGTTGTTGCGCTCCTTCCGTGAGCGCACCCGCGATACCGCCGCGGTCCGCAGCACGTCGGGTGCGAACTCCTCGCACGGCGGAGGCCTGTTCTCCCGGTTGCGCGAGACGTTCACCGGCCGCTAGGAGGGCTCGCCGCGTGCGCGACCTGTTCTATGTCGACGCGCTCCCCGACGTGGGTGAGGTGGCGCTGGTTGACGGGGACGCCGGATTCCACGCCGGCACGGTTCGGCGCATCCGCCCCGGCGAGCACCTCGACCTTTCCGATGGCGCCGGCGCGGTCGGACACTGCGTGGTCGAGGAGGTCACCAAGAACAGCCTGTCGGCGCGCGTTCAGGATCGCCGCGTCGTCGCCGGTTCGCGGCCATCGGTGACCGTCGTGCAGGCTCTGCCCAAATCCGAGCGTGCCGAGTTGGCGGTCGAACTGGCCACCGAAGCCGGTGCCGACGCGCTGGTGGCCTGGCAAGCCGCGCGGTGTGTGGCCCGCTGGGACGGAGCGGCCAAGATCGACAAGGGGTTGCGGCGCTGGCGGGCGGTGGCCCGATCCGCGGCGCGGCAGTCGCGACGTCCGCACATCCCCGTCGTCGCGGGCGTGGTAAGCACGCCGGAACTGGTCGAACGAGTCCGCGCTGCTGCTCCGGCAACGGTGCTGGTGCTGCATGAGTCGGCCACTGGCTCCTTTGTCGAGGCGGTGCCGGCCGACGCCGATGAGCTGATGCTGATCGTCGGGCCGGAGGGTGGCCTGGCCGACGACGAATTGGCCACGCTGAGCGATGCAGGCGCCGTGGCCGTGCGCCTCGGGCCGACCGTGCTGCGCACCTCGACGGCGGCCGCGGTCGCGCTCGGCGCGCTCGGGGTGCTCACTCGGCGCTGGGGCTGACGAAACCCCTGACAAACCCCCGGGGGGTAGTAGTTCGCGCAGAACTTAGATAGGTTAGCCTTCCCTTTAACCGTCAGAAGCCCCGAGGGCTGCGCCGATCTCAAAGGACTTCCGATTCTCACCCGTCTGGCCCGAGCGTGGATACCGCTCGTTCTGGTGATCGTGCTGGTCGCCAGTGGATTCACGGTATGGCGACTGCGCAATATGTTCGCGGCCAATGCGCTGCCGACCTACGCCGAGAGTGTGGTCGAGGAGACCGACACGTCCAACCCGAAGATCGTGCGCTACGAGATCTGGGGCGAGCCGGGCGCGGTCGCCGACATCAACTACGTCGACGCCGACGGCGACCCCAACCAGATCGTCGGGGCCGCCCTGCCGTGGTCGATCGACATCGAGACCGACGCGGTGGCCATCAGCGGAAACATCGTCGCGCAGGGTGACGGCAGCTTCATCGGATGCCGGATCACCGCTGACGACGAAGTGAAGGACGAGCGCACCGCTTACAACGTCAGCGCATACATTTACTGCTTCACCAAAGCCGCATGATGCACGCGACTCCATCCCGCGCCGAGGCGCTGCGCAGACCGAGGTTCCTCGCCCGGTGGATCCGCCGCATGGCGATCCCGATCATTCTGGGCTGGCTGCTGCTGGTCGTCGCGCTGAATGTGCTGGTGCCTCAGCTGGAGGTCGTGGCCGCGCAGAACTCGGTGCCGATGAGTCCGAGCAACGCGCCTTCGATGCAGGCCATGGCAGACATGGGCCGGCTCTTCGAGGAGTCCGACTCCGATTCCATCGCGCTCATCGTGTTGGAAAGCGAGACCGATCAGCCCCTCGGTGACGACGCGCAGGCCTACTACAAGGGTCTGATCGCCAGCTTGCAGGCGGCTACCGATCACGTCCGCCACGTCCAGGACATGTGGGGTGACCCGCTGACCGAAGCGGCCGCGCAGAGCCCGGACGGCCGGGCGACCTATGCGACGCTGAACCTGGCCGGCAACATGGGCGAGGCCGAATCGAACGACGCTGTCGCCGCCGTGCGCGACATCGTCGCCAATTCGCCGCCGCCACCCGGGGTGGCTGTGCACGTCACCGGGCCCGCACCGATGATCGCCGACGTCAACATCGCCGGCGAAAGCAGCATGGCGCTGGTGCTGCTGGTCACCTTCTGCGTGATCATCGTGCTGCTGCTGTTCTTCTACCGCTCGATCACCACCGTGGTGCTCCTGCTCGGGGTGGTGCTTGTCCAGCTGGGGGTGGCGCGCGGCGTCGTTGCCGCATTGGCCCATTACGACTACATCGGGCTGTCGACATACGCGACCAATCTGTTGATTTCGCTGGCGGTCGCGGCAGGCACCGACTATGCGATCTTCCTGGTCGGTCGCTACCAGGAATCGCGTACTTCGGGCGCCACCCACGAAGAGGCGTACTACGAGATGTTCCACGGCACGGCGAAAGTCGTGCTGGGCTCTGGTCTGACCATCGCCGGCGCGATGTTCTGCCTGTCGTTCACCCGGATGCCGTACTTCCAGAGCATGGGTGTGCCCTGCGGCGTCGGCACGCTGGCCGGTATGACCGTCGCGCTGACCCTCGGGCCGGCAGTCATCGCCCTCGGAAGCCGCTTCGGACTGCTGGAACCCAAGCGCGCCATGCGGATTCGCGCATGGCGTCGGGTCGGCACCATGGTGGTCCGCTGGCCCGGTCCGATCCTGGTGGCATCGTTGGCCTTGTCCTTCATCGGGTTGGCCGCGCTACCGGGCTATCAGACCAGCTACGACGACACCCGTTACGTCCCGCAGTCGATCCCGGCCAACGCCGGATTGCAGGCTGCGACCGAACACTTCTCGCTGTCCCGGATGAGCCCGGAAATCCTGCTCGTGCAGTCCGATCGCGACCTGCGCAACCCCACCGACTTCCTGATCCTGGACCGCCTCGCCAAGCGGGTTTTCGCGGTCGAGGGTGTCTCCCGGGTGCAGGCGCCGACGCGTCCGGACGGCGCACCGATCGCCAACACCTCGATCCCGTTCCTGATCAGCATGCAGGGCGTCGGTCAGCAGCAGAACATGAAGCTGATGCAGGACCGGATGGAGGACATGCGCGTTCAGGCCGACGATCTGGGCCGCACGATCGCGACCATGCGCACCATGTACGGCCTGATGACGCAGTTGTCGAACGTCACCACGGTGATGATCGACGACTTCACCGAGATGCAGCAGACCGTGCATCAGATCCGCGACATGATCGCCAACTTCGACGACCAGTTCCGACCGATCCGGAATTACTTCTACTGGGAACCGCACTGCTTCAACATTCCGATGTGCTGGACGTTCCGGTCACTGTTCGACTCGATGGACGGCATCAGCACGATGACCGACTCGTTCGACAAGGCGCTGGTGAACATGGAGACGATGCGGACGTTGTTGCCGCAGATGCTCGCAACGTTCCCGCCGATGATCGAGACCATGGAGAGCATGCGTCACATGATGCTGACGACCTACGCCACCATGGGCGGGTTCTACGACCAGATGGACGAGATGAGCGAAAACTCCACGGAGATGGGGAAGTCGTTCGATGCGGCCCGCAACGACGACTCCTTCTATCTGCCCCCGGAAGTGTTCGAGAACAAGGACTTCCAGCAGGCGATGGAGAGCTTCTTCTCACCCGACGGCAAGACCGTGCGGATGCTGGTGTCCCACCGCGGCGACCCGACGGCCCCGGAGGCGCTTGCCCGGGTCGAGCCGATCAAGGTCGCTGCGATCGAAGCGCTGAAGGGCACTCCGCTGGAGAACGCCAACATCCAGCTCGGCGGCACCGCGGCGACGTTCAAGGACATGTCGGATGGCTCCCGCTACGACATGATGATCGCGATCCTTGCCGCGCTGACCCTGGTGCTGATGGTCATGCTGCTGCTGACCCGCAGCCTGGTCGCGTCGGTGGTCATCGTCGGCACCGTGATCCTGTCGCTCGGGGCCTCGTTCGGGGTTTCGGTGTTGATCTGGCAGCACATCATCGGCATCGAACTGCACTGGATGGTGCTGGTGATGTCGATCATCGCGCTCATCGCGGTCGGATCTGATTACAACCTGCTGTTGGTGTCGCGGTTCAAGGAGGAGATCGGTGCCGGCATCAAGACCGGCATCATCCGCTCGATGGGCGGCACCGGCAGTGTCGTCACGCTTGCCGGGGTGGTGTTCGCGCTGACCATGGCGTCCATGGTGGTCAGCGACTTGCGGGTGATCGCGCAGGTCGGGAGCACGATCGGGCTGGGTCTGCTGTTCGACACGTTCGTGGTGCGCGCCTTCATGATGCCCTCGATCGCGACCCTGTTGGGCCGCTGGTTCTGGTGGCCGCAGGTGGTCCGTTCCCGACCGCTACGCACACCTGTCGCACCGCAACCGTTGGGCGCTGGCGGGCAGCAGGGCTAAACTGGGGCTTTGCACCGCCGACGACATAGCCGACTCAGAAAGCAGGCAGAAAACACCACGTGGCGCCCCGCGAGAACGCACGCTCGGACTCTCCCGGCCAGTCAGTCCGCAGCAGCCTCACTGTTCCGCCCGACCTCGTCGTGGGCCTGCTCGGCTCATCCGACGAGAATCTGCGGGTTCTGGAAGATCTCCTTTCGGCCGACATCCATGCGCGCGGGAACGCGATCACCCTGGCCGGTGAGCCCGCCGACGTTGCCCTGGCCGAACGTGCGCTCTCGGAGCTGATCGAGATCGTCGGCAATGGGCAGACCCTGACCCCCGACACGGTGCGCCACAGCGTGGCGATGCTGACCGGGACGGTCGACGAGTCGCCGGCTGAGGTCTTGACCCTCGACATCCTGTCGCGGCGGGGCAAGACCATCCGACCCAAGACCCTGAACCAGAAGCACTATGTAGACGCGATCGATGCGCACACCATCGTGTTCGGGATCGGTCCGGCCGGCACCGGCAAGACGTATCTCGCGATGGCCAAGGCCGTCAGCGCGCTGCAGAGCAAGCAGGTCAGCCGCATCATCCTGACCCGCCCCGCGGTGGAAGCGGGGGAGAGCCTGGGTTTTCTGCCGGGCACGCTCTACGAGAAGATCGACCCCTATCTGCGGCCGCTGTACGACGCGTTGCACGACATGATGGATCCCGAGCTGATCCCGAAACTGATGAGCGCCGGGGTGATCGAGGTGGCTCCGCTGGCGTTTATGCGTGGCCGGACCCTCAACGATGCGTTCATCATCCTCGACGAGGCGCAGAACACCACCGCCGAACAGATGAAGATGTTCCTGACCCGACTGGGCTTCGGGTCGAAGATCGTCGTCACCGGTGATGTCACCCAGATGGATCTGCCCGGCGGCGCGACGTCAGGGTTGCGCGCGGCCATGCGGATCCTCGACAGCGTCGACGACATCCACTTCGCCGAGCTCACCAGCGCCGATGTGGTGCGGCACCGGCTGGTCTCCGAGATCGTCGATGCGTACGCGAGATCCGAGGAGCCCAGCCTGATGAACCGTGCCCAGCGACGTGCCCACAGCACGGGAAGCCGGCCGAGGCGGTAGCTGCCGATGAGCATCGAGGTGTCCAACGAGTCGGGCATCGACGTATCCGAGGAAGAACTGATCAGCGTCGCGAAGTTCGTCATCGGCAAGATGGACGTCAACCCGGCGGCCGAGCTGTCGATGGTGCTGCTCGACACGTCGGCGATGGCCGACCTGCACATGCGGTGGATGGACCTGCCCGGCCCCACCGACGTGATGAGCTTTCCGATGGACGAGCTGGAGCCCGGGGGCCGCCCCGACTCCCCGGAACCGGGACCGTCGATGCTCGGCGACATCGTGCTGTGCCCGGAGTTCGCCGCCAAACAGGCCGCCGACGCGGGCCACACGCTGGGCCAGGAGTTGGCACTGCTGACCGTGCACGGTGTGCTGCATCTGCTCGGGTACGACCACGCCGAACCCGACGAGGAAAAAGAAATGTTCGCGCTGCAGCGCGAGCTGCTCGAGGAGTGGGTGGCCGACCAGGTCCAGTCCTACCACAAGGATCGGCAGCTGCAACGTGACCGTCTACTGCTGGACAAGTCGCGATACTTCGATGAATTGACCGACGGCGAGAACCGGTGACCGGTGCCGGCCAGCTGATCAGCGCGATCGTGCTGGTGGCATTCGGGGGGTTGTTCGCTGCGATCGACGCCGCACTGAGCACCGTGTCGATGGCGCGGGTGGAAGAACTGGTCCGCGACGAACGTCCCGGCGCGGTCCGGCTGGCCAAGGTGATGGACGAGCGGCCGCGCTTCATCAACCTGATCGTGCTGCTGCGCATCGCCTGCGAAGTCAGCGCCACCGTGCTGTTGGCAGCGTTCCTGGACGGCCACCTCGGAGTCACCTGGGGGCTGGTGGCGGCCGCCGCGATCATGGTGGTCGTCAGCTTCGTCGCCATCGGCGTCGGCCCGCGCACCCTCGGTCGGCAGAATGCCTACACCATTACGTTGTTGACAGCGCTTCCGCTGCAGGCGATTTCGGTGCTGTTGCTGCCCGTCAGCCGATTGTTGGTGTTGTTGGGCAACGCGCTGACCCCGGGCCGCGGGTTCCGTAACGGTCCGTTCGCCTCGGAGATCGAACTGCGTGAGGTGGTCGACCTGGCGCAGCAACGCGGCGTGGTGGCCGACGACGAGCGTCGGATGATCCAGTCGGTGTTCGAGCTCGGCGACACCCCCGCGCGTGAGGTGATGGTGCCGCGCACCGAGATGGTGTGGATCGAAGCTGATAAAACAGCAGGTCAAGCCACCTCATTGGCGGTGCGCAGCGGGCATTCCCGAATTCCGGTGGTCGGCGAGAACGTCGACGACATCATCGGGGTGGTCTACCTGAAGGACCTGGTGCAGCGGACCTACTATTCGACCACCGGGGGACGTGACACCAACGTCTCCGATGTGATGCGCGCCGCGGCGTTCGTGCCCGACTCGAAACCGCTCGATGAGCTGCTCCGCGAGATGCAGCGCGATCGGGTGCACATGGTGCTGCTGGTCGACGAATATGGGGCGATCGCCGGACTGGTCACCATCGAGGACGTGCTGGAGGAGATCGTCGGCGAGATCGCCGACGAGTACGACACCGACGAGGTCGCCCCGGTCGAGGAGCTCGGCGAGGACCAGTACCGGGTGTCGGCCCGGCTCCCGATCGAAGATCTCGGCGAGCTCTACGGCATCGACTTCGACGAGGATCTCGACGTCGATACCGTGGGCGGGCTGCTGGCGCTTGAGCTCGGCCGGGTGCCGCTGCCCGGCGCCGAGGTGACGTGGGACGGTCTGTTGCTGCGCGCGGAAGGCGGACCCGACCCCCGAGGACGTGTCCGGATCGGCACGGTGCTGGTCAGCCGCCTGGAGCCGGTTCCCGACGACGAGGAGGAAGAAGGCAACCGATGACCGAACTCGACGCCGAGAACGCCAAACTGGTGGTGTTGGCCAGGGGTGCGATGGGCCGCGCCGAAGCAGCCAGTGGCGCTGCGGTACGCGACTCCGATGGCCGCACCTACGCCGGCGCGCCGGTGTCGCTGATGGCACTTGAGCTGACTGCTCTGCAGGCTGCGGTGGCTGCAGCGGTGTCCAGTGGTGCGGCCGGATTGGAGGCCGCGGTGCTGGTCGGTGGCTCCGACGAGGATCCCGGCGTCGCGGCGGTGCGCGAGCTCTCCGCCGACGCCGTCGTCATCGTCACCGACCGGACAGGCGCCGTACAGTGACCGAATTCCGTTCGGGCTTCGTCTGTTTCGTCGGCAGGCCCAACACTGGCAAGTCGACGCTGACCAACGCGCTGGTCGGCAGTAAGGTGGCCATCACGTCGAACCGGCCGCAGACCACCCGCCACACCATCCGCGGCATCGTGCACCGCGACGACTTCCAGATCGTGTTGGTCGACACCCCGGGGCTGCATCGGCCGCGCACCCTGCTCGGTCAGCGGCTCAACGACCTGGTCAAGGGCACCTACTCCGAGGTCGACGTGATCGGGCTGTGCATTCCCGCCGACGAGAAGATCGGGCCGGGGGACCGGTGGATCTTCGAGCAGATCCGTGCCGTCGCCCCACGGACCACGCTGATCGCGATCGTCACCAAGATCGACAAGGTCGGCAAGGACCGGGTGGCCGAGCAGCTGGTGGCGGTCAGCGAGTTGGTCGGCCCGAATACCGAGATCGTGCCGGTCTCGGCCACCTCCGGCGCCCAGCTTGAGGTGCTGACCGATGTGCTGGTCGCGCAGCTGCCGCCCGGCCCGGCGTTCTATCCCGACGGTGAGCTCACCGATGAGCCCGAAGAGGTGCTGATGGCCGAGTTGATCCGGGAAGCAGCGCTGGAGGGAGTGCGCGACGAGCTGCCGCACTCGCTGGCGGTGGTGATCGAGGAGGTCGAACAGCGGCCCGACCGCGACGATCTCATCGACGTGCACGCCGTGCTCTACGTCGAACGCGATTCACAGAAAGGCATCGTGATCGGCAAGGGCGGAGCCCGACTGCGCGAGGTCGGCACCGCCGCGCGGACCCAGATCGAGAAGTTGCTGGGCACCAAGGTGTTTTTGGACTTGCGGGTCAAGGTCGCCAAGAACTGGCAGCGCGACCCCAAACAGCTGGGTCGACTGGGATTCTGACGCTTGGGTTCTCGGTCGATCAGCCGGGCTGGCCGAAGTCGCGGATCGGCGCCTGTACCGGCGCCCCGAAGTCACCCTTGCCGTAGACCGCGACGACGACGCTGCGGTCGATGAGGTTCTCCGACCACACGCCGATGTCGATGTTCGAGCAGTCCGACATGATCGCGTAGTAGTCGGGCCGGTGGTACCACCGGTTGATCAGCTCGATGCCGCTGATGGCCAGCGCCGGGTTGATCGCGACGGTCTGGGCCACCGTGCCGTCGTAGCCGGCGTTGCGTGCGCGGTCGGCGACCGTTGAGCCGTCCGAACCGATGTCACCGTCGAGCGCCCGGTTGTTCAGTAGGTCGTTGGTGTGCCATTGCGCGGCCAGCCGCAGCTTGGGGTTGATCGCGATCTCGGTGTCGCAACCGTTCTTGTGCTGAACCGTGTAGACGTTGACGACAACACTTTCGTTGAGCCGCTTGTTGTCGGCGTGCGCGGCGGGCACCCCGACCGCGCCGCTGATGGCCGCGCCGAGCACAGCCACCGCGGGTGCGATGCGCAGGGTCTTGCTGACGGTCACAGCGTGGAGGTTACGCGACCTCGCCGGTGACCGAGTGCGGAGCGCTCGAATTGGACCCCGAGTGCGGAGCGCTCGAATTGGACCCCGAGTGCGGAGCGCTCGAATTGGTTGGTTCGTCGCGTTCGGTCCGGCGGGTGTCCCACCACGGGTCCGGTTGGTGCTGGGCCCATCCGTTGAGGGCCTCCAGTGCGGCGGCCAGCGATATCAGCAGTGGTTCGCTGTGGGCTGGGCCCATCAGCTGCACACCGATGGGCAGGCCGTCAGCGGTGAACCCGGCGGGCACGTTGATCGAGGGCCATCCCAACAGGTTCCACGGCCAGGTCGCCGGGCAGGCGCGGATCATCGTGCGGTCGGTGGCCAGCCCGCCGAGCTGGTCGAAGGCGTCGGCTCGTAGCGGTGGCAATGCGGTGGTCGGCGCCAGCACCACATCGGCGATGTTGAAGATCCATCCGACACGGCGCGCGGTCGCCGCTTCGTGGGCCCGGGCCTTGCGCAGGACATGCTGGGACAGCAGTCGTCCGGTGCGGGCATTGGCGCGCGTGCGTTTGTCCCACTGGACCCCCAGACCCAGCCGGTCCATCCATTCTGGAATCCCGGCGGTGGATCGCGACAGGAAGTTCCACGACATCCGCAGGTGGTAGTCGGGGTCGGCGGCCACCACGGTGTGTCCGAGCTGTTCGAGTTGGCCGGCCACGTTGTGCAGCGCCTCGCGGATCTCGGGGTGCAGGTTGGCCCGAAAGACACTGAACGCGAACTTCGTCGACAACGCGATGCGCAGCGGCCCGGGTGCGCGGGACACGTAGTCCGACACGGTGATCGGTGGCGGCGTGTGCAGGTCGCCGGGGGCGTTGCCGGAGGCGGCGTCGAGTACCAGCGCGGCGTCGGTCACGGTGCGGGCCAGCACGCCGTTGACGGTGATGCCGTTGAATGCCTCGGGCAGCGGCCAGGTCGAAATCCGGCCGCGCTGCGGTTTGATGCCGACCAGGTGTGTCCAGGCGGCCGGGATACGGACGCTGCCCGCACCGTCGGAGCCGATGGCCGCGGTGACCAGACCAGCCGCGACGGCTGCCGCGCTGCCACCCGAGGACCCGCCCGGGGTGTGCTCGGCCGACCACGGGTTGCGGCTGTGTCCGAAGCCGGGGCCGCTGGTGAACGGCCACTGGCCCAGCTCGCAGGTGTTGGTCTTGCCGACGATCACCGCTCCGGCCGCGCGAAGCCGGCGCACCACTTCGGCGTCTGCTTCGGCGGGGCGCACCTCGGCATCGGCGCCGAACCGCGTCGGCACTCCCGCGACGTCGACGTCGTCCTTGACCGCGATGGGGATGCCCAGCAGCGGGAGTCGTGACAGGTCGGCGCCGGATTGGCGCCGGCGGTCGGCTGCGGCGGCCTCGGCCAGTGCCGACTCCCGCAGCACCACCCGGAACGCGTTGAGGGTGGGTTGGCTGGTTTCGATGGCGTCCAGGGATCTGCGTACCAGCTCCACCGAGGTGGTGGTGCCGGCGGCGAGGGTGAACAGCTGGTTGCCCAGCGTCGGGAACGGGGAGCCGGAGGCGCGGGTGTCGACCATCACCTACGAGAGTATCGGCGCTGCGCCACCGGTTTCGTCCCCCCGAAGTGGGAGACTGGGCGGATGCGTCTGTACCGGGACCGGGCGGTGGTGCTTCGGCAGCACAAGCTCGGTGAAGCCGATCGGATCGTGAGTCTGCTCACTCGCGATCATGGTCTGGTGCGCGCCGTCGCCAAAGGGGTGCGGCGGACCCGCAGCAAGTTCGGGGCGCGGCTGGAACCGTTCGCGCACATCGATGTTCAGCTGCATCCCGGCCGCAATCTCGACATCGTCACCCAGGTGGCCGCTCTCGATGCGTTTGCTTCCGACATCGTCAGTGACTACGGCCGCTATACCTGCGCCTGCGCGATGCTCGAGACCGCTGAGCGGCTTGCCGGCGAGGAGCGCGCGCCGGCGCCTGCACTGCACAAACTCACCGTCGCCGCACTGCGCGCGGTTGCCGACGGCAGTCGGCCCCGTGAGCTGGTCCTGGATGCATATCTGCTGCGCGCGATGGGCGTGGCGGGTTGGGCGCCCGCGCTGACCGAGTGTGCGCGGTGCGCCACACCAGGACCGCACCGGGCGTTCCATGTCGGGGCGGGCGGAAGTGTGTGCGTGCACTGCCGGCCATCCGGGTCGGTGACCCCACCGCAGCCGGTAGTGGATCTGATGGCTGCGCTCTACGAGGGGGACTGGGAGCATGCACAGACCTCCACCACTGCGCACCGCAGCCAGGCCAGTGGGTTGATCGCCGCGCACCTGCAGTGGCACCTGGAACGGAAGCTGCGGACGCTGCCGCTCGTGGAACGGGTGGATCGGAAGGCTGGGCAACCCATCAGGCAGGATGATGCGCATGGCAAACAAGCGGACGGGGAAACACAGCTACCCGCAGCTGCCCCCGGCGCCTGAGGACTATCCGAGCTTTCCGGACACCTCCAGCTGGCCGGTGGTCTTCCCGGAGATCCCGGCCGGCACCAACGGCAGGTTCGCGCGTCCGCCGCAGCACACCTCCAAGGCCGCCGCCCCGCAGATTCCCGCCGATCAGGTGCCCCAACACGTGGCGGTGGTGATGGACGGCAACGGTCGCTGGGCCACCCAGCGCGGGCTGGGCCGCACCGAAGGCCACAAGATGGGGGAGGCGGTGCTCATCGACATCACCTGCGGGGCCATCGAGATCGGGATCAAGCACCTGACGGTCTACGCGTTCTCCACCGAGAACTGGAAACGCAGCGCCGAGGAGGTGCGATTCCTGATGGGCTTCAACCGCGAGGTGGTGCGTCGGCGCCGGGAGAACCTCAACGACATGGGTGTGCGGATGCGCTGGGTCGGGTCTCGGCCGCGGATGTGGCGCAGCGTCATCAAGGAGTTCGACATCGCCGAGCAGATGACGGTCGGCAACGACGTGATCACCATCAACTACTGCGTGAACTACGGCGGGCGCACCGAGATCGTCGAGGCCGCGCGCCAGCTCGCCCAGGAGGCGGTCGACGGCAAGGTCAACCCGTCGCGGATCAGCGAGGCGTCGTTCGCCAAGCATCTGCACCGGGCCGACATTCCCGACGTCGACCTGTTCATCCGGACTTCCGGCGAGCAGCGCGCCAGCAATTTCCTGTTGTGGCAGGCCGCCTACGCCGAGTATGTGTTCCAGGACAAGCTGTGGCCGGACTACGACCGCCGCGACCTGTGGGCGGCATGCGAAGAGTACGTGCACCGCAACCGACGCTTCGGAAGGGCCTGATCGTGGCGCACCTGTCACAGCGACTGTCGGCCGTGCTCACCGAGATTCTGCCGGTGACCGAGGAAGAAGACGGCGCGCTGACCGTACAGCACGGCCAGACCTTTGCCTCGCTGCGCGTTGTGCCGATTGCCCCGGATCTGGACCTGGTGTCGCTGACGCAGGTCCTGGTGTGGGATTTGCCGTTGAACGACACCACCCGCGCCGAGGTGGGGGCCTTCACCCACGAGACCCTGTTGGGCACGGTGTCGCTGGTCGAGAAGGTCGACCCACCCGAGGATGGGGCGGCGATCGGAGATGTGCTGCTGCGCTACAACTTTCCGGCTGCCGGACTCACCGATGACGCGTTGCGGACGCTGCTGCTGATGGTGCTGGCCACCGGGTCCGATGTCCGGCGGGCGCTAACCGGCTGACGTGGCGCACCGGGTGCACAGCCCGAAGATCTCGATGGTGTGGGTGACCTCGGAAAAGCCGTGCTTGCGGGCCACCTCGGCAGCCCACGACTCCACCTGTTTGCCAGCGATCTCCACGGCGGATCCGCAATTACGGCAGACCAGGTGGTGGTGATGATGATCCGAACAGCGCCGGTACACCGACTCGCCGGTGTCGGTGCGCAGCGTGTCGACCGCTCCGCTGGCAGCCATCTGCTGCAGAGTGCGGTACACGGTGGTCAAGCCGATGGCCTCACCGCGCCGACGCAGCTCGTCGTGCAGTTCCTGGGCCGAGCGGAAGTCCTCGAGGTTCTCCAGCAGCGCGTTGATTGCCGCGCGCTGGCGCGTCGCACGTACGGCGCCGGTCACGGCATGTCCTCGGCGGCGTGTGTCACCGCGGCGATCACGATCTCGGCAAGGTGGTGATCGGCCAAGCGGTACAACACCTCCCGGCCCGAGCGTTCCCCCTCCACCACACCGGCGGCTTTGAGGATTCGCAGATGCTGGCTGACCAACGGCTGTGGCACAGCGAGCGCGTCGACGAGCTCGTGTACGCAGCGAGCGTCCTCGCGCAACTGCAGCACGATCGCGATACGCACCGGGGCGGCCAGCGCTCGCAGCAAGTCGCCGGCGTTGTCGAGCACAGCGCGGGACGGCAGGTCGGGCAGGGGGGCACTGGCGCGCAGATCGGGATCGTGTTCGCTCGCCGAATCGGAGATCCTGGAAACCGTTTTCATTAGCCTTCACGATACATGCGAAACCATGCATGTCAACCGGCGTCTCGCTCGCTGGCGTGCCTCGCTACGCTGTTGAGCCGTGGCTCCGTCTTCCTCGATCATCGACACCGTTGCCAACCTCGCCAAGCGTCGTGGGCTGGTGTTTCAGTCCGGCGAAATCTACGGCGGCACCAAATCCGCCTGGGACTATGGGCCGTTGGGTGTCGAGCTCAAAGAGAACATCAAACGGCAGTGGTGGAAGTCGGTGGTCACCGGCCGCGACGACGTGGTCGGCCTCGACAGTGCGATCATCCTGCCCCGCCAGGTGTGGGTGGCCTCCGGTCACGTCGAGGTCTTCAACGATCCGCTGGTCGAGTCGCTGATCACCCACAAGCGCTACCGCGCCGACCACCTGATGGAGGCCTACGAGGCCAAGCACGGTCACCCGCCGCCCAACGGACTGGCCGACATCCGCGATCCCGAGACCGGTGACCCCGGTCAGTGGACCGAGCCGCGCGACTTCAACATGATGCTCAAGACCTACCTGGGTCCGATCGAGACCGAAGAGGGTCTGCACTATCTGCGACCCGAGACCGCCCAGGGCATCTTCGTCAACTTCGCCAACGTGGTCACCACCGCGCGCAAGAAGCCGCCGTTCGGTATCGGCCAGATCGGTAAGAGCTTCCGCAACGAGATCACGCCGGGCAACTTCATCTTCCGCACCCGGGAGTTCGAGCAGATGGAGATGGAGTTCTTCGTCGAACCGTCGACTGCGGCGCAGTGGCACCAATACTGGATCGACGCTCGTCTGCAGTGGTACGTCGACCTCGGTATCGACCGCGACAACCTTCGGCTCTACGAACACCCGGCGGAGAAGCTGTCGCACTACTCCGACCGGACAGTCGACATCGAATACAAGTTCGGTTTCGCCGGCAGCCCGTGGGGTGAGCTCGAAGGTGTCGCGAACCGGACGGACTTCGATTTGTCCACTCACGCAAAGCATTCCGGTGTCGATCTGTCCTTCTACGACCAGGCCAACGACACCCGGTATGTGCCCTATGTGATCGAGCCCGCCGCCGGACTGACCCGGTCGCTGATGGCGTTTCTGGTCGACGCGTACACCGAGGACGAAGCGCCCAATGCCAAGGGCGGGGTGGACAAGCGCACCGTGTTGAAGCTGGATCCGCGGTTGTCGCCGGTCAAGGCGGCGGTGCTGCCGCTGTCACGCCACGCTGACCTGTCACCCAAAGCCCGGGACCTGGCAGCCGAACTCCGCAGGAACTGGAACGTCGAATTCGACGATGCCGGTGCCATCGGTCGGCGCTACCGCCGCCAGGACGAGATCGGCACGCCGTACTGCGTGACGGTGGACTTCGACTCGCTCGAGGACCACGCGGTCACCATCCGCGAGCGCGATGGCATGACCCAGGAACGGGTGGCGCTGACCGAGGTTGCCGATTATCTCGCGGTGCGGCTCAAAGGCGCCTGAGTTTCTGCTCGTGCCTAAAACCGGCCGCCGCCACCGCCCAGGCCGCCGAAACCGCCACCGCCGCCGCTGAATCCGCCACCGCCGAAGCCGCCCCCGAATCCGCCGCCGCCGAAGCCGCCGCGCAGCGCACCGGAGAGCAGGTTGCCCAGGATGATGCCGCCGACCACGGCACCCATCTGGCCGCCCCCGCCGCCACCGCCGTACGGCCCGCTGAAATGGCGCTGGGCGGCGGTGACATCGGCGTTGGCCAGCGACTGCGCCTGCCCGGCCAGCATCGCGGCGCCGTTGGCGTGCGCCAGCGCCTCGTTGAGATTGGTCTCGCGCTTGTCGCGGGCGGCCTGCAGCTGACGCACTGCCTCCGACAATCGGGTGCGGGCCTCGGGGCCGACGACGCCGCGTCGGGTGTCGATGTAGTCCGAGACCGCGCGCACCCGTGACTGGGCGGTGAACAGCGCCTGATCGTAGGTCCTGGTCAGTCGGTCGTGGGCTTCTCGCTCTTGCTCCACGTCGGCGAGCAACCGATCCAGCTCGGCGTCGGCCTGCGTCAACCGGGTGAAGGCTCCGAGCGGATCGGTGCTGCCCTCGCTTTGGGCGTGTGCCACCGCCTCCAGGGCCGCGTCGCGGGCAGCGCTCAGCTCGGTGGCCACCGCCAGCCTGCCCTGTGCCAGCTGTTCACCGGCCTGGCTGATCCCTCGCTGGGCATCGGCGATGACGGCGGGCAGGCTGCTGATCGCACGGTTGATATCGGTGGCGGCGCTGTCGACTGCCTCGAGCAATGTGCGGGCCTGGCCCAGCGCCGCCTCGGCAGCGTGGATCGCGTCGACCAGCCCGATCTGCCGATTGGCCGGGCGCGCGACCAGCTCACGTCCGGTGTCGATGCTGCGTTCGGCGAAGGCCAACCGCTCGCGGGCCTCGTCGATGTTGTCCGATACCGAGGCCAGCGCAGAGTCGGAGAACTGGGAGCGCAGCCCGGTCAGCGTCTGCTCGGCAGGTGCCAACCGCGCGGTCAGGTCGACCATCTGCTGGGTCAGCTTGTCCAGCCGGGTGGGCGCGTTGATCACCAGGTCACGCAGTTTGGCGAAGGACTCGCGCTGGGCTTCCAGTTCCCGGTCGGCCTTGGCAGCCGCGACGATCACCCGGGTCAGCAGGTCGCGGCGCTGCTGGGGTGTCTCGGGAACCGCGTCGTCGAGAATCTGCCGCACGTTGAGCGCCTGGGCCAGCGTGTTCCTCGCGTTGGTCACGGCCTGGGTGAACGCCGCGGTGTCGCGTTCGCCGAATTCCTCGACCGCGAGTGCCAGTTCGCTCTCGCTGGTCCGCACTTCATTGTCTACTTCGACGACGATCCGGCGGGACAGGTCGTCGAGCGCATCAAGTGAGACACCTGCCAGTGCGTTGGGGTCGGCTGGGTCGACGCGCTGTGCGGCCGCGATCTCGGCTTCACGGCGCTTGCGTCGACGCCGACGCTGCCACAGCAACAGCACCACCACCGCGATCCCGATCAGGCCCAGAAAGACCAGCATGCCCGTCCAGCTCGCCGAGCCACCTGAGCGGTTGTCGCCGGACAGACCGTCCGCGGCGGCCACCGCCGCGCCGGCCCAGTTGCCGTCGCGCAGCAGTGGTTCGATGTCGTCGGTGCGGATGCGGTCGATGTCGACACCACGCAGTGCGTCGGTGGGGGCCAGGAATGCATAGGCGCGGTCGACGGTGGCCACCGCCAGGATGGCGTCCCGGTTGCCCAGATCGCTGGCGCGGTAGGTCGATTGCGCCCAGCTCTGCGCGTTCTGTCCGGAGAAGCCCTCGACGAAGACCACCCACAGCCGGATCCGGTCTTGTTGGTAGAGCCGTTCGACGGCCTGCGTGACCTCGGCGCGGCCCGCGGAGTCGAGCGCGTTGGCCTCGTCGGTGACGTATTCGGCCAATCGCATCGGCGGTGTGGCGCCCACACTGGGGGCCAGCAGAGCCGCGGTCATGAACAGGACACCGAGCATGCTGAGCATGCCGAGTAGTCGGGGGGTGCGCATACAGGCCAATGTAGTGCGCGGATCGAATCCGGCGTGCTGGCAGACTGTGGGGCGGTGAGCCCTCAACTGCAGAACAGCTACGACGCGTTCGATCGCGAACGGCTGGTGGCCGAGCCGGCCAAGAAGGCCGGGCTGCCCGGCGCCGGCGCCGAGCACCGCTCGGACTTCGCGCGCGACCGCGCCCGCGTGCTGCACTGCGCGGCACTGCGCCGGCTGGCCGACAAGACGCAGGTGGTCGGCCCACGCGAAGGGGACACACCACGCACCCGGTTGACCCATTCGCTGGAGGTGGCCCAGATCGGCCGCGGGATGGCCGTGGAGCTGGGATGCGACCCCGATCTCGTCGACCTCGCGGGGTTGGCCCACGACATCGGCCACCCGCCTTACGGGCACAACGGCGAACGGGCGCTCGACGAGATCGCCAAGGCGTTCGGCGGCTTCGAGGGCAACGCCCAGAATTTCCGGATCCTGACCAGGCTGGAACCCAAAGTGCTTGACAGCCAGGGCCGCAGCGCAGGCCTGAACCTGACCCGGGCCGCGCTGGATGCGGTGACGAAGTATCCGTGGGCGCGGGTGGGGGAACGTCGCAAGTTCGGCTTCTATGACGGTTTCTCCACTGACGACATGGTCGCCGCGGACTGGGTGCGTACCGGCGCGCCGCCGGAGCGGCCGTGCCTGGAGGCCCAGGTGATGGACTGGGCCGACGACGTCGCCTATTCGGTGCACGACGTCGAGGACGGTGTGATGAGCGGGCGGATCGACCTGCGGGTGCTGGCTGACGACGATGCCGCGGCTGCGCTGGCCCACGTCGGGGCGCGGTCGTTCCCGACCCTGGAACCTGACGATCTGATGGCAGCCGCCACACGCCTCTCAGAGGTGCCGGTGGTCGCTGCGGTGGGCAAGTTCGACGGCACCCTGGCGGCGTCGGTGGCGCTCAAGACACTGACCAGTGAGCTGGTCGGACGGTTCGCCAACGCCGCGGTCAGCGCCACCCGCGAGGCCGCCGGAGCCGGTCGGCTGCGTCGCTTCGAGGCCGACCTCGCGGTGCCGACGCTGGTGCGCGCCGAGGTGGCGGTGCTCAAGACCCTTGCGCTGCAGTTCATCATGTCCGATCACCGTCATCTGGAGATCCAGGCCGACCAGCGCACCCGCATCCAGGAGGTGGCGTTGACGCTGTGGGGCCAGGCGCCGGGCAGTCTCGATCCGCAATTCGCCGCACAGTTCGACGCCGCTGCCGACGACGGCGCACGACTGCGCGTGGTGGTCGATCAGCTGGCCAGCTACACCGAAGGCCGGCTGGAGCGGGTCCACGAAGCCCGATCGCCCCGGCCCCTGGAAACCGGCCTCTAGACTGACGCGGTGGCCGGGCGTATTCCAGATCGAGACATCGCCGCCATCCGCGAGCGGGTCAACATCGAGGACCTGGTCGGCGACTACGTCCAACTGCGCCGGGCCGGAGCCGATTCACTGAAGGGTCTGTGTCCCTTCCACGACGAGAAGTCGCCGTCGTTCCACGTGCGGCCCAACCACGGACATTTCCACTGCTTCGGATGCGGTGAGGGCGGTGACGTCTACGCGTTCGTGCAGAAAATCGAGCACGTCAGTTTCGTCGAGGCCGTCGAGCTGCTCGCCGACCGCGTCGGTTACACCGTCACCTATACCGGTGGCTCGACGACCAACGTGCAACGCGACCGCGGCAGCCGCAGCAGGCTGCTGGCCGCCAACCTCGCCGCGCAGGAGTTCTACGCCGAGGCGTTGCAGGGCCCCGATGCCGCGCCGGCGCGTCAATACCTGCTCGATCGCAACTTCGACGCCGGGGCGGCCGCCCGGTTCGGCTGCGGCTTCGCGCCCCCGGGCTGGGACTCGCTGACCAAACACTTGCTGCGGAAGGGATTCGAGTTCAAGGAGCTCGAGGCTGCGGGGCTGTCCCGGGAAGGTCGGCGCGGTCCGATGGACCGTTTCCATCGGCGCCTGCTGTGGCCGATCCGCGCCGGCGGGGGTGAGGTGATCGGCTTCGGTGCGCGTCGGATCTTCGACGACGACCCGATGGAAGCCAAGTACGTCAACACCCCCGAGACGGTGCTCTACAAGAAGTCGGCGGTGCTGTTCGGTCTGGATCTGGCCAGGCGCGACATTGCCAAAGGACACCGCGCGGTCGTCGTCGAGGGCTACACCGACGTGATGGCGATGCATCTGGCCGGTGAGGCCACCGCGGTCGCGTCGTGCGGCACGGCGTTCGGCGACGGCCACCTGGCGCTGCTGCGCCGGTTGATGATGGACGACAACTGGTACCGGGGTGAGCTGATTTTCGTCTTCGACGGTGACGCCGCCGGACAAGCCGCCGCGCTCAAGGCCTTCGACGGTGACCAGCAGGTGGCGGGCAAATCGTTCGTGGCCATCGCCGCCGACGGCATGGATCCCTGTGATCTACGGCTGAAATCCGGTGATGGGGCACTGCGGGACCTGGTGGCTCGCCGCATCCCGATGTTCGAGTTCGCGATCCGCAGCCTGATCCCCAGCGGCGACGTGCTGGACAACGATCCCTCCGCGCAAGTCGACGCGCTGCGCCGATGCGTGCCGTTGGTTGCGCGGATCCGCGACTATGCGCTGCGCGACGAATATGCACGCCGGCTGGCGGGGTGGACCGGTTGGCGCGACGAAGGCCAGGTGCTGTCCCGGGTGCGCGAGGAAGCCAGCAAGCGGGGGATGCCGGAGCGGTCCCGGCGACGGGCCGAGACGGTCAAGCCGCGGCCGGTCGGCGGTGACACCGCGCCTTCGGGCCCGGCGCGACCCGATCCCGCCGACCCCACACTGTGGCCGCAGCGTGAGGCGCTCAAAGCGGCGCTGCAGTATCCGGCGCTGGCCGGCCCGGTGTTCGACTCGCTGGCCGCCGAGAGCTTCACCCATCCCGGCTACGCGGCGGTGCGGGCCGCGATCGGGGCAGCGGGCGGCACCTCGGCCGGGATGAGCGGGGCCCAGTGGATCGAGGCGGTGCGTTCGCAGGTTGCGACTGCGGAGTCGGCGACGCTGGTCAACGAACTTGGTGTGGACGCCATCAACGCCGAGGACGAGCAGTTGCCGCGATACGTCGGCGGTGTGCTGGCCAGGTTGCAGGAGGTGTGGATCGGCCGGCAGATCGCCGAGGTGAAGTCGAAGCTGCAGCGGATGTCACCCGTGGAGCAGGGTGACGAGTACCACGCACTGTTCGGCGACCTGGTGGCGATGGAGGCCTACCGGCGTAGTCTGCTCGAGCAGGCCAGCGGTAACGACCTGACGGCCTAGCGCGACATGACGGTCATGACTGCAGAGTCGGTCGTGGCGCGTTATGGTTACTGCCAGTCAGGTCGAGTACCAATGTCGGGGAGAAACGAGCAGGAGATGTCGGTGTACAAGAACCGGGTCAACCGAACCCGGCTGCTCGCCGGGGTGTTCGCGGCTGCGGCCGTCGCCTTTCCGCTCTACACCACGCTGAACAGCACCGATGTCGCAGAAGTGACGGCCGGTCCGAAGTGTCTGGCGTGGTTCGGCAACATCGAGGACGGCAACTGCATGTCCTACTCCAATGGCTCCGGTGCGGTGGTGGGAACCCCGCGCGTCGGTATCGGCGGCGGCGGCCTTTACTTCCAGACCCCACCGTTGTTGCCGGGAACCACCATCCAGCGCAGCATCGGCTAACGCGACTTCCTGACCTCCGGCTCCAGCACCTCGGTGTTGGAGTCGATTGGTGTCAGCTGCACCAATGTCGGGTCCGGCGATACCCGCTCGGCGATCTTGCGTCGTCCCGCGTCGATCATCGCCCGGGTGGCCGGGCTGGCCGTCACCGCCCGGTAGGTTCCCGCGATCTGTTCGTAGCGTCGTCTGCCGGCCTTGGTTCCCAGCACGTAGCCGACAGCCAACACGGCGACATACCCGATCACGAGGCTCCTTCCGAAGGGGTGGGTGAGGTTCGGTTGGACTCCATCCTGCCTCAAACCCAGCCCCGCCCGCCCGGCCGGGAGCGTATTGGCACCCACGCGCGGACGTAGGCTAGAGTGCTCTCTGGCCCGCGGCACAGTGTCCGCGGGAGGGCAATCCCCTGTAGCTCAATTGGCAGAGCATTCGGCTGTTAACCGAAGGGTTGCTGGTTCGAGTCCAGCCGGGGGAGCCACGTCCCATCAGTCACGTACGTCTCAGGGATCACTACAGGTGATCGACCATGGTCTGGAAAATGCGATAGCGGATGCGATATCGCATTCGACGAACCATCATCTACGGCCAGCCGTGACAGGAGTGACTGCCGTGACGCGGGAAATCGGTGTCACAACCCCGCGTCGTGGGGGCTTAGCGTCGAAACGTGTCGTCCGACGATCCAGAACAGTTGCCCCACTACACCTATCGCGTGGAATGGTCTTCCCGGTACGACCATTACGTGGCCCGGTGCCTGGAGTTGCCCCGGGTGTGGGATTCCCGGCCCTACGGCGCCGGAAGCTCTGACGCGGGCGGTGCAGGCGGTCACTGACTATCTGGTCGCCATGGACGAACTCTTCGGCGGTGAACCGCCTGTGCCACTGGCCGACCACAACTTCAGCGGCACTTTCCTGGTCCGCACGTCTCCCGAGTTGCACGCGCGGATGACCACCGAAGCTGCCGAACAGCACGTCTCGCTCAATCAGTGGGTGGTGCAGAAGCTGGCCAACCGGCCGCAGGTCATCGACTAGGTGCGGTGTCCGCGGCCCGCGTGATCTGTGGACCGTATCTTGGCGGTATGAAGAAACCCGGTGCGCTCGTCGCCGCGGCTCTCACCGCGGTCATGGCCACAGCGTGCGGCTGGAGTCCCTCGGGTCCGGCTCCGACGACCACGGTGGCGTGCGGCCCGGGGCCTGCCGCCGAAGCGATCGAGGCGGAGATCGCCATGTTGGGGCCGGGGCAATGGCGCGACACCGACCGCGGCAGCACCGCGGACTGCACGTTGCGCTGGGTGGTGGTGACCGACGGCGAGGAACCCGGCAGTCCCCAACAGGTGCTGTTCTTCGCCGACACCGAGCCCGTCGGCTCACCGACACCGGAACCGCGCCCCTACATCACGGTCATCCCACAGGGCGACAGCACGGCGCTGGTGCAATATCAGTGGCGTCAGAACCAGGACCAACCGTGCTGCCCCACCGGCATCGGGTCGGCGCGGGTCGTTCTGGAAGAAGGCCGTCTGACTGTCCTGGACCCCGTCCCGGGCCCCTGAGCCCGGCCCGTCAGATCACGCCCGCACCGGTGGCGTCCTGCGGCTTGTGCTCGTCGGCGTCGGGAATGTTCTCCGGGTGCAGCATCTCGGCGTAGCGCAGCTGCGCGGGGATGCCGAAGCCCTCGACGAGGAGTTCGGCATGGGGGCGCAGGCGGCGGCACCGGTCGTTGATGCCGCGGGTGACCGCCTTGGCCCGCTCGGTCGACAGGAAGCGGTGCTCGACGAACCAGGCCTTGTCCTCCTCGATCACCGACAGCGCGTACAGATCGCACACCATGCCCAAAATCTCGCAGGTCTGCTCGTCCGGGCAGGCGTCGATGGCGGCCACGAAGGCTTCCAGGATGACGCGGTCGATGTGCGCCTGCGCGGTGTGCAGCACGTGGTCCTGCACGGCGTTGAACGCCTCGAACGCACTCATCTCCTTGGACTTGCTCTGCAGCCGACGCGCCACCGAGGCCAACATGTACTCTTCACGGTCCTCGAACATCTTGACCTGGGTGCCGCGGTTGAACAGGCTTCCCTCTTCCTCGTTGTCCTGCCGGGTGTCGAGGATGGTCTGCATGATCGTCTGTGCGGCAGTGCGTTTGAGCACCCGCTCGCCGGCGAAGTTGGCCGCGAACCGGACCCACTCGACCGGGCTCATGCTCTTGATGTCGTCAGCGTAGGTGGTCAGCAACTCCTTGGCGACCAACTGGGTCAACACGTGATTGTCACCTTCGAAGGTGGTGAACACATCGGTGTCGGCCTTCAAAGCGATCAGCCGGTTCTCGGCCATGTATCCCGCACCGCCGCACGCCTCCCGTGCCTCCTGGATCGCGCGGGTCGCATGCCAGGTATTGGCGGCCTTCAGGCCGGCAGCGCGGGATTCGAGCTCACGTTGCTCCTCGGGATCCGGGTCGTCGGCAGTCTGCAGCTCGTGACATTTGGCCACCAACTCGTTCTGGGCGAACTGCAGCGCGTAGGAGCGGGCGATCAACGGCAGCAGCCGGCGCTGGTGGACCAGGTAGTCCATCAATAACACCTCGCCACCGTCGGGGTCAGAGAACTGCCTGCGCTGCAACGCATATCGCGTCGCGATGTCCAGCGCCACCCGGGCTGCGGCGCCGGCACTTCCGCCGACGGTGACGCGGCCCCGGATCAGGGTGCCCAACATCGTGAAGAAGCGACGGTTCGGGTTCTCGATCGGCGAACTGTAGGTGCCGTCGGGTGCGACATCGGCGTACTTGTTGAGCAGGTTGGTTCGCGGGACACGCACCTTGTCGAACTGGATCCGACCGTTGTCCACTCCGGGTAGGCCGCCCTTGTAGTGACAGTCCGAAGTCGTCACCCCGGGAAGGTCGTTGCCGTTTTCGTCGCGGATCGGCACCACGAAGCAGTGCACGCCGTGCACCGTGCCGTCCGGAGTGATCAGCTGCGCGAACACTGCGGCCACCCGTGCGGTTTCCGCGGCGCCGCCGATGTAGTCCTTGCGTGACGTCGGGGTGGGGGAGTCGATCACAAACTCCTGGGCCTGCGGATCGTAGGTGGCCGTGGTCTCCAGCGACTGTACGTCGCTGCCGTGGCCGGTCTCGGTCATCGCGAAGCACCCGAGCAGATCGAGGTCGATGATCTTCTGCACGTAGGCCTCGTGGTGGCGTTCGGTGCCGAGGTTCTCGATGGCGCCGCCGAACAGTCCCCACTGCACCCCGGCCTTGACCATCAGCGACAGATCGCTCATCGCCAGCATTTCGATCTGGGTGACGGCCGAGCCGACATCACCGTTGCCGCCGTGCTCCTTTTTGAAGCCGTCCTCGGCCGCACCGCGCTCGGCCATGATCCGCATCTGTTCGGCGACCTTGGTCCGGGCGATGACGGTGTTCGGTGTGTAGTGGGGCCGGAAGATCTCGTGGGCCAGTTCGTGACGCATCTTGTTCTTCACGTCGCGGAAGCGCCCGTCCAACGAGTTCTGCAACTGCTCGGCGATGGTGGTCATAACACGACGGTATCCCGAAAAAGGCCTCGTAAACTGTGATGTCACAAACCTAGGTCATCCTCAGAGAGCTGCCTTACTCGCAGAGGCGCAGAATTGGCGCATGACCCCAAGCAACGACGCGCCGAAGTCGCCGACGGGCGTCCCGCACGTCGCCGATCATCGCCATGCCAACGTCACCGGCGGCTGGCTGCGTGCTGCCACATTCGGCGCGATGGACGGTTTGGTGAGCAACACCGCACTGATCGCCGGTGTCGCGGCGGCGGCCAGCGCGGAGACCGTGGTGATCAGCGGTGTGGCCGGGCTGTTGGCCGGTGCGTTCTCGATGGCGTTGGGTGAATACACCTCGGTGACCACGGCCAACGAGCAGATCGACTCTGAAGTCGTCGTCGAGAAGCGGTCCTTCCGGGTGCATCCCGACGCGGAGAAGGCTGAGCTGGTCGAGATGCTCACCGACATCGGCGTGTCGCCCGACACCGCGGTCAAAGCCTCCGAGGAGATCCACCGGGATGAGGACAGAGCGGTGAACTTTCACCTCGTCCAGGAACTGGGCGTGCATCCCGAGGAGAAGCCGTCACCCTGGGTTGCCGCTGGGTCGTCGTTCGTGCTGTTCGCCGTCGGCGCGGTGATCCCGTTGATTCCGTACCTGCTGGGCTACGCGTCGCTGTGGGCCGGATTGGCATGCGGCGGTGCGGGTTTGCTGCTCGCCGGCGTGGCCGCGGCGCGGTTCACCCGGCGTCCGGCGGCGTTGATCGCGGTGCGTCAGCTGGGTCTCGG
This sequence comes from Mycobacterium sp. SMC-4, assembly GCF_025263265.1. Classification (NCBI taxonomy): domain Bacteria; kingdom Bacillati; phylum Actinomycetota; class Actinomycetes; order Mycobacteriales; family Mycobacteriaceae; genus Mycobacterium; species Mycobacterium sp. SMC-4. The sequence continues at coordinate 3,397,953 of NZ_CP079869.1, read as the reverse complement.
CGCGATTGCCATCGCGGCGACCTATCTCGTCGGCCTACTCGTCGGTGGCGCAGTGGGCTGACGCGTCAGCCCGAACTTCCCGAGGTGAGCGCGCGGGCCTCGTCGACGAGCTCGTCGAGTTCGGATTCCTCGGCGTCGATGCCCGACAGGTGGGGTCGGGTCAGCAGCAGCACCGCCGCGGCCAGCAGCACCGCGCCCGCGCCCACCCAGAACGGCAGGTGCACACTGATTCGCTCGCCGAGGAACCCGGCCAGCCAGGGCGCGACCGCGGCGCCACCGAAACGCACGAAACTATAGGCGGCCGAAGCCACTCCGCGTTCGACCGGCGCCGCCTTCATCACCGTCTCGGTGATCAGCGTGTTGTTGACCCCGATGAACAGGCCGGCCACCACCACACAACCGGCCAGCACCGCTTTCTGGTCGGTCCACAGCGCCATCGCTGCCAGCGTCGCGGTCATCAGCAGCAGGTTGACAACCAGCGTGCGCACGGTGCCGAAGCGGTGTTGCAACCGGGGAGCGACGAACACCGAGGTGACGGCCAGCGCCACGCCCCAGCCGAAGAAGATCAGTCCGATCCCGTAGGCGCTCATGTCCAGCGGGAACGGCGTGAACGCCAGCAGGGTGAAGAACCCGAAGTTGTACAGCAGCGCGGTGATTGCGACGCCGAACAGGCCACGATGCCGGAGAGCCCGGAACGGGTCGGCCAGCGTGGTGGCGCGGCCGGTCGGGGGCGTCGAGGGCAACAGCACGGCGGTTACCACCACGGCGACCACCATCAGCGCCGAGACCCCGAAGAACGGACCGCGCCACGAGATCGAGCCGAGCAGGCCACCGACCAGTGGTCCGACCGCGATCCCGACGCCGAGTGCGGCTTCGTAGAGGATCACCGCCTGCGCCACCGATCCGCGCGCAGAACTGACGATGGTCGCCAGTGCGGTGGCGATGAACAGCGCGTTGCCCAGGCCCCACAGGGCCCGCCAGCCGACGATCTCGGTGACCGTCTCACTCAGCCCGGCCAGACCGGCGCCGGCGATGATGATCACCAACCCGAGCAGCAGCGTGCGCTTGGGCCCGATCCGGCTGGCCACCACACCGGTGATCAGCATCGCCACCCCCATCACCACCATGTAGCTGGTGAACAGCAGAGACACCTGAGACGGCGTGGCGCCGAGGTTGTCGGCGATCGGCTTGAGGATGGGGTCGACGAGGCCGATACCCATGAAGGCGACGACCGAGGCGAACGCAACGGCCCAGACGGCCTTGGGTTGACGCCACATACGGCGTGATCCTCCTTACGGTGGTGCGTCGGTCAGCGTGCTGCGGTGTGCGGCATGGTGGCGTCTTCGATCAGGCGGCGCATCACGTCGACCGCGTTGGTCAAGCAGTTGCGGTCGGCGTCGCTGAGCCGCTCCAGATAGGGCTCGAGGGCTGCGCCGCGATCAGCGCGCGCCTGACGCAACGCGGCGACCCCGTCGGCGGTGATCCGGATCAGCACCGCGCGGGCATCCAGCGGATCGGCGGTGCGAGTGACCAGGCCGGCGTCTTCGAGGCGGCGCACCTGCGTGGTCATCGTCGGCTGCGAGCAATGGTCGAGCGCGGCGAGATCGGAGATACGGGCTTCGCGCTGGTCCTCGATCGTCGACAGCAGCCGCGCCTGCGCGAACGGCAGCGGCATGCGTCGCACCCGCTGGTTGGTCAGTCGGTTGAGTCGCGCAACGACGGAGAGCAGGTCGGCGCCGAGAGTGGACGACATGGCGCCCATATTTGCATAGAGAAACTATGCAAATCAAACCCCGCAAAGGTGGCGCTGCTCACAACCCGCGGCTGAAGCGGTGCGCAGGGCGGCTGGCAGAATCGTGAAATGACCTCGGCCGGCCCGGCGAAGGCCTCGCGACGGACTGGTTCCCTTCAACCGGTCGAGCTTGCACAGGCAGCGGTGATGGCAGCGTTGTGTGCTGCCATCGCGATCATCGCCGTCGTCGTGCCGTTCGCCGCGGCATTGTCCGTCCTGGGCACGGTGCCGATGGCGCTGCTGGCCTACCGCTACCGGTTGCGGGTGTTGCTCACCGCGTTGGTGGCCGGCGGACTGATCGCGTTTCTGATCGCCGGCATGGGCGGCTTCATGACGGTGCTCAACTGCGCCTACATCGGGGGGCTGACCGGCATCGTCAAACGCCGGGGCCGCGGCACGCCGACGGTGATCGCTGCTGCGCTGGTGGCCGGTGCGGTCTTCGGCGCCGCCATCGTGGTGGCGCTGACGATCCTGAGCCGGCTACGCACCCTCATTTTCGACACCGTCACCGCCAACATCGACGGCGCCGCCGCAGTGCTCTCCCGGATCCCCGGGATGGAAGGTGCCGCAGACCGACTCACCCGCGACTTCGCGAACGCGCTGAACTACTGGCAGCTGTTGTTCTTCGCGTCCGGCATCTTCTCGATCACCATGGTCAGTCTGATCGGATGGTGGGCGCTGTCGCGGGTGATGTCGCGGCTGCTCGGCGTGCCCGACGTGCACAAGCTCGAAACCCCGGTGGACCAGGGTGAGATCGCCCCCGTCCCGCTGACGATGCGCGACATCCGGTTCCGCTACCCGTCGGCCGAGCACGACGCGCTTGGGCCGGTGTCGCTGAACGTGCAGCCCGGTGAGCACGTGGCCGTCACCGGCGCCAACGGTTCCGGCAAGACGACTTTGATGTTGCTGCTGGCCGGACGAGAACCGACAGCCGGAACGGTGCACCGCCCGGGTGCGGTGGGCCTCGGAAAGCGCGGGGGCACCGCGGTGGTGATGCAGCATCCCGAAAGTCAGGTGCTGGGTACCCGCGTGGCCGACGACGTGGTGTGGGGCCTGCCGCCCGGTGCAGCCATCGACGTCGACGCGCTGCTGGGCGAGGTCGGGTTGGACGGCCTCGCCGAGCGCGCCACCGGCGGACTGTCCGGCGGTGAGCTGCAGCGGCTGTCGGTGGCCGCCGCGCTGGCCCGCGACCCGTCGCTGCTGATCGCCGACGAGGTGACCAGCATGGTCGACCAAGAGGGCCGCGACGCGCTGATGTCGGTGCTGTCGGAATTGACCACACGCCACCGCACGGCGCTGGTGCACATCACCCACTACAACGACGAAGCCGATGCCGCCGACCGCACCGTGCACCTGACGGGCAACGGCTCTGCGACAGCGCGCACAGTCCCGGATCTCGTGGCCACCGCCGAGGTGCCCGCTGCGGGTGCAGACGCCGATGCGGGGCGCGGGGCGCCGGTGCTGGAGCTCAACGGCGTCAGCCACGAGTACGGCAGCGGCACCCCCTGGGCCAAGGCGGCGCTCAGCGACATCGACTTCGCGGTGCACGAAGGCGACGGGGTGCTCATCCACGGCCTCAACGGTTCCGGCAAGTCCACCCTGGCCTGGATCATGGCGGGCTTGACGGTGCCCACCGTGGGCAGTTGTCTGCTCGACGGCGCCCCGGTGTCCGATCAGATCGGCGCCGTGGCCATCTCCTTCCAGGCAGCCAGGCTGCAGCTGATGCGCAGCCGGGTTGATCACGAGATCGCCTCTACCGCGGGGTTTTCCCGTCGTAATCGAGCGCGGGTCAACGAGGCGCTGGACTCGGTGGGGCTGGATCCGGAGCTGGCGACCCGGCGTATCGACCAGCTCAGTGGCGGGCAGATGCGGCGCGTGGTGCTGGCCGGGTTGCTGGCCCGCTCGCCACGGGCGCTGATTCTCGACGAGCCTTTGGCCGGGTTGGACGCCGAATCCCAGGAAGGCCTGGTCCGACTTTTGGAAGATCTGCGTCGTCGCACCCGGCTGACCGTCGTGGTGATCTCGCACGATTTCGCGGGACTGGAAAGCCTGTGCCCACGCACGCTGCACATGGCCGACGGCAGGCTCGCGCCGGCACCCACATCTGCCGGAGGGCTGTCATGACCACGCCCCGTAAGCAGCGCCGCGAAGTCGTGTTGCTGCGGCCGATTCCCGGCCGCACCGTCATGCACGATCTGTGGGCCGGCTCGAAGCTGCTCATCGTCGGTGCGATCGGCGTGCTGTTGACGTTCTATCCGGGCTGGGTCCCGATCGGTGCGGTGGCCATACTCATCGCGCTGGCGGCCATCCTGGCCCGCATCCCCCGCGGCGTCCTGCCCACCATCCCGGGCTGGTTGTGGTTCCTGGTCGTTCTCGGTGCGGTCACCGCGGCGTTCGCCGGCGGCAGTCCGGAGATCACTGTGGGCACCGTGGAGATCGGGCTCGGCGGTTTGTTGAACTTCCTGCGCATCGCCGCGCTGACGGTCGTGCTGTTGGGGCTGGGCGCGCTGGTGTCCTGGACCACCAATGTTGCCGAGATCGCGCCCGCGGTCGCCGTATTGGGTCGCCCGCTGCTTGCGTTGCGGATCCCTGTCAACGACTGGGCGGTGGCTCTGGCGTTGGCGCTACGCGCTTTTCCGATGCTGATCGACGAATTCCGGGTGCTCTTTGCGGCGCGTAGTCTGCGACCGCGGGAAGTCGACCGGGACGGCCGCGCACGGTGGCGGCGCTGGGCGGCGGAGATGATCGATCTCCTGGCCGCTGCGATCACCGTGGCGCTGCGTCGCGCCGACGAGATGGGCGATGCGATCACTGCCCGCGGCGGCGCCGGACAGATCTCGGCTGCCCCGTCGCGTCCGCAGCGGCGCGACTGGATCGCGTACGCGATCGTGACGGTCATCTGCGGCGCCGCGCTGGCGCTGGAGCTGACCGTGCTGGGCACCAGCGGCACCCGGCGCTGAGCCGCTGCAAGCCGTTACGGTGGGGTGCGTGAACGCCTCTCATCCCGTCGACGCCGATTTCCTGGCCCTACCGCGGCATGCGCTCGCCGATGCCGCGCTGGCAGCCGCCCGGCAGGCCGGCGCTGAGTATGCCGACATCCGTATCCACGCGATCACCACCGAGACGGTCCAGCTGCGCGACGGTGCGTTGGAGAACGCGGTGGTGGACTACGAGATCGGACTGGCGGTGCGGGTCATCGTCGACGGCGCGTGGGGTTTCGCCGCGCACGCCGAACTCGACACCGACGCTGCCGCCGAGACGGCACGGCGGGCCGTCCGGGTGGCCACCGCGCTGGCGGCGCTGAACGCCGAACGCATCGTGTTGGCCCCCGAACCCGTCTACCGGGATGTGCGTTGGGTGTCGGACTACCTGATCGACCCGTTCGGGGTCCCGGGACAGGAGAAGATTGCCGTTCTCGACGACTACTCGGGCCGGCTGCTGGCCTCCGATGGCGTGGATCACGTGTCGGCGGCGTTCCAGTCGGCCAAGGAACAGACCTTCTACGCCGACTCGTTCGGGTCCTCGATCACTCAGCAACGAGTCCGGATCCACCCCACCCTCGAGGCGGTCGCGGTGGATCCGGCCGCCGGCACGTTCGACACCATGCGCACCCTGGCTCCGCCGTCAGCGCGAGGGTGGGAGGCCGTGGCAGGCGACGATGTGTGGGACTGGAGCACCGAGCTCGCGCAACTGCCGGAGTTGCTGGCCGAGAAGGCCAAAGCGCCCAGCGTGGCGGCCGGCCCGACCGATCTGGTGATCGACCCGACCAACTTATGGCTGACCATTCACGAGTCGATCGGTCATGCCACCGAGTACGACCGCGCCATCGGTTACGAAGCGGCTTACGCCGGAACGTCGTTCGCCACTCCGGACAAGCTCGGCAGCATGCGCTACGGGTCGCCGGTGATGAACGTCACCGCCGATCGCACCATCGAATACGGTTTGGCGACAGTGGGTTTCGATGATGAAGGGGTGCAGGCGCAGAGCTGGGATCTGGTGCGCGACGGGATTTTTGTCGGCTATCAGCTCGACCGCGTCTTCGCGCCGCGACTCGGGGTGCAGCGCTCCAACGGATGTTCCTACGCCGACTCCGCCCATCATGTGCCGATCCAGCGGATGGCCAACGTGTCCTTGCAGCCGGCCCCCGACGACGTCGGCACCGACGACTTGATCGCACGAGTCGCCGACGGCATCTACGTCGTCGGGGACAAGAGCTGGTCGATTGACATGCAGCGGTACAACTTCCAGTTCACCGGGCAGCGCTTCTTCCGGATTCGTGATGGCAGACTCGACGGACAGGTGCGTGACGTGGCGTATCAGGCGACCACCACGGAGTTCTGGGGGGCGCTGGAGGCGGTCGGCGGACCCTCGACCTGGCGGCTGGGCGGCGCATTCAACTGCGGCAAGGCCCAACCCGGTCAGGTCGCCCCGGTCAGCCACGGTTGTCCCTCGGCATTGTTCCGGGGTGTCAACGTGCTCAACACCCGGGAAGAGGCGGGCCGATGATCGGCGCGCACCAGGTGGTCGAGCTCGCCCTGGACCAGGCCCGCCGGCTCGGGCAGGCCGATGAGACCATCGTCGTGGTCACCGACCGCGTCGATGCCGCGCTGCGGTGGGCCAACAACACCATGACCACCAATGGTGAGTCGACCAGCCGGACGATCACGGTCATCTCCATCGTGCGCCGCGGTGAGAGTGCACACGTCGGGTCGGTGCGCTCCAGTGCCGCCGACCCGGCCGTCGTGGCCGATCTGGTCGCGGCGTCGCAGCGGGCCGCGTCGTCTGCGACCGCGGCCCGCGATGCGGCGCCCCCGCTACCGGCCGGTGACGAGCCGCCCGACTGGGACGCCCCGGTCGCAGGCACCGGGGTGGACGTGTTCCTCGGCGTCGCCGAGGGGTTGACGCGCGGATTCCGAGGCAGCGACACGCTTTTCGGCTATGCGCGGCACATCCTGGAAACCACGTTCGTCGCGACGTCGGGCGGAGTGCGGCGGCGCTACACCCAGCCGACCGGGTCGGTGGAGATCAACGCCAAACGCGGGGGCGCCAGCGCGTGGGCGGGCGTCAGTACGCCCGATTTTGTCGCCGTGCCCACCGAATCGCTGCTCGACGAGCTCGCCACCCGGCTGTCGTGGGCGCAGCGGAGGATCGAATTGCCGGCCGGGCGTTACGAAACGATCATGCCGCCCTCGACGGTGGCCGACATCATGATCTACCTGTCGTGGATGATGAGCGGCCGGGGCGCCCACGAAGGACGCACAGCGCTCTCGGCTCAGGGCGGCGGCACCCGGGTGGGGGAGAAGCTCACGTCGCTGCCGCTGACCATGTACTCCGATCCTTGGGCAGCCGGCCTGGAGTGCACTCCGTTCGTGGCAGTCTCGACGTCCTCGGAGCGGTCGTCGGTGTTCGACAACGGCATGGACATCGGACGGGTCGACTGGATCCGCGATGGTGTGATCAACGCGCTGGCCTATCCACGCGCTGCAGCAGCCGAATTCGCCGCGCCGGTGGCGGTCGGCGCCGACAACCTGCTGATGACCGGCGGTTCGGCCACCTTGGCGGACATGATCGCCGGCACCGAGCGCGGATTGCTGCTGACCACCTTCTGGTACATGCGCGAGGTTGACCCGTCGGTGCTGTTGATGACCGGGCTGACCCGAGACGGGGTGTATCTGGTCGAGGACGGCGAAGTCAGCGCGGCGGTGAACAACTTCCGCTTCAACGAGAGTCCGCTGGACCTGTTGCGGCGCGCCACCGAAGTCGGTGTCAGCGAGTTCACGCTGCCGCGCGAATGGGGCGACTGGGCCACCCGCGCCCAGATGCCCTCCCTGCGGATCCCCGACTTCCACATGTCCTCGGTCAGCCAGGCGCAATAATCGGTCCGTGACCGATTCCGCGGTACCCGAACTCCTGGCCCAACTGGTCGCGTTGTCCTCGGGTGACCCGCACGCCGATACACTCATCCGCCTGACGTGCGGGCGCACGCTGTCATTGCCGCCGCTACCGATGCCCGGCGACGTGGTGGACGAACTCAGCGCGCAGGATCGGGTGCTGGCCGGCTTGGCCGAGCAGTTCTGCGTCGACGTCACCGGCATCGGCGACCAGCAACGTCAGCATTTCCTGGAAACATTTGGAGACCGTGCTTTTCGTACCGTGCTGGCGGTATTCGTCGCCGATTTCGTCCCGCGGGTGTGGGCCGGGTGTGCCGCGCTGGGGCTCGGCACACCCGGACAGGTGACCGACGTGGCGTGGCAGCCCGAGACCGATCCCGCCGAGGTGCTGTTGGCCGGGTTCGTGCCGGCGGTCGCGCGACTGCGCGAGCTCGACGCCGTCACCACCGAAGTGGTCCGGCTGCGCGGCGCGGCCGCCCACAATTGCCGGCTGTGCAAGTCCCTGCGCGAAGGACATGCCCTCGACGCGGGCGGCAGCGAGGACCTGTACGGCCAGATCGCCGACTACGAGAAATCCGAGCTGCTCTCAGGTGCCCACAAAGCGGCGCTGCGCTATGTCGATGCGCTGGTCTGGACGCCGTCGCGCATCGACGAGGCGGTGGTGGCGGGCATGCACACCCACTTCAGCGGCAACCAGCAGCTGGAGATCACCCTCGACGTGATGCGCAACGCCGCGAACAAAATCATGGTCTCGCTGGGGGCCGACGCGCCGCGGGTCACCGAAGGTACCGAACGCTACGAAGTCGACGAGACGGGCCAGACGATCTTCGCCTGAACGGCGGTATGGGAACATGGTGGCCGCGCAGCTGCGCCGGGGGCGGTAGCTCAGTCGGTTAGAGCCGCGGACTCATAATCCGTTGGTCGCGGGTTCGAGCCCCGCCCGCCCCACGTCGGATTTATTCGCCGCCTGGGGACTCGGTCGCCTGACGCGACGCCGACGCCGTCTTGATGAAGTTCTCGAGCAGCTCGACCACCTCGAACGGACGCTCCACGTGCGGGAAGTGACCCACCCCTGGCAGCACCTCCAGCCGGCATTCTGGAAGTGCGGCTTGCACCTCGTAGCCGTGCTCCACCGGGATGACGCGGTCCTCGTCTCCCCAGATGACCATCGTCGGCAACTCGGCCTTCAGGTGGAGTCGATTCAGTGCGCTGACCGACTGGCCGCGATAGTCGACGACCGAACGCAGCGTCTTGAGGAAGGCCTGACGGGTGGCAGAATCGGACAACGAGGAGTAGGCGCTCCACATTTCCGCGCCGCGCGGTGACTGAATTCCGCCGGCCGACAGCCAGGAACGCAGCTTGTTGCCGACGCTCACTACCGGGGTGGGCGCGATGACCGGCAACAACAGCTCGGCACCTGGAGCCGACAGCAGCCGAAGCGTCCAACCCACGTCAGGACCCAGACCGCCGCTGCTGATCAACACCAAACGCTCGCAGTAATCCGGATGCTGGTAGACGAACTGCATCGCCACTCCGCCGCCGAGCGATTGCCCGACGACCGTGGCGCGCGTGATGCCTAGCTCATCGAGGAAGTCACGCAGTAACACGGCGAATGCGCCGAGTGAGTAATCGCTGCGCGGTTTGGCCGACTGGCCGTGGCCGAGGAGGTCCGGGGCCACGACGCGGTAGTTTTTGGCCAGCTGCGGGATCACCTCCCGCCAGGTCGCCGAGCTCCCCGCCATGCCGTGGATGAGCAGCAGCGTGTCTTCACCGCCGCCGGCGTCCTGGTAGGCGAGGCGATCACCGTGTAGGTCGAGAAACTTCGTCGAGCTCATAAGGGGGCCGTCTCCTCTGCGCCAGCTCTGCACGATTACCCGTTACCCGGCCTTTTATCGTCGACAGTGGGCCGACTCACGATCGCAGTTTCGACGCGATAGCGCAATATCGGTTGCCAGACGTTGATCGTTACACATTCTTGTGAAGTCCCAGCAAATCCATTGACGGCCGACCGCCGGGGCGCTCAATGGCTAGCTTGGTTAGCTAATTCCGCTGTGCAGGAACGGTTTAGCAATGAGCGAATATGGCCATAGTTCTCCGTGACGGGGGTCGGACGGTTGGCCGTCACTGATGGCGGCAACGGTCATATGCACATCGAACGGACGAGGACTGTGTTGCCAGTCGGAGTCGTACCGCAGCCTCGAACGGAGTAAGGAGTTAGTGATGAACACGAAGAAGCTCGCAGCAGGGATTGCCACCGCCGGCATGCTCGGTATGGGCGGCCTAGGTGTTCTTCACGGGTAGGTTGTGAACGCGTAGGCGCTCGATTGGTGTCATTCCGCCGATGCCGGTGTGGGGTCGGTGGTGATTGTAGTGATGCAGCCAGTGCTGGTAGGTTCCGGCGCGTTCGGCCTCAGAGCGGTAGGTCTGCGCATAGGCCCATTCGGTGGTCAGGGTGCGGTTGAATCGCTCGACTTTGCCGTTGGTCTGTGGCCGGTAGGGCCGGGTCCTCTTGTGGGTGATGTCGGGGCCGAGCGCTTCAGCGAAATTCTTTGACCGGTAACAGGATCCATTGTCGGTCAACACTCGTTTGACGGTGATGCCGTGGTCGGCGAAGAACGCGTTGGCGCGTTTCCAGAATCCCGCGGCGGTTTCTTTGCGTTCGTCGGTGAGGTCCTCGGAGTAGGCCAGCCGGGAGTGGTCATCAACGGCGTGGTGCAAGAACGTGTATCCCATGCCGCAGCGGTTGCGCCGGCCGGCTTGGCGACCCAGCTTGCGATGGCCGCCCCCGTCGGGGATGCGGCCCAGTTTCTTGACGTCGACATGGACCAAGTCGCCGGGAGCCGGGTGCTCATAGCGGCGGGGTTTGGGCCGGCGTACCGGTAACCCGGTGTTTTGGTCCAGGTGCCGCAGCAATGGCATCCGGTAGCGGCGCAGCACCGCCTCAACGGTCGAGCGTGGCAGGTGCAGGTAAGCGGCGATGCGATGTGGGCCCCAGCGCCGGGTGAAGCGCAGGTTGACGATGCGCCGCTCACGTCGTTTCGGCAACCGCAACGGACTGCGATGCGGCCGGCTGGGCCGGTCTACCATCGCTGCTTCGCCACCGTCGCGATAACGGTCGGCCCATTTCTTGGCTGTGGCCACCGAACATTGGAACCGCTCAGCCGCGCGCCGCAAACTCCAGCCCTGATCAACAACCGCCTGCGCAAGCCGCAACCGCCCACGAGGAGTCAACGAAGCATTAGCGTGGACCATGAGGACCTCTCGGTAATCGGATGTGCGTGTTTGGTAACCACACCGATACCGGAGGTCCTCACCTACTTCCGCTCACCACGCCGTTCACAACCTGTCTGGGAGTTACACCTAGGCCTTGGTGCCGGGTTGGCGCTGGCCGACCCGCCGGGGCCGAAGCCCAATCCCGGTAACTCGGACCGCAACGGAAACGGAAACGGCGTCCCCGGTCTGCCGTCGGTGATCCCGGGGCCCGGCGTCAACGCCGGGCTGCCCGGCAACCCGCTGCCTCCGGGTCTGGGGTACCTGCCGCCTCCGGGGCATGGTGGCCCGATGCCGCAGGACCGCATCCTGCTGCCCGAGGTACCGGGCTGGGTCGTCAATCCGGTCCTGCCGCCGGTCGGTGCTCCGCCGCTGCCCGCGCTGCCGAATTGGGCCGAGGGATTGACGATCGTCTGGAACCCGGAGCTGAACGCCTGGGGTGTCTGGGACGCCGAAGCGAGCCTGTTCGTGCGCCTCTAAACACCCGCAGAGGAGCCGCCCCGCCACGCGCGGGGCGGCTCTTCGCCGTCATGTCGGTCGCCCTGTCAGGACATCGCTAAGGTGAGACGACGAGGCGAGGTCGTCACGCCGCACCGGTGACACCGGTGAAGACACCGGTGGCAAACCAACGACGATGAAGGACGGTGAAACGGCACGTGGATGTCATCTCTTTGAATGAGCTCGCCGACAAGCAGCTCGAGCAGGCTCGCACGGCCAACTCGGGTCGGTCCGGCCACACGGTGTACAGCGGCCAGGAGAATTCCCTGCGGCAGACCCTGATCGCCCTGGCCGCCGGCCACGGTCTCGACGAGCACGAAAGCCCCGGTGAGGCAACACTTCAGGTGCTGCGCGGGCGGGTCCGTCTGCAGGCGCAGCACGGGTCGGCCGAGCTGTCGGCCGGCGAGTACATCCTGCTCCCGCTCGAGCGACACAGTCTCGATGTGCTCGAGGACTCGGTGATCCTGTTGACGGTCGTCCCTGGCACCCGCGAAGCAATCGGGTAGGCCCGATGCACCGATGCCCGCGGATATCGGTTGGGGCATCGCGGCGATATTGCCGAAAGGGGTCGGTCGCGGTCGCGCCGCGACGCCGGGCCCTGCCGGCGACGTTCGTGGCACGGGCGACGCCGAAGGGGATCAGCCGACTTTGCCCAGGTCCCAGCCCTGGCTGTCGGTCTCCGACCGCTACGGCCGGAGAGCGCAGCCACCGATTCAGCGGAGCGGCCTCCCTGGCGGCGATACTGAGGTAAGTTTGCTCGCTACGGCACTTTCAGGGGCGCGGCGCGGCGAAACGGGGGGTCAGCGTGACCAGCGGTGTGCGACACCCGGGTGAGCGGTGGCGGATCCTCGGCTCCGGTCTGGTCGCAGCGGGAATCGGCGTGGGGGTTCTCGCGGGCGCACCGGTTGCCGCTGGGTCGCCGTCGGACTCCTCGGGGTCGCCAGGGTCCGCAGAGGCTTCGGGATCGGCGACGTCAACAGCGGATTCCGCACCGTCGACGGCCGACGCCGCGCCCGCCGAGCGCACGCCGCGGGGCGCCAAGAGCGGCGACACCGACAGATCCCGCAGCATCGACGATCGCCGCAGCGCACGCGCGGCCGCCCGCGGTGACGTCCGCGGTACCGACAACGAGTTCACGTGGCGGTGGCGGAATCACGCCGACAAGGATTCGCTGACCGAGGAGCGATCCGAGTCGGCCGGCCCCGTCGAGCGACCGGCGCCGGTCACACCGGCAGACGAGGCGCCGGCCACCCACTCCGACGAGCAGACTGCAGCTGCGCTGCCGTCCGCGCAGACTCTTGCCGAGGCGCCGCCGGGCGCCGGCACGGTGACGTTGCGCAGCGTGGTCAGTGCCCGCCCGGTCACCGTTGCCAGCATCGTGACCGACACCCTGACCTGGGTCGGACTCGGCCGGTTCGCCGACGGCCTACCGCTGCCCGCGAGCCCGGTCTCGTCGGTGCTGGAGGCGCTGTGGCTGGCGGTGCGCCAGAGCCAGTACACCTGGAACAACCAGCGGCCCCGCTCCGAGGTCACCACGTCCGGCCCGGGGCCCGACGGCACCGTCACCGGCGCCCTCAACGCTGTCGACTACGACGATGTCGCTCTGACGTATTCGCTGCACGCGGGCCCCAAGTACGGCACGGTCGTGCTCGACGGCGTCGGCGGGTTCACCTACATCCCGGACGGGTCGGGTCGCGCTGACACGTTCACGGTGACCATCGACGACACCGTCGGCAATCCGTTCCACGTGCACGGCCTGCTCGGCGCGCTCGGCCTGGCCGTCCCCACCCGGGTGGTGGTGAGCATCGCCGGGAACATCGCGCCCGCCGATCTGAACGAGGTGGCGGTCGTTACCGACGCCAAGGGGCGGGTCAAGGCCATCGACGGACGATTCACCGACCGCAAAGTCGGCAGTGCTGCCGACGCCGCCGCCGTACTCAACGACATGGCTGCGACCCTCGGCATCGCGGAGCACTTCGCTCGGACCGCCCACATCACGACCAGCAGGGTCGGTGTCGGGTCAACGGCCGAGATCATCTATCGGGTCACGGAATTCGTGGCCGGCATCGAGGTCATCGGCAGCGACGTGATTCTGGTGACCGATATCCACGGCGCGGTGACGGGCCTGTTCAACAACTATCGCGGGGTGGGGGAGAGCTTCGGCGTCACGCCCGACGCCACTCTGGACGAGGCCGACGAGATCCGCCGCCTCATCCGCGCCCGGTACCCGGAAAAGTCGCTGCGCAGTTCCGAACTGATCATCTACGCACTCGACGACGACAATCCGCGGTTGGCGTGGCGTGTGGTGGTCGAACGTTCCGCTCGCCACATGTTGGTGCCGTCGGGCGCGGTGGTGGTCTTCCACGCCGACGGGCCCTACGTCGGCGAAGTCATCGTCACCAATACCGCCGCGTCGGCCTTCGAGGTCACCGGATATGCCCGGGACTGGCTGGGTGACTACCGCGCCATCAACACCACGATGCGCAGGACACCGTGGTACGTGGTGCGCGAGATGTACGACACGACCCGCAACATCGCGACCTATCGGACGTCCTACCCGCTATGGGGCCTGGCCGGCCCTGCCCTGCCCGGCAGGGTGGTCACCCGCGGCTGGCTGGGCTGGGACCGCGGCGCGGTATCCGCCCACGCCAACGCCGCTGCCGTCTACGACTACTTCGCCACGGTGCTGGGCCGCACGTCATTCGACGACAAGGGTGCACTGATCGAGATCAGCATCAGGTATGCGCCGCTTCTGTCGCGCACATACGCCAACGCGTTCTGGGACCCGATCGCCCAGCAGTTCGTCTTCGGCAACCGGGGCCGCCTGGAAGCGGCGCTGGATATCGTGGGACACGAATTCACCCATGCCGTGGTGACTTCAGTCGTCGGCGGCGGTAAACCTGTGCTGTATCACGGAGAATCCGGAGCGCTCAACGAAGCCTACGCCGACATCCTCGGGATGTTGATCGAAGGCAAGCAGGGCCGGGGCCGATGGCTGATCGGGGAGGACTCCCTGCTCGGAGCCATCCGCAACCTCGCCGACCCGAAGTCGATCCGCACGTCGTTGGGGCCGTACCGCGCGCACTACGACGACCGCTACACCGGCTCCGGGGACAACTACGGGGAGCACATCAACAGCACGATCTTCAGCCATGCCGTGTACCGGATGATGGTCGACCCGGCCAATATTGGCGTCACCGACGAGATGTGGGCCACGGTCTTCTACCAGTCGCTGTCCCGGCTCGGTGCCACCTCGAAATTTCCCGAAGGCCGGGCCGCGGTGGTCAACACCAGCCGCGCACTGAACTTCAGCTCGGCTCAGGTCGCCGCGATCGAGCAGGCATTCGACGCGGTCGGTATCACGGCGGTCAGCGCACCCCTGAGCCTGGTCGCCTGACCGGTCGGTGGCCGGTCAGCCAGCGTCGTCGGTGCCCTGCAGGTAAGCGACCAGAGCGTTGGTCAGACCGCGGCGGGCGACGTCGAGGTCTGCGTAGGAACCCAACTGACGTTCGGAGGCCAAGCCGCGCATCGCGCCAGGGATCAGCGCAGCCACTTCCCGGACCCGTTCAGGGTCGACGTCCAAGCCGACGAACGCGTTTCGGCACGTCTGCAACCAGGATTGACCCCAGGAGTACAGTTCCGCGGCAGTCTGCGGGTAGAGACGTTCGAGCTCGCTGGGCTCCCGGGGCAGAGCGGCGCGCAGGTTCTCGATGGCCCGCGAATCCGGAGCGGCCAGACCGTGATACAGCGTCTCGATGATGGCGGTGACCCGGTCGCGCAGCGGCTCGTCGGCGCCGACGTCACTGAACAGATCGGCGCGCCGTTGTGCGGTCAGATGCAGCACCGCCGCCCAGAAGCCGTCGGCGTCGCCGAACTGATACTGCACCGCGCCCCAGGTGGCGCCGATGTCTTTGGCGATGCGGTTGGCCGACACCGACGCGGGATCGCCGGACGCCAGTGCGGTCAGCGCTGCCTCCAGCATGGTGGCGCGAGTAGCCTGCCCGCGCTTGTTGGGACGCCGAACGCGCGTAGCAGGCACCTCGGTCATATGCGCAGCGTACCCAAAGTTTCGTAGAACCTACTATGTTTCTGTCGTTCACTCGTTTATGCTCCGTGCATGGCCAAGCCACCCCTGTCGATGAAGCCGACCGGATGGTTTCAGGTTGCCTGGTCGGATGAGATCGCCGTCGGCGACGTGCACACGATGAAGTACTTCGACCAGGAGATGGTCGCGTGGCGGTCCGAGTCGGGCCAGATGACCGTGATGAATGCCTACTGCGAGCACCTCGGAGCACACCTGGGCTTCGGCGGAACCGTCAAAGGTGAAGTGTTGCAATGCCCGTTCCACGGATGGCAATGGAATCAGCAGGGCCGAAACGTGTGCATCCCCTACGAGGACCGGCCTAACCGCGGACGACGGATCAAAACCTACCCCGTCGTGGAACGCAATGAGTCGGTCTACATCTGGCACGACATCCTGGGCCGAGAACCATTCTTCGATGCGCCGGATATCTTCGCCAGTTTCGGAGACGAAAAGACCGCCGCCGATTATTACCCGCAGCAGCGGTTGTTCCGCCAGGGGCTGGAGATGCATCCCCAGTATGTCCTCGAAAACGGCGTGGACTTCGCGCATTTCAAGTATGTGCACAACACCCCGATCGTGCCGAAGTTCACCCGGCACGACTTCGACGACCCGGTGTCCTACGTCGATTTCACCATTACGTTCGAAGGTGACGACGGGCAGAAGATCGAGGATGTCGGCAGCGGAGTCGAAGCCATCAACGGCGGACTCGGTATCGCGGTGACCAAGAGCTGGGGCATGGTCGACAATCGGACCATCTCGGCGATCACCCCCGTCGACGAGTCGACCTCGGATATCCGATTCATGGTCTATATCGGCCGACCGGATCGAGACGTGCGAGACCCGGCACGTGCGCAGGCCAAGGCGACAGAATTCGGCGCCGAGGTGATCCGCCAGTTCAGCCAGGACATCCACATCTGGTCCCATCAGCGCTATTCGGACCCGCCCGCGTTGGCCGGCTCGGAGCTCGCGGGTTTCACCGCAATCCGGACGTGGGCCATGAAGTTCTATCCCGACGGCAAAGGTGGAAACGCCGCCGACTTGGCCGCCCGCAGAGAGGCAATGTCATGACAGTCAAAGTGTTTCAGGTCGCGACCGGCAACGTCGGCACGGAAATGATCAAACGAATCGCCACCCATCCCGACCTCGAATTGATCGGGGTGCACTGTTACTCGCCCGAGAAGGTCGGCGCAGATGTCGGTGAACTCGCCGGGCTGGCGCCGATCGGGGTGACCGCCACCGGCAGTGTCGAGGAGATCATCGCCGCCAAGCCCGATGTCCTGACGTTCCACGGTGTGTTCCCCGACGAGGATCTGTATGTGCAGATCCTGGAAGCCGGCATCGACATCGTCACCACCGCCGACTGGATCACCGGCTGGCACCGGGACCGCAACCACCCGCACCACTCGGGCAAACCGGTCACGCAGCTGCTGCAAGAGGCCTGCGAAAAGGGCGGTTCGACGTTCTATGGCACCGGCATGAACCCCGGTCTCAACCAGATCCTCGGGGTGGTGTGTTCGGCTGACGTCGCCGAGATCGAGAACGTCACGACGATCGAATCGGTCGACGTGTCGTGCCATCACTCCAAGGACACCTGGATCGAGGTCGGCTACGGCCAGCCGGCCGATGACCCGGAGATTCCCGGCAAGCTGGAGAAGTACACCCGGGTGTTCGCCGACAGCGTGCTGTTGATGGCGGACTGCTTCGGGCTCGAGCTCGACGAGGTGAAGTTCGAATACGAGCTCGGCGCGTGCACCAAGGACGTCGATCTGGGCTGGTACCAACTGCCCAAAGGCTCACTGGGCGGCAATTACATCAAGTACGTGGGGACAGTCGACGGAATCCCGCGGGTGGAAACCCATCTGGAGTGGCAGATGACGCCCTACACCGACCCCAGCTGGGACATCAAGGGCTGCTACATCACGCACATCAAAGGCGACCCGAACATCTACAACAAGCACATGATCTTCCCGAAACCCGGCGTGGACCTGTCTGACCCCACCGCGTTCGCCTCGATCGGGATGACGGTCACCGGGCTGCCGGCGCTCAACGCGATCAAGTCCGTCATCGCGGCGCCTCCCGGCATCGTCACCAGTGCGGACCTACCGTTACGTGGGTTCGCCGGCCGGTTCAAACTCTAGTCGGCGCCACCTCGGCGGTCGCGAGGCGTACGCTTCTCACCGGAATCGTTGCGCGTCTTGGCCCTCGGTGTCGATGCCTCGGAGTCGTCGGAACCGCGTTGGGCAGCCGACAGTGCTGACTCGGTGCTCTCATCGGCCTTGACCTCATCCTTGACGACGTCCTTGACGAGGGTCTTGATGGCGTCGGTTTCATCCAAGGTTTCGACCTTGGTTTCGACCTTGCTGACCTCGGGGATGTCGTCGCTGTCCACTGCTTCGACAACGTCTTCCGTTGCGGCGGTGTCTTCCGTTGCGGCGGTGTCTGTTTCGGGAAGCGCCGACGAACCACTGTCACGCCGTTGCTGCTCTTCGGACTCGACAGTCTCGATCGCTTCGGGGGCCACAGTCGACGACATCGAGAAGAAAATCGGGAACGGTGACATCGGGCGGGTCCATCCCGGCGGCGCATCGACGGGTGGGCGGTAGGGCAGACTGACAATCGGCGGCAGCCCGGGGATGTGTAGGTACAGGTTGTCGACGACGACGAACACCGCGGCAAGGAAGACGTCGTAGGTGAAGTCTGCGAAGTTCTTCAGTACGCCCTCGCCGCGCATGACGTCGGTGCTGTTGAAGACCGCGCTGGCCACGATGCTCTCGCCGAAGTTGTAGGCGATGTTCATGTGCTGTCCGAGGTAACCCAGTTGGCCGGTGAGGCCCCGGAATGCCTCGCGCATGTTCAGTGCGGTGGTGAGGAACGTTTGGTCGATCTCATCCGGGTCCCAGGTCTGCTGCAGGACCGGCTGCGATGTCGATGAGCCAGATGTGGAGGAGCTCTCTGTGGTGTGCGAAGACGACTGCAGTTCCGGTAACCAGGGCCAACCGGCCAGCGTGCGCGACGAGGCTGTCAGATCGACCGTCGTCGACGCGGCAACAGTGCCGACAGCAGGCGCGGCCCGATCCGGTGGTGGAGCCAAAACCGTGGCGCCAGTGACTGCAGCAACTGCCATCGCGGCCCCGGTGCGACCTACAAGACTCATGTTCGCCTTCCCCTCCTTAGTGGTCTCCCCGTGTGAGCAAAGTAACACAAAAACACCGTCGCTGTTAGCCCAATTTATTTGCTAGCGCGTCAATCTGGCGCGAACTAGTTCCGATGCGACGGGGTGTCGGCGATCCGTCCAACGCTCGTCAAAACCAGCGGAGATGCTTCATCAGCAGCGCCAGTCACGCTGAAAGCTATTGCATGGTAAAGACTTTAGATCAGGACAGATGCGTACTCCGCGCAGCGTCAGCGCCGTCCGGCAGTGGCGGGTAGATGTTGCCGGGATGGGCGAACGGTGGTCACCAAAAGTTCGCGGGCGGACACACTTACATCAGCCTGCGCCTTTGCCGTTGTCCACCCGGTACACCGCCCCGTGGATAGCCGCAGCGTCGTCGCTGGCCAGGAAAGCGATCGTCTTGGCTACGTCCTCGGTCGCCATGAACCCACGCGGCGATGCGATACGCATGATCAGGTCCCAGTCGGCGTTCTCCGGCGCCTGGAACTCCGTCGCCTGCGCGGTTGGCATGCCTCCTGGGCAGATCGCGTTGACGCGCAGGCGCTCCTTGGTGAACTCGATGGCCAGTGCGCGGGTCAGCCCGATCAGGCCGTGTTTGGCCGCGCAGTAGCCGGCCGAGTACACCTCACCTTCCACGCCGGCGATCGAGGAGACGTTGACGATGTTGCCGCCGGTCTCCAACAGGTGCGGCAGCGCGGCGCGGCACAGCAAGAACGGTCCCGTCAGATTCACCGCGAGGTCGGTCTGCCAGTCCTCATCGGACATGGTTGCGGTGTGGCGCATCTGGTGAAAGCCGGCGATGTTGGCCAGGACATCGAGCCTGCCGAAGTGCGCCACACAGTCCTCGACTGCCTGGGCGCACGCCTGCGGTGAGGTAATGTCCACCGATGCGAACGTCGCGTCAGGCAACTCCGCGAAGACCTCTGCCATGCGCGCGGCATCGCGGGCGATCCCGAACACTTTGGCGCCGCGCTCGGCGAACAACCTTGCTGTCGCTGCCCCCAAACCCGCCGACGCTCCGGTGACCAACGTGACCTTGCCGCTGAGTTGGCTCATGCACTGACCTTCTCATGACCGCGGTCGCGCCGGCGGCACGGCCGCCAGCAGGGTCCTGGTGTACTCCTGCTCGGGAGTCGAGAACACATCGTCGGCCGGCCGATTCTCGACGACCGCTCCATTGCGCATCACCAGCACGTCATGGCTGAGCTGGCGAATGACCGCGAGGTCATGGCCGATCAGCAGATAGGTCAGGCCGAGTTCTCGTTGCAGCTGCGCGAGCAACTCCAGCACCCGCGCCTGCACGGACACATCCAGAGACGCGGTCGCTTCGTCGAGAATCAACAGGTCCGGTTGGGCCGCCAGGGCACGGGCGATGCTCACCCGCTGACGCTGCCCGCCGGAAAGCTCATGGGGAAACCGCTGCGCGAACGAGGTCGGCAACCCGACGAGGTCGAGCAGTTCGGCAACTCGGGCCCGGCGCGCCTGTGTGCCGTCGGTCAGGCGGTGCACCACCAGCGGCTCGGCGATGGAGGTGCCAACCCGTGAACGCGGGTCCAGCGACGAGAACGGATCCTGCAACACCAGGCCGATACGTCGTCGAAGTGCTTTCGCGGCGCGGCCTTTCGCCCCGAGGATGTCGATGCCGCCGAGGGTGGCCGTGCCGTGATCAGGTGTGACCAGTCCAGTCAGACACGCCGCGATTGTCGATTTGCCCGACCCCGATTCCCCGACCAGACCCATGGTGGTTGCTCGCCGGACGGTGAATGCGACGTCCTTGACCGCGTGCACCTTTGATCGGCCCACCGGGGTGGACACCGAGAACTCCACGTCGAGGCCGGTGACTTCCAGTAACGGCTCCATCGAGGCAACCGGGGCCGGCCCGGGGCGGTCGAGCACCGGCCGGGCAGCCAGCAGATCACGGGTGTAGTCGGCGTGCGGATGGTCGAATACGGCATCGATCGCAGCCTGTTCGACCGGGACGCCGTCGCGGAGCACGGTCACGTCGTCGGCTACCTGCCCGATCACGCCGAGGTCATGGCTGATCCACACCACCGCCGTACCGAAATCGCGTTGCAGGCGCCGCACCAGCTCGATGATCTGGGCCTGGGTGGTGACATCCAGCGCGGTGGTGGGTTCGTCGGCGATCAGCAGCTCCGGGTCGCACGCCAACGCGATCGCGATCATCACCCGCTGACGTTGCCCACCCGAGAGTTGGTGGGGGTAGGCATGTAACCGCGTCTGCGGGTCTGGCAACCCGACGGCGTCGAGCAATTCCACGGCGCGGGCGGTCGCCGCGCGGCGGGTCAGCCTCTTGTGTGTCTCCAGTGATTCGGTGATCTGCCGCTCCAACGTCAGCAGCGGGTTCAAAGACGTGCCGGGGTCTTGAAAGACGAATCCGATCCGGGCGCCGTGCACGCTGCGCAGCACGCGTGGGGTGGCGCCGACGAGTTGGACGGGCGCGTCACCGGCGAGTGTGCTGCTGCCCGACACCCTGGCCCCCGGCGCATCGAGCAGGCCGGTCGCGGCCAGCACCGTCATCGTCTTGCCTGACCCGGACTCGCCGACGATGCCGACGGTACGTTCCCGATGCACCTGGAACGAGACCTTGTCGACGATGGTCTGCGATCCGATGCGCACGCCGAGATCTTGCACACTGAGCACCGGGGAGGAGGTCATCGGCTCTCCCGCCTACGGGCTTCGACGGTGGTGCGTTGCTTGGGGTCCATCACGTCACGCAGCCCGTCACCGAACATGTTGAACGCCAGCACGATCACGAAG
Organism: Mycobacterium sp. SMC-4; assembly: GCF_025263265.1. Classification (NCBI taxonomy): domain Bacteria; kingdom Bacillati; phylum Actinomycetota; class Actinomycetes; order Mycobacteriales; family Mycobacteriaceae; genus Mycobacterium; species Mycobacterium sp. SMC-4. Next base: position 3,376,468 of record NZ_CP079869.1, on the reverse strand, counting down.
ATCGCGGCACCGGGGAACACGGCCATCCACCAGGCCATCGTGACGAATCCCTGGGAGTCGAAGATCATCCGTCCCAGCGAGGGCTGCGGTGGTTGGATTCCCAGTCCCAAGAACGACAGTGCCGCCTCGCTGAGGATGGCGAACGCCAACGACAGCGACGTCTGAACGATCAGCGGACCGGCGATGTTCGGCAACACGTGGCGGCGCAAGATGTAGAGGTCTCCGCTGCCCATCGCACGCGAGGCCGACACGTACGGTTCGGTGCGCACGCCCAACGTGCTGGCCCGGGCAACCCGCGCGAAGATCGGTGTGTAGACAATGCCGATCGCCAGGATCGTCGTCGTCACGCCGGGCCCCAGGATCGCGACGACGGCCAGCGCCAACAACAGCACCGGGAACGCGAACATCACGTCGACCATCCGCATCAGCACGGTGTCCAGCCAGCCGCCCCGGTAGCCGGCCAGCACACCGACGGTGACCCCGACCAGCACCGCGAAGATGACGCTGACCACCGCGATCTGCATCGACGCCTGGATGGCCACCAGAACACGCGACAAGATGTCACGACCGAGTTCGTCGGTACCGAACCAATGCGATCCACTGGGCGACTGCAACGCGTTCGGGACGTTGATGTCGTTGACCCCGTAGGGCGCAATCCAGCCGGCGGTCCCCGCCACCACAGCCACCACGGTCAGAACAATGGCACTGACCAGGGTCACCGGGTTACGTGCCAGCAACCGCCATGCCGAAATCCGGCCGCTCTGTGCGTCGTTGGTGGTCATCCCAGCCGGATCCTCGGATCGACCACTGCGTAGAGCACGTCGACGAGCAGATTGATCAGCAGGAACAGCGCCGCGATCAGCAGCACCGCGCCCTGGATCACCGGGTAGTCGCGCGCTGCCACGGCGTTGTACACCAACCGTCCCAGACCCGGCCACGCGAACACCACCTCGACGACGATCACACCGCCCAGCAGCGTTGCCAACTGGATACCGGTGATCGTCAGGATCGGAACCAGTGCGTTGCGCACGGTGTGACGGAACGTCACCACCCGCGGCGACAATCCTTTGGAGCGCGCGGTTCGCACGTAACCCATCGCGGTGACGTCGAGTACCGCGGAACGGACATAGCGGGTCATGATCGCCGCGGCCACCACCGCCACTGTCAGCGCGGGCAACACGATGTGTCGCGCCCAACCGACCGGATCGTCGAACAGCGGCCGGTACCCCGAGGTCGGCAGCCATCCCAGGGTCGAGGAGAACAGCGCGATCAGCAGGATGCCCATCCAGAAGTCGGGCACCGACACACCGAACTGGCTGGTGACCCGCACGATCGCATCGCTGAGGCGGCCCTCGTGCAGCGCGGAGTAGATGCCCGCGGGCAGGGCGATCAGTAGTGCGATCAGGATCGCGACCAGGCCCAGCGACAAGGTTGCGGGCAGCCGGTCCAGCAGCGTGACCGTGACCGGGTCGCCGTTGCGGAAACTGACCCCGAGGTCACCGGTCAGCGCCGAACCCAGATATCCGAAGAACTGCGTGACGATCGGGCGGTCCAGCCCGCTGGCGGCGCGCAGCGCCTCGTACGCCTCAGGGGTGTAACGGGTACCCAACGCGATGCGCACTGGATCACCGGGCACCAGATGCACCAGGGCGAAGACCACCACCAGCACGCCGAGCAACACCACGGCCGAGTACAGCAGTCGGCGCGCGACGAACCGGGTGATCGGGTGGGTCAGCACGCGAGACGGGGTCACGACGAGGTCTCACCGCCGATGTCAAGGGTCGCGTCGCGAAACCGGACCGCGCCGTCGCGGCGCGCCTGATAATTCTGCAGCGCCGGGTTCCAGGCCTGGATGACTGACGGGTTGTACAGGTAGATATAGCTGGCTTCGTCAGCGATCAGCGTTGCGACGCGGGCATAGTCGGCGCGCCGCGCGTCCTGATCGGTCTGCACCCGGCCGGCGTCGAGCAGGCGGTCGACCTCGGCATTGGAGAACTTCTGCGCGTTGCTCGTCCCGTCGGTGTGGTGCTGGGCATAGTAGAAGTCGTCCGGATCGATGTTGCCCAACCAGCCCATCATCAACATGTCGAAGTTGCCGGAATTCTGCTCATCGAGCCACGTGGCGAAGTCGACGGTGCGGATGTTGACGGTGATGCCCAGCGGCGCAAGGTTGTCGGCGATGATCTGCGCAGCGGTCACCGTCTGCGGATACTCGGTGGTCACCAGCATATCCATGTCAGCTGGCGAAGTGTTGCTCTCCGCCAACAATTCTCGTGCCCTGTCGACGCCACCGCTGTCGTAGCGGTCGTAACGGGTGTACCACGGATTGCCTTCCGGGATCGCCAGCTGGTTGGCTTCGGCGGTGCCGTAGCTGGTGGCCGCCACGATCGCATCGCGATCGATCGCATGGGCGATTGCCTGGCGCACCCGGACGTCATCCCACGGCGCCCGGGCCTGATTGAGTGCCAGGTACCAGTAGTCGTTGCTCGGTGTCACGGCCAATGTCAGTGAATCATCGTCACGCAATTGTGAAACCCGCTGCGGAGGAACAGAGTCGGTCCAGTCCACCTCGCCGGCCTGCAGCGCGGACAACGCCGTCGACGGCTCCGAGATGAACCGGAACGTCACACCTGTCAATTCCGGAGCGCCACCCCAATACTGGGGATTGGCGGTCAACGAGATGGAGTCCCCGCTGCGCTGGCCGCGGAAGCTGAACGGTCCGGTGCCCACCGGGTTGGTCGCGATCTGCCCACTTTCGACATTGGCGCGCGAGACGATCGCCATTCCCTTGAACCCGCCGAGATTGGTCAGCATGTTCGGCGTCGGCCTGGACACCCGCACCACGACCGTGCCTGGGTCGGGCGCTTCCACCGCCGTCACGGCGCTGAACTTGTCGACGTTGGACAGTTGCTCGTCGATGATCCGGCGATAGGAGTAGACGACGTCGTCGGCGGTCAGGGGCGCACCGTCGTGGAATGTCACGCCCTCGCGCAAGCGGAACGTCCAGGTGAGCTCGTCGGGGCTGACCTCCCAGGACTCGGCCAGTGCCGGGCGCATCTGGAGGTTCTCATCGGGTTCGACCAGCGTGTCGAAGACGTTTTCCAGCACTTGGAACGAAAAGTAGGCGGTGGTCTTGTGCGGGTCGAGCTGATCGGGCTCCCCGGCGATCGCCGCCACCAGACTGCCCTCTGCGCCTTCACCCAGGGACACCCGCTGACCGGTCGAACACGCCGTCAGCGCAGCCATCAGCAGCGCAATGGCGAGAACAGCGGTTCGCGCCGCGGTCCGCGCCATGTGCATCACCCCGGGTCTTGAGCTTGCCACGGCCCCTCTACCCGATGCGCCGAACCGGCAAACACGTGACTTCTGTGCACTCTGGCTGGGATACTCCAGAAGCTTTCCACGTCCGCCCTACTGAAGGAACACTTGTGAAACTGCTGCGGGGTGTGGCCGTGCTGTCGGCTGTACTCACCGTCGTCCTCGGTATGTCCGTCGGTTCCGCGGCGCCCGCCCGCGCCGCCGAGGTGATGGAAGGTGTCTACAGCTACACCACTGCTGACGGCACGCCGGGGACCTGGACGATCTATCCGAGCTGTGTTCCCGTGGTCGGTGATCTGCGCGAGCCGCTCTACCTGCCGGTCGCGTGCACGCTGAACATCGCGGGCACCGGGGGCGCGCCGAGCGGGTACGCGAAACTGGTCAGCAACCTCTGGAGTTTCACCACCCCGAACCCCGAGGGGATGAAGTGCCCCGACGGTAGCTGGGCCCCCACAGTCGACACGGTCTCGTTTGACGACGCGACGATGTCGGGCACCCGCAGCGTCGCCCACAACGGCAACTGCGGCATGCAACCGGGCATCATCAAGTCCCCGTTCACCCTGGCCTATCGCGAACCGTTGGCCATGCCGGTCGACCGCTACCCCCTGATCTGCGAACCGGGCGGGCTGCGGCGCTGTTTCTGAACCGAGGAGGACACATCGGTGAGCACTGCTGACGTCAAGCGGGTCGTCGTCTGGGGCACCGGCTTCGTCGGACGGATGGTGATCCCCGAGATCCTTCGTCACCCGCGTTTCGCGCTGGTCGGGGTCGGCGTCAGCAACCCCGCCAAGGTCGGCCGCGACGTCGGTGAGCTCTGCGGCGGCGACTCCGTCGGACTGGCCGCCACCGACGACGTCGACGCGCTGATCGACCTGAAACCCGACGCCCTGGTGCACTACGGACCCACCGCCAACCACGCCGATGCGAACATCGCGCTGATCACCCGATTCCTGCGTGCCGGGATCGACGTCTGCTCCACCGCCATGACGCCGTGGATCTGGCCGAGCATGCACCTCAACCCACCGGACTGGATTCAACCGATCACAGTGGCCTGCGAGCTGGGTGAGTCCTCGTGCTTCACCACCGGCATCGATCCCGGCTTCGCCAATGACCTGTTCCCGATGACGTTGATGGGACTGTGCTCAGAGGTGCGGCAGGTTCGGGCGAGTGAACTGCTGGACTACACCAACTACGAGGGCGACTACGACCGTGAGATGGGGATCGGGAGACCACCGGAATACCGTGCCCTGCTGGAGAATCCCGACATTCTGGTATTCGCTTGGGGTGCCACAGTGCCGATGATCGCCCAGGCGGCCGGCATCATGCTCGACGACATCACCACGACCTGGGAGAAGTGGGTGACACCCACCGAACGTGCCACCGCCAAAGGCGTCATCGCCCCAGGAAACGTCGCTGCCGTGCGGTTCACCATCAACGGCATCTATCAGGGGCAGACCCGTATCCAGCTCGAGCACGTCAACCGGATCGGCAACGACGCCGCACCGGACTGGCCGTCGGGCGCGGACAACGACGTCTACCGCGTGGACATCGAAGGCACGCCGAGCATCTTCCAGGAGACGGCCTTCCGGTTCACCGACGGTTCAGGCCGTGACGCGGCCGCCGCCGGATGCCTGGCCACCGGACTGCGGGCGCTCAACGCCGTGCCCGCAGTCAACGACCTGTCGCCGGGCTGGGTCACCGCCCTGGACCTGCCGCTGATTCCCGGCGCCGGAACGATTCGCTGACAGTCAGGTTTTCGGCCGCTTGTGCAACACCACGTGCGCCAGCGGAATCTGGGTCGGTTCCGGTGCGGCGGCCAACCGGTCGGCGACCGACTTCTCCAACCTATCGAACAATTCGTCGACCCGCGGATCGCCGGGGCCGCCGTCGAGTGCGGTCAGTAGCGCCGGGAACACCGACGCGCGTGCGAAACCGGCCCAGCGGGCACCGAAAGCGGCTGCATCCTTGTCGATCTGGTAGCGATGCCAGAAACGGTCCTCGGCGTCGAACACGTCGAGGTGGGCGATCTCCAGACCCTCGAAACGGCCCGACGGGGCGAATGGTGCGGCGAACTCCGACGCGCGCCGGGCATACGTCGGGATGCACATCTGTGCGACTTCGCGGGCCTGGAGCATGTCCTCGCCGGCCAACTCGTCGAGTGCGTCGACCAGCGCGGTCAACAGCGTGCGGAAGCCGAACTCGCCGTCGTCGCCGACGGCCATCGTCATCACCACCAGACGACCACCCGGGCACAATTCGCGGCCGCGAAACGCGACGAATTCGTGCCAGTCGCGGGCCGCCTGCTTGGCGTGGGCCGCGCGCGCCTGCTCGTCATCGCACAACGCCGCATGAATGTGGCCTTCGATGGCGGCCGGTGTCTTGCTCAGCCACTGGATGGCCCAGGCGCTCCACCCCAGGTGCACGCTGTTGGACGGCAGGATCTGCGAGTAGAACGAACGACCCACCGCCGAGGCGAAGGCGACACGGTCTTTTCGCAGATAGGTGTCGGGGTCGTCTTCCAGTGTGCGGAACAGCGCGGTGAAGTCGTTGTCGGGCCGGTCCGTGTGAGCGATCAGAATCGAATGCTCGGGGCGGGTGCGCCCGCGCAGGACTGCGATCGCGCCACCCAGCGGTAACAACGAGTTGTGGCCGCTGGCCGCGCCGTAATCGGCGACCACGATGGGCTGAGGGGGATCGGGCAGCGGCACCGCCGCCGCGGCCTGCTCGAAGACCGCGATCGCCTGCGACAGGCCGGCGGCCTGCAACCGGGAACCGGCGGTATAGGTGCCGCTGTCCATCGGCTCCGGTCGCACGACGATGCTCGATTCAGGCATCGCGACCTCCCCGGGGCTTGGAGACAATCCGTCTTTTACGACGGTAGCCAGCTCAGCTACCCCTCGCGACCCATTCGTCGTAGTTGACCAACTCGTCGCCGACGGTGGTGGTGTCGCCGTGGCCGGTGTAGACGACTGTCTGGCCGGGCAGCTTGCCCAGCCGTCCGGAGATGGATTCCAGGATGGTGGGGAAGTCGGAGAACGATCGGCCGGTCGCGCCGGGGCCGCCCTGGAACAGGGTGTCGCCGCTGAACACCGCGTTGAGGTCGGGTGCGTGCCAGCACACCGAGCCGGGGGAGTGGCCCGGGGTGTGCAGAGCGCGCAGTTCGGTACCGGCCACCTGGATCGATTCGCCGTCAGCGACGGACCGGAACTCTTTGTCCGGGTGGGTCATTCGCCACAACACCTCATCGGCGGGATGCAGGAACACCGGTGCGTCGAGTCTCTGCCCGAGTTGCGGGGCGACGGTGACGTGGTCGTTGTGGCCGTGGGTGCAGATCACCGCCACCACATGGCGGTCACCGACGGCCTCGACGATCGGTTCTGCGGTGTGCGCGGCGTCGAACACCACGACCTCGGTGTCGTCACCAACGATCCAGATGTTGTTGTCGACCTCCCAGCTGCCGCCGTCGAGCTCGAAGGTCCCGCTGGTGACCAGCCGCTGGATCGCGCTCACAGGACCACCACCGAACGCAGCACCGGGTCGGTGTCGGGGCCGGCGTGCATCTTGTGGAACGCCTCCTCGATCTGGTCGAGCCCGATGCGTTCGGAGACGAACGCATCCAGCGGGAAGCGGCCCTGCAGATACAGCTCGATCAGCGTCGGGAAGTCGCGCTCGGGCAGACAGTCGCCATACCACGAGGATTTCAACGATCCACCGCGGGAGAAGAAGTCGATCAACGGCATCTCCAGCGTCATCTCCGGGGTGGGCACCCCGACCAGGACCACGGTGCCGGCCAGGTCCCGGGCGTAGAACGCCTGCTTCCAGGTCTCGGGCCGGCCGACCGCGTCGATCACGACGTCGGCACCGTTGCCGTCGGTGAGATCCTGGATCGTCTCGACCGGATCGAGCTCGCGCGCATTGATGGTGTGGGTGGCGCCGAACTTGCGCGCCCAGTCCAGCTTCCGGCTGTCGGTGTCCACCGCGATGATCCGCTTGGCGCCGACCAGGTTCGCCGCGGCGATGGCCGCATCGCCCACCCCGCCGCAACCGATGACGGCCACGGTGTCGTCGCGGTTGACCGCGCCGGTGTTGATGGCTGCGCCGACCCCGGCCATCACCCCGCAGCCCAGCAGCCCGGCCGCGGCCGGGTCGGCGGTGGGGTCGACCTTGGTGCACTGGCCCTCGTGCACCAGCGTCTTGTCGGCGAACGCGCCGATGCCCAGCGCCGGCGTCAACGGTGTGCCGTCGGTCAGGGTCATCGGCTGGGAGGCGTTGTGGGTGTCGAAACACAAGTGCGGTCGCCCGCGCTTACAGGCCCGGCACTGCCCGCACACCGCGCGCCAGTTCAGAACCACGAAGTCACCGGGCTCGACGTTGGTCACACCGTCACCGACCGACTCGACAACACCGGCGGCTTCATGGCCGAGCAAAAACGGGAACTCGTCGTTGATGCCGCCCTCGCGGTAGTGCAGATCGGTGTGGCACACCCCGCACGCCTGGATGGCGACGGTGACATCGCCCGGCCCCGGATCAGGGATGACGATGTCGACCACCTCGACCGCTTTGGCTTTCGTCCGTGAGATCACTCCGCGCACCGTCTGAGTCATGCGTACAACATATCGGGTGCGAAATCGGTGCGCTGGACACGTGTCCGATGAGGTGCGGTGACCGGTCAAACACGCGATCGACCTAGGCTCAGCCGCTTCGGCGCGCGATACTGGAGTCGATATGGCTCCCAGCCAGAACGACCTGCTGTCCACCGCGCGCGCCGCGCACCGGCGGCGGGACTGGCATGCCAGCTATCAAGCGTTCGACCTGGCCCGTCGTGAGGTCGGCCTGGGCACCGACGATCTCGATGCGTTGTCGTTCGCGGCATGGCGGCTGGGACATATCAAGGAATCCAGCCGAGCCGCCGAGCGTGTCTACGCCGAGCTGACGCGGACCGACTCCACTGCCGCGGCCATGAAGGCCAATGAACTGGCGCTGGCCTGGCTGGTGCGTGGTGACGTAAACATCGGCCAAGGGTGGATGAACAGGTCCCGCCGGCTACTGGCCGGCGCCGAGGACAACCCAGCCCATGGCTACCTGACCTACCTAGACGCCGTCGTGGCCGCCATGTTGGGCGACCTCGACGCGTTGCGCGGCCACGTGCTGCGGTTGCGGGAACTGGCCGACCGGCTCGACGCCCCGGCGGTCACCGCACTGGGGCTGATCGCCGCGGGCATCGACGCGATCCTGCACGCACGCACCGCCGAGGGCTATGCACTGATCGACGAGGCGATGCTGCCGTTGCTGGCCGACCAGGTGCCCATCGAGTGGGCCGGCGACCTGTACTGCATCGTGTTGCACCACTGTCACAAACTGGCCGACCTGCCGCGGATGCGGTCCTGGACCCAGTCGATGGAGCAGTGGTGCGGCCTGTCCGGTTCGGTGCCCTACGGCGGTGTCTGCGACGTGCACCGGCTGCAGGTACAGGTGGCCACCGACGACTACCGGACGCTGGAACGCAGGCTCGACTCCGCCAGCCGCGCATTGCACGACGTCAACGGCTGGGCGGCCGCGGAAGGGTACTACCAGCTCGGTGAGGTGCGTCGACTGATGGGTGACTTTGACGGCGCCGCACACGCTTTCGACCAGGCGCGCGGATTGGGTATGGACCCGCAGCCGGGGGAGGCCCTACTGGCGTGTCGGCGCGGTGAGCACGCCACGGCGTGGACATCGATCCGGCTGGCCCTGGCCGACGGGGACCGGTTGGCCAGGGTGCGACTGCTGCGCGCGGCGGTGCAGATCGCTCTTACCCGTGATGCCATCGCCGACGCCGAAAACTACTGTGCGCAACTGCAGTCCGATGCGCATGCCTTCGGGACGCCGGGCTTTCTGGCGTGGGCCGCGCATGCCAGGGGAGCCGTGCTGGTCCGGCAGGGCGCATTCGCGCAGGCATTGGAGGTGTTACAGGAGGCATTGCGCGAATACCGGGTGCAGCAGTCCCGATACGACACCGCCGAGGTTTACGAATGGATGGTGCTGGCCCACCGGGGGCTGGGCCACCACGATGCCGCGAACGCCGACGCGGCGACTGCCGACGCCATCTATGCCGAACTGGGTGTCGACCCCGCCGGGATCTGCGGTTCACCGGCACCCGGCCGATTGACCCGCCGCGAATGCGAGGTGTTGGCCTGCATCGCCGGCGGAGAAACCAACCGGCAGGCCGCAGAACGACTTTTCCTCAGCGAGAAGACCGTCGGTCGACATCTGGCCAACATCTACGCCAAGATCGGGGTGTCCTCGCGGACGGCGGCAGCCGCTTGGGCGCGCCAGCACCACGTGATCTGATCTGCATCATGTGCACCACGGTCGGCCCGAGCAGATACATCGGATAACCGATGACGCGGTGGCATCGCGGGCCTAGCGTTGCTGATCATGACGACATTGCACGACCGCGCGACGGTCGACACCACCGAGGAATTCGCCCGTCACATCATCGGCACCATCGACGCGGCCAGTGTGGCGATTCTGCTGTCCATCGGTCACCAGACCCGATTGTTCGACACGCTCGCCGAACTTCCACCGGCCACCAGTGCCCAGATCGCCGACGCGGCCGGACTCGATGAACGGTACGTGCGGGAATGGCTCGGTGGAGTGGTCAGTGCCGGCATCGTCGATTACGACCCCGCGGCAAGCACATACGCTCTTGCGCCACACCGCGCCGCAGTCTTGACCAGGGCGGCGGGTCCCGACAACCTGGCCCGCGTTGCACAGTTCATCCCACTGCTGGGCGAGGTCGAGCAGAAGGTGATCGCCTGCTTCCGGCACGGTGGCGGGTTGTCCTACAGCGAATATCCGCGCTTCCACACCCTGATGGCCGAGGAGAGCGGCGAGGTCTTCGATGCTGCCCTGGTCGACGTGATCCTGCCGATGGTCGACGGGTTGCCCGAGAAACTGGCAACCGGAGCCGACGTCGCCGACTTCGGCTGCGGCAGTGGACATGCAGTCAACCTGATGGCGCAGGCTTACCCGGCCAGCAGGTTCGTCGGCGTGGACTTCTCCGAGGAGGGTCTGGCCGCGGGCGCCGACGAGGCGCGCCGGCTCGGGCTGACCAACGCGACCTTCGAACAGGTCGATGTCGCGAACTACGACCGGGCCGAGATCTTCGATGTGATCACGGCTTTCGACGCGATCCACGACCAAGCCCACCCGGCTCAGGTGTTGGCCAACATCCACCGTGCGCTGCGCATCGGTGGGGTGTTCCTGATGGTCGACATCAAGGCATCGACACGACTGGAGGACAACGTCGGAGTGCCGTTCGCCTCCTATCTGTACACCGTGTCCACGATGCACTGCATGAGCGTGTCGCTCGGGCTCGACGGTGACGGCCTGGGCACTTGCTGGGGTCGCGAACTGGCCACCACGATGCTCGCCGAGGCCGGCTTCAGTGACGTCACCGTCCGCGAGATCGACTCCGACCCGCTGAACTACTACTACATCGCCCGGAAGTGAGTTCGATGACTGTCCTGTCGGCGGACACGTTGTTCGTCACCGACGGTGGCCTGGAAACCGAACTGGTTTTCCACGACGGCCGCGAGCTGCCGGCGTTCGCCGCCTTCCCCCTGCTCGAGTCGCCCGACGGGCGGACCCGACTGCAGCGTTACTACGACGGCTACCTCGACATCGCGCGTCGGCACCGCACCGGTTTCGTCGTCGAGACCGCGACATGGCGGGCCAACCCGGAATGGGCGGATCAACTCGGTTACTCCGCGCAACGACTCGACGAGGTGAACCGGGCTGCGGTCGAACTCGCCGAAACGGTGCGCACCGCCGCACAGGCCGCCGGCCTGACCGCGATCGTGAGCGGCTGCGTCGGACCACGCGGGGACGGTTACGACCCCGGAACCGCGATGACTGCCGACGAGGCCCAGAGCTACCACGCGGTTCAGATCGGCACCTTCGCCTCGACGTCGGCCGATCGGGTCACCGCGATCACGATGACCAACACGCCCGAGGCGATCGGCGTGGTCCGGGCCGCCGCGGCGGCGGGCATCGCGTCGGTGGTGTCGTTCACCGTCGAGACCGACGGTCGCCTCCCGACCGGTCAGCCGTTGCATGAAGCCGTCGACCAGACCGACGCCGAGACCGGTGCCGCAGCCGACTACTTCATGGTCAACTGCGCACACCCGACTCACTTCGCGGCCGCTCTGGACCAGGACGGGCCGTGGCTGCGCCGGCTGGGCGGGCTGCGCGCCAACGCCTCGACCCTCAGCCACGCTGAGCTCGACGCGGCCACCGAGCTGGACGACGGCGATCCCGACGACCTGGCGCACGCGCATGTCGCGCTGCGCCGGCGTCTGCCCGCGGTCACGGTGCTGGGCGGGTGCTGTGGGACCGATGCCCGCCATGTGGCCGCACTGTGCGCTGCCTGGGAGGCGAACTAAGCTCGGGCGCGATGAGCGCACTGGACGTGTTGGCTGACTGGCCGGTTCCGACCGTCGCCGCCGCGGTCGTCGGTCACGGCGGTGTCCTCGCTCACCACGGCGACACCGCCCACCCCTTCGCCCTGGCCTCGGTGACCAAACTGCTGGTCGCGCGCGCGGCGCAGGTGGCCGTCGAGGAGGGGGCAGTCGATCTCGACACCGAAGCCGGGCCGGCGGGTTCCACGGTGCGGCACCTGCTGGCGCACGCCGCCGGGTACGAGATGACCTCGGCGAAGGTGATCGCCGAGCCGGGCACCCGTCGGATCTACTCCAACTACGGGTTCACCGTGCTGGCCCAGACGCTGCAGCTGGCGACGGACATCGCCTTCCCCGACTACCTGCGGGAAGCGGTGTTCGAACCACTCCACATGTCCGGCACGTCGTTCGACGGAGGTGCCGACGCGGCCGGTTTCGGCGCCACGTCCACCGTCGACGACTTGTCGGTGTTCGCCCGTGACCTGCTGGTTCCGGCCACGGTTTCGGAATCGATGCACGATCAGGCGACCAGCGTGGTGTTCGAGGGTCTGAATGGCGTGTTGCCCGGGTTCGGCGTGCAGCGGCCCAACGATTGGGGGCTGGGGTTCGAGATCCGCGGCGGCAAGTCGCCGCACTGGACCGGTGCGGCGAACTCCGCGCGTACGTTCGGTCATTTCGGGCAGTCCGGGACGTTTCTCTGGGTGGATCCGCAGGCCGAACTGGCCCTCGTCGCGCTCACCGACCGGGCCTTCGGCGACTGGGCGCATGAGGTGATGCCGGCGCTGTCTGATGAAGTCCTAAGAGAGTTCGGGGCAGACTAGCGCAACGTCCGCCTCACGAGGCACAATGGACTCGCAAGTCACAACTTCATCTGCATTCACATGTTGCTGTTCGGTCACACCAGGTCGTTGGGGAAGACGTCCCTCGTGGAGCCGAAGGAGTAGCAGATGCGTGCAGCGAACCAATTCGCCGACGCGACGACGGGCGTGGTGTACATCCATGCCTCGCCCGCGGCGGTGTGCCCGCATGTCGAGTGGGCGTTGTCGTCGACCCTCAATGCGAGGGCGAATCTGAAGTGGACGCCGCAGCCGGCCATGCCCGGGCAGCTCCGTGCGGTAACCAACTGGGTCGGTCCGGTCGGCACCGGCGCGCAGCTGGCCAATGCGCTGCGTTCGTGGTCGGTGCTGCGCTTCGAGGTGACCGAGGACCCCAGCCAGGGCGTCGACGGTCACCGCTGGTGCCACACCCCGCAGCTGGGCCTGTGGAGCGGTGCGATGAGCGCCAACGGCGACGTGATGGTCGGCGAGATGAGACTGCGCGCGCTGATGGAATCCGGCGCCGACATGCTGGCCTCCGAGCTGGACTCGGTCCTGGGCACCGCGTGGGATGAGGCACTCGAGGCATACCGGGACGGCGGCGAGGGGGCCGAGGTCAGCTGGCTCAGTAGAGGAGTGGGCTGAGTTCTTTCCGCGAGCAGACGCGCAAACGCCCTTTCCGGCGCGCAAATGGGGGAGCTCACGTCTACTCGCGGGGCTAAACGGAACGCAGGATTTTCAGCGCCCCGGGTACTGCGGAGATCCGCACCGGCAATGGGCAGACGTACTCGCCATCGGCATAAGCGTTGATGCCTGGACAATCCACGGTGATCACGCCCGCCCGCGCGGTGCTGACCTCGTCGAGGTCGACGTGGGTGCCCTTGAACACCGTGGGGAACAACCGGATCAGCTTGGTCCGTGACGCCGAGGCCACCATGGTCGCGTCGAGTTGCCCGTCCCGCGGGTCGGCGTGCGGGCAGATCAACATGCCCCCGCCATAGCTGCGGGTGTTCCCGAAAGCGGCCATCGTCAACTCGGTCTCGATCTCCGTCGTGTCAGCGCCGTCGGTGAAGGTCAGCCGGAACGGCAGCAACCGCAGCTTGGACAACTCCGCGACCATCGCGAGGTTGTACCGCATACGGCCGTGCGGCCACCGCATCCGATTGGTCCGATCGGTCACCAGTGAGTCGAAACCGGCGGCCATCACGGTCCCGAACCACCGTCGGGTGCCGTCTGCACCCTCGATGAGTCCCAGGTCGACCGTGTCGACCACGCCGTCGACGACGACGTCAGCGGCGGCCACCGGATTTTTGGTGGGTATCCCGAACTCACGCGCGTGGTCGTTGCCGGTCCCGGCCGGCACGATGCCCAGCGGGATGTCGGTCTGGGCGAGCACCTGCAGCGCCAACGACACGATGCCGTCGCCCCCGACGACCACCAGCGCATCCATTCCCCGCTCGAGCGCGCCCTCGACCAGCATGCGGGCGTGTGCAGAGTCCCGCCCGGCGACAGCCACCACATCGACACCGCGCTTGTGGAGATGGGCGATGGCCCGTTCCCCGGCATGTGACGCGCTGCCGTGACCGGACGCCGGATTGGTCAGAACGGTCACCCGGGTGCGACCGGTCACGGAATCAGCTTGCCCGGATTGAGGATTCCGACGGGATCCAGGGCCGCCTTCACCGCGCGCAACACCTCGACACCGAGGTCACCGACCTCGTCTCGCATCCAGGGCCGATGGTCGGCCCCGACGGCGTGGTGATGGGTGATGGTGGCCCCGGTGCGCATCATGGCCTCCGACGCCGCGGCTTTGGCGGCGCGCCACTGCTCGATCGGGTTGTCGCGCTGCGCCGCGACGACGGTGAAGTACAGCGACGCTCCGGTCGGGTACACATGCGAAATGTGGCACAGCACCAGCGCCGGTGTCCCCGAATCGGCCAGCGCACTGGTCAACGCCTCTGTCACCGCGATCTTGACCGCCGACAGGTTCGACCAGTTGGTGGCGGTCTCCAGCGTCTCGCACAACGCTCCGGCAGCCAGCAGGGCGTCCCGCAGGTAGGGCGCGTCGAACCGGCCGTGTTCCCAGTCGCGTGCCGGCTGACCACCCAACGACGTCCCGCCCTTGGCGGTCAGCAGGTCCCGAGTCTCGGTGTGCCGGCTGGTCACGTGGGCTTCGGTGCCTTCGAATGCCGTGATCGCCAGGCATCCTCCGGTGACCTGCTGTTCCCCGATGTGTTCGGTGGTCGCCAGGTTGACGCCGGTCTCGGCCTCGTCGGACAACCGGATCACCGTCGGTCCGGTGCCGGTCTGGACCACCGCACGCAGCGCGTCGGCGCCGGTGGCGAAATCCGGGAAGGACCATGCCTCGTAGCGGGTCGTCTCGGGCACTGGATGGACGCGCACGCGTACCCGGGTGATCACCCCCAGGGTGCCCTCCGAACCCAGCAGAAGGTGTCGAAGATCGGGCCCGGCAGCCGACGCGGGCGCACGTCCGAGGTCCAGGATGCCCGCCGGGGTCACCGCCCGCACGCCGCGGACCATATCGTCGAAACGGCCGTAACCTGCCGAGTCCTGGCCCGACGAACGGGTGGCCGCGAAGCCGCCGATGGTGGCGAACCGGAAGCTCTGCGGATAGTGGCCCAACGCGAATCCGCGCTCGCCGAGCAGCTGCTCGGCGAGCGGTCCGGTCACACCGGCGCCGAGCTCGGCCTCCCAGGACACCTCGTCGAGGCTGTGCAACTGATCGAGCCGGCGCAGGTCCAGCGACACCACGGCCTTGAAGTCACCGCGCACCGGATCGAGCCCGCCGACCACGCTGGTCCCGCCGCCGAACGGCACTACGGCGATGCTGTGGTCGGCGCAGTAGGCGAGCAGGTCGGCCACCTCCTGTTCGGTGCCCGGCAGCAGCACCGCATCCGGAGCATCCTGCACGCCGAAGTCCTTGCGGCGCAGCAGGTCCAACGTGGATTTGCCGCCGGCCCGCAACAGCCGGCCGTGGTCGTCGACGATCATGTGCTCGGCGCCGACCAGCGCGCCCAACCCGGCCCGATCGGCCGCGGACAACGCCGAGGGGCGCAGCCGGACCTGATCGAGACGGGGCTGCGCGACGTCGGCGGCGTCGATTCCCAGGGCCTCGCTGAGCAGGCCGCGAATTCCGGGTGAAAGCGGTTTGGCCAACGCGGGGTCGCCCCAGCCGTTCCACTGCATCGGCGGGTCGCTCGGCTGCGCTGCTGCGGGATTCATGAGTTACAGTATTACAGATGATGTCAATCCGTAACTCAGTGTCCACTGTCGAGGAGCGCATCCTCGACGCGGCTGCCGCCTGCGTACTGACCTATGGCGTGGACCGGGTGACGATGACCGAGATCGCACGGCGGGCCCGGGTCAGCCGTCCCACGATCTACCGCCGCTGGCCCGACATCCGCTGGGTGATCGCCGAGCTGTTGACCGTGCGGATCGCCGGGGTGCTCGACGCCGTGCCCGAGAAAGGAATCAGCCGCGACGCCACGGTGGCCCGGGTGGTCGCGGTGGCGCGGCATCTGCGCGACGACGAGGTGGTGATGTCGGTCCTACGCAACGCACCGGCCATCGCGATGACCTACATCGCCGACCGGCTCGGCACCAGTCAGCAGATCGTCATCGACGCGCTGGCCGACGCGATCAAGGCCGGCCAGGATGAGGGCAGCGTCCGTCCCGGCGATCCGCGGGGGATGGCCGCGATGTGCCTGCTGATCACGCAGTCGACCATTCAATCGGTGCAGCTGGTCGACGGCCTGCTCGATGCCGACGCACTCGATACCGAATTGGGTGTGGCTCTGAACGGATACCTGAAACCATGACCGACCCCTCAGCGTTGAATGCCGCCCGACGTCGTGCCGACTTGCAGCGCCTCGGCGACGGCGCTCCGCTCGACGTGCTGGTGATCGGTGGCGGGATCACCGGAGCCGGGATTGCGCTGGACGCGGCCAGTCGGGGGTTGGCGGTCGCGTTGGTCGAGAAGCACGACCTGGCGTTCGGGACCAGTCGGTGGAGCTCCAAACTCGTCCACGGCGGCTTGCGCTATCTGGCCAGTGGGCACGTCGGCATCGCGCGCCGCAGCGCGGTCGAGCGAGGGTTGCTGATGTCGCGCAACGCACCGCACCTGGTACATGCGATGCCGCAGCTGGTGCCGTTGTTGCCGCAGATGAGCATTGCGTCTCGGGCGCTGGTGCGGTTCGGTTTCGCTGCCGGCGACGGTCTGCGCAGGCTGGCCGGAACGCCGGCCTCGGTGCTGCCCCGGTCACGCCGGGTCGACGCGCGACGGGCCGCCGAACTGGCCCCGACGGTACGCCGTGACGGACTCGACGGCGCGTTGCTGGCCTACGACGGCCAACTCATCGACGATGCCCGCCTGGTCACCGCCGTGGCGCGGACGGCGGCCCAGCACGGTGCGATGGTGCTCACGCGGGTGGCCGCGGTGCAGGCGTCCGGCACTTCGGCCACCCTCAGCGATACCCTCACCGGCGAATCGCTGGTGGTGCGGGCTCGGGCGGTCCTCAACGCTGCCGGGGTGTGGGCAGGCGAGGTCGACCCGTCCGTCACGCTGCGGCCCAGTCGCGGGACTCATCTGGTCTTCGACGCCGCAGCCTTCGGAAATCCTGTTGCGGCACTGACGGTTCCGATCCCCGGCGAGCTGAACCGGTTCGTCTTCGCGATGCCCGAGCAACTCGGTCGGGTGTATCTGGGGCTGACCGACGAAGACGCGCCCGGCCCGATTCAGGACGTCCCCGAACCCACATCCGACGAGATCACTTTCCTGCTCGACACCGTCAACACCGCGCTGCAGACCACGCTGGACCGCGCCGACGTCATCGGCGCCTACGCCGGCCTGCGTCCGCTGATCGACACCGGCTCGGGTCGCACTGCCGACGTATCCCGTGAGCACGCGGTGACCGAGTCGCCGTCGGGGGTGATCAGCGTGATCGGAGGCAAGCTCACCGAGTACCGGTACATGGCCGAGGACGTCCTCGACCGCGCGATCGCGCTGCGCGGTCTGACCGCCCGACGCTGCCGGACCCGGAACCTACCGCTGGTCGGCGCGCCGTCGAATCCCGTTTCTGCGCAACGCTCATCGACCACGCTGCCCGCGTCGCTGGTGGCGCGCTACGGGGCCGAGGCTCCGAACGTGATGGCCCGGGCGGCATGCGCCCGCCCGGCGGATTCGGTGGCCGAAGGCATCGATGTCACCAGGGCCGAGTTCGCGTATGCGATCACCCATGAGGGCGCGTTGACCATCGATGACATCCTGGACCGGCGTACCCGGATTGGCCTGGTGGCCGCTGACCGGGACGCGGCGACCGAATCCGCGGCAGAGA
This sequence comes from Mycobacterium sp. SMC-4, assembly GCF_025263265.1. Classification (NCBI taxonomy): domain Bacteria; kingdom Bacillati; phylum Actinomycetota; class Actinomycetes; order Mycobacteriales; family Mycobacteriaceae; genus Mycobacterium; species Mycobacterium sp. SMC-4. Next base: position 3,358,540 of record NZ_CP079869.1, on the reverse strand, counting down.
TTCTGGCAGCCTTGAGCTGACGTCGTGCAGTACCTAGGTGCCGCGCCGTTGTCAGCGCAACAACACCTCGCGAACCGCCGACGCTGTATGGCGTTGCCAGAGAGCCTGCACGGGAACCAGTAGGGGCGGTCGTAGATCGATCACCTGGACACGGCCGTCCATTGCCGGGCCCGCAGACACGGTGACGAATGCGACGGCGCCGGTGGTCAGCGGAGCGGCGACAGTCGCGGCTCCCTGCACTCGGCTAACGACATAGTCAGGCTCGAAACCCGCTCGGCGACAGGCCCCTAACAAGAGGTCGCTGTAGTACGACGCACCAGGTGGCGCCCACAGCGCGATGCGTTCGCCGGCCAGGGCGGCGATATCGATCTCGGTCTCGGCGGCAAGTCGGTGATGCGCGGGCACAGCCACCCGGACAGGGTGATAACCGACGACCGCCCCCGCCAGGTCGTGACTGGGCACCACACCGCGCCGCAGCCCCAGCTGAACAGATCCACCCAAGATGGCGTCAACCAACTGATCGGGGTACATCTGCCGGAAAGTGAAGGAGGTCGACGCATGCGCATCGATGGCACCCTCCATCACGTTGTACACCTCGGCTCCGCTGAGAGCGGGGGTGTGGCCGACGACGTAGACCTCGTCATCTCCACTGGCCACCCGTTCGACATGTTCGGCGACGGTACGAGCGGCCGCCAACAGCGTCCGTCCCTCTCTGAGCAGCAGTGTCCCCGCGGTGGTGGTAGTGACGCGGCGGCCTTCGCGCACGAGAAGCTGTGCGCCCAGATCCTTTTCGAGCTGCCGCACCGACGTGCTCAACGCCTGCTGGCTCAGATGCAGGTCGGCGGCGGCCCGCGTGAAGCTGCCCGCCTCGGCGACCGAGATGAAGTGGCGCAGGCGACGCAGATCTGGAGTGGAAGCCATGCACAAATATTATTTGTCGATATCTCGAAAATCTGGGTTTCTCATTTGTTGGTCGCGCCGCTAGCGTCGGGCGTCATGAGCAAACTTGAGGGCAAATCCGCAGTCGTGGCCGCCGGAGCGAAGAATCTCGGCGGGCTGATCAGTACCACGCTGGCAGCCAAGGGTGTCAACGTCGCGGTCCACTATCACAGCGCCGCCTCCGAACAGGACGCCGACAGGACACTCGCTCAGGTCCAGGAGGCCGGCGTGAAGGGCGTCAAAGTGCAGGGTGACCTGACGGTTCCCGCCAATGTCGAGAAGTTGTTCGACACCGCCGTCGACGCTTTCGGAGGTGTGGACATCGCGATCAACACCGTCGGCCGGGTGCTGCGCAAACCGTTCGTGGAAACAACTGAGCAGGAATATGATTCGATGTTCGACATCAACGCCAAGGCGGCGTACTTCTTCCTGCAGCAGGCCGGCAGGCGGCTGAACGACAACGGGTCGGTGGTTACCATCGTGACAGCGTTGCTGGCGGCCTACACCGACGGCTATTCCACCTACGCCGGCTCCAAGAGTCCAGTGGAGCACTTCACCCGCGCTGCGTCCAAGGAGTTCGGCACGCGCGGCATCAATGTCAACAATGTGGCGCCCGGCCCGATGGACACGCCGTTCTTCTACCCGCAGGAAACACCCGAGCGTGTCGAATTCCACAAGTCGCAGGCGATGGACAACCGGTTGACCGACATCACCGACATCGCGCCGCTGGTGGTGTTCCTCGTCGACGAAGGCCATTGGATCAACGGCCAGACCATTTTTGCCAACGGCGGCTACACCACGCGATAGCTCGGTTGCCGCCGCCAGCGGGCCGAAATCAGCGATGTCCCCTCCAGATGCTCGTCTGATGGCGGGCAGGGAAATCCGCTAGCTGTGAAGATGCTGGCAACCATCGCATCCGCTCTTACGAAACGCGCCCACCGGGTTTATTGTCGGGCCTGATCGCGTCGGCACTGCCGGACGCGACAGGCGCAATGGGGGCGGCATGGCTGACGCGTGGGAACTCGTGGTGCACCACACCTATTCCGGTCCGCCAGGGGTGATCTTCGACCACGCACCGATGCACCAGAGCCACGGCCAGGGTGTGAACCTCGCCGACGCCGATTTCACCCCGGACGGCGCCTCCCCGGGATCCGGAGTAGTCCGGTTGCGCGCCGGCACCAGCATGATCCGGGTGCCGGCTTCGCCGAGTCTGCGCCCTCTGGGCGGCATACGGATCGAGATGCTCTGCGACCGCGAACTGATGCGCAACGGCGGAACCCTCATCTCCGGGGACAGCTTCGAGTTCCACACCGGTCAGGGATTCTTCGGCGGCGGGTTCACCCAGATCGATGGTGGGGGCAGCGAGTTCGGCGAAGGTGGCTCGGAGCCGCGCCCGCTGCCGGATGACCCCTGGCTGACCGTCGGCCTGCAGTACGACCCGTCCGGGGTGCAGGCCGAGATCAACGGCCGGGTCGTCGCGCGCTGGGACCAGTGGAACGGTCTGCTCGCCTCGACGGCAGGACTGGTCATCGGCAGCGACCGCACCGGCGGAAAGGGCGTCACCGGCCGCATCGACGACCTAAAGATCTGGCGCCTGCACCCGCACCGCATCGGGTCGGTCTTCGTCGAACGTCCCGTGGAACCTGAGGTCGCGCGCTGCTGGGCCGAATGGTCGCGGCGACTCGACGAGGTGATCCGGGCAGACCCACACTGCTGGCAGACGCTCACCGTCCTGCTTCCGAAGGCGTTGTTCGTGGTGGTCGGCCAGATCGCCGCGCTGCCGGGCATTCAGCGTGATTACGCCGATCTGTCAGCCCGCTATCACCAGCTCTGGTCGGAAGGCCGGCTCGGCGAGATCCCTGCGGTGCTCGCGGACCTCATCGCGCTGCTGCGCGGCGCGGGGTTCAATCCGGCTGGGGTCACCCAACTGCAGGAGCTGCTCCACAGTGGGTGCTTCGCCTCGCTGGTCGAGCAACTGCCGATCGACTGCGACGCCGCTTTCACCGACATGTTCTCCGTCTCGGAATCGTTCTGACCCACCCGCTCGACGACAGGGGCTCTCATGGCCAGACGGAACTTGACGCGCGCCACGGCCACCGCCGACGCCACCGCCTTCGAAACCGAAGGTTTCCAGGCGGGGGCGAACACTTTGGTTCTGCTGTTTGTGACCAGCGCCCGCCCCGCCCTCGGAGGTGGCACACCGAGCGTGCCGACGGTGACCGGCAACGGTCTGCGATGGACCCTTGAGCAAAGTGTCGTGTACGGCAACGATCGCCGGCTGAGCTGCTTTCGCGCCTCGGGGCCCGCCCCGGTCGGCGGCGGCGCCATCATCGACTTCGGGGCACAGACCCAGGACTTCTGCGCCTGGTCGGTCTTCGAGTACACCGACGTCGACGTGACAGTAGCCAACGGCGGATCGGCTCTCGCGCAGTCTTTCTCGGTGACCTCGACCGGTAGGTCGCTGTCCGTGCCGCTGTCTCGCTCGGCGGATGCCGACCGCAACGTCGTCACCGGAGCCCTCGCCGTCGATTCCAGTAGTGGTGCCGCGGTGACGGTCTCTGCGGGTGCTGGATTCGACGAGATCGACAACGTCGCGGTGGCGCAGTTCCTGGGTAAGGCCGGCGCACTGCACACCCAGGACGCTCCGGCGTCGGCCGACGTCATCAGTTGGACGTGGAGCAGTCCGCAGTCCGCGGCCGCCATCGTTTTGGAGGTCAAAGCCGTGCCCGCCAACACCGGGCCGGGCACAGGCACGGGTAGCGGCCCGGGCGGTTCCGCCGACGACGGCCGCGGTCTGATCGAACGGTTCGAGCCGATCCTGTTCTTCCATGAGTCCGAGAAGTACTTCCCCAGCGACGCAAAGCGCTTCGTCGAGCGGGCGGCGCTGTGGGCGGCCCGACTGCCCGGGGACGACAAGGCGGGGTGGGGCGGCGCACCGACGGTGGCGGCGACCGGGCTGGCCGCGGTCGACGGCGAGCCTGGCGAGTTCCGTTTCGGCGAGGAGCTCGGCGGCAACGACCACCGGTTCCTCGAGCTCGGCGGCTGGAAGGACAGCAACGGTTCCCATGAGGACGGGGTCAGCGCGCAGACGACCAATCGCTACAGCGACCGCGGGCCCGTCGACACTCTGTATGCCGCTGAGCTCGAACCCAGCCGGTTCTGGTACCACGCCGAGGTGATCCATAAGGAACGTCTGGGTAACATTGCCAGCCGGCAGACCGGCGTCAACCTGACCGCGCTGATCGACGGACTCGATGCGCCGACGCTGCTGTGCTACTACTTCTTCTTCCCCGCCCACGAACAGGGCGTGGTGAGTAGCCGCTGCAACAACATCGAGGCGCGCGAAGTCTCGTCGCACGTCGGCGACTGGCAGTGTCTGGCGATCCTCGGTGAGGGGGCCGGTGCGGCATTCACGCCGAAGTTCATGGGCCGCACGGGTACTCGTCCGAATCGACTCAACGGTCAGTTCCCGGCCTACCAGTTCGACAGTGACCAGAACACCGTGATGGTGGTCGACGCGTGGACGCCGGCCGATCCGCAGGTCGTCGACGGGCACCCACGGCTGTATGTGGCGGCCGGTTCCCACAGCCTCTACACCCGACCTGGCTCCAAGACTGTCAATGCGTATCCCGATGACCGGCAGCCTCAATACTGCGGCACGCTGGACGTGCCCTCGCCCGCAGGCGACGGCGACAGCTGGGAACTGACTGCCACCAAGGATGTGGCGGTCCTGCTCGCCAAGATGATCGCCGCCGGTCCCTTCGGTTTCCTCGGGGCCGCCGCCGCGCTGGTGTCGTGTGTGGTGGAGATCGCGCACTATCGGGCGCCGATGGCACCCTTCGGTGCCGCCCCAGACGACGTCGGCTCCCCTGATCAACCGCCGGCGGCGGCAGGTGCCGGCAAGACGATCAAACCGGCCTCGGTGAGTGTGCCCGATGCCGGCGCCGATGTCGTCGACTGGCGGTGCCGGCCACGCCAGCCGCTCGTCGAATCAGGACGGACCTACGACTGCGTGGTCGACCGCGACGCCCAAGGCTTTTGGCCCCATCCCGACACGAAGCGGGGCTTCCGCGGTCGGTGGGGGCAGCACGTCACCGCCGACGGTCTCGCCCGGCGCGCCGGGCCGCGATTCCCTGACTACCCGTCGATGTTTCTGATGGCGCTCGCCGACGGTGTCGGCCGCACGCCACCGCTGTTCACCCTCGACGGCTGATTACCCTGCCGCGGCAAAGGCTACAGCGGGATGTTCTTGTGGCGCCCGCGGCGCATCGGCGCCTCGGCCAGCGCCTGGGTGAGCTTCGAGCGGGTGTGTGCCGGGTCGATCTTCTCGTCGACCACACCGATCTCGATCGCCGAATCGACGCCGCCGGCGATCCTCTCGTGCTCGACGGCCAGTGCCTCGTGCAGCGCCTCACGCTCCTCAGGCGCCGCGGCGGCCAGCTTCTTCTTGTGCAGGATGCCGACAGCGGCCTTGGCGCCCATCACGGCAACCTCGGCCTCCGGCCAGGCGAACACCTTGGTGGCGTTCAGCGAACGTGAATTCATCGCGATGTAGGCGCCGCCGTAGATCTTTCGGGTGACCAGCGTGACGCGGGGGACTGAGGACTCACCGAAGGCGTGCAGCAGCTTGGCGCCGCGACGCACCACGCCACCCCACTCCTGGTCGACACCGGGCAGGTAACCGGGCACGTCGACGACGACCACCAACGGGATACCGAACGCATCGCACAGCCGCACGAAACGCGCTGACTTTTCGGCACTCTCGGAGTTCAGGCAGCCGCCCAGGCGCAGCGGGTTGTTCGCGATCACGCCGACGGTACGGCCGGCCAGCCGTCCCAGTCCGACGACGATCGACGGCGCCCACTTGGACTGGAACTCGTCGAATGGTGTTCCGTCGTCGAGTAGCGCCTCGATCAGCGGGTGCACGTCGTAGGCGCGGCGAGCGGACTCCGGCAGCAGTGCTTTGAGGTCGGTATCCCCGGCCTCGGCCTTGGTGCGGTCGAAATGGCCCTGCTGGCAGAACAATCCGACGAGGCGACGGCCACGCTCGTAGGCGTCGAGCTCGTCGTCGGCAACGATGTGGCAGACGCCGGACTTCTTGTGGTGGGCTTCCGGGCCACCCAGCGAGACCATGTCGACGTCCTCGCCGGTGACGCTGCGCACGACGTCGGGGCCGGTGACGAAGACCTTGCTGTCCGGTGCCATCACGATGACGTCGGTCAGCGCCGGTCCGTAGGCCGCGCCGCCGGCAGCGAAGCCGACGACCACCGAGATCTGCGGGACGTAACCGGAGGCGCGGATCATCGCCTCGAAGACCAGGCCCACCGCGTGCAGCGCCTTGACGCCCTCGGCCAGCCGCGCGCCGCCGGAGTGCCAGATACCGACGATCGGGCTCTGCTCGTCGATGGCTACGTCGTAGGCGTCGACGATGTGCTTGCAGCCGTCCACCCCCATGGCGCCGCCCATCACGGTGCCGTCGGTGCAGAACGCGATGGTGCGGACACCGTTGACGGTGCCTGCGGCGGCCAGCACACCCGACTTGTCCCGGTCGTGCAGCAACTCGACACTGTCGGCGTCGAAGAAGGTCTGGAGGCGAAGCAACGGATCCCGCGGATCGACAGACTCGTTGGCTGCTTCGGGAGCCCGGTTCTCGATGGTCGTCATCAGTTCTCCTGTGCCTTTCAGTACTTCCCGAAGGCGAGAGCCACGTTGTGCCCGCCGAATCCGAAAGAGTTGTTGATGGCGTAGTGGTAGTTGCCAGGTCGTGCCGTACCCGCAACGACGTCGAGGTCGATGTCGGGGTCGAGATTCTTCAAGTTCAGTGTCGGGGGTATGACGCCGTCGCGCAGCGCCTGCACCGTCAGGATCGACTCCACCGCGCCGACTGCGCCGACCGAGTGGCCCAGCGCAGACTTGGGTGCATAGACCGCCGGGCGGTGCCCGCCCATCGCCAGATTGATCGCGTGCCCCTCGGCGACGTCGCCGACGCTGGTGCCGGTGGCGTGCGCGTTGACGTGGTCGATGTCGGTCGGTTGCAGGCCGGCCAGTTCGATCGCACGCGACATCGCGTGGGCTGCGCGCTCGCCATTGGGGTCAGGCGCCACCATGTGAAAGCCGTCCGACGTGACGCTGGCACCCATCAAGCGCGCCAGAATCCGGGCGCCGCGGGCCTTGGCATGTTCTTCGGTCTCGATCACCATGAGCGCTCCGGCCTCGCCGAACACGAAACCGTCGCGGTCCCGGTCGAACGGGCGGCATGCCCCGGCCGGATCGTCGTTGTTGGTCGACATCACGATGCGCATCTGGGCGAACCCGGCAATCGGGACCGCCTCGATGCGCTGCTCCACTCCGCCGCAGATGGCGATGTCGGCTTCACCCAGCACGATGTTGCGCCACGCCTGCGCGATGCCCTCCGAACCGGACGCGCACGCCGAGACCGGTGTCACCACTCCGGCCTTGGCGCCGCGTTCCAGCCCGACGACCGCGGACGGGCCGTTGGGCATATACATCTGGACGGCCAGCGGAGACACCGCGCTGATGCCCTCGTCGCGCATGCCGTCGTAGGCGAACACCAGCGCCTCGGCACCGCCGAGGCCGGTCCCGATCGACACCATCAGTCGTCGGGTGTCGACCTCGGGGGACCCGGCGTCGGCCCAGACCCGACGACCGAGCACGGTCGCCATGCGCTGCGGATAGGACATTCGCCGAAACTCGACCTCGGTCAGGTCAGGCTCGAAGTTCTCGAGCAGATGACCACCGATGCGCACCGGCAGGTCGAACTGCTCGACGAACGGGTCGTCGAGCAGGCGGATGCCACTCCGACCTGCCAGCAATGCCTTCCAGGTACCTTCGGCGTCGGTGGCGACACTTGTCGTCATCGCCATGCCGGTGACCACCACATTGGGCAGTCCACTACCTGTCGTCGGCGTTGCCATGTCGAGGCGCGTTTCCTTTCTGCAGGTCGTGTGTCAGACCCCGGTGGTCCTAGTAGCGACCGAAGGCCAGAGCGACATTGTGGCCGCCGAACCCGAACGAGTTGTTGATGGCGTACTCGTAGTCGCCATACCGTGGCTCGCCCGCAACGACATCGAGATCGATCTCGGGATCCGGGGTCTCGTAGTTCAGCGTCGGCGGGATGACTCCGTCGCGCAACGCGAGCACCGTCAGCGCGGATTCCAGGGCACCGACGGCGCCGATCGAGTGGCCCAGCGCCGACTTCGGCGCGTAGACCGCGGCATGCTCGACTCCGGCGACGCGGATGGCGTTGGCCTCCGCGGTATCGCCGATCGGGGTAGCGGTGGCGTGCGCGTTGACGTGCGAGATGTCCTTGGGGGACAACCCGGCCGTCTCCATCGCCCGCTTCATCGCCTGCCCGGCACGCTGGCCGTCGGCGGCCGGAGCCACCATGTGGAACGCGTCGGAGGTGATGCCCGCACCCATCAGGCGGGCCAGCGGCGTGGCGCCGCGGGCCTTGGCGTGCTCCTCGGTCTCGATGATCATCATCACGCCGGCCTCACCGAAGACGAAGCCGTCGCGGTCCTTGTCGAACGGACGCGACGCCCCGGCGGGGTCGTCGTTGCGCGTCGACATGGCACGCATCATCGAGAAAGCCGCGATCGGCAGCGCTTCGATGCCACCCTCGACGCCCCCGCAGACGGCGAAGTCCGCGTCGCCCATGACGATCTGACGCCATGCGTGGGCGATTGCCTCCGACCCCGAGGAGCACGCCGACACCGGGGTGATGACCCCGGCGCGGGCGCCCAGCTCGAGGCCGGCGACGGCCGCCGCACCGTTGGGCATGATCATCTGAACGGCGAGCGGGGAGACCTTGCGGGGCCCGCCCTCGTTCATCGCGTCATAGGTCTCGACGATTTTTTCGCCGCCGCCCAGACCGGTGCCGATGACGACCGAGAAGCGGTCCGGATCGACCTCGGGAGTGCCCGCGTTGTCCCAGAGTCGCCGCGCCAGCAGCTTCGACATCCGCTGCACGTAAGACATGCGGCGCATCTCGATACGCGTCATATGGCTGTCGACGTTGTCGACAAGGTGGCCGCCGATCCGCACCGGCAGGTCCCACTTGTCGACGAAGTCGTCCTCGAGAATCCGGATTCCACTTTCGCCGGCCAGCAGACCCTTCCACGTGCTCTCGATGTCCGCAGCGAGGGCCGTGGTGGCCTCAATGGCGGTCACCACGACGTTAGGAAAACCGCCGTTAGCAGTGGAAGGACGGGTCACTGGTCGCCCTGGATCTGAGCGCGGATGGCAGCAGCAGCCTCGGGGTTCTCTTCTTCGAGCTTCTGGATGTAGGCGACGACGTCACCGACGGTGCGCAGACCGGCGAGGTCCTCATCGGGGATCTTCACGCCGTACTTGTCTTCGGTCTGCACGGCGATCTCGACCATCGACAGCGAGTCGATGTCCAGGTCGTCGACGAACGACTTCTCCGGGGTGACCTCCGAGGGCTCGATACCGGTGACCTCTTCGATGATCTCGGCGAGACCGGCGATGATTTCTTCTTGGCTGGCAGCCACGGTGGCTCCTTCTTGTTATCGGTTGTTACTTCGAACGGATGTGATCGAGCTGGTCGTGCGTGGTGTTCACTGGTCAGCTGCGGAGCGATTCCGCGAGCCCGTCCAGGTCAGCGGGGGACTTGACGGCGTGCGTCGGAACCCCCCGAAGTTCACGTTTGGCGATGCCGGTCAGGGTGCCCGCGGGCGGGAACTCGACAATCGCGGTGACGCCGTGTTCCTTCATGGTGGCGGTGCACAGGTCCCAGCGGACAGGCCGCGTCATCTGGGCGACGAGCTTGGCCATCGCGTCGGCCGCCGACGACACCGGACGGCCGTCGGCGTTGGAAAGCAGAGTAACCGTCGGCTCGGACGGGTTGACCCGGTCGGCCACGGTGGCGTACCCGTCCAGGGCCGACGCCATGTACTGGGTGTGGAAGGCGCCCGCGGTGGCCAGCGGACGAACCCGGGCGCGTGCCGGCGGGTCCTCGGCCAGCTTCTCCAGCGCCGCCAGGGCACCCGCGGCCACGATCTGTCCTGCGGCGTTGCGGTTGGCCGGGACCAGATCCAAGGCCTCCAGGCGGGCCAATACCTCGTTCTCGTCGCCACCGAGCAGGGCGGACATCCCGGTGGGCTCCAGGGCGCATGCCTTGGCCATCTCGGCGCCGCGGGTCGCGGCCAGCGAGACCGCTTCATCTGCGGAGATGACCCCGGCGATGGCGTAGGCGGCAATCTCACCGACGGAGTGCCCGGCGGCGAGGATCTCCTCGTCCCCGGTGAGCACGCCCCGGGAGAGTAGTTCCTGGTGCGCCAGCAGGGTGGCAGCCACGACCAGCGGCTGGGTCACCGCGGTGTCGGTGATCTCTTCTGCGGTGGCGGTGGTGCCGAGCCGGCCCAGGTCCAGTCCGCTGATCTCCGACCACGACGCAATGCGTTCCGCAGCGCCGGCGAGCTCAAGCCACTCGGCGAGCATGCCGGGTGTCTGAGAACCCTGTCCGGGCGCGAGGAATGCAAGCACAGTTTTGTCGGACACGTCTTTAAGAAAACATTGTGAAGACGGTTTTGCCCGGTGTAAGAGACTATGAACTCTTTCTTATGTTTTTGTGGGACTCCCACAAAAACGCATGTGATGCGACGCCATCGATACCGCGGCGAAACATGTCATTCCGGATTACCGCCCCATTTTGTGACGGACGCAACACCGTTGAGCTGCCCGGACTGCGTGAACTGCGTTGTGCTCTGCTGGGCTTGGCGGGTCAGCCGGCCGACTGTCGAGGCCACCCGGAGCACGTACGCGTCCCGCGGAACGGTGGGATCGCGGCCGGTGAAATCGGCGATCCGGCGTAGCCGGTAACGGACGGTATTTGGATGAACGAACAATTTCCGTGCGCAAGCTTCTATCGCTCCGCCCGCGTCGAGGTAGGCATCCAGCGTCTCCATCAGCGCCGGACCGGCATCGGACAGCGGGCGCATCACCTCGGCTTCGAGCGCCGCAGCTGCGGTCGCATCACCGAGCAATGCCCGTTCGGGCAGTAACTCACGGGCCGGAACCGGCCGGGGCGCGCCGGTCCAGCCGGCGACCGCATTCATGCCCGCGATGGCCTCGGTGGCGCTGCGACTGGCCGCCGCGAGCGTGGGGGCGGTCGGCCCGATCACCACCGGGCCGTCGTCGAACACCTTCATCAAATCGGCGAGGAACCGGTCGGTCGGGGACAGGCCCCCGGAGACGATCGCCACCAGCCAGGTGCCGTGCACATCCGACAGCGCAGCACGGTTGTGGCGACCGGCCGCCGCGTGCACGTCGTCACCGGCGAACTCGGCCCGCTCGTGTCGGGGCAGCCCGACGATGACGGTGGCCGGGGCGGTGGCGTCCCAGTTCAGCGCCGCGGCCTGGGACTGCAGCTCGGGGCCCACATCGCCGCGCACGACCGCGTCGACCAGATTGGCCTCCATCCGGGTGTCCCACGCGCCGCGCGCCTCGGCCTGGTCGGCGTAGGCCGAAGCGGCGGCGAAGGCGAGGTCACGGCTGTAGCGCAGGATGCCCGCGGTCAGCGCGGTCAACTGCTCCTCACTGCGCGCCAACAGCGGGACCACTTCCTCGAAAAATTCCATCGTCACGCGCACCATCTCGACCGACTGGCGCAGCGCGATGCGCCGCCGCAGATCCTGCGGCACCACCTCGAAGGCCTGCGCGGTATAGCTGACATCGCCGTCGGGGTTGCGCATCCACTCGACGAAGTTGACCACCGCGGTCTGCACCACCAGCTGCACGCTGGCCCGCTGGGAGGCCTCCAACTCAGCGAAGAACGGCAGCCGCTCGCCCATCACCTGGACAGCTTCGGTGGCCAGCCGCCCCGAGTACTGCTTGAGTCGGCGCAGCGCCGACTCCGGGACGTTCTCCAGCATCTCCACCGTTGAGCGAGGCGGGACGAACCGATTGTCGGCCATCCCTAAAAGCTACGCCTACCTTCTGGCAGAAACCTCCAAGCTGTCGTCGCCTACGCGACTCGCAGGCCGAATGTCGTCGCCTACGCGACTCGCGGGCCGAATGTCGTCGCCTACGCGACTCGCGGGCCGAATGTCGTCGCCTACGCGACTCCGGGGTCCGACGTCTGCTCCGGTGCCGCCATCACGTCGTCGATCTCGTACTTCTTGGCGGCCTCGACGGCTACCGACATGTCGAGGTTGCCGTCGCGGGCCAACCCCTGCAGCACCGCGACCACGACCGACTCGGCATCGGTATTGAAGAACCGGCGAGCTGCCGGGCGGGTGTCGGAAAAACCGAACCCGTCGGTGCCCAGCGTGATGTAGGTGCCGGGCACCCACGGCCGGATCTGCTCGGGCACCGCGCGCATCCAGTCCGAGACCGCGACCACCGGTCCGGCGGTCTGGGCCAACACCTCGGTGACATACGGGGTGGCGGGCGGCTTGTCCGGGTGGCGCAGCGCCTCCTTCACGATGGCCACACCGTCGCGGTTGAGTTCACCCCAACTGGTCACCGACCACACGTCCGCGGCGACATCCCATTCCTCGGCGAGCAGCTCGGCGGCCTTCAGCGCCGACGGCATCGCCACGCCGGAGGCCAGAATTTGCGCGACGTTGCTGCGCTTCTGCCCGGCCGGCTGGTAGCGGTAGATACCCCGCAACAGACCTTCGACATCGAGGTTCTCCGGTTCGGCGGGCTGCACGTAGGGCTCGTTGTAGATGGTCAGGTAGAAGTAGATGTTCTCCGGGTTCTCCCCGTACATCCGGGTCAGACCACTTTCGATGAGGTAGGCGATCTCGAAGGCGAATGCCGGGTCATACGAGACCACCGCCGGATTGGTCGCGGCGAGCAGCAGCGAGTGCCCGTCGGCGTGTTGCAGCCCCTCACCGACCAGCGTGGTTCGACCGGCGGTGGCGCCGAGCACGAACCCGCGGGCCATCTGGTCGGCCGCGGCCCAGAACGCGTCACCGGTGCGCTGGAAACCGAACATCGAGTAGAAGATGTAGATCGGGATCATGGGCTCGTTGTGCGTCGCATAGGACGTGCCGACGGCGGTGAAGCTGGCCGTCGAGCCGGCCTCGTTGATGCCCTCGTGCAGGATCTGACCGACTTCACTTTCCCGGTAGGCCAGCATCAGTTCGGCATCGACGGAGGTGTAGAGCTGACCGTTGCGGTTGTAGATCTTGAGATTGGGGAACCACGAGTCCATGCCGAAGGTGCGGGCCTCGTCGGGGATGATCGGGACGATGCGTGACCCGATGTTCTTGTCCCGTAACAGCTCCTTGAACGTCCGAACGGTCGCCATGGTGGTGGCCACCTCCTGCTTGCCCGACCCCTTCTTCAGTGCCTTGTAGGTATCGCGGCCGGGCAGGGACAGCGTTTTGGACTTCGTCCTGCGCTCGGGGATGAAACCGCCCAGCGCCCGCCGGCGGTCGAGCATGTAGCGGATCTCGGGCGCCTCCGGGCCAGGGTGGTAATAGGGCGGCAGGTAGGGATTGTCTTCGAGCTGCTGGTCGCTGATCGGAATGCGCTGCACGTCGCGGAAGTCCTTGAGGTCCTGCAGCGCAAGCTTTTTCATCTGGTGCGTGGCATTGCGGCCCTCGAAGTGCTTGCCCAGCGTGTAACCCTTGATGGTCTTGGCCAGGATGATCGTGGGCTGGCCCTTGTGCTCGAGCGCCGCGTGGTAGGCCGCGTAGACCTTGCGGTAGTCGTGGCCGCCGCGCTTGAGGTTCCAGATCTCCTTGTCGCTCATCGGTTCGACAAGCGCCTTGGTGCGCGGGTCACGTCCGAAGAAGTGGTCGCGAACGTAGCCGCCGTTGTTGGCCTTGTAGGTCTGGAAATCGCCGTCGGGAGTGGTGTTCATCAGATTGACCAGCGCGCCGTCGCGGTCAGCGTGCAGCAGTGCGTCCCACTCGCGGCCCCAGACCACCTTGATGACGTTCCAGCCGGCGCCGCGGAAGAACGACTCCAACTCCTGGATGATCTTGCCGTTGCCGCGTACCGGGCCGTCCAGGCGCTGCAGATTGCAGTTCACCACGAACGTCAGGTTGTCCAGGCCCTCCAGGGCGGCGACGTGGGCCAGACCGCGGCTTTCCGGCTCGTCCATCTCGCCGTCGCCGAGGAACGCCCAGACATGCTGGCCGGAGGTGTCCTTGATGCCGCGGTCGCGCAGGTAATGGTTGAACCGCGCCTGGTAGATGGCATTGATCGGGCCCAAGCCCATCGACACCGTCGGGAACTCCCAGAAGTCGGGCATCAGCCGCGGGTGCGGGTAGGACGGGATACCGCCACCGGGGTGGCTGTGTTCCTGGCGGAAGCCGTCGAGCTGGTCGGCGGTGAGCCGCCCCTCCAGGTAGGCGCGCGCGTAGATACCCGGAGACGCGTGACCCTGGATGAAGATCTGGTCTCCGCCCCCGGGGTGGCTCTTGCCGCGGAAGAAGTGGTTGAAACCGACCTCATAGAGGGCGGCCGAGGACGCGTACGTCGAGATGTGCCCGCCCACGCCCACTCCCGGACGCTGCGCCCGGTGCACCATGATCGCGGCGTTCCACCGGATCCACGCCCGGTAACGGCGCTCGACCTCCTCGTCGCCGGGGAACCACGGCTCCAGCTCGGTCGGGATGGTGTTGACGTAGTCGGTGGAGGTCAGCGCCGGGATGGCCACGCGCTTTTCCCGTGAACGCTCCAGTAACCGCAGCATCAGGTAACGCGCCCGGGCCGGCCCGGAGCGCTCGAGCAGGTCGTCAAAGGATTCCAGCCACTCGCCGGTCTCCTCGGGGTCGATGTCGGGAAGATACGACGCGACACCTTCCCGGATGACCCGAACGCGGTCGGGTTCGCCTGTGCTGCTGGAGTTTTGGGCCAGGTCCTGGCGCACGAACTCGGTGGTCAACTTCCGCTCCTTGTTAGGCGGTGGGGTATGCCCGCGCCAGTCCGAGTGGGTGTGCTCAGGTGGCACGCGCAGTTCCTATCCTTGTCCAATCCTGCCCCATCCGCGCCGCGGGGTGGCAGTAGTGCGGTCAACGTGGTTTGGCAGTGGCCAAGACCGAGGTGAATCGCCAGGTGAAAAGGTAACGTCTGGCACCGTGCTGATCGGTTGGCTGAGCGCCCCCCGGGTGCGGCTCGTCGCCTTCGTCGCCGGAATTCTGGCCGCACTGACCATGGTCGTGGTGGGGTGCACGCACATCACCGCCGGGGACGCGGCAGCCTCGGACAGCGAAGCCCGGCAGTACCGGTCCTCGGTGTCGGCATCGGTCGCGGCGTCGGCAGCCAGCTCCCGCGCCCGCGAGGCCCAACGGCAGGAGGTGCTGCGGACCGAGGCGATCCGGCTCTCCTGCGAGGAGATGAGCTCCAGCAGTGCGGAGGCGGTCGGTGCGGTCAACACGTTCGTCGATGCGCTCAACACGGATCCGCCGCGGGCCGGCGTCCAAGTCGGTCCGGCCGTCGACGCGCTGAACAACAGCGCCGACGGGGTGGTCGCGGCGATGTCCGAGGCGCTGCCGGCGGACCTGCGCGACGCCCTCACCAGCTGGATCGAGGCTGCGCGCGGGGTCGCGAGCGCAATCGCGGGCAACTATCCCGTCGCCGAGATCAACGCCGCGATCGCGCGCTTGAACGATTCCAAGACCCTCGCGTTGGACCGGTGCGACGCGGCGTACCGATGAACCTGCCGTTACATGGCGTGCCGGACACCGATGGCGTGCGACGATAGAGCGCGTATGTGGCCGAGCGCACGGTGCGCGCGGCAATGACCGAAGGAGGACTGACCGTGGTGTCGGCGGGTGACCCCCCGAACTACGCCCGCAGACTGGGCATCGAAAACAAGCAAATTGTCCAGGAGTTGGGCTGGGACGAGGACACCGACGACGACATCCGGGCTGACATCGAGGATGCCTCCGGTGGGGACCTGCTCGATGAGGACTCCGACGAGGTCGTCGATGTCGTGCTGCTGTGGTGGCGTGACGGTGACGGAGACCTGGTGGACAAGCTGATGGACGCCATCACCCCACTGGCCGACGACGGTGTCATCTGGGTCGTCACTCCCAAGACCGGCAAGCCGGGTCACGTGCAGCCCGCCGAAATCGCCGAATCGGCTCCGACCGCGGGGCTGATGCAGACCTCGTCGGCGAATCTGGGTGATTGGATCGCCAGTCGACTGGTGCAACCGAAGTCCAAGGCCGCCGGCCGGCGGGCCTGAGGGTGCTCGCTGTCGGCGACAGCGCGCCGGACTTCACGCTCAAGGACCAGAACAATCAGCCGGTCACCCTCAGCGGCTTCCGCGGTGTGAAAGACGTCTTGCTGGTCTTTTTCCCGCTGGCGTTCACCGGTATCTGTCAGCGCGAACTTGACCACATCCGCGACCACGCATCCGATTTCGTCAACGACGGGCTCGCCACGCTGGCCATCTCGGTCGGACCGTCGCCGACGCACAAGGTCTGGGCCACCCAGCGCGAATTCAGCTTCCCGGTGCTATCGGACTTCTGGCCGCACGGAGCGATCAGCCAGGACTACGGGGTGTTCAACGATGCGTCGGGCTTCGCCAACCGGGGGACCTTCGCCGTCGACCGAACTGGGACGGTGCGCTTCGCCGACTGCCGCCAGCCGGGGGAGGAGCGCGACGCGGCGGTGTTCGCGGGTGCGCTGGCGGCGCTGGGCTGAGTTCAGTCGCCGAGCGTGCGATAGCGGCGGAAAATCGGCCGTTTTTCCGCCCAGGATTCACTCTCGGTGGAGGTGGCCCGGTCGGCGGTGACAATTTCCGGATACCACCCGGCGGCGTGTAGCCTGCCCGGGATCGGGCGCGTAGCTCAGTGGTAGAGCTCTGGTTTTACACACCAGCGGTCGGCGGTTCGATACCGTCCGCGCCCACCACGCAGGATTCGTCGACGACGCCGCCGGGTAAAGGGCAGGCATGACGCCGCGCAGCAAGTCCCTGGCAGTGATCAGTGCGGCCAGTCTCGCCCTGGCGGTCAGCGGGTGCGGGCAGGGCGGTGACACCCCCACTGAGTCGGTGGTCACCGAGACCGTCACCGCGACCGCACCGGCACCGGCTGCGACGACGACCGAGACGTTGCCCCTCCCACCGACACCGGGTGGACCCGGGCTGCCCGTACCGGCTGCCCAGGAAGCGTTGCGCACCTCGGCAGCAGTTGTTCCGAACGGACGCCCCTACGACGTGCAGGTCGAGACCCGGGACGGGCAGCGCGTATTCGAGATCGAAGTGGCGTCCGAGGGCGACGAGTTCGAAGTCATCGTCGACGCCGCCGGCACCCGGATACTGTCTTCGACGCGCCAGGACAGCCCCGACGACGACGCCCGCCGAGCCGAGGCGGCCACCGTCGATGCGGCACGCGCGCTGCAGACCGCGGCCGACCGCGAGCCGGACACGTTCCTCGACGAGCTCGAGATCGACGCCGACGGCGCCCAATTGGTCTGGAAAGTGGAGTTGGTGCGGGCCGACGGATCCGAGGTGGAGGTCAAGGTCGACGCGCAGGACGGCAGTATCCGCTAACAGCAGCCGGTGGCTTTGCGCTCGGCCAGATGCGAGTGCTCGGCATTGTCGGCGCCGCCGACCGCGCCGAGGAACTCGCCCAGATCGATTCGTCTGCCGCCCAACCAGGTTCCCGTCACCTGAATGTCGTCGATCAGCGCCTCGGGTGCCACCGCCCACGGATCGGCGCTCAACTCGACGAAATCGGCCAACTTGCCCGGCGTGATCGAACCGACAAGGTGCTCACGACGCAGCGTGCGGGCGGCGTCGATGGTCTGCGCCCGCCAGGCCTGCTCCAGCGGGATCGCCTGATCAGGTCGGTGCACCCCACCGGCCCGGGTGCGCCGGGTGACCGCGGTGGCGATGTTGACCACCGGTGTCGGCGGTGAGACCGACCCGTCGTTGTGCAGCGACACGCACGCCCCGGAATCGACAGCGTCGGCGAACGCCGCCCAGCGCGCACCGTGCTCGGTGTCGAACATCGCGCCGTCGAGCAGATCGCCCCAGTAGTAGTACTGAAACGGTGCCAGCGACACGTGCACGCCGAGGCGCGCGGCCCGGTCGAAGTGTGCGCGGGTGCCCGCGCCGCAGTGCTCGAGCCGCCAGCGATGGTCGCTGCCGAGCAGGTGATGGCGGCCCAGCGCGTCTTCGTAGGCGTCCAGCGCCAGGTCCAGCGCCAGGTCGCCATTGGCGTGAAACGCCATCTGCCATCCGGCCGGTGCTGCCTTGTCGAGGATCGCATCGAGTTGCTCACGGCCGTAGTTCATCGAGTCCACACCACCTGCGGTGGCCGGGTCGATGCCGGCACGGCGCGTGGCCTCGGTGTCCAGGTACGGAAACGAGATGGCGATGTTGCCCACCCACGGTGAGCCGTCGGTCCACAACTTCACACCTGATTTGGTCAGCCACGCTTCGCCGGCTGTGAAAGTTGCTGGTTCGGCATAACTTTCGCTGATTGACATCTCCCACATGCTGACCCGCAGCGGACATGACGGTGTCGCGGCGAGGGCCTCGTAACCCGCAGCGAATTTCGGGTCGTAGGTCATGTCCGAAGTGGAGGTGTAGCCGCCGCGCGCCATCAGCGCGAAGTACCGGGCGGCCGACAACAGCGGATCACCCATCTCTGCCATCAGCGGCCCGGTCACCGCGGTCACCACCGGCAGTTCGAAACCCTGTCCGTTCAGTGCACCGTCGGCGGTGCGTCCGTAGTGCGACGCGACCGGGTCGGCCGGCGCGTCGGCGTCCCAGCCGTAGCGCCGGATCAACGCCGAGTTGAAGTACACGCCGTGACCGGAGTTGTCAGTGATGACCGCAACCCGGTCGCCGAAGATGCGATCCAGCTCGTCAGCGCGCGGCGCGGGGTGTCCGTGCAGCAAGGCGTCGAAACCCGCGAACCACAACGGGGTCGCGGTGTCGGTGCTGCGCAGGGCCTCGGTGAAGATCTGCTCCACATCTCTCCACGTCGGTGCATCCCACGGCGCGATGGATCGGGCCGGGGCCTGCGTCGCCACCCCGCTGATGAGGGGATGTCCGTGTGGCTCAACGAAGCCCGGAGCAAGCACCGCGACACCGGTGTCGTGGACGTCGGCACCGGGCAGCGCTGCCCGGCACTCGTCGACACTTCCGACGGCCACGATCCGACCGTCCGAGACGGCGACCGCCTGTGCGCGCGGTACCTGCTCGTCCATCGTGACGATCGCTGCGGCGGACAGGATCAGGTCTGCCATGCCGACAGTCTGGCAGCCTGGCCTCGCGGCGGTGGCCGAATGCGCTGTGAGACGCTGCGGGGATGTCCGTGTGGGTTGGTCTGGGTCGCTCGGCCGGCATCGCTGCCGCGGCAATCGCCGACTCTGCCTTCGGCGATCCGCAACGCGGGCACCCGGTGGCGCTGTTCGGGACCGCCGCAGCCGCTGCGGAACAGCGCGTTTACCGCGACAACCGCAGCGCCGGAATTGTGTACACCGCGGGCCTGTTGACAGCCGTGGCTGCCGCCGCGACGGTCGTGCAGCGCTGTAGTGCTCGGCGGGGACCGCCGGCAGAGATGGCGTGGGTGGCCGCCGCGACGTTCGTTGCGCTGGGCGGGACGTCGCTGTGCCGCACCGGACATCAGATGGCGGCGCTGCTGGCCGCCGGTGATGTCCAGGCCGCACGGCGTCTGTTGCCGTCGCTGTGCGGACGCGACCCGCGCGCGCTCGACGTGGCGGGCCTGACCCGCGCGGCGCTGGAGTCCATCGCCGAGAACACCTCCGACGCCCAGGTCGCGCCGCTGGTCTGGGTCAGCGTGGCCGGTGCGCCCGGTGTGCTGGTCTACCGCGCCGCGAACACCCTCGACGCAATGATCGGTCACCGCTCCGAGCGCTACACCCGGTTCGGCTGGGCCGCGGCGAAGTTCGACGACGTGGCCAATCTGGTCGGAGCGCGCGTCACCGGGTTGCTGGTGGTCGGGTGTGCCCCGTTAGTGGGTGGCTCACCGGCGGCGGCGTGGCGGGCGTGGCGGCGCGACGCTGCCAAACATCCCAGCCCGAACGCCGGGGTGGCCGAGGCTGCGTTCGCCGGCGCGCTCGGGGTGCAGCTCGGCGGCCCAACCCAGTACGCCCACCAGCTTGAGATCCGGCCGACACTCGGGGAGGGCCGGCGGCCCGAGGTGGCCGACCTGTCGCGCGCGGTGCGGCTGTCGCGGGCGGTGCAGTTGTCCGCGGCGGTGTTCGCGGTGGGGGTCAGTGCCGTCTGCCGTAGCGGTCGGCGAGCTTCTCCTCGGCGCTGAGTTCACCCCGGTCATCGGCGTCGCGTGCCAGCGCCTTCTCGCGCCGGCGCACCTTGATCTCCGAGTACACGAAGTAGCCCACGCCAAGTGGGGCGATCACGCCGAACGCGATCCACTGAATCCCGTAGGACAGAAACGGTCCGGCGTCGAGGTGCGGCAACGGAATCGCGCCCAGGCCTCCGGGCTGATCGTCGACCAGCTGCAGGTACGCCGACGTCAACGGCACCCCGGTGAGCGCCGAGATCTGTTCGGTGTTGATCGAGTACACCTGCTGGGCCCCGTCGGCGACGAACGGCGCCCGGTTCTGCGCCAGCGCCTCGGAGTGACGCAGCCGCGCGGTGATCGTCACCGTCTCGGCCGGAGCGGGAGCGATCTCGGGCACGCCGGAGCCGCCCACCGGACGCACGAAACCCCGGTTGACGAGCACCGTCGGGCCGTCCTCGACGACGAAGGGCACCAGTACCTCGTAGGCAGGGTCGCCCTCGACCAGACGCAACCGAGCCACCACCTGCGCCTCGGGCAGGTATCGGCCGGTCGCGGTGACCCGCTGCCACTCCTCGTCGTCGATGCTCGAATCCTGCTGGGGCAGCACGCTCGTCAGCGCCGTCGGCTCGGCGTCCAGGGAGCGCGCGATCTGGTCGTTGCGCTGCGACGTCGTGGTGTTCTTGCCCAGCTGCCACGGCGCCAGCACGGTGAAGCACAGGTAGGCGAACGCGATGACCACAACGTAGAGCGCCAGCCACTGGGGCTGGAGCAGGAATGTGAAACGGCGCACGCTCAGCTGACCTTCCGGTGCGCCAGCTGCTCGTCGACCCAGTCGTGCAGTCCCGGCAGCGCGGCCTCGATCACCGTGAACACCTCGTCGAAGTCGCCCTGCGTGCCGTAGTAGGGGTCCTCGACGTCGAGCGCATGGGCACCGGATCGCGGGTCGAAGGATCGCAGCAGTCGCAGCCGTTCACCCGGCACCCCAGCATGCTGCAGGAAGCGTAGATGGTTGCGGCCCAGCGCGATCACCATGTCTGCCGAAAGGTGGTCGTCGGTGAGTTGGGCCGCCCGGTGGGCGGTGGGGTAGCCGTTCTCGCGCAGGACGTGCCCGGCACGGCGGTCGGCGGGCTCTCCTTCGTGCCAGTGCCCGGTGCCGGCGCTGGTCACCCGGACCAGCTCGGCAAGCCCTCGCTGCCCGACCTGATGGGCGAACATCTTCTCGGCGATCGGGCTGCGGCAGATGTTGCCCGAGCAGACGAAGGTGACGTGCAACAGCTCAGACACCCAGCACCTCGCGCAGCTCTGCGACCGTGGCGACGTGGGCCAGCGCACCGCCGGGAGACTCGGCGAAGTCCGCGGCACCATATCCCCAGCCCACCACGATGGTGCCGATACCGTGCGCGGCGGCACCCTCGACGTCGTGGGACCGGTCGCCGATCATCGTGACCCGGTCGGGTACCGGGCTCAGCGCGGCCAGCGCATGAGCCACCACATCGGCCTTGTGCGCCCGGGTGCCATCGATGCTGGCTCCGGCAATCACCTCGAAACAGGCGTCCAGGCCGAAGTGGGCCAGGATGCGTGCGGCGGTGGGTTCGGCCTTCGACGTGGCCACCGCCATCCGAACTCCGGCGGTCTGCAGATCGTCCAGCAGTTCGGCGATCCCCACGAACGGGCGGTTCATCGACCAGCCGCGGCTGAGGTAATCGGCGCGATAGGCCGCGATCGCCTCGTCGGTGCGTTCGCCGAGGCCGAGCTGGCCCAGCGTGACGTGCATAGGAGGCCCGACGATGCGGCTGACCAGGTCACCGTCGGGAACCGGGGCGCCCACCACCTGCAGTGCATGACGGAAACTGGCGACGATGCCTTCGGCGGAATCGGTCAGCGTGCCGTCCAGGTCGAAGAGCACCAGGTCGCCTCGGCGCACCGGGGTGAGGTTGCGGGCACTGTCGAGCGTCTCGGTCACGCTCCCATTGTCCAGCAATGTCCACCGGCTCGAACCGGCGCACTAGTGTCGTGGCAATGGTGGACCAGTCCAGCGAGTTCGGCGAGGTGAGGCGATGACGGTGCGGCTCGGCGACGTCATCGACGTGCTCGACGAGGCCTATCCGCCCGCACTGGCGCAGAGCTGGGATTCGGTCGGGCTGGTGTGCGGTGACCCGTCGGAACCCGTCGACTCGGTGACCGTCGCGGTGGACGCCACCGCGGAGGTGGTCGCGGCCGTGCCCGACCGCGGTCTGCTGCTGGCTCACCACCCGCTGCTGCTGCGCGGGGTGGACTCGGTATCGGCAGACACCGCCAAGGGCGCGTTGATCCACTCGCTGATCCGCACCGGCCGGGCGCTGTTCACCGCGCACACCAACGCCGACAGCGCCGCACCGGGGGTTTCCGACGCACTGGCCGAGGCGCTGGGCCTGCAGGTCTGCGACGTGCTCTCGCCGGTGCCCGCGGGCCCGGCGCTGGACAAGTGGGTGGTGTTTGTGCCGGCCGAGGCCGCCGACACCGTGCGAGCGGCGATGTTCACCGCCGGGGCCGGGCAGATCGGCGACTATTCGCAGTGCAGTTGGAGTGCGCCGGGCACCGGGCAGTTCCTGCCGCATGACGGAGCTGCGCCGGCTATCGGGACGATCGGCACCGTCGAGCGGGTCGCCGAGGACCGGGTCGAGATGGTGGCTCCGGCCGGGCGCCGCGGTGTGGTGTACGGCGCGCTGCGCTCGGCCCATCCGTACGAGGAACCCGCGTTCGACATCATTTCGCTGCAGAGTGCGCCAGCTGACGTGGGTCTTGGTCGCATCGCGACATTGCCCGCTCCGGAACCGTTGTCGGCGTTCGTTTCTCGCGTCCGTGAAGCGCTACCCGCGACGTCCTGGGGAGTTCGTGCCAGCGGTGACGCCGCGGCCATGGTTTCCCGGGTCGCCGTCTGCGGCGGCGCCGGTGACTCTCTGCTCGGCGAGGTCGCCGCCGCCGGGGTGCAGGCCTACCTCACCGCAGATCTGCGTCATCATCCTGCCGACGAACACCGCCGGGTGTGTGACGTGGCTCTGGTCGACGTCGCGCACTGGGCCAGCGAGCAACCCTGGTGCGGCCAGGCCGCCGAGGTGCTGCGCACGCGGTTCGGTGCGCAACTGCCGGTCACGGTGTCCGATGTGCGTACCGACCCGTGGAACATCGAGGGAGACTGCTCGTGAAAGCCGATGTCAACCACCAGCGATCATTGCTGGAGCTGTCCGAGCTGGATGCCCGGCTCAGCCGCATCGCCCACCGTGGCAAGAACCTCGCCGAAGCAGCTGAATTGGCAGCGGCCCACACCGCACTACGCCAGGCCGGCGACGCGCTCGCGGTGTCGCAACTGGCGCTGGAGGACATCGACGCCCATGTGGCGAAGTTCGAGAACGAGATCGACGGAGTGCGCCAACGCGAAGACCGCGATCGGGCCTTGCTGGCCGGCGGCACAGTCGACGCCAAACAGCTCACCGAGCTGCAACACGAACTCGAGACCCTCGAGCGCCGCCAAGCCAGCCTGGAGGACTCGCTGCTGGAGGTCATGGAGCGCCGCGAGGAACTCGATACCGAGATCGGGCGGCAGCGGCAAGCCGTCGAGGACCTGCAGAGCGCCCACGACGCGGCCCAGCGCCGGTGTGACGATGCCCGCGCCGAGCTGGCCCGCGAGCAAGAGGAAACCACCTCGCGCCGTGAGCTTCTGGCCGCCCAGATCGATGAGGCGCTGCTGGCACTCTACGAACGTCAACGCGCCCGCAGCGGCGTCGGAGCGGGCGCCCTGCAGGGCCGGCGGTGCGGCGCGTGCCGGATCGAGATCGACAAAGGTGAGCTGGCGCGTATCGCCGCGGCCGCTGAGGACGACGTGCTGCGTTGCCCCGAATGCTCGGCGATCCTGTTGCGGGTCAAGGGATATCAGGCGTGAAGGTGATCGTCGAGGCGGACGGCGGTTCGCGCGGCAACCCGGGTCCGGCCGGCTACGGCGCGGTGGTCTGGTCCGACGATCGCAGCGCGATTCTTGCCGAGGTGAAGCAGGCCATCGGGCATGCCACCAACAACGTCGCCGAGTACCGAGGGCTGATCGCCGGGCTGCAGGCCGCTGAGCAGTTGGGCGCCACCGAGGTGGAGGCCCGGATGGACTCCAAGCTACTGGTCGAACAGATGTCGGGCCGTTGGCGGGTCAAACACCCTGACCTCGCCGCGCTGCACGAACAGGCCCAGCAGCTGGCCGGTGGTTTCAGCCACGTCACCTATACGTGGATTCCGCGGGCGCAGAACAGTCATGCCGACGGCCTGGCCAATGCCGCGATGGACAACGAGGCGGTCGCGGCAGGGGAGACTACTCCGACGACGCAGACTCCGACGACGCGCGTGGTGACCAACCCGGCCGGCTGGACCGGCGCCCAAGGGGCGCCGACGCGGCTGTTGTTGCTGCGTCATGGCCAGACCGAGCTCTCGGTGCGCCGGCGCTACTCGGGCCGGGGCAACCCGGAACTGACCGAACTCGGTGTCCGGCAGGCCGAGGCGGCTGCCCGGTACCTGGCCGGTAAGGGCGGTATCGATGCCGTGGTGGCCTCGCCGTTGCAGCGGGCCTACGACACCGCTGCCGCTGCGGCCAAGGCGCTCGACCTCGACGTCGAGGTCGACGACGACCTGATCGAGACGGATTTCGGTGCGTGGGAGGGATTGACGTTCGGTGAGGCCGCCGAGCGCGACCCGGAACTGCACCGCCGGTGGCTGGGCGACACCGCCGTGGCGCCGCCGGGCGGCGAGAGTTTCGACGCGGTTGCCCGCCGCGTACAACGCATGCAGCAGCGCATGACGGCCGACCGTGCCGGGCAGACACTGCTCGTCGTTTCGCATGTGACGCCGATCAAGACGCTGCTGCGGATGGCCCTCGGCGCCGGCCCTTCGGTGCTGTACCGGTTACATCTGGACCTCGCATCGCTGTCGATCGCGGAGTTCTATCCCGACGGCGCCGCCTCGGTGCGACTGGTCAACCAGACCGACTATCTCTGATCGCTGTGCACGTGCACCCGCTGGCCCTGCAGGCCGAACAGCGCGACCGCCTCGACCGGGCCGTCGACCGCACCGAACCAGTGCGGCGTCCACGTCGAGAACTCAATGGCCTCACCGGGATCGATGGTGAAGTCGCGGTCGGCGAGCAGCAGCCGCATCCGGCCCGACAGCACATACATCCAGTCGTAGCCCTCATGCACCGGCAGTTCGGGCGGCGGCTTGCGGCGGCGCGCGCTGATCCGAATCTTGTAGGCGTGTAGCCCACCGGCGGGTCCATTTCCGGTCAGCGGCAGAAACGTGATCTGGTCGCGGGTGTGCGCGCTGCCCCGCACCCGGGGATCTTCGACGACCGGCGGCGCGAGCAGTTCGTCTGTGCTGACCGACAACGCCGTGGCCAGGCGGGGGAGATGATCGAGTGCCAGGCGCCGCTTGCCCGATTCCAGCCGGCTCAACGTCGAGATGTCGATATTGGACCGGCCGGCGACATCCTCCAGCGTCATGCCGCGCTGCTGTCGGAGTTGCCGCAGCCGCCGGCGAACCCGCGCGTCGAAATCCTCATTTGCCTCCATAGCAAGCAATCTTGGCAAGGAGGCCGATTGTGGGCAAGCTCGTGGCATGGAGAAGACCTGGGATTGTGTGATCGTCGGCGGCGGAGCCGCCGGTCTCAGTGCAGCGCTCGTCCTCGGTCGGGCCAGGCGACACACCCTGGTCGTCGATGCCGGTGCGCAGAGCAACCTTTCCGCCCATGGCATCGGTGGGCTGCTCGGTTTCGATGGTGTCGCACCGGCACAGCTCTACGCGCAGGGCCGCCGCGAGCTGAACCGGTACCCCTCGGTCACGGTGGGTCAGGGTGAAGTCGTGGGCGCCAAGCCGTACGAGGGCGGGTTCAGCGTCGCGTTGGCCGACGGTATCCGCGTGCGGGCACGGCGGCTATTGCTGGCCACGGGCATGCGATACGACTACCCGGATGTACCCGGCCTGCAGGAACTCTGGGGCGCCTCGGTGTTCCACTGCCCCTTCTGTCACGGATGGGAGGTCCGCGACCAGCCGCTGGGAGTCCTCGCCGACGGCGAGGCCGCGGTGCACAAGGCCGTGCTGGTGCAGGGTTGGAGCTCCGATGTGGTGCTGCTCACCAATGGGTCACCGCTGATCGACGGCAGCGCGCGGTCACGTCTGGACCTCGCAGGTGTCCGCGTCGACGAACGCCCGGTGGCGCGGGTCCTCGCCGAGGACGGCGAACTGACCGCGGTGGAGTTCGCCGACGGGAGCCGACTGCCGCGCCGGGGACTGCTGGTATCGAGCACGCTGTATCAGCGCACGCCGCTGGCTGCCCAACTCGGTGTCAGATTCGCTGCGCCGGGACCGGTTTCGGCAGAAGCGATCGAGGTCGACCCGATGTTCCAGACCTCGGTGCCCGGAGTGTTCGCCGCCGGGGATGTGTGCGCACAGCAGCCGCAAGTGGCAGCTGCGATCGCCGCGGGCTCGGGTGCGGCTGCATCCGTGGTCCGCAGCCTGATGGAGGAGACACGATGACAGTCGTCAACGTCAAGCAACACTGGGAGAACCTGTACGGCGAGCGCGCCCAAAGGTGGAGCGGCCGGGTCAACCGGTGGCTCGCCGACGTCGCGCAACCGTTGCCGCCCGGACGGGCGCTCGACCTCGGATGCGGCGAGGGCGCCGACTCGATCTGGCTGGCCGAACACGGCTGGCAGGTACTCGGAGTCGACATCTCCGACACGGCGCTGCAACGTGCCGGCGCCCAGGCTGCCGCACGGGGAGTCGCCGAGCGCATCGAGTTCCGGCAGGCGAATCTGTCCGAGGCCATGCCGCAGGGCCTGTTCGATCTCGTGTCAGCGCAGTTTCTGCAATCCCCGGTGCACCTGGACCGCCAGCGGATCTTCGGTGCCGCCGCGGCTGCGGTGGGCCCGGGCGGCACGCTGCTGATCGTCGACCACGGCGCCGCTCCGCCGTGGGCCCGGCACGTGCACGACCATGTCTTTCCGACCGTCGACGAGACGCTCGCCGCGGTGGGTGATGACGCGCAATGGCAGCGGGTGCACGCCGGGGCGGTCGAACGCGCCGCCGTGGCACCCGACGGCGAGCCGGCGGTGCTGCTGGACAACCTGATCGTGCTGCGGCGCCGCTGAGAGCGTCGCATTCGTTACCCGAAATCAACCTTGACCGGCTACCTTGTTAACGCGGATGAGCTGGCCGGGCGGCCGCGGACCATGGACTGGCCGGATGGGGGATAAAGGCCGTCACTGGTTCGAGGAAAGTCCGGACTTCACAGAGCAGGGTGATTGCTAACGGCAATCCGAGGTGACTCGCGGGAAAGTGCCACAGAAAACAGACCGCCTCCGCCTCGGCCTTATGGCCGTCGCGGAGGTAAGGGTGAAACGGTGCGGTAAGAGCGCACCAGCGTTCCGGGTGACCGGAACGGCTTGGTAAACCCCACCCGAAGCAAGGCCAAGAATGCCGCGTGGAGGGCGCGGCAGCGCAGGCGCTCGAGGGCTGCTCGCCCGAGCCTGCGGGTAGGCCGCTCGAGGCACCCGGCGACGGTGTGCCCAGATGGATGGTCGCCGCCTTGTCACCAGACATGGTGACGAGGAACAGAATCCGGCTTACAGGCCGGCTCATCCGCCCTTCGTGGCTTTGGCGACCGCCTTGTCGAGACCCTTCAGGGCGGCGTCGAGCTGGTCTTCGCAGCGGTGCGCCAAGTCGCGTTCCTGTTGATAGAGCAGGCCGTAGGTGAACGTGTCCTCGCCGGCGGCGTGGGCCAACTCGGCTTGTCGAATCAAGTGGGCGCGGCTGACCACGCTGTCCTGGTGATCGCCGAGCAGCGACTGGACGGTCTTGGCGCGGTCGGCGACCTTGGTGCTGTCGGTGGCCGCCGCGGTGTAGCGCAGACGTTTGGCGCGCTTGCGGATTCGGTGCAGGGCCTCGTCGGCCTCGGGCCCGTCGACCTCGGCGCCTTCGGCCGCTGCCCGAGCCGCTTTGACGGCCTTGCGGACCCGGCGATAGGCCGACTCGACCTGATCTTCGGTCTTTCCGGCTTGTGGGCCGACCGACCCAGGTTCGGTGACCGCCAGCGCCTCGAGTGCGTCGAGCAGTCGGAAGTAACGCGGTGAACGCATGGCCGTGAGCGACCGTTTCCAGCCGGTCAGGTATCGCTTCTGCGCTCCTTCGACCAGGCGCGCGTGGATGGGACCGCGCACCTCGTCGGCCGGAAGTGCGTCAAGGGCGCGTTGATAACGCTCGGCGAGCACTTCGGCGTCGCGGGCGATCCCGAGCACCGCGCCGAGCTCACGCAGTTCGTCGAGCACCCAGTCGTCATCGGTGATGCCGAAACTGCCCTCCGACGACTGCAGCAGGCTGCGAATCTTGCGGACGGTCACCCGCATCTGGTGGACGGAGTCCTCGACGTCGGCACGCACGGCGCGGTCCCATTCCAGCAACTCGGTCACGTGACCGGCGATGGCCCGATGCAAGGGATCGGCGGGGGCGGGGGTTTGCTCGGCAGCTGGTTCGGCCGAAAGCACCCGGGCCAGCTTGGAGCCATGGCCTGCCGGCTGTGCCCCGGCGTCGACGAGACGATTGGTCAAGCGGTCGAACAGGTCCGGGTCCGCGCCCGGCGCCAGTTCCAGTTCCCATTCGCGCCAGCGCACCTCCTCGCCGCCCTCGGCGCTGGCACTGACCTCGTCGTCGCAGAACTCTGCAAGCTGAGCACCGTCGATACCGTAAAGCGTCTCCACGGTGCGCACGGTGCTGATACGCGCCACCGGCGTCAGCGTCTTGTCCCGCACGATCGCCAGCACAACATCGCGGATACCTTCCGGGACGATGGGGGTGTGGTCCCGGTCGGCAGCCTCATCGGAATCGTCTTCCAGTGGTGCACGCACCTCGGTGCGACTGTCCGGGCCGGCCGGCAGCTTGACGTGCCAGCCGGCGTCGGTCCCGCCGGTGCGGCGGCGCAACGTGATCCGGTGCCGGGACAGATCTCGGGCGGGTGTGTCGAAGTAGACAGCGTCGAGTGACTGTGACAGCGATCGCTCGACCCGCGCCACCGCCGACAGACCGGCGAATGAGGGTGCCACGGTGTTCTCGACGACCTCGAACTTGCGTTCCGTCTCGATGTACCTGGACGTTTTGGTCGGATCGGGGGCCATGGTCACCTTCGTGTCGCGCGGGCGGAAAGATCACCAGCCTGCCATAGCGGGGTGAATGCGAACCCACGAAACAGGACTCGCCGCTGCCGAGAGCCGCCCCTTACCGGCATTTCGTAAAGGCCGCTCTTAGAATGCTCTTATGAGTCCAGAGATGAGGCTTGAGGATTACCTCGACCGCCATGGCGATATCGCGATCCCGGCGGGCGTCACACTGACCTCGTTCCTCGACCGCAACGTCGAGTTGTTCGGTGATCAACCGGCCTACCGTTATCTCGATTTCGACCACGACCGCTCCGTGGACCTGACCTGGTCGGCGCTGGGGACGCGGCTTCGCGCCATCGGAGGTCGGCTACAGCACCTCACCCGCGCCGGTGACCGCGTGGCGATTCTGGCGCCCCAAGGCGTCGACTACGTGGTGGCGTTCTTCGCCGCAATCCATGCCGGAACCATCGCGGTGCCGCTGTTCGCCCCGGAACTGCCCGGGCACGCCGAGCGGCTCGAAGCGGTACTGCGGGATGCACTCCCGACGGTGGTGCTGACGACCACCTCCGCGGCGAAGGCCGTCGGCGAGTTCCTGCGCACGCTGCCCCGGGATCGCCGGCCCCGCATGATCGCCGTCGACGCGGTCCCCGACTCCGTCGGCGCCGGCTTTCATCCGGTCCCGCTCGACACCGATGCAATCGCCTACCTGCAGTACACCTCGGGATCCACCCGAACCCCGGCGGGTGTGCAGATCACCCACCGGTCGGCCTGCACGAACGTCGTGCAGATGATCATGTCGGTGGGCTTGGACTGGGACATCCGCAGCGTCAGCTGGCTGCCGTTGTTCCACGACATGGGCCTGCTGATGATCATGTTCCCGGCGCTGACGGGTGGGCAGATCACCCTGATGTCTCCGGTGGCGTTCGTCCGTCGCCCGTACCGGTGGATCCGCGAGCTCGGCGCCACCGACAAGCCGATGTTCGCCGCAGCGCCCAACTTCGCCTTCGAACTGGCCGCCTCGCGGGGCCGGCCGCCGGCAGGTGAGCACCTCGACCTGAGCAACGTCGCCGGCCTGATCAACGGTTCAGAACCGGTCAGCATGGCGTCAGTCGAGAAGTTCATCGATGCGTTCGCGCCGTATGGACTGCGGTCCACCGCGATCAAGCCGTCCTACGGGATGGCCGAGGCGACGCTGTTCGTGTCCACCACCGCAGCCGATACCGCGCCGACAGCGGTGCACCTGGACCGCCACGAACTCAATGCCGGGCGGGCCGTGCGCGTCGAGGCCGACCATCCCGACGCGGTGGCTCAGGTGTCCTGCGGTCACGTCGCGCGCAGCCAGTGGGCGGTCATCGTCGAACCCGACACCGAGGCCGAGCTTCCCGACGGCCGGGTCGGGGAGATCTGGTTGCACGGCGACAACATCGGATCCGGCTACTGGGGACGCCGCCACGAAACCGAGCTCACCTTCGTCAACAAACTGCAGACGCGGCTACCGGCGGGCAGCCACGCGCAGGGGTGCGCAGAAGGCGCGCACTGGTTACGCACCGGCGACCTCGGTGTGTACATCGACGGTCAACTGCACATCACCGGCCGCATCAAGGACATGGTGATCGTCGACGGACGCAACCACTACCCGCAGGACATCGAGGCGACCGTCGCGCAGGCCTCCGCGGCCGTGCGGACCGGCTTCGTGGCGGCATTCTCGGCGCCCGGCGCCACCGGCGAGGCGCTGGTCATCGTCGCCGAACGGGCGGCCGGGGCCGGCCGTGTCGAGGCCGGGCCCGTCGTCGAGGCGATTCGGGCGGCGGTGTCGCGAAAGCACGCGTTGCCCATCGCCGAGGTCAAACTGGTTGCCGCAGGAACCATTCCACGCACCACCAGCGGCAAGCTCGCACGTCGGGCCTGCCGGGCCAGATATCTGGACGGCACGCTGTAATAGGGTCGCTCTGTGAGCGACTACCAGACCCTGAGCTTCGAGAAGACCGGCGCGATCGTCCGGATCACGCTGAACCGGCCCGAGGCCGCGAACGGCATGAACGCCACGATGACTCGGGAACTGGCTGCGGCGGCGGCCCGCTGCGACAGCCCGGCCACCAAGGTGGTGGTGATCACCGGCGCGGGGCGGTTCTTCTGCGCCGGCGGCGATCTGAAGGATTTCGCATCGGCCGAGAGTCGCGGCGCCCACGTCAAGGGAGTCGCCGATGACCTGCACCGGGCGATCTCGTCGTTCGCCCGGATGGACGCCGTCGTGATCACCGCGGTCAACGGGACCGCCGCCGGGGCGGGGTTCTCGCTGGCGGTCACCGCCGACCTGGTGC
This sequence comes from Mycobacterium sp. SMC-4, assembly GCF_025263265.1. Classification (NCBI taxonomy): domain Bacteria; kingdom Bacillati; phylum Actinomycetota; class Actinomycetes; order Mycobacteriales; family Mycobacteriaceae; genus Mycobacterium; species Mycobacterium sp. SMC-4. The sequence continues at coordinate 3,326,890 of NZ_CP079869.1, read as the reverse complement.
TGGCCGCCGAATCGGCGTCCTTCACGATGGCCTACACCAGGGTCGGGCTGAGCCCCGACGGCAGCGCCTCGTACTATCTGCCGCGGCTGATCGGCATCGCCAAGACCAAGCAGCTGATGCTGACCAACCGCACCCTGTCCGCGCAGGACGCCGCCGACTGGGGCCTGGTTACCGAGGTGGTCGCCGCCGACGCGCTCAGCGCGCGCACCGACGAACTCGCCGAGCAGATGGCCGCCACCTGCGCCGGATCCAACGGCGGGGTCAAGACGCTGCTGCTGGACACCTACGGCAACGGCCTCGAACAGCAGATGGAGCTCGAATCCCGGCTCATCGCGCAGCGCGCCGAGTCCGCCGATGGACGCGAAGGGGTCGACGCTTTCCTGGCCAAGCGGCCCGCGGCGTTTGCCTAAAACCTAAAAGGAGTGCTCCTCGGCCGGGAACGCACCGCTGGCGACCTCGTCGGCGTACTGCACGGCCGCGCGGCGCAGTTCGTCACCGACCGCGCCGAAGCGCTTGACGAACTTCGCGGTCTTGCCGTTGGTCAGACCGGCCATGTCCTGCCACACCAGCACCTGTGCGTCGCAGTTGGGGCCCGCCCCGATCCCTACGGTCGGGATCGTCAGCTTGCCGGTGATCTGGGTGGCCAGTTCGGCGGGCACCATCTCCATCACCACCGCGAACGCACCCGCTTCCTGCACGGCGATCGCGTCGTGGATGGTCTGCTCGGCGGCGTCGCCGCGGCCCTGCACCCGGAAACCACCGAGACCGTTGACGCTCTGCGGGGTGAAGCCGATGTGCGCCATCACCGGGATGCCGGCCGCGCTGAGCGTCGCGATCTGATCGGCGACGCGTTCACCGCCTTCGAGCTTCACCGCGTGCGCGCCGGCTTCCTTGAGAAACCGAGTCGCGGTGGCCAGCGCCTGGGCCGAGCCACCCTCATAGCTGCCGAACGGCAGATCGGCGACCACGAGTGCGTGCGGGGCGCCCCGGACCACGCCGCGGACCAGCGGGATGAGCTCGTCGACGGTGACCGGCACGGTGGTGTCGTAGCCGTAGACGACGTTGGCCGCGGAGTCGCCGACCAGCAACACCGGGATCTGCGCGTCGTCGAAGATCGCGGCCGAGGAGTAGTCGTAGGCGGTCAGCATGGCCCACTTGTGGCCCTCTGCTTTCCACTTGTGCAAATGGTGGGTGCGCACCTTGACGCGCGGCTTGGGCGTCGAAGCGGCTCCATAGACGGTGTGCTCGGACATCGTTGTCCCCTCATCGGGTCGGTCGTTCGAATCCTCGTGGCCACTGTGGGTCCCCGGGTTCGCTGACAGTCCACCAGTCTGCCACCGCGGCGCCGCCGGGTGAAAGCCGTGTTGAGTGGATTTGCTCACACCTGTTCCCGCGCAGAATACGATCGGCGGCATGCAACGGCTCAGCGGGCTCGACGCCAGCTTTCTCTATCTCGAAACCGCGGCGCAGCCTCTGCACGTGTGCTCGATCCTGGAACTCGACACCTCCACGATGCCCGGGGGATACACCTTCGCCCGGTTGCGCGACGGGCTCACCCAGCGCATCAAGGCGATGCCGGAGTTCCGAGAAAAGCTGGTGGACAACCGTTTCAACCTCGACCATCCAGTGTGGGTGGAGGACAAGGACTTCGACGTCGACCGGCATCTGCACCGGATCGGCCTGCCCGCGCCGGGTGGGCGAGTGGAACTGTCCGAAATCTGCGGCCATATCGCGTCACTACCGCTGGACCGCTCGCGGCCGCTGTGGGAGATGTGGGTCATCGAGAATCTCGGCTGCGGTCCGCAGGCCCGGCAGGGCGATCGGATCGCGGTGATGACAAAGGTGCACCACGCCAGCGTCGACGGCGTCACCGGGGCCAATCTGCTGTCGAAGCTGTGTTCCACCGAGCCCGACGCCCCGCCGCCGGAACCGGTCGACGGACCCGGCGATGCCAGCGGCCTGGAGATCGCGCTGAGCGGGGCGGTGCGGTTCGCCGCCCGCCCGCTGCGGCTGGCCAACGTGGTGCCGGCCACGGTGTCGACGGTGGTCGACACGATCCGACGGGCGCGCAATGGGCTGACCATGGCCTCGCCGTTCAGCGCACCCAAGACCGCGTTCAACGCCAACGTCACCAGCCACCGCAATGTCGCCTTCGCCCAACTCGACCTTGAGGACGTCAAGACGGTCAAGAACCACTTCGGGGCCAAGGTCAACGACGTCGTGATGGCGGTGGTGTCCGGCGGCCTGCGCAAGTTCCTCTCCGAGCGCGGCGAATTGCCGGCCAACTCGCTGGTGGCGATGGTCCCGGTGTCGGTGCACGAGCGCTCCGACCGTCCCGGACGCAATCAGGTGTCCGGGATGTTTTCCCGGCTGGAGACCAACATCGAGGATCCGGCAGAACGCCTCACGGCCATAGCGGCCGCCAATTCTGTTGCCAAACAGCATAGTTCGGCCATCGGGGCGACCCTGCTGCAGGACTGGAGCCAGTTCGCAGCGCCCGCGGTGTTCGGCGTCGCGATGCGGGTGTACGCCAGCAGCCGGCTCGGCGGTGCGCGGCCGGTGCACAACCTGGTGGTCTCCAACGTGCCCGGACCGCAGATGCCGTTGTACATGTTGGGCTGCGAGGTCAAAGCGATGTACCCGCTGGGGCCGATCTTCCACGGCAGCGGTCTGAACATGACGGTGATGTCGCTCAACGGCAAACTCGACCTCGGGATCGTCTCGTGTCCCGAACTGCTGCCCGACCTGTGGAGCTTGGCCGACAATTTCGCGCCCGCGCTGGCCGAACTGGTGGATGCGACACGCTAGACCTGCTGCCGGTAATACACGCCTTGCCAGCGCCGATGCGCCGACATGGCAGCATGTTGAGCCATGAGCCTCAAGACCGGGGCCGCGCGCAGCGGCCTGGCCCTCGCTGCGGCGGTGACTCTGGTCACCGGCTGCAGCAACGTGGTGCAGGGCGCGGCGGTGATCGCGGTGCCCCCGCCCGGGTCGCCGCTGCAGTGGGATCTGTGCGAGCCGACCGGCGGGCCGGCCGACCAGATCCCGATCCCGCTGGGCGCGGAGTGCGCCATGTTGTCGGTGCCGGTCAACTGGGACAACCCCGAGGACCCAGACGGTGACGTGGCTCAGCTGGCGATGATCCGTTTCCCGGCCACCGGTGAGAAGATCGGCTCGCTTCTGGTCAACCCGGGTGGACCCGGCGAATCCGGTGTCGACGCGGCAGTGGGCATCCTGGCGAGCCTGCCCGAGGAACTGCGCGAGCGTTTCGACCTGGTCGGCTTTGATCCGCGTGGCGTGGCACGGTCGGCGCCGGCGGTGTGGTGCAACAGCGACGCCGACAACGACCGGCTGCGCGCTGACAATGTGGTGGAGTACACCCCCGATGGGGTGGCCCACATGGAGCAGAAGGCCAAGGAATTCATCGACCGCTGCGTCGAGAAGATGGGCAAGGAATTCCTGGCCAACGTCGGAACCGCCAGTGTGGTCAAGGATCTCGATGCGATGCGGGTCGCGCTCGGTGACGAGAAGCTCACCTACGTCGGCTACTCCTACGGCACTCGAATCGGCGCCGGCTACGCCGAGGCCTATCCGCAGAACGTGCGCGCGATGATCCTCGACGGCGCCATCGACCCGAACGCCGACCCGCTCGAAGCCGACGTCCGGCAGGCAGCGGCGTTCCAGCAGGCGTTCGACGACTATGCCGCCGACTGCGCCAAGAGCGCCGACTGTCCGCTGGGAACCGACCCGGCCAAGGCTGTCGACGAGTATCACTCGCTGGTGTGGCCTCTGGTCGACGAGCCGGCACAGACGAGCGATCCGCGCGGCCTCAGTTACAACGACGCGGTCGTGGGCACCATCCTGCCGCTGTACTCGCCCACGCTGTGGCGACATCTCACCGTGGGGCTGACCGAACTCCGCGACGGCCGTGGCGACACCATGCTGGCACTGGCCGATCTGTACATGGGCCGCGACCGGGAAGGCCACTACGCCAACAAAACCGACGCGCGGGTGGCGGTCAACTGCGTCGACAAGCCGGCGATTACCGACCGGGCGACCCTGGTCGAGTTGGACCGTCGCACCCGTGACGCGGCGCCGTTCATGAGTTACGGCGAGTTCACCGGCTACGCCCCGATGTCGGCGTGCGCGATGTGGCCGGTCCCGCGCACCACCGACCAGCGAGAGATCAAGGTCAACGGACTGGCCCCGGTCCTGGTGATCTCCACCACCAACGACCCGGCCACGCCATATCAGGCCGGCGTCGATCTGGCCCGCCAGCTCGGCGGCACGCTGCTGACCTACGAAGGCACCCAGCACACCGTGTCGCTGCAGGGTGACAAGTGTGTCGATGACATCGCCACGCGCTACCTGGTGGACCTGGAACTGCCGCCGGCCGGCACCCGCTGCTGACCGACGCGACCGTGCCACGGTAACGGCCGGGTCACCGTTGCGTCCCAGGGGCAGACCCGCGGCGTCGCGGCATGCAACCATGGCAGCCATGCTTCGCGCCGGATCGTTGTTGGTGGTGCTTGCCCTTTTCGCGGCGGTGCTCAGTCCGACAGCGTCGGCGTCGCCGCAACCGGTGTGGCAATCATGCGCTGAGTTCCTCGGCGACGTCTCCCGTCTGCCCACCGCCGAGTGTGCAACCGTGGCCGTTCCCGTCGACTACGCCAAACCGCAAGGCGCACAAGCGCAAATCGCTGTCATCAGAATCCCGGCCCGGGGTGATCGGATCGGTGCGCTCGTGGTCAACCCGGGCGGACCCGGGGCGTCGGCCGTCGACACCGTCGCCGGCATGGGTGCGGCGCTGGCGGACACCGAACTGCTCGAGCGCTTCGACCTGGTCGGTATCGACCCGCGCGGGGTCGGGCATTCCACCCCTGCGCTGCGGTGCCGCACCGACGCCGAATTCGACGCGTTCCGGGCCCAGCCGATGGCCGACTACAGCCCGGCCGGGGTGGCGCAGATCGAGCGTGTGCTGACCGCGTTCGCCGAGTCCTGTCTGGACCGGATGGGCGCGGAGTTCCTGGCCAACGTCGGAACCGCGGCAGCGGCGCAGGACATGGACGTGGTGCGCGCCGCGCTCGGCGACGAGCAGATCAACTACCTCGGATTCTCCTACGGCACCCAGCTCGGCGCGGTCTACGCAGCACGCTATCCGGATCGGATCCGGGCCATGGTGCTCGACGGCGCCGTCGACCCGGCGATGGACCCGCTGGCCAAGAGCCTGCGGCAGCAGGCCGGGTTCCAGCAGGCGTTCGACCGCTACGCCACCGACTGCGCGCAGTCGACGGGCTGCCCGCTGGGCACCGACCCGGGGAGCTTTGTCGATCGCTACCACCAGCTCGTCGACCCGCTGGTGGACCGGCCGGCAGCCACGCCCGACCCGCGCGGACTGGGTTATCAGGACGCACTGACCGGTACGGCCAGCGCGCTGTACTCGCCGCGGTACTGGACGTATCTGACCAGCGGGCTGTTGGGTCTGCAGCGTGGCACCGACCCGACAGACCTGCTGCTGCTGGCCGATGATTACCAGCAGCGTGACCGCAACGGGCGGTACAAGAACAGGCAGGACGCGTTCACCGCGATCCGCTGCGTCGACGCGACGTTCCCGAAAGATCCCGCGGTGTGGGCTGACTTCGACCGTCAGGTACGGCTGGCGGCACCGTTCCTGTCGTACGGGGAATTCACCGGCTACGCGCCGCGCGACGTGTGTGCGCTGTGGCCGGTGCCGCCGACGCCGATCGTGGGTGAAGCGAGCTCCCCCGGGCCGGGAAAGGTCGTGGTGGTATCCACCACCGGTGACCCGGCGACCCCATACCAGTCCGGGGTGGACCTGGCCCGCCAGCTGGGCGCCAACCTGATCACCTTCGACGGCTCGCAACACACCGTGGTCTTCAACGGCGACGCCTGTGTCGACACCGCGGTGGTCGACTTCCTGATGGACTTGCAGCAACCGGCACCCGGATTGCAGTGCTAGCAGCGGTGTAACACAGAATTAACAGGCGGAACCTACGCTTCGCTCATGGATCGGCAGAAGGAATTCGTGCTGCGAACGCTGGAGGAGCGCGACATTCGCTTCGTCCGGTTGTGGTTCACCGACGTGCTGGGATACCTCAAGTCGGTCGCGATCGCCCCGGCCGAGCTCGAAGGGGCCTTCGAAGAGGGCATCGGGTTCGACGGCTCTGCCATCGAGGGCTTCGCCCGGGTGTCGGAAGCCGACATGGTGGCCCGGCCCGATCCGTCCACGTTCCAGATACTGCCGTGGGCCGACGGCTCCGGTAAGCACCACTCGGCGCGGATGTTCTGCGACATCACGATGCCCGACGGTTCGCCGTCGTGGGCGGACTCACGGCACGTGCTGCGCCGGCAGCTGGCCCGGGCCAGCGACCTGGGCTTCACCTGCTACGTCCACCCCGAGATCGAGTTCTTCCTGCTCAAGCCCGGCCCCGACGACGGCACTCCACCGGTGCCCGCAGACAACGGCGGCTACTTCGACCAGGCGGTGCACGATTCGGCGCCGAACTTCCGCCGCCACGCCATCGACGCCCTCGAGCAGATGGGCATCTCGGTGGAGTTCAGTCACCACGAGGGCGCGCCCGGCCAGCAGGAGATCGACCTGCGTTACGCCGACGCGCTATCGATGGCCGACAACGTGATGACGTTCCGATATGTGGTCAAGGAAGTGGCTCTCGGCGATGGGGTGCGCGCGTCGTTCATGCCCAAGCCGTTCGCCGAGCACCCGGGTTCGGCCATGCACACCCACATGAGCCTGTTCGAGGGTGAATCCAACGCATTCCACAGCCCGGACGACCCGCTGCAGCTGTCGGGGGTCGGAAAATCGTTCATCGCAGGCATTCTCGAACACGCCAACGAGATCAGCGCCGTGACCAACCAGTGGGTGAACTCCTACAAGCGGCTGGTGCACGGCGGCGAGGCGCCGACCGCGGCATCCTGGGGTGCGGCGAACCGCTCGGCGCTGGTGCGCGTGCCGATGTACACCCCGCACAAGGTGTCCTCGCGACGGGTCGAGGTGCGCAGCCCGGATTCGGCCTGCAACCCGTACCTGACGTTCGCCGTGCTGCTGGCCGCCGGGCTGCGCGGCATCGAGAAGAACTATGTGCTCGCGCCTGAGGCCGAAGACAATGTGTGGAGCTTGACCCCCGAAGAGCGCCGCGCCATGGGCTACAAGGAGCTGCCCGGCAGCCTGGGGGTGGCGCTGACGGAGATGGAAGATTCGGAGTTGGTGGCCGAGGCGCTCGGTGAGCACGTCTTCGACTTCTTCCTGCGCAACAAGCGCGCCGAGTGGGAGAACTACCGCAGCCACGTCACACCGTTCGAGCTGAAGAACTACCTGTCTCTCTAGGTGTGCCGACCGCTGCCGTAAATTCCTAGGCGTGTCCAGACCCTCGACCCAGCGCCCCAAGCTTCCCGGCGTCGGTCGGCTCGGGCTGGTGCACGAGAAAGCGCAGGCCGATCTCGACCAGTTGGGGTGGAACACCGATGCCCACGTCGAGTTGCTGTGGTCGTTGTCGCGCGCGCCCGACGCCGACACCGCGCTACTGGCGCTGGTACGGCTGCGCGAAGCCCTGGACGCGGGATGGGTTGAACTCGACAAGGCACTGCTGACCGACCGCAGTCTGCGGGGTCGTCTGTTCGCGGTGCTGGGGTCCTCGTTGGCGTTGGGGGACCACCTGATCGCCAACCCGCACTCGTGGCGCCTGCTGGAGGGCCGCGTCGGTCTGCCCGACCGCACCGCCTTGATCGCCATGTTCGACGAGCAGGTCGACAACGGTAAGGACGGCGCAGCCGCGGCGCCCGCCTTGCGCACGCTCTACCGCGACCGGCTGTTGGTGCTGGCCGCACTCGATGTGGCCTCCACGGTGGAGAACGAGCCGGTGCTGCCGTTCACCGTGGTGGGCGAACACCTGGCCGACCTGGCCGATGCCGCGCTGGGCGCAGCCCTGAAGGTGGCATCGCGGTCGGTGTGTGGCCAGGACACCCAGCCACCGGCGTTGGCCGTCATCGCGATGGGCAAGTGCGGGGCACAGGAACTGAACTACGTCAGCGACGTCGATGTCATCTTCGTCGCCGACGACGGCGCGCACAGCAGCCTGGCCACCGCGACCCGAATCGCCGGCGAGATGATGCGGCTCTGCGCCGATGCATTCTTCGAAGTCGATGCTGCGCTGCGCCCGGAAGGCAAGCGCGGACAGTTGGTGCGCACGCTCGAGTCGCACGTGGCCTATTACGAACGGTGGGCCAAGACCTGGGAGTTCCAGGCGCTGATGAAAGCGCGACCCGCGGCCGGGGACCCAGAACTGGGTGCCCGCTACATCGACGCACTGATGCCGATGGTCTGGACCGCCTGCGAGCGTGAGGATTTCGTTTCCGAGGTGCAGGCCATGCGCCGTCGGGTCGAGGAGTTGTTAGCCCCCGACGTGCGCTCGCGGGAGCTCAAGCTGGGCACCGGTGGACTGCGCGACGTCGAGTTCGCGGTGCAGCTACTGCAATTGGTCCACGGTCGCAACGACGACTCGCTGCACGTGGCCTCGACGGTCAACGCACTGGCCGCGCTGGGCGACGGCGGTTACGTCGGCCGCGACGACGCAGCGAACATGACTGCGTCGTATGAGTTTCTGCGGTTGCTCGAACACCGGTTGCAGTTGCAGCGGCTCAAGCGCACCCATCTGCTGCCCGAGGCCGACGACGTGGAAGCGATGCGGTGGTTGGCGCGGGCTGCCCACATGCGGCCGGACGGCCGACACGACGCGCTGGGAGTGCTGCGCGAGGAGCTCCGGAGGCAGAACCACCGGGTGTCCCGGTTACACGCCAAGCTGTTCTATCAGCCGCTGCTGGAGTCGGTGGGCCTCGACCAGCTGGGGTTTGGCAAGGGGATGAACACCCAAGCGGCCGAACGGCAGCTTGCCGCGCTGGGCTACGAGGGCCCGCAGAGCGCACTGACCCACCTGCGCGCGCTCACCGGGGGCGGCAGCCGACGTGGGCGGGTTCAGCAGGTGCTGCTGCCGACGCTGCTGGATTGGTTGTCCGATACACCGGACCCGGATGCGGGCTTGCTGAACTACCGACGGCTCAGCGACGAGATGGCCGACCAGCGTTGGTTCCTCGGGACGCTGCGAGACGAAGGCGCCGTCGCCAAACGCTTGATGCACGTGCTCGGCACCTCGGCCTACATTCCGGACCTGTTGATGCGCGCCCCCGAGGTCATCCAGTTGTACGCCGACGGTCCGAACGGTCCGAAGCTGTGTGACGTCGACACCGAGGCCGCGGCGCGCTCGCTGGTCGCGTCGGCGGCGCGGCATTCGGATCCGTTACGGGCGATTGCGGCCGCGCGGTCGCTGCGCCGACGGGAGCTGGCGCGCATCGCATCGGCCGATCTCCTGGGCATGCTCGACGTCACCGACGTCTGCCGGCAGCTGACCTCGGTGTGGGTGGCCGTGCTGCAGGCGGCGCTGGATGCGGTGACCCGGGCTAACACTCCGGCACAGGGGCCGCCGGCGCGGCTTTCGGTCATCGGGATGGGGCGGCTCGGCGGTGGTGAACTCGGATACGGGTCCGATGCCGACGTGATGTTCGTCTGCGAGCCCGCCGAGGGCGTCGAGGAGTCGGTGGCGGTCAAGTGGGCGACCACGGTGGCCGAGCAGGTGCGCTCGCGGCTGGGGACGCCAAGTGCCGACCCGCCGTTGGAGGTCGACGCCGATCTGCGCCCGGAAGGCCGAAGCGGGCCACTGGTACGCACTCTGGCCTCGTATGAGGCGTACTACGCGCAGTGGGCGCAGCCGTGGGAGATCCAGGCGCTGCTGCGGGCGCATCGGGTGGCCGGCGATCTGTCGCTGGGCGAACGGTTCCTGTTGATGGTGGACAAGACCCGGTACCCGGCCGGCGGCGTGTCGGCCGAGGCGGTACAGGAGATCCGCCGCATCAAGGCCCGCGTGGACGCCGAGCGGTTGCCGCGCGGTGCGGATCCGAATACCCACACCAAGCTCGGACGCGGAGGACTGGCCGACATCGAGTGGACGGTGCAGTTGCTGCAACTGCGGTTCGCGCACCGGATTCCGGCCCTGCACAACACCTCGACACTGGAGTCGTTGAACGCGATCGGGGCCGCTGAGCTGATCGCCGAGGGCGACGTCGAGTTGCTGCGCGACGCCTGGCTGACCGCGACGAAGGCACGAAACGCGTTGGTGTTGGTCCGGGGTAAACCGACCGACCAGCTGCCGGGACCGGGCCGGCTGCTCAACGCGGTTGCTGTGGCCGCCGGTTGGACCGACGGCGACGGCGGCGAGTTCCTGGACAACTATCTGCGTGTGACGCGCCGCGCGAAGGCCGTGGTGCGCAAGGTTTTCGGAGGCTGAGCCGACCATGAGACACGGAGGCTGAGCCGACCATGAGACACGGAGGCTGAGCCGACCATGAGACCCGGAGGGTAAATGGAGTTCTCGTTCGATGTGATCAGTGCTGCGGATTACGAGCGGTTGCGTAGTTCCTACGAGCCGTTGACTGATGCGCTGCGCACACTGATCGACGTGGGTATCCACACCGAGGTCGATGACCAGACCGTGCAGGAGGCGTTGACGCATCTGCAGCAGGCGACGGCTCTGTTGCAGCGTCGTCAGCGCGACGGGCGCTCGACGTTGCGGCATGCCGACACCGGCCGCCCGGTGGCGTGGGCCAATCCCGCTGTCGGGCTGCGCAATGCGATCGCACCGCCGATGATCATCGAGCACGAGCCCGACGGCAGCTGTTGGAGCGAGTTCACGCTGGGGCCGGCCTACGAGGGTCCACCAGGGTGGGTGCACGGCGGGATCTGCGCGCTGGTGCTCGACCATATTCTCGGCGAGGTCGCCAGTGAAGGTCTGCTGCAGCCCAAGTTCACCGGCACCATCAGCCTTCGGTATCTGCGTGGCACCCCACTGGGGCCGCTGCGCGCCGAGGCGTTCGTCGAACGTTCCGAAGGTGTGAAGACGTTCGCCCGGGGCTACCTGATCGACGCCGAGGGCGCGACGGTTGAGGCCGAAGGGGTGTTCATCAAGCCGGCTTGGGCGCGCGACGCCGTTTGAGTCGCTGATTTCGCCGTCGAGTGTGCACGCAGGGCGAAGATCAGGCCCTCAGACTCAATCGGTCGTTGCAACACCTGATTGTTGAGGGGTGTTGTTCGATGGGGTGGAGTCATCTCGGTGGCAAAGGCGTTCCGGACTCGGTGCGTGAGAGCTTCGATGTGGCGTTGAGGTCGGGATTGGCGCCGACGGCAGCGGCAACAGTGGCTGGCGTTTGTGGTGCGACCGGCCGTAGGTGGGCGAGGGAGGCTGGTTACAAGCCCGATCCGCGGCACTGTGGCACTCGGTACTCGCCCGCGGTGCGAGCGGCGTTTTGGGCGGCGATGCATGACGGGGCCACCGTCGTGGCCGCGGCGGTGGCTGCGGGCGTGTCGGAGAATCAGGCACGACGCTGGGTCGCTCAGGCTGGTTATGTGCCCCTGACCCCTGTCGCTGCCAACGACGACGCCGATGCCGCCCGAGACCTCGATAGCCTACGTCGGCGCGGCCGGCTGACGTTTGACCAGCGGTGGCGCCTGGAGCGGCTGCTGGCCGCCGGGGCGACGGTAGCTCAAGCCGCTGACGCGTTGGGCCGGGACCGGTCGACGATCTACCGCGAATGTGCCCGTGGAGCCACCCCCAGCGGGTACCGGGCTGGCGTGGGCCATGACGTCGCTGCCATTAACACTAAGCGGCCCAAGAAGCGCAAGCTCGAGACTGCTTCTGTGCTGTTGGACGAGGTCGTGACACGCTTGAAGCGGCGCGACAGCCCAGAACAGATTGCGGGCCGGTTGCGCCTTGATTTCCCCGACGATCCGGAGATGTGGGTGTCCCACGAGACGATCTATCAAGCCCTCTATGTTCAACCCCGTGGGGAACTGGCACGCCTGATCAAGCAGGCACTTCGGTCCGGTCGAACTCACCGAAAACCTCAGGGCCGCAAAACCAACGAGAGCCGCGGCCAAATCAAAGACATGATCAATATCAGCGAGCGTCCCGCCGAGGCTGATGACCGCGCAATCCCCGGGCACTGGGAAGGGGACCTCATCCTGGGTAGCACCGCCTCAGCCTCAGCGATCGGCACCATGGTCGAACGGACCACCGGGTTTGTCATGCTGCTGCACCTGCCCGGTGATCGCACCGCAGCCACCCTGGCCGAGGCGATGAGTGCCAAAATCCCCGAGATCCCGGAGATCCTGCGCCGCTCGTTGACCTGGGACCAGGGCAAGGAAATGGCCCTACACACCCAGATCACCCAGGCCACCGGCCTGCCCATCTACTTCTGCGACCCCCACAGCCCCTGGCAGCGCGGCACCAACGAAAACACCAACGGCCTCCTACGCCAATACTTCCCCAAAAGCACTGACCTGTCGTTCTACGGTCCAGGCTGGCTCGACCAAGTCGCCGCCGAGCTCAACTCCCGTCCCCGCAAACGCCACGGCTGGCGCACGCCCGCAGAAGAACTCGACCGTCTACTCTCAGACCCGTCCACATTTGTTGCAGCCACCGCTTGAATCCGGCGCCGCATTTGCGCCCTGGGCGCACAACCGGCGAGTGACGGTCAGCGGCTGGTGATCGCCGACGCGCGTCCCCGCTGATCAACCGACCATGCGCCGGCCCCCGTGGTCGCCAGCAGCAGGAAGCCGAAGCAGAACAGGATGGCGAGTTCGCCGCCATTACCGCCGTTGGCGAACGGCCAGAAACTGCCGAGTTCTCCGCCGAGGATGCCCCAGTGCTGCCAGAAGTAGGCGACGGCCATCATGCCGGCGGCGATGATCGCGGCAATCCGGGTGAAGAACCCGATGGTGATCAGGACTCCGGTGACCAGCTCGATCACCCCGGCCCACCACATCGGCCAGGCGCCTACCGGGGCCGCTTCGCCGAGTGGCCAGCCGAACAACTTCATGGTGCCGTGCAGGGCGAACAGGACGCCGAACATGATGCGGAAGATGCTCAACATCGGCGACGAGAAGGCGCTCAGGCGCGCGTCGATTCTTTGAACCATAGGCCGACGTTACCCAGCGTGAGCAGAGTCGAAATGTCGAATTCGGTAAAGGTGGGTAACACCCCGGCACTTTGATCACCCGGTGCCGCGACACCGAAGCCTGCCGATCAGACGCGAAAGCCCCCAGAATCAGGGGATTCTGGGGGCCTCAGCGTCTGCTCGCGCAGAAAGGGTCGCGTCGGCGAGCCGACTAAACGTCGCGTCGGCGAGCCGACTAAACGTCGCGTCGGCGAGCCGACTAAACGTCGCGTCGGCGAGCCGACTAAACGTCGTAGTACAGCGAGAACTCGTACGGATGAGGACGGATCTGGATCGGCATGATCTCGTTCTCCCGCTTGTAGGTGATCCAGGTCTCGATCAGGTCCTCGGTGAACACACCGCCCTCGGTGAGGTACTCGTGGTCCTCTTCGAGTTTGTCGATCACCGACGCCAGCGACGTCGGGGCCTGTGGGATGTTGGCGGCCTCCTCGGGCGGCAGCTCGTAGAGGTCCTTGTCCACCGGGGCCAGCGGCTCGATCTTCTTCTTGATGCCGTCGATGCCGGCCATCAGCATGGCCGCGAAGGCCAGGTACGGGTTGCCCGAGCTGTCGGGACAACGGAACTCGAGGCGCTTGGCCTTCGGGTTGTTGCCGGTGATCGGGATACGCACGCACGCCGAACGGTTGCGCTGGCTGTAGACCAGGTTGATCGGCGCCTCGTAGCCGGGCACCAGCCGCTTGTAGGAGTTCACCGTCGGATTGGTGAAGGCCAGCAGCGACGGCGCGTGGTGCAGGATGCCGCCGATGTAATGGCGGGCCAGATCCGACAGGCCGGCGTAACCCGACTCGTCGTGGAACAGCGGCTTGCCGTCCTTCCACAGCGACTGGTGGGCGTGCATACCCGATCCGTTGTCACCGAACAGCGGCTTGGGCATGAACGTGACCGTCTTGCCGTTCTGCCACGCGGTGTTCTTGATGATGTACTTGAACAGCAGCACATCGTCGGCCGCGTGCAGCAGCGTGTTGAACTTGTAGTTGATCTCGGCCTGCCCGGCGGTACCGACCTCGTGGTGGCCGCGCTCGAGCGTGAAGCCGGCGTTGATCAGGTTGGTCGACATCTCGTCGCGAAGGTCGACGTAGTGGTCATACGGTGCGACGGGGAAGTAGCCGCCCTTGGGGCGCACCTTGTAGCCGCGGTTGGGGCTGCCGTCGGCTTCCAGCGGCTCACCGGTGTTCCACCAGCCCGACTCCGAGTCGACCTCGTAGAAGGTGCCGTTGATCCGTGAATCGAAGCTCACCGAGTCGAAGATGTAGAACTCGGCTTCGGCGCCGAAGTAGCAGGTGTCGGCGATACCGGTGCTGGCCAGGTAGTTCTCGGCCTTGCGGGCGACGTTGCGCGGGTCGCGGGAGTACGCCTCACGGGTGAACGGGTCGTGGACGAAGAAGTTCATGTTGAGCGTTTTGGCCGCCCGGAACGGATCGATGCGTGCAGTCGCCGGATCCGGCAGCAGCATCATGTCCGACTCGTGGATGGACTGGAAGCCGCGCACCGAGGAGCCGTCGAAGGCGAGCCCGTCCTCGAATACGCTCTCGTCGAAAGCCGTCGCCGGGATCGAAAAGTGCTGGACGACGCCGGGCAGATCGCAGAAGCGAATGTCGACGTATTCGACATTCCCGTCCTTGATCAGCTTCATGATGTCGTCGGCCGTCTGTTCTGCCACTAGATTGCTCTCCTTTTTTCGGTAGCCCGCCGGTGACGGTATGGACACGATGTTGCACGGCAGTCAAGCGCATGTTGCGTAGACGTTACGCGTGCGGTGACGTCCCGGGTCGGGGCGCTTCCACAGGCACCTATCCTGGCTGCATGCCCCCCAGTTCCGGTTCCGGTTTTCGATCCTGGCTTTCTGGGCCGGATACTCCCGCGCCGAGCGAGTATCCGGGCGAACGGCTCGGACTGCCCGCCGACGGCGCCGGGTCCATAGCCCGGTTCGGTCGTCGCATCGCCGCCCTTGCCGTCGACTGGGTGGTCGCTCTCGGGCTGGCCGCCTTGGCGATGGCATTCGGGTGGATCAGCTTCGCGAACCTGCAGACCACGCAGCTCATCGTCTGGTTCGTGCTCGGCGTGCTGTCGGTCCGACTTTTCGGCTTCACCCCCGGCCAGTTCGCGCTCGGGTTGCAGGTGAGGTCGGTCGATCACCGCGAGCACGTCGGATCCGGGCGCGCGCTGGCGCGTCAATTGCTGATCACGCTGGTGATCCCGGCGTTGTTCACCGACTCCGACCTGCGCGGCCTGCACGACCTCGCGACCAAGACCGCGGTCGTTCGCCGGTAACACGCGGGTCCGGAGGCGATGCGAGGCGTTCAGCGCCGACGGACGGTGCGCTGCACGCCGCGCATCTTCGCGTTGGTCGGCATCGGGCCCTTCGGCATCGCCGCGGGACCGACCTTGGTGCCGAGTGCGGCCAGCCGGGACTCCAGGGAGTCCATCTGTTTGACCGTGATGTTGGCCGGTAGCTTGTTCAAGTGCCGTTCCAGCTTGGACAGCGGAACCTCGCCCTCACCGTTGCCGATGATGATGCTGTAGATCGGAGCGTCGCCGACCAGACGCGCGGTGCGTTTCTTCTCCTGGGCCAGCAGCGGCTTCAGACGGTTCGGTGATCCTTCGGCGACGAAGATGACTCCCGGGCGTCCGATGACCCGGTGCACGGCATCGAAGTGCCCGGTCGCGGCGACAGCCGGGGTGACACGCCATTTGCCGCGCAGGTTGTCCAGCGCCCAGGCAGCCGCACCGGTCTGCCCTTCGGCCTTGCGGTACACCGACTTCTGCGCGCGGCGGCCGAAGATGATGAAAGCCACCAGCGCGCCCAGGACTACCCCGAGCGGGATCATCATGTACATCGTGAACCCGCCCGCGTATATGCCGGCGGCCACCGATGCGCCCACGATCACCACGAACGCGGCGATCATGTAGGGCAGGAGGCGTTTGTCCTCTTTGCGCTGGATCTTGAATGCCTGCCACAACTGACCGCGCCGCTGCTTGGCCGCCGCCTTACGGGCTGCCTTCGCCTCGGCCTTGGCAGCCTTGGCCTCGGCCGGGTTACGCCTTTTCGCCATTGCTTCAGGATACGGAGTGCGATGCCGCGCTCGCCGGGGCTCCCGTGGGTCGGGATGCCACCGTCTGTGCGTACAACTTGCCCGCCCGGTAGGAGGAGCGGACCAGCGGTCCGGCCAGTACTCCGGAGAAGCCGAGTTCGGTGGCGAAATCCTGATGCTCGACGAACTCGTCCGGATGCACCCAGCGCTCCACCGGATGGTGGCGCGGAGAGGGCCGAAGGTACTGGGTGATGGTCACGATGTCGCAGCCGGCCTGATGCAGGTCCCGCAATGCCGACCGGACTTCCTCGGGTGTCTCACCCATACCCAGGATCAGGTTGCTCTTGGTGACCAGCCCGTGCTCGCGGGCCATCGTCAGAACCGACAGGCTGCGGTCGTAGCGGAACCCGGGGCGAATCCGCTTGAAGATGCGCGGAACGGTTTCGACGTTGTGTGCCAAGACTTCCGGGCGCGACGCAAAAACCTCTGCCAGCTGTGCCGGCTCGGCGTTGAAATCCGGGATCAACAACTCGACACCGGTGTTGGGGTTGAGTGCCTTGATCTGGCGGACCGTCTCGGCATAGAGCCAGGCGCCACCATCGGGCAGGTCGTCGCGCGCCACACCGGTGACGGTGGAGTAGCGCAGACCCATCGCCTGCACGCTCTCGGCGACCCGTCGCGGCTCGTCGCGATCGAGCGCGGCGGGCTTGCCGGTGTCGATCTGGCAGAAGTCACACCGGCGGGTGCACTGCTCGCCGCCGATCAGGAACGTCGCCTCGCGGTCTTCCCAGCACTCGAAGATGTTGGGGCAGCCGGCTTCCTCACAGACGGTATGCAGACCCTCACGCCGCACCAGGCCCTTGAGCTCCCGATACTCCGGGCCCATCTTGGCTCGCGTCTTGATCCACGGCGGCTTGCGCTCGATCGGGGTCTGGGCGTTGCGCACTTCCAGACGCAGCAGCTTGCGGCCGTCGGGAGCGATAGTCACTGGGCCGAGTCTACGCCTGCGGTAACGGCGACGCTGGTGGCGATGCGACCGTCGAGCGCATCGAGCACCGTCTCGGCCACTCGGTCGGTGACCTCGGCGACGGTGACGCGGCGGCCCAGTTCGGCGCTCAGCGATGTCACCCCGGCATCGGCGATGCCGCACGGCACGATCGAACCGTACGCCGACAGGTCACAGTCGCAGTTGAGTGCGAATCCGTGCAGGGTTGTCGCCCGCGCCACCCGGATCCCGATCGCGGCAATCTTGCGTGGCCGCGCCGAGGAGCCGGCCACCCAGACCCCGGACCGTCCGTCGACCCGGCCGGCCGGCACGCCCCACTGCGCACACACCGTGATCAACGCCTCTTCCAGCCGGCGCACGAAGTCCACCACGTCCATCGGTTCGGCCAGTCCGATGATGGGATACCCGACCAACTGACCTGGGCCGTGCCAGGTGATCTTGCCGCCTCGGTCGGTCTCCACCACAGGTGTGTCGTCGACCGGCCGCTCTTCGGGCAGTGTGCGCCGCCCCGCGGTGTAGACCGGGGGATGTTCGAGCAGCAGCAGGGTGTCCGGGCCGCCCGCAACACGCTCGGCGGCCAGCTCACGTTGCAGATCCCACGCCTGCAGGTAGTCCACGGTGCCGAGGCGGCGTACCTGCACCGCTGACCCGTGCGAGCGCACTGACGAGGTCATGGACGCGACGCTACTCTCAGTCCCGGCCGGGTGCGGTCGCGAAGGCCAGAGCTTCGCCGATGGTGTTGTGCTGGAACGAGTATCCGGCCTGCTCCAGCGCTGCGGGAATCACCCGCTGGCCCCCCAGCACGCCTTCGTCGGCGAACTCGCCGAGCACGGCGCGCAGGGCGAAGCCCGGTACCGCCAGCGGGGTCGGCCGCTTCAGCGTGCGCCCGAGCGCCGTGGTGAATTCGGCGTTGGTGACCGGCGCCGGCCCGGTGAAGTTCACCGGGCCGGACAGTTCCTCGTTGCTGATCGCGAACAGCAGGGCGCGTACCTGATCTTCCAGGCTGATCCACGACATGTATTGGCGGCCATTGCCCAGCCGGGCGCCCAAACCCAGCGAGAACAACGGCTTGATCCGACCCAGCATGCCGCCGGACTGCGCCATCACCAGACCGGTGCGGGTCAGCACCACCCGCACGCCGTTGTCGGCGGCGATGGCCGTGGCCGCTTCCCAGTCGACGGTCAGTCGGGCCAGGAAGCCGTGCCCGGGCGCTGCGGTCTCATCGACCGGGGTCGCGCCGGTGTCACCGTAGAACCCGACCGCGCTGGAGTTGATCAGCAACGGGACCCCGGCCTCCACCACGGCGCGCGACAACACCTCGGTGGGGCCGATGCGGCTGTCCCGCAGGCTCTGCTTGAACGCTCCCGACCAGCGCTTCTCGCCGACGTTGACGCCGCACAGGTTGACCACTGCGGTCACACCGCGCAGCGCTTCGGGGTCGAACTGACCGGTGTCGGGATTCCAGAACACCTCATCGGCATTGGTCGGAGCCCGCCGGACCAGCCGCAGCACGCGACGGTCGGTCGCGCGCAGCGCGTACACCAACGCCGTTCCGATCAGACCTGACGATCCCGCGACCGCGACGACCGAATCTGATGGCTTCGACACGCCGGCCTACACCCCCAGGTCGGCCTCGAATGCGCCTTCTTCGAGCCGTCGCTTGATGGTGGTCAGAAAGCGTCCCGCGTCGGCTCCGTCGATCAGGCGGTGGTCGTAGGTCAGCGGAAGGTAGCTCACCGAACGGATACCGATCGACTCGTTGCCGAACTCGTCGATGATCACCCGCGGACGCTTGACGATCGCTCCGGTGCCCAGCATGGCCGCCTGCGGTGGCACCAGGATCGGAGTGTCGAACAAGGCGCCCTGGCTACCGATGTTGGTGATCGTGAACGTGCCGCCGGCCAACTCGTCGGGCTTGAGGTTGCCTGAGCGCGCTCGCCCCGCGATGTCGGCGATGGCGCGCGCCAAGCCGCCCAGCGACAGATCTCCCGCGTTGTGGATCACCGGTGACAGCAGTCCCTGGTCGGTGTCGACCGCGATGCCGAGGTGCTCGGCGTCGTAGTAGGTGATCTCCTTGCTGTCCTCGTTGTAGCTGGCGTTGACGTTGGGGTGGATCTTCAACGCGTCGATCACCGCGCGGGCGATGAACGGCAGATAGGTCAAGTTGACGCCTTCGCGTTCGGCGAACTGCGACTTGGCCTTGGCGCGCAACGCCACGATCTTTGTCATGTCGACTTCGTGGGTCTGCGTCAATTGCGCTGTGGTCTGTAGGGATTCGCGCGTCTTCTTCGCCGTGATCTGGCGAATGCGGTTGGCTTTCTGCGTGGTGCCACGCAGATGGGCCAGCGCACCCTGCGGTGCCGGCGCGGTGCTGGCCGCCTTGGCCGGCGCCTCGGCGGCCGGCTTGTCGGCGGGGGCCTTGTCGGCCTTTTCCTTGGCGCTGGCCGCGGCAAGGACATCCTGCTTGCGGATACGGCCGCCGACACCGGTGCCCTTCACGGTGCCCAGATCCACCCCGTGCTCGGATGCCAGTTTGCGCACCAGCGGGGTGACATAGGGTCCGGAGTCGCCCGACGACTCGTCGGACGTGGACTTCGGTTGCGGCGTGGACTCCGATGTCGGTTCGGGTTTGGGCTGCGACTTAGGTTCCGGCTCGGCCTCCTCGGACGGCTTGGCCTGGGGCTTGGCCTCCTTGGTTTCTTTGGTCGGCTCCGGCTCCGGCTCCGGCTCCGGCTCGGGCTCGGGCTCCGGCTCGGGTTCACTGTCGCCCGACTCACCGTCGGACTCGCCGATCTTGGCCAGCTCGCCACCGACCTCAACGGTGTCGTCCTCTTCGGCGGTGATGGACAGCAGCGTTCCGGCCACCGGAGACGGGATCTCGGTGTCGACCTTGTCGGTGGATACCTCGACCAGCGGCTCGTCGACCTCCACGGTGTCTCCGACGCTCTTGAGCCAGCGCGTGACCGTGCCCTCGGTGACGGACTCGCCGAGTTCGGGCATCAGCACCGGGGTCGAGGAGCCCCCACCGGATCCGCCGGACGACTTCTTCGGCTCGGGTTCGGGTTCGTCATCGGACTCGTCGGCGGGCTCAGGGTCTGGCTCGTCGTCGGACTCATCGGACTCGTCGGCCGCGGAGTCGTCCTCGGCACTGTCGTCCTGGGGGTCGCTGTCACCGTCGTCGGCACCGCTGTCACCGTCGTCGTCATCGGCGTCGCCGATCACCGCCAGCTCGCCACCGACCTCGACCGTGTCGTCCTCCTGGGCGATGATCTTCTTCAACACCCCGCCGGCGGGGGAGGGGATCTCGGTGTCGACCTTGTCGGTCGACACTTCCAGTAATGGCTCGTCCTCCTCGACTGTGTCTCCCTCCTGCTTGAGCCAGCGGGTCACAGTCCCCTCGGTCACGCTCTCGCCGAGTGCGGGCATCTGAACGGAGATGGCCATATGGTGTGGCTCCCTTGCACGGTCAGTCGCAGGTGGTTGAAGTGTCGTTACCCATCCTGTCACGTCTACTCACACGTTTCGCCGCGGACATGGGTTCTGGCTGCTCTGGCACTATCGAATTGTGGGGCGGTCGACGTCAGTCGGGTCCGGACAGAGAGGAGCGCACGCGGTGGGACTGTTCGACAGGTTCGGTGGTCGGCGCCGCTCGCGTAAAGCCACCTCTGGACCCGACCCGGCAGCCGATCTGCGCTACCTGCAGCGTTGGGTCGCCGAGCACACCGGGGTGGAAGCCTTTGTGGAGCCGAAGACGACCGTCACCGAGGTCACCGTGGTCCTGGTCGCCGCCGACGGTGAGTGGACGCGGCGCCGCGCCGGAGGTGACGCCGGGGCCCGGCGGCTGTCCAAACAGCTGAACATCCCCGTCTATGACGTGCAGAAGGTCGGGTATCCGCAGCGGATGCGGGATTTCGACGCGCGGCAGCGTATCGAGCGCAAGCGCGCGGCCCGCGAGGAGATGGACCGCTAGACATGCTCCGCGGTCAGCTGTTCACGGCTGGAGCTTGATCAGCCGTTCACTGCTGGAGCTTGATCAGCCGTTCACGGCTGGAGCTTGATCAGCCGTTCACGGCTGGAGCTTGATCAGCCGTTCACGGCTATGTCTTCGAGCACCGCGAACAGCGTGCGCGTCGGTACGCCGGTGCCGCCCTTGGGGTTGTACCCCCAGGGTCCGTTCGAGTTGTAGGCCGGCCCCGCGATGTCGATGTGGGCCCACTGCACGTTCTCGGCGACGAACTCCCGCAGGTACACACCGGCCACCAACATGCCCGCGTAGCGCGACCCGCTGATGTTGGCCAGATCGGCCACCGTGGACTTGAGGTCGTCCTTGAGTTCGTCGGGTAGTGGCATGGCCCAGGCGTTTTCGCCGACGGACTGGGAGAGCGCGGCCACGCGGTCGCGGAACTCGTCGCTGCCCATCACCCCGGGTGTCCGGGCACCCAGCGCGACGGTCTGCGCACCGGTCAGCGTGGAGGTCTCGATCAGGTAGTCCGGTTCGTCCTCGCAAGCCCGCACGATCGCATCGGCGAGAATCAGCCGGCCTTCGGCGTCGGTGTTGAGCACCTCGACGGTGATGCCGCCGTACTGGGTGAGCACATCACCGGGGCGCTGCGCGGTCGACGACGGCATGTTCTCGGCCATCGGCACGGTGGCGATGACGTTGAGGGGCAACTGTTGGCCGGCGGCCAGCACCGCGGTGGCGACAACGGCTGCGGCACCACCCATGTCGGAGGTCATGTGGTGCATGTTGGCGGCGGGTTTGATCGAGATGCCGCCGGTGTCGAACGTGACTCCCTTGCCGACCAAGGCCACGGTCTTGGCGTCTTGGCCCGGTGCACCGCGGTACACCAGCCGCACCAGTCGAGGCGGCCGCGCCGAACCCTTGCCCACACCGACGATCCCGCCGAATCCTTGTTCGGCCAGGGTCGCCTCGTCGAGAATTTCCACCTCCATGCCGGTGGCCTCTCCCAAAACCTTTGCGCGACGGGCGAACTCGTCTGGGTACAGGTGGCTGGGCGGAGTATTGACGAAATCGCGGGCGGTGGCCACCGCGCCGGCGATCGCCGCGGCCCGATCCGCAACGGCCTGCGCATCGGGCAGTGCGCTCAGCGCGACGACCGCCGCGACCGGGGCGTCCTTGGGCGCGGTCTTGTCCGAGCGGAACTCGGTGAAGCGATAGGCGCCCAGGATCAATCCCTCGACAGCGGCGGCCAGGTCGAGCGCGGTGAGGGTGGTGATCACCGTCTCGACACCGGACAGCGCGCGTGCCGCCACACCGGCGGCGCGGCGAATGGTTTCGGCCCCGACGTCGTCGCGTTGCTGACCCAGCCCCACCGCCAACACGCTGTCGACCGGCAGCGACGGCGCCACCACGCGAGTTACCTGCTCGGCGCCTCCTTTGGCGGCCAGCGCCGCCAGTGCAGTCTCGATCTCGGCGATGCCGGCTGCGCTGAGGAATCCCGAGTCGACGACCGTGGCCCTGGCGTCGTCGTCACCTGAGCCGACGACAGGCACGACCAGGACGGACGATGCGGCCGGCCGCTCGGGCAGCGCGCTGGCGACGGTGACGGACGGGGACTGGTAACCGGCTGCGGTGCTCACGGGCAACCACCCTAGCCACTGGCCCACTACTGTGGTTGGTCGTGACTGACAACCTGCTGGCCGGGCCCCTCGAACAGCGACACCGAGAGCTCGGTGCGAGCTTCGCCGAGTTCGGAGGCTGGCTGATGCCCGTCTCCTATACCGGCACCGTGGCCGAGCACACCGCCACCCGCACCACCGTCGGACTGTTCGACGTCAGCCACCTCGGTAAGGCTCTGGTGAAAGGCCCGGACGCCGCCGGATTCATCAACTCGACGCTGACCAATGACCTGCGCCGCATCGGACCCGGTCAGGCGCAGTACACCCTGTGCTGCGCCGAATCGGGCGGCGTGATGGATGACCTGATCGTCTACTACGTCGCCGATGACGAGATCTTCCTGGTGCCCAACGCCGCCAACACCGCCGCCGTGGTGGCGGCCTTGCGCGAGCACGCGCCGTCGGACATCGCCGTGACCGACGAGCACCGCTCGCGCGCCGTGCTGGCTGTGCAGGGACCGCGCTCCACCGAGGTGGTCGCCGGACTGGGCCTGCCCACCGACATGGACTACATGGGTTTCGCCGACGCCGTCTTCGACGGCGTGGAGGTCCGGGTGTGCCGCACCGGCTACACCGGTGAGCACGGCTACGAGCTGTTGCCGTCCTGGGACGAGGCCGCCGTGGTGTTCGACGCTCTGGTCGACCGCGTGCGGGCAGCCGGCGGTGAACTCGCGGGGCTGGGCGCTCGCGACACCCTGCGCACCGAGATGGGTTATCCGCTGCACGGCCACGAGCTGTCGTCCGACATCTCACCGGTGCAGGCTCGCTGCGGATGGGCCGTCGGCTGGAAGAAGGACGCGTTCTGGGGCCGCGAGGCGCTACTGGCGGAGAAGCAGGTCGGGCCGCGCCGGACCCTGCGCGGGCTGCGGGCTGTCGGTCGCGGGGTGCTGCGCGCCGGCCTCAACGTCGTCGACGGGGACCGTGCCGTCGGCGTCACCACCTCCGGAACCTTCTCGCCCACACTGAAAGTCGGCATCGCGCTGGCGCTGATCGACACCGAAGCCGAGATCGCCGACGGTGCCCGGGTGGCCGTCGACGTACGCGGTCGGCTGGTCGACTGCGACGTGGTCAAGCCGCCGTTTGTCGACACCAGGACGCGCTGACGCCTGCGGGTCGGGGCACAAAATTCGTTGGCGGTGCGGATATACAATCGCCCTCATGACTGACGCCCTCGAATTCACCGTCGATCGCAACGCGAACCCGGCGAGTGACGAGGTGCGCGCCGGGATCCTCGCCAACCCCGGCTTCGGCAAGTACCACACCGACCACATGGTCTCGATCGACTATGTCGACGGGAAGGGTTGGCACAACGCACGGGTGCAGCCCTACGGACCGATCGAGCTCGACCCGTCGGCGATCGTTCTGCACTATGCGCAGGAGGTCTTCGAAGGGCTCAAAGCCTACCGCTGGGCCGATGGTTCGATCGTGTCGTTTCGCCCGGAGGCCAACGCTGCCCGGCTGCGGGCCTCGGCGCGACGCATTGCCATCCCGGAACTGCCACAGGAACTGTTCATCGAGTCGTTGCGGCAGCTGATCGCCGTCGACGAGGCCTGGGTGCCGCCTGCGGGCGGGGAGGAATCGCTGTATCTGCGGCCGTTCATCATCGCCACCGAGCCGGGCCTGGGTGTGCGCCCGGCCCTCGAGTACCGCTACCTGGTCATCGGCTCGCCGGCCGGCGCGTACTTTCCGCGCGGTATCAAGCCGGTCAGCGTCTGGCTGTCACACGAGTACGTGCGCGCCTCGCCGGGCGGCACCGGTGCGGCCAAGTTCGGCGGCAACTATGCGGCCTCGCTGCAGGCGCAGGCTCAGGCCGCCGAGCACGGCTGCGACCAAGTGGTCTGGCTGGACGCCCTGGAGCGCCGCTACGTCGAAGAAATGGGTGGCATGAACCTGTTCTTCGTGTTCGGTAGCGGCGGAACCGCACGGCTGGTCACCCCTGAGTTGTCGGGCTCGCTGCTGCCTGGAATCACACGAGATTCGTTGTTGCAGTTGGCAACTGATGCTGGGTTCGCGGTCGAGGAACGTAAGATCGACGTCGATGAATGGCAGAAGAAGGCCGCCGCGGGGGAGATCACGGAGGTGTTCGCCTGCGGCACCGCTGCCGTCATCACCCCGGTGTCACACGTCAAGTACGGCGCCGGGGAGTCGGGCGGCGAATTCACCATTGCCGACGGCGAACCCGGCGAGATCACCATGGCCCTGCGCGACACCCTGACCGGGATCCAGCGCGGCACCTTCGCCGACACCCATGGCTGGATGGCCCAGCTCAGCTGATCGCCAGGCCCACCGCGGCGACCGTCGTCGTCACCTCGACCGCCGCGCCCAACACGTCGCCGGTGATGCCGCCGAACCGGCGTACGCAGTGTGACACCAGCGCCACGCTGCACAACACCGCCACGAGCACCACCAGCGGTCCGTGCCACCACCGGTCACACGCCCACACTGCGACCACGGCCACCACCGCGACCCAGGCACCCGCCACCCACCACGGCTGAGTGCCCGCAACCAGTCGGCCGAGCGAACTGCCCGCCGCGGCGGGCACCGAGCGACGGCAGGCCGCGACGGCGGCGACCCGGCCGGCTGCGACGGCGACGAGCACTCCCAGCGCGGTGGCCTGTGCGAAAGCCAGACTCTGGAGCAGGATCACCGACGCCACCGCGGCGCAACCGAACGGGCCGGCTGAACCGTCGCGCATCACCGCCAACGCACGCTCGGGCGGTCCGTAGCAGCCGAGTGCATCGGTGGTGTCCGACAGCCCGTCGATGTGCAGTCCGCGGGTTGCCAGCGCCAGCGCCGCCACCACCACGGCGCCCGCCAACGCACTTCGGTCTCCGAACGCCAGCCCGCCGAGCCACCACAGCGCGGCTGCCAACGCTCCCAGGGTGAACCCCGCGACCGGCAGCGCAGTCAGCACTCCGCGGCCGACGTACGCGGTCAGCGCCTTCGGGGTGGGCAGCACCGTGGCGAACGCGAAAGCGCCGACGACCGAGCGGATCACGTCTCAGCCCCCGTTGATCCCGGCTTCCTGGAAGGTCGCCATCGAAGCCAGCGCGGCCACCGCGGCCCGCAGCACCGGCAGGGCCACCAGAGCACCGGTCCCCTCACCGAGGTGCATGTCCAGTTCCACGATCGGTGTCAACCCCAAATGCTCCAGGGCCACGGAATGGGCGGGTTCGGTCGAACGGTGACCTGCCTGCCACCACAGCTTCGCGCCGGGCGCCAGCCCCTCGGCGGCCAGCGCCGCGGCTGTCACCACCAGGCCGTCGAGCAATAGCGGAGTCTTACGCAGCGCGGCCTGAGCGCAGAAGCCGGCCATCGCCGCCAAGTCGGCCCCGCCGCAGATCCGCAGCAGCGCAACCGAATCGGCTGACAGCCTGCGGGTCCTGTACAGCGCGTCGCGGATTGCCGCGGTCTTGCGCACCCAACCGGCGTCATCGACGCCGGTGCCGCGCCCGACCACAGCGACCGGCTCGCTGTCGGTGAGTGCGGCGACCAACGTGGTCGCCGGCGTGGTGTTGCCGATACCCATGTCCCCGGCGATCAGCAAATCCGCTCCGGAATCGACCTCCTCGTCGGCGATGCTCCGACCCGCCTCGATGGCCTCGACGACCTCGTCGGGACTCAACGCGTCCTCCACGGCGATGTTGCCGCTGGATCGACGGATGCGATGTGATCCGATCGCCGGTGACAACGGTTCGACCGTGTCGACGGCGATGTCGGCGATGCGCACGGTGGCGCCGGCGATGGTCGCCAGTGCGTTCACCGCGGCACCGCCACCGTCGATGTTGGCCACCATCGCCGCGGTGACCTCCGGCGGATAGGCCGACACCCCGGCCGAGGCCACGCCGTGATCACCGGCGAACACGACCACCCGGGCGCGTTCGAACTGGCGCGGCGGACAGAGACCCTGACACGCGGCCACCCACACCGAGAGGTCTTCCAGTCGGCCCAGCGCGCCCTGCGGCTTGGTCAGTTCGCCCTGCCGGGTACGCGCGGCTGCCGAGATCTGCTGGTCCGGTGCTGCGACTGCGGGAAAATAGGACACCGAGGCCGTCACGCCACGCGTGAGCCGCGCTCGACCATCGGTCGCGGAGCGCGCATCCGGCGCAGCTGAGAGGCCCGGCTGGCGGCGTAGAACCCAAGCTTGAAGCCGGTTTCGGTGTTGTCCGGGAACTTCTCGTTCACCCTGCGGTTGACCTTGCGTCCCAACACGATGCCATCGATCACCATGACGACGACCAGCAACAGCATCGCCGGCGACAACAGCTGCTGAACCTCCACCGACGGCACCGCAAGCATCACGAAGATCAGGAACAGTGCCGACGGCATGAACAAGCCGAGCAGGTTGCGGCGCGCATCGACCATGTCACGCACGTAGCGGCGCACCGGACCTTTGTCGCGCGGCAGCAGGTAGGCCTCCTCGCCGGCCATCATCCGGTCACGACGCTCACTCATCACCACGCGGCGTTCCGCGCGCTGGGCCTTCTTCTCGTCGCGTGAGAGCTTGGGCCCGCGCATCTCCTTGCGGCGCTTGCGCGCCTCGGCGGTGGTCATCGGCGCGGGCGCAACCGGGCGGCGGGTGCGCGCAGCCTCACTGCGCTTCGGTGTCGGCCGGCCCTTGGGAGCGGTGGTCGTACGCCCGGAGCGGGCGCTCTGCGCGTTCTCGTCGGTGCCGGAGTTTCCGTCATCCGCGGGGTCGCCGGCATCGTCGTTGTTGCGGCCCAGGAGTTTCACGCCTGCCAGGTTACTGTCCCGATGCCGGGACAAGCGAACCCCGCCGGTCACGCCGCCGTCGCCGTGCAGAGCCCTTGATCAGGTCATAGTCTGCCGGGATGAGTCGCTCCGTGCTGATCGCACCGGACTCGTTCGGCGACAGCCTGACCGCGGTGGCCGCGGCGCATGCCATCGCTTCCGGCTGGGCGGCGTCGCGACCGGAGGACCGGCTGATCCTGGCACCGCAGTCCGACGGTGGCCCCGGCTTCGTCGACGTCCTGGCCAGCCGGCTCGGGACGGTGCGCACCGCCACGGTCAGCGGACCGCTGGACTCGACGGTCATCGCCCACTGGGTGCTCGACGACACCCGACCACCGGTCACGGCATACCTCGAATGCGCCCAGGCCTGCGGGCTGGCGCTGCTGGGCGGGCCGCCGACGGTCCGAACGGCCCTCGAGGCGCACAGCAGGGGAGTCGGTCAGCTGATCGCCGACGCGCTCGCTGCCGGTGCCCGACGAATGGTGGTCGGGCTCGGGGGCAGCAGCTGCACCGACGGTGGCCGCGGCATGGTCGACGTGCTGGGCGGGTTGGCCGCTGCCCGGCAGCGGTTGGCCGGGGTCGAACTGATCGCGGCCAGTGACGTCGAACACCCGCTGCTCGGCGCCATGGGCGCCGCCGCAGTGTTCGGACCACAGAAGGGTGCCGACGCCGAGACGGTGGCAATCCTGGAGGACAGGCTGACCCGCTGGGCCGCCGAACTCGACGCGGCCGCGCAACGGCCGATCCACGACGAACCCGGCGCCGGCGCAGCCGGTGGACTTGGTGCAGCTCTGCTGGCGCTCGGCGCGCGACGGGAATCCGGTGCCGCGGTGATTGCCGCCCACACCGGACTCGAGCACGACGTGGCCACCGCCGATGTCGTGGTGACCGGCGAGGGCAAGTTCGACGACCAGTCCCTGCACGGCAAGGTCGTCAGCGCGCTGGCCGCCGCTGCGCGGGCCCGCGACCTGCCCGTTCTCGTGCTGGCCGGGCAGGTCGCGCTGGAGTCGACAGCCGCCCGCGACGCCGGTATCGCCGCCGCGTACTCGCTGTCCGAGCACGCCGGCTCGGTCCAGCGGGCCCTCGACGAGGCGGCCGAGCAGCTCTGCGCACTGGCCGCCGAGGTCGCCGCCGAGTGGCGATAGATGGGGAATAGCGGCGCGAGCGGGTACCGTTGACCGTGTGGAGCCACGGGTAGGAGGGGCTTCACCCACGTACATCCACACAGGAGATTCCATGACTGTTCAGGACGAGTCGGCAGTGCAGGCACAACACGGCGTGGTCCTGACGGACGCCGCGGCCGCGAAGGCCAAGGCGCTGCTCGATCAGGAAGGCCGTGACGACCTCGCGCTGCGGATCGCTGTCCAGCCCGGCGGCTGCGCAGGCCTGCGGTACAACCTCTTCTTCGACGACCGCACCCTCGACGGGGACCTGACGGTCGACTTCAACGGCGTCGAGCTGACCGTCGACCGGATGAGCGCTCCCTACGTGCAGGGCGCCACGATCGACTTCGTCGACACCATCGAGAAGCAGGGGTTCACCATCGACAACCCCAACGCCACCGGCTCTTGCGCCTGCGGCGACTCCTTCAACTGATCTGTTTCAACCACCGCGGCCGGTCAGTAATGACCGGCCGTTCGTGGTAGGTACGAACAGACCAGCACCTGGTCATCGATCGACAACACCTGCGCGACAGCCTGCTCGTCGACCTCTCCGGATTGGTTGCGTGTCGCCGTCTGCGGCGTCACCCGCATGGTGAACAGCACCTGGGCCTGCGTGGGCGAGGACCGCACCATCTTGTCGATCGACGTGACCTGCGCGGAACCGTACTGCTTGCGGAACGCATCGCTGGAAAGGCTGGCCAGCGCCAGATCGGACCGCTTCTCCTTCACCGAGTCGAACAGCCCGCACAGCGTATGTCGCGCCACCGCCTCGGCATCTCCGTTGGTCAGCGCGTCGAGGTAGTTCTGGACGGCGGCCTGCGCGGAAGACTCGGTCAACGGTCCGGTGGCCGACGGCGCGTTGTCGTCTCCGATGAGCGCCACCGCGGTCAGCCCGGCGGCCAGCGCGATCACCGCCGCGGCCACCACGCCGCCGATCAACCACTTGCGCCGCTTGGGCGGATAGGGCACCGGCGGAGGCAGCGCACCCGGGTAGCCGGGGTCGAAGGTGGTCGGGTAGGGCTGCGCACCCGCCGGATACTGCGGTGGGGAGAAGGACTGCGGATAGCCCTGTGGGCCTGCTGGTCCGGCGCCGTATGGGGGCGGGTAGGGACCAGTCATACATGTACTCCCGAGGGGTCGCAGGATCGCAGGAAGTCTCTCGATGCACCACGCAGGCACTCATAGGCAGGTTAGCGCAAGCGCGGGCAGTGCCTCGGGTGCGCAAGGGCGCTCAGGTGGGGGAGACGAGCCGCGCGCGCGGACCGACACTAGGGTGAACTCCGATTCGTCCATCGGGTCGTCGAGCCGGTGACTACAGACATGAAGGGTGGGACTGCGTGACCATTGCGGTAACCGGATCGATTGCCACAGATCATCTGATGCGTTTCCCGGGGAAGTTCTCCGAACAACTGCTTCCCGATCACCTACAGAAGGTGTCGCTGAGCTTCCTGGTCGACGACCTGGTGATGCACCGCGGCGGCGTCGCCGGGAACATGGCCTACGCGATGGGCGTGCTGGGCAGCAATCCGGTACTGGTCGGCGCGGTCGGATCGGATTTCGACGAATATCGCGCCTGGCTCACCTCGCACGGCGTGAACTGCGACCACGTGTTGGTCTCCGAGAGTGCCTACACGGCCCGTTTCGTGTGCACCACCGATGTGGACATGGCCCAGATCGCGTCCTTCTACCCGGGCGCGATGTCGGAGGCCCGCAACATCAAGCTGGCCGAGCTGGCGGAGAAGTCCGGTGCTCCCGACCTCGTCATCATCGGCGCCAACGACCCCGAAGCGATGTTCCTGCACACCGAGGAGTGCCGATCGCTGGGCCTGGCCTTCGCCGCCGACCCCAGCCAGCAGCTGGCGCGCCTGACGGGCGAGGAGATTCGCCGCCTCATCGACGGTGCCACCTATCTGTTCACCAACGACTACGAGTGGGACCTGCTGCTGCAGAAGTCCGGCTGGTCGGAGGCCG
This sequence comes from Mycobacterium sp. SMC-4, assembly GCF_025263265.1. Taxonomy (NCBI): domain Bacteria; kingdom Bacillati; phylum Actinomycetota; class Actinomycetes; order Mycobacteriales; family Mycobacteriaceae; genus Mycobacterium; species Mycobacterium sp. SMC-4. The sequence goes on along the minus strand of NZ_CP079869.1, from coordinate 3,296,228 downwards.
AGGTGATGGGCCAGATCCAGCTGCGGGTCACGACGCTGGGCGAGAAGGGCGTCGACCTGGTCGGCCGGGACGGCACCTTCGTCCACGTCGACGTGGTCCCCGAGACGCACAAAGAGGATCCGACCGGTATCGGTGATGCGTTCCGCGCCGGCTTCCTGACCGGGCGCGACGCGGGACTGTCCCTGGAGCGGGCTGCCCAGCTGGCCTCGATGGTGGCCACCTTGGTCTTGGAGGCGCCGGGGCCGCAGGAATGGTCGTGGGACAAAGAATCGGCGGTCACGCGCCTCAACGACGCCTACGGCGCACAGGCCGGCGCCGACATCGCCGAGGCGCTTGCCTAAAGCTGCACCGGGTAGCTGGGCTCGCCGATGGTGGGCCTGACCGTCTCGTCGACGAAGATCGCGTACCACAGCAGGAAAATCAGCACGGTCCACAACCGGCGGCTGTGATCGGTGGCGCCGGTGCGGTGCTCGTCGAGCATCGCCCGGACCGCCGCCAGGTCGACATAGTCACCGGCTCCGGAGGCGGCCACCGTCGCGTACGCCCAGTCCAGTAGTTCACCGGCGCGCAGCCAGTGCCGGATCGGGACCGGGAAGCCGAGCTTGGGTCGGTGCAGCACATGCGCCGGGATGATCGGCTCCAGCGCGCGGCGCAACGCGTACTTCGTCGTCGACCGGGTGATCTTCTGCTCGTAGGGCAGCCGGGAGGCCACCGCGAACACCTCGGGATCCAGGAACGGCACCCGCAGTTCCAACGAGTTCGCCATCGTCATCTTGTCGGCCTTGACCAGAATGTCGCCGCGCAGCCAGGTGAACAGGTCCACGTGCTGCATCCGCGCCACCGGATCCCAGCCCTGCGACCGGGCGTACACCGCCGCGGTGACGTCGGTATGGGTCCAGTCCGGCCGGAACCGCGGCAACACCGCGCGCAGCTGCGCGTCGGAGAAGCTGCGGGCGTTGCCGTAGTAGCGCTCTTCGAGCGTCAGCGAACCGCGATGCAGCAGGCTCTTGCCGCGCATGCCCTCCGGCAGCGGGTCGGCGAACCGTCGGACCGACTTGCGTAACCCGCGCGGGAGGTAATCGAAGGGTTTGAGCGACAGTGGCTCGCGGTAGATCGTGTAGCCGCCGAACAACTCGTCGGCACCCTCACCGGAGAGCACAACCTTGACGTGTTTGCGCGCCTCTCGGGCGATGAAGAACAGCGGCACGAGCGCAGGGTCGGCGACCGGCTCGTCGAGGTACCAGACGATCTCGGGCAGCGCCGCGACGAACTCCTCTTGGCTGACCACCTTGGTGACGTGGCGCGCGCCGATGGCCTCGGCCGATGCGACCGCGACGTCCACCTCTGAGAAACCTTCACGCTCGAAACCGGTGGTGAAGGTGATCAGCCGCGGATTGTGCCGCATGGCCAGCGCGGCGATCGCGGTCGAGTCGATGCCTCCGGACAGGAACGCCCCGACGGTCACGTCGGCGCGCATGTGCTTGGCCACCGAGTCCTCCAGCACCGCGGTGATTTCGTCGTAGCGCTGCTGCTGTTCGGACCCCGAGGCCGGGAAGGGGATCGCGTCGAACGTCGGCGTGAAGTAGCGGGTGATCTGCGGCGTCTGCCCGGGACGCACACGTGCGTAACTGCCCGACTCCAGCCGCCGGATACCGCGGTGCAGGGTCTCGGGCTCTGGCACGTACTGCAGCACCGTGTAGTGCTGCACCGCCCTGTCGTCGAGCGTCAGGTCGATTCCCAGCGGCTCCGCGACCTCCAGCAGGCATTTCTTCTCGCTGCCCACCACGGTGCCGCCGCGGCCGGTGGCCATGTACAGCGGTTTGATGCCGAACGGGTCGCGTGCGCACAGCAATTCCTGTTCGGCGCTGTCCCACAGCGCGAAGGCGAACATGCCGCGCAGCCGGGTCAACGCGGCGGTGCCCCAATGGTGGTAGGCGGCCAGGATCGTCTCGCCGTCGCCGTCGGTGTGGAACTCGGCGTCGAACTCGGCGTGCAGCGCGTCGCGCAGCTCCAGGTAGTTGTAGATCTCGCCGTTGAACACCAGCGCATACCGTTGCGGTGCCTCCGGCGGGCCCCAGCGCAGTGGCTGATGGCTGTGGGCGATGTCGATGATCGAGAGCCGATTGAAACCCAGCACCACGCGCTCGTCGTGCCAGGTGCCCGGCTCGTCCGGGCCGCGATGGCGCATCAGCGCGGTGGCCCCGGAGATGGTGTCGACGGTGCTCGAAGACACCTCAGTTGCAGAGTCGGTCACCAACGCCAGCAGTCCGCACACCGCGCCAGTATGCCTAATCGGCGAGGCGCATTCGGCCTGGCGCGGCGGCAGAGGCACGGTCGCGTGGCTTCGCTGGAAGCGGGTGGTCTACGCTGCGTAGTATTCAGTGCAGCCGTCGACCGCACGGCGGTCCAACGAACTTGGTAGGAGGCGCCAACGTGTCCGCTCGCGGCCTTAAGTTGGTGGCATTGTCCCTGCTCCTGGGAGGGACGGCGGTCCTGCTCAGCGGATGCAGCTGGTCGGAGGTCCTCGGGCTTGGGTGGCCCAAAGGCATCACACCCGAAGCCCACCTGAACCGGGAACTGTGGATCGGCTCGTTGGTCGCCGCGCTCGTCGTCGGCGCCATCGTCTACATCTTGCTGTTCTGGACCACGCTGTTCCACCGCAAGAAGAAGGACGACACCGAGCTGCCGCGCCAGTTCGGCTACAACATGCCGCTGGAACTGGCGTTGACCGTGACGCCGTTCCTGATCATCTCGGTGCTGTTCTACTTCACCGTTGTGGTGCAGGAACGGATGCTGCACAAGGAGCCCAACCCCGAGGTCGTCATCGACGTGACCGCGTTCCAGTGGAACTGGAAGTTCGGCTACCAGTCGGTGAACTTCGCCGACGGCACGCTGACCTATGACGGCACCGACAACGAGCGCAAGGAAGCGATGGTTTCCCGTCCGCAGGGCACCGACAGCCACGGACGCGAGAGCTACGGAGCGATCCGTGGTAACAACCCTGAGGACCGCAGTTACCTGAACTACAACGAGATCGAGACGCTGGGGTCGTCCAACGAGATCCCGGTGCTGGTGTTGCCGTCAGGTAAGCGGATCGAGTTCCAGATCGCCTCTGCCGACGTGATCCACGCGTTCTGGGTACCGGAGTTCCTGTTCAAGCGGGACGTCAATCCGAATCCCGAGAACAACAACTCGGACAACATCTTCCAGGTCAGCGAGATTCTGGAGACCGGCGCCTTCGTCGGCCGCTGCGCCGAAATGTGCGGCACCTATCACTCGATGATGAATTTCGAGGTCCGGGTCGTCGAGCCCAACGACTTCAAGGCGTACCTCGATCAGCGTCTGGCCGGGCGGTCGAACTCCGAGGCTCTGGAGGCGATCAACCAGTCTCCGGTCGCGGTGACCACCCGCCCGTTCGACACGCGCCGCGGTGAGGGTGCTCCCGAAATCCAGCAGGCGAACAGGTAGGACAGCAGATGCATATCGAATCCCGGTTGTTCGAGTTCCTGACGGCGTTCTTCGCGCTGTGCGCGATCGTCTACGGCGGGCTGACCGCGGTTTTCGCCAATGGCGGTGTGGAATGGGCGGGCACCACCGCGTTGGTGCTCACCACCGGTCTGACCTTGATCGTCGGTACGTTCTTCCGCTTCATTGCTCGTCGTCTCGATACCCGACCCGAGGACTACGAGGACGCCGAGATCGCCGATGGAGCCGGGGAACTCGGCTTCTTCCCGGCGCACAGCTGGTGGCCCATTCTCATCGCGCTGGCTGCCTCGGTCACCGCGGTCGGCATGGCGTTCTTCCTGCCCTGGCTGATCGTCGCGGGCGTGGCTTTCGTGCTGGCCAGCGTGTGTGGGCTGGTGTTCGAGTACCACATTGGACCTGAGAAGCACTAAGCCGGGGCATTGTCTTCCCGTGGTGCCGGCAAGGTCACAATCGGGGCATGAGTTCGTCCGTCGCCAGCGTTGAACGTCTCGGTCCGATTCCCGTTGGGTAGTGTTGCCGGGGCACCGTGGGCTGCTGACGGCACCTCACGGGGCTGGACAGCCAGGCGAGAAGGACAAGCGTAGATGAGCGGGCCGAATCCCCCCGGACGGGACTCAGGCGGCGCGGATCTCCCAGGTGAGGAGCCGGGCCAGCCCTCGTCTGAGGACCCCACCGCAGACGCGGCCGGTGCTGAGGGCGGCGCGTCCGGCCCCCCAGCCCAGGAAGAGTACCCACGGGCGTATTCGGCGCCCGAGTCCGAGCAGTTCGTCAGCGCGCCCTATGTGGCTGCCGACCCGGGACTCTACGACTACGACAGCTACGACGCGGGGGCGGACGCCGGGGAACCGCAGGATCCGCCGCGCTGGCCCTGGGTGGTCGGAGTGATGGCCATCGTCGCGGCCGTGGCCCTGGTCGTGTCGGTCTCGGTGCTGGTGACCCGGACCGACACCGACAGCCTGGCCACCCCACAGCCGACGACGACCTCGCTGCCGCCGATACAGGACGAAATCACCACGACCACACCACCACCTCCGCCGCCGCCCCCGACGGAGGAGCCACCGCCGCCACCCCCGGAGACGGTGACCATCACCGAGCCCCCGCCGCCACCACCACCGCCGCCGCCCCCGGCCGCCGAGGAGCCTCCGCCCCCGCCACCGGCGACCACCGAGCCGCCCCCTCCGCCGCCGCCGACGACCACCCGCGCGGGCCCACGCCAGGTGACCTATTCGGTCACCGGGACGAAGGCTCCCGGTGACATCATCACCGTCACCTACGTCGATGCGACCGGGCGGAGCCGGACCCAACGCAACGTCTACATTCCGTGGTCGCTGACCGTGACCCCGATTTCGCAGTCCGAAGTGGGGTCGGTGCAGGCGTCCAGCCTCTTTCTGGTGAGCAGACTGAACTGCTCGATCACGACGAGCGACGGTGAAGTGCTGTCCTCGAACACCAACAACGCCGCCCAGACCAGCTGTTAGCGAGTCACTGCCGATGACAGATCTGACGGATTCCGCGACGCGGTCACGTCCCACCTTCGACCCGTTCTCTCTGGAGCGCAACGATCGGCTGCTGCTGGCCGGATGTGCGGTGGCCTGGTTGGCCGCCCTGGGTGCCGCTGTCGCGGCAGTCGTCGCGCTGATCGACCTCGGGCGCGGCCACGTCGACACCGGCGGGGGTGGAACGCCGTGGGTGCTCTACGTGATCATCGCCGTGTCGGCGGCTGTGATCGTCGCGGCGGTGCCGCTGTTGCTGCGGGCCCGGCGGACCGCCGAGCAGCGGCCCGAGCGGGCGGCACCGCAACCGGTCGCCGAGCCGGTCGGTGAGCCCGTCCGAGGCGCCGACGCGGCGACAGAGAAACTGCGGGTCGCGCCGGCCGCGGCAGCACCAAGCGCGGAGGCTGCCGAACCGTCCGTCACCTCAGCCGCACCGTCGTCTCCGTACATCGACCAAATCTGGTTTCGGTGTGCGACGTCGTTGGTCGGTGCGATGGGCGTCGCCGTCCTGCTGATCGGGGTGTCGACCTACCTGTTGGCCGTCGGCAACGACACGGTGGCGTGGGTGCTCTACGCCTTCGCCGGTGTGGTCACCGTCGCGATGGTGGCCATCCCGTGGTACTTCGTGCGCGAGCTCGGCGCCACACTGGAGTCCTGAGCGCCCCGCTGGTTGTGCGCTGATGGCGGGCGGTCGGCACCGGTTGTGCGTCGGCGGTGGTGATCTCGCGTTGTCCCCGCCCTGGGCGCACGTTCGGTGGGCGAGGTGTTGCGGGCCCCGTCCGAGGTGACCGCCCGCTGATGGGACCGTCCGGGTGTCATCCGGCAGTCACGCAAAAAGCTGATCCGCCCCGGCCGGTCGGCCGAGACGGATCAGCTTGTCGGGCTTGGTTACTCGGGTGTCAGTGATGCCCGTTGCCGGAAGATCCGTTACCGGACGAGCCGTTCCCTGAGGTGTTGCGTTCCTGCACCTCGCGCAATGCCGCGATGGCCTTGCGCTCGGAGGCATGCGACGCCTCGGTGATCGCCTCGTGCTCGGAGAGCGGATCCCCGTAGAGGAAACTGCCCGAACCCGGTGCGCCGCTGGAGCCCAGCTTGTTCATCCGCTTGGGCAGGGCAGCGCCCTGGTACTCCAGCGGAATCGGGTGACCGTGCTCATCGACCGGTCCGAGCGGCTGGTGCAGCTCGACGTAGGCGCCGTGCGGCAACCGCTTGATGATGCCGGTCTCGATGCCGTGCTCGAGCACCTCGCGGTCGCTGCGCTGCAGACCGACCGCCCACCGGTAGGTGGTGTAGTAAACGATCGCGGGCAGCAACACCATGGCCACGCGGCCGATCCAGGTCGTCGCGTTCAACGAGATGTTGAACTTCAGCGCGATGATGTCGTTCATGCACGCGAAGGTCAGCAGGATGTAGAACGAGATCGCAGCGGCGCCGACAGCGGTACGCGTCGGTGCGTCACGCGGACGCTGCAACAGGTTGTGGTGCGCATCGTCACCGGACAACTTCTTCTCGAGGAACGGATAGATGATCAGCAGGATGAAGATCAGCCCCATCGCCACCGCAACCCAGTTGCCCTGGGCGATGGTGTGCCCGAACGGATAGAACTCCCACGCCGGCCAGAGCCGGATCAAACCGTCTGTCCACATCATGTAGAAGTCGGGCTGGCTACCGGCCGAGACTTGGGATGGGTTGTAGGGCCCCAAGTTCCACACCGGGTTGATCTGCAACAGACCGCCCATCAAACCCAGGACGCCGACGGTGACGGCGAAGAAGGCGCCGGACTTCACGGCGAAGACCGGCATGACCCGCACGCCGACGACGTTTGTCTCGGTGCGTCCGGGACCGGGGAACTGGGTGTGCTTCTGGAACCACACCAGGGCCAGGTGCACACCGATCAGGGCCAGGATGATGCCCGGGATGACCAAGATGTGCAGCGCGTAGAGCCGGGGGACGATGATGTCCCCAGGGAAGTCGCCACCGAACAGCGCCCAGTGCATCCAGGTACCCACGACGGGGATGCCGATCGTGATCCCCGAGAAGGCGGCGCGCAGGCCCGTGCCTGACAGCAGGTCGTCGGGCAGCGAGTAACCGAAGAAGCCCTCGAACATGGCCAGGATCAGCAGCAGCGAGCCGATCACCCAGTTCGCCTCACGCGGCCGCCGGAACGCGCCGGTGAAGAAGATGCGGGCAAGGTGGACCATGATCGATGCGGCGAAAAGTAGAGCTGCCCAGTGGTGAACCTGGCGCGCGAACAGGCCGCCGCGCACCTCGAAGCTGATCTCGAGGGTGGTCTCATAGGCCCGCGACATGCCGACACCGCGGAGCGGCTGGTAGACCCCGTCGTAGGTGACGTGCGCCATCGACGGGTCGAAGAACAACGTCAGGTAGATGCCCGTGATGAGCAGCACGATGAAGCTGTACATCGCGATCTCGCCGAGCAGGAAGGACCAGTGCGTCGGGAAGACCTTGTTGAGCTGCCGACGCACGGCCGCCGAGGGGTGATACCGCGAGTCGATCGCGTCGCCCTGTTTGGCCGCGATCTCGGCTGCGTCTAGACGTGGGCTCATGACTTCCGCTCCCAGAATGCCGGTCCGACGGGTTCGATGAAGTCGCCGTTGGCGACCAAAAAGCCGTCCTGGTCGATCGTGATCGGCAGCTGAGCCAGCGCGCGGGCCGCCGGACCGAAGATCGGCTTGGCGAAGTGCAGCGCGTCGAACTGCGACTGATGGCACGGGCACAGGATGCGGTAGGTCTGCTGCTCGTAGAGCGATGACGGGCAACCCAGGTGCGAGCAGACCTTGGTGTAGGCGAACAGTTCACCGAAGTTGAAGCTCTCCTGGCCGCGGCGCTTGACCACGCGCGACATGTCGCCGGGCTTGATGCGGATCAACATCACCGGGTTGCGCACGCCCATCGAGATGTCGAACAGCTTGTGCTCGGATTCGACAGTTGTTCCGTCACCATCGGATTCGCGCCAGGGGAACACCGTCTCCATGCCGCCGGCGTCGATGTCCTCGGGGCGGATCTTGATATAGGGCGAGTTACCGGGCCGGCCGGTGGCGCGGGCCAGATAGATCGTCTCTCCCTCGTAGCGCGGCGTCCACCCGGAGGTCCACAGCTCGGCCTTCATACCTTCGGCGGTGGGCACCACGGGCTTCCACGGGTTCTTGATCAGGCCGCCGATCGAGGCCACCACCGAACCGATGCCGAACGCACCGAACGCGATGCCCAGCGACAGGCCGATCAGCTTGCGGCGCTTGATCGTCGAGCCGTCCAGCGCGTCGCCGAGGTTGGCTGCGATGGTCTTGCGGTGTAGCTCGGGGGAGCGGCCGTCGTGGCGGTCCTGAACCGAGATCTCCTCGGGGATGAACTTCTTCTGGTACAGCACGGCACCGATGCCGATCGCCAGAATCGACATACCGAAAGTCAGGCCGTAGAGCGGGGTGGCCAGCGAGTAGATGAACTCACCTTCGGAGCCGACGGGCTGGTACTCCCAGGGCCAGAACAGGAAGACCACCAGCAGAGCCAGTCCGAAGAATCCGGCCAGCAGTAGCCAGAAGGCCACCAGCCGTTCGGCCCGCTTCTCGGCCTTGGTTCCCGGTATCGGCCAGCGCGGTTCCTTGAAGATCGTCTCGACGCCGTCGAGTCTGCCGCCGAGTTCGACCAGCTCCTCGCGCGTCATGCGCGCCAGTTCAGCATCCGAGGGCTGACCCGGCGCGCCCTGCTGTCCGGGCGCGTCGGTTCCCCTCACGTCGTCGTCGCGGTTGTCGCTCATGCCCGTGCTCCGATCCACAGCGCGCCGGCGATGATCGCCACCATGCCGACGATCCAGGCCACCATCCCTTCCGAGGTGGGTCCGAAGCCGCCCAGTCCCAGGCCGCCGGGGGTCTTGACCTCCGCGGAGTCGCGGACGTAGGCAACGATGTCGCGCTTCTCCTCCGGGGTGAGTTGCCGGTCGGAGAACTTGGGCATGTTCTGCGGGCCGGTCTGCATGGCGGTGTAGATCTGGGCTTCGTTGGCCACGCCGAGGTCGGGAGCGTACTTACCCGAGGACAGTGCGCCGCCCTTGCCGGTGAAGTTGTGGCATGAGGCGCAGTTCAGCCGGAACAGATCGCCGCCGCGGGCGAGGTTGTCACCGCGCAGCGAGTGCATGGCGATCTCGCCGTTCTCGTCGCGCGGCACCACCGGGCCGCCGCCGTTGGCCTGGATGTAGGCGCCGAGTGCGTCGATCTGCTGCTCGTCGAACACGGCATCCTTCATGGGCGCCTGTGCCTCGTTGCGCATCGCCGGCATCCGGCCGGTGGAGACCTGGAAATACACCGCAGCCTCGCCCACGCCGATCAGACTGGGGCCGCGATCGGCAACACCCTGCAGATTGACACCGTGGCACGTGACACACGACATCTCGTAGAGCTCCTGGCCGGTGCGCAAGAGTGCCGAGGCCGACTCGTCGGCGACAGCCACCTGCGGGGTCGGCGTCAGCGTGGCGGCGAGACCGCCCGCGAACGTCAATCCCACTGCGAGCAGCAGTGCTGCCGACAGCCGCCGGCGCAACCGACGGCGTTTCACGGACGTAGGCATCGAACCCCTTCTCATCGGACGAAGTAGATGACGGCGAACAAGGCGATCCACACGATGTCGACGAAGTGCCAGTAGTACGACACCACGATTGCCGCGGTGGCCTGCGCCGGGGTGAACTTGCTCATTTTTGTGCGGGCGAGCAGCAGCACGAACGCGATGAGTCCGCCGATCACGTGCAAGCCGTGGAAGCCGGTGGCCAGGTAGAACACGGTGCCGTAGGCGCTGCTGGAGATCGAGGTTCCGTGGTCGACCAGGTGTATGTATTCGTAGCCCTGGCCGAGGACGAAGAAGGTGCCCATGGCCAGCGTCAGGGTGTACCAGCGACGCAGCCCGAACACATCGCCGCGCTCGGCGGCGAACACGCCCATCTGGCAGGTGAACGACGACGCGATGAGCACCAGCGTCACCGGCACGGCCAGCGCGAGGTTCAACTCCGTTGGCGGCGGCGGCCATTCGCCCCCGGACTGAGCACGCGCGGTGAAGTACATCGCAAACAGTCCAGCAAAGAACATCAACTCACTGGAAAGCCAGACGATCGTGCCAACACTGACCATATTCGGCCGGTTCAGCGAATGTACGCGCGACGTGATGGCGGTTCCCGAAGTACCTACAGCGCTCGTCACAGGAGCAAGTATGACGCTTTGTAGTTGTCGAACTCCACCCGGGTCTGGCAATTCGTCATAATCAGCCTGTGACTTTTCCTTCTCCCCAGTCCGGCCTCGCCCCCCACGAACGCGGTGCCGAGCCGACCTGGCCGATGATCTTGGGCCGGTTGACCACCAGCCAGGCACTGCTACCAGGACAGACAGGCTGGGCGATGGATCAGATCATGTCCGGGACCGCTACCCCGGCGCAGATCGCTGCGTTCGGCGTTGCGATGAGGATGAAGCGGCCCACGTCGGCAGAAGTCACTGAGATGGCCGACATCATGCTCCAACACGCGCGGCGAGTGCCGACAGACAGCATCGGCACCGCGACAGTGGACATCGTGGGAACCGGCGGTGACGGCGCGAACACCGTCAATTTGTCGACGATGGCCGCCATGGTGGTGGCCGCGGCCGGAGTGCCGGTGGTCAAGCACGGCAACCGCGCCGCGTCATCGCTGTCCGGTGGTGCGGACACGCTCGAAGCGCTCGGACTGCGCATCGATCTGGGTCCCGAGGAGGTGGCGCGCTGCGTCTCCGAGGTCGGCATCGGTTTCGCGTTCGCGCCTCAGTTCCATCCGTCCTACCGGCATGCCGGCGCGGTGCGACGCGAGATCGGTGTGCCCACGGTGTTCAACCTGCTCGGCCCGCTGACCAACCCGGCGACCCCACGTGCAGGTCTGATCGGTTGCGCCTGGCCCGACCTGTCGGAGGTGATGGCCGGCGTGTTCGCCGCGCGGGGCTCCAGCGTGTTGGTGGTGCATGGCGACGACGGTCTCGACGAGTTGACGACGACCACGACCAGCACGATCTGGCGGGTTCAGGCAGGCACGGTGGAGCGGTTGACCTTCGATCCGGCGGCGTTCGGTTTCGCCCGTGCCGAAATCTCCGAGCTGGTCGGCGGCGACGCCGAGTCGAACGCGGCGGAGGCCCGCGCCGTGCTGGGTGGGGCGAAGGGGCCGGTCCGGGATGCGGTGCTGCTCAACGCCGCCGGCGCAATGGTCGCGTACGCCGGGTTATCCAGCGACGCCAAGTGGGTCCCGGCCTGGGAGTCCGGCTTGACGAGAGCCAAGGACGCGATCGACTCCGGCGCGGCCGAACAACTGCTCGCGCGGTGGGTGCGGTTCACCCAGCAGCTCTGAGTCGCGGGTCTGCTCGGCGGCCACCTGCGCCGAGCGCGCGCAGGCCGCCCATGCGGCCCAGCGTCCGGCCGCGCCGATCGGCGAGCAGTAGCCCGCGGCCACGCGCACGATGCGCACGCCCGGCCGGGACAGCCATTGCGTGATGAGCGCGGATTCTTCGATCAGTGCGCCGCCGTGCGGGCCGGGCTCGGGCAGCACCGTCTCGGCGGCCGCGCAGAGCGCGTCGACGACCGGCATCGGCGGCACTCCGCGGGGCGCACGGCCGGCAGCGGCCAGCCGCCCGTGGCGGATCACCGCCAGGTGCCAGCCACGTTCACCGTCGGGCCGGGCGGCGATGAGCTCGGGCAGGGACGTCAGCGCCCGCAGCCGCTGACCGCGCCACAGCACGTCGATGGTGGCTGCAGCCCGGTCGCGCATGCGTGCGGCAGTCTCGTAACGATGCCGATCGGCCAACTCGGCGATCTGGCCGATCGCGGCCTCCAGCGGTTGACTGCAGTGTCCATCGAGCAGCGCAACCGCCCTGTCCACCGCGGCGCGGTATGACTCGGCGTCAAGACCACGCTCGGCCGGGCACGGTGCGACCTCGCGGTCGACACACTTGGCTCCGTGCATGGCCGAGCGGGCCAATCGAGCGGTACAGGTGCGCACTCCGGTGAAGCGCGCGATCAGATCCCCGGCATCGGCCGCGTCCGCGCGGGTGCGGAAAGGCCCGACGGCAGTGTCGGTGCGCGGCGCGCGCACCGCCGAGAATCTCGGGAAGGGCTCGTCGGTCAGGGTCAGCCACCACCATCGATGGGGGAATTTCGAGCGCCGGTTGTAGGGCGGGGCATGCGCTGCCAGCAGGCGCAGCTCGCGGACGCCTGCCTCCAGGTCGTGGGCGCACTCGACGTGGTCGACGGCGATGGCCAGCGAGGCCATCTCCTTGATCCGGGCGCGCGGGTCGGCCCCGTTGAAGTACTGGGTGACCCGGCGGCGCAAATCCACTGCGGTGCCGACGTAGAGGACCTCACGTGACGGACCGCGGAACAGATACACCCCCGGACTGTGCGGCAGCGCCCGGGCCAGGTGACGGTTGCCGCGCTGGGCCGGGGTGACATCGGGCAGGTACGAGCGCAGTGCGGGGTAGGTGTGGATGCCCTGATTGCCGACCCGCTCGATCAGCCCGTGCAGCACGTCGACGGTGGCCCGGGCGTCGTCGAGTGCACGGTGGGTCGGTCGGGTCGCGGCGCCGAACAACTGCGCCAATGCCGCCAGGCGCACGCTGGGCGCCTCGTCGCGGGTCAGCACCCGGCGTGCCAGTCGGACCGTGCACAGCACCGGCGGCTTGGGCCAGGGCACCTGGTTGCGCTCCGCGGCCGCCCGCAGAAACCCGATGTCGAAGCCGGCATTGTGGGCGACCAGGACGGCTCCGCGGCAGAACTCCAGGAACGACGGCAGCACCGCTTCGATGGGTGGCGCGTCGTAGACCATCGCCGAGGTGATTCCGGTCAGCGCGACGATCTGTGGTGGGATGGCGCGCCCCGGGTCGATCAGGGTGGCGAATTCGCCGAGTACCTCGCCGCCGCGCACCTTGACCGCTCCGATCTCGGTGATCGCGTCGTGGCGCTCACCGGAGGCTCGACCGCCGGTGGTCTCGAGGTCCACGACGACGAATGTCGTCTCCCGCAACGTCACGTCGGCCAGCGTGTCGACGTCGGCGAAGCTGAGCTGCCCCATGGGCCGAACGTAAGCGCGTCCGGTGACAAGTCCCGGCACCGACGCGGTGAATCCGAGGATCCGCGACTTGTCGGACGGCGCCGATACCGTGCGCCCATGCCGATCGAGAGGACGGATGCGATGACGCAGGATCATTGCCGGCGAGACGACCATGCAGGCCCGGTGGACGACGACGGCACGCTGACCATCGACTGTGACGACTGTGCGGTGCGTGGCCCCGGCTGCCGGGATTGCGTCGTCAGCGTGCTGCTCGGGGTGCCCGAGACACTTCGTGTCGACGAACAGCGTGCCCTCGAGGCGCTCGCTGAAGTCGGGTTGGCGCCGAGGCTGCGGCTGGTGCCGATCCACCGGCAGGGTGGGTCGGGCGTCGCCTGACGACACGCGGTAGGGTTGGCGCCCAGCGCATCACAGCCGAGGCTGTTAAATTTGCGTCTCGTGTTGGACAAGGCCGATGCCGTTTCGTAACCTATCTGAGACCTAATCGCAGTTCGAGGCGGCTCCTTTACGGCAATCGAAGGACGAGGAAATCTTGACGTTCGCCCGCGCGCACCGGAGTACCAGCCGGTCTCGGCAGACCCTCATCAGAGTGATAGCCAGCATGGCGCTCGTCGGCGCGATGATGACCGGCTTGGCCGGCCACGGTTATGCCGACCCCGCTGACGACGCGTTGGCCCAGCTCAGGCAGCTGTCCCGGCAGGCCGAACAGACCACCGAGGCCATGCACTCCGCCCAACTCGACCTGAACAACAAGCTCGACATCCAGCACGCCGCCGAAGCCAAGCACGCCGCGGATACTGCCGCCGCAGAGTCGGCCAGAATCCAGCTCACCGACTATCAGGGCAAGGTCGACAACCTGGCCGCTGCCCAGTACATGGGTGGACGCACGTCCGGGTTCGACGCGATGCTCACCGCGCCGTCGCCGCAAGGGCTCATCGACCAACTGTCTGTGCAACGGGTGATGGCCGCCGAGATGTCGGCTCAGATGGCCCGGTTCATCGAGATCGGCCAACAAGCCGAGCGCGCCGAGAAGGCCTCGGCCGCCTCTGCGGCCGAGGCGAAGACCGCTGCTGAGCAGGCTGCCGCGGTGCGCGCCGACTTGCAGGCCAAGCAGAGCCAGCTACAGGTCCAGATCGCCGTTGTCAAGGCGCAGTACGACGCGTTGACACAACCCCAGCGCGAGGCGCTGGCCGCGATGCCGCCGCCTCCGCCCGGGCCGGAAGCGCCGGCGCCGCCGCCAGGCGAGGACCCGGCCGTGCTCGCCGCGCCGCCGGCTCCGCCGCTGCCGGGTGCGATCCCACCCGGTGACGTCGCCACTCCCGGTTCCCCGGTGGCCGCCACCGTGATCCAGGCGGCCATGAGCCGCATCGGTTCGCCGTACTCGTGGGGCGGTTCCGGACCCAGCGCCTTCGACTGCTCGGGCCTGGTGATGTGGTCGTTCCAGCAGGCCGGCGTCTCGTTGCCGCACTCCAGTCAAGCCCTCGCGCGTGGCGGACAGCCGGTATCGAGGGATCAGATGCGCCCCGGTGATCTTGTCACCTACTACTCCGACGCTTCGCACGTCGCCATCTACATCGGTGACGGAATGATGGTGCACGCATCCACCTACGGCACGCCCGTGCGAGTCGCCCCGGTGGATAATGCCCCGATCTACAACGTCCGTCGGTACTGACCGCGCCCGCGCGCTCAACCGGCGCCGGCTCGGCGCGGTACTGGGCGCCGAATTGGTCTGCGCGGTGCTGCTCGTCGCCGGGACAGGCAGTGCCCCAGGCGGGCCGGTGCACGCCGAACCGACCAGTCTCGCGACGGCGGACACCGGTGCAGCCGACACTGCAACGGCGGTCGCCCCTGCGCCGGCGCTGACCGCCCTGACCACCCCGGATGGCAGGACCGCCGCGCTCATCGACCTCGGGGCGCCCGGTGGAGATGTGCTGCTTGAGCGCATCGCGTCCGAACTGCCCGCCGCGACCGAAGCCGTCACCAGCTTCTGGGGTCCACAGTGGCCCCGCGAGGTCGAGATCGTCGTTGCCGGCACTGCCGACCAATTCGAGACCCTGGCCGCCGGGGGAGCAGATACTGCGGCCACCACTACTGCCGAGCGCATCATGTTCTCCCCAGCTGCGGCCGCCATGACCGACGACGATTTGCGAATCGTGCTGCGCCACGAGCTCTTTCACCACGCGGCTCGGGGCGACACTGCCATCGACGCCCCGGTGTGGCTTGTCGAAGGGGTGGCCGACTACGTCGGACGTCCACCGGTGCCTGAGCCGGTCATGCCCGCAGTGTTGCCGACCGACGAGGAGCTCAGCACACCGGGCCCGCAGCGTTCGGCTGCCTACGACCGGGCCTGGGAGTTCGCGTCGTATGTCGCCGCCACCTATGGCCCCGGCAAGCTGCGCGAACTGTACGTCGCGGCGTGCGGGCATGGTCACCGTGACGTCGAGACCGCGGTGCGTGATGTCCTCGGTGTTAACCTCGCAGCCCTGACGGCAGGGTCGTCGTGAGTCGTGTCCTGCTCGTCACCAATGACTATCCGCCTCGGCCCGGCGGAATTCAGGCGTACCTGGAAGCGCTGGTGACCCAACTGGTCGACACGGGTCAGCACGCTCTGACCGTGTACGCGCCCACGTGGAAGGGCGCCCCGGACTACGACGCCAGGGCGGCCGCAGACGGATATCAGGTCATCCGGCACCCCACCACGCTGATGGTGCCCGAACCGACGGTGGCGCTGCGGATGCGGCGGATGATCGAGCAGCACCGCATCGACACCGTGTGGTTCGGCGCCGCCGCCCCGCTGGCACTGCTCTCGCCGTTGGCCCGCTCCGCAGGCGCTCGGCGGGTGATCGCCAGCACCCACGGTCACGAAGTGGGTTGGTCGATGCTGCCGCTAGCCCGTAATGCGTTGCGGCGCATCGGAAACAGCGCTGACGTCATCACCTACATCAGTTACTACACGCGCAGCCGCTTCGCATCGGCGTTCGGGCCGCACGCGGCACTCGAGCACGTCCCACCCGGGGTGGACGCCGCCCGTTTCGCCCCCGACGAGGTGGCCCGGGCACGGTTACGGGCACGGTACGGGCTCGGGCAGCGCCCGGTCGTGGTCTGCGTATCGCGGCTGGTGCCCCGCAAAGGCCAGGACATGTTGATTCGGGCGTTTCCGGCGATTCGACAGCGGGTGCCCGGGGCCGCACTGGTCATTGTCGGCGGCGGGCCGCACCGGACCTCGCTGCGCAGGCTGGCCCATGGCTTCGGGGTTGCCGAGCAGGTGATCTTCACCGACGGTGTGCCCGCCGACGAGCTCCCGGCCCATCACGCGATGGCCGATGTATTCGCGATGCCGTGCCGCACCCGCGGTGGCGGCCTGGACGTCGAAGGCCTGGGCATCGTCTATCTGGAGGCTTCCGCGACCGGTGTGCCGGTGGTGGCAGGCCGTTCGGGCGGAGCTCCCGAGACGGTGCTCGACGGCAAGACCGGAACCGTGGTCGATGGCTGGGACGTCGGTGCCATCGCCGCGGCGGTGGGCGATCTTCTGGCCGAACCTCGCCGCGCCTCCGCGATGGGCGCGGCGGGCCGGCAGTGGGTGCTCGACAACTGGCAATGGCATCGCCAGGCGCAGCGGCTGGCGCGACTGCTCTAGCTGTCAGTTCTTGGCGTAGAGCGCCTCGATGTCGGCGGCGAACTTCTCGGCGACGACCTTGCGCTTGACCTTCATCGTCGGGGTCAGCTCACCGGTGTCCTCGGTGAAGTCGACCGGCAGAACGGTGAATTTGCGGATCTGCTCGGCCTTGGACACGGCGTCGTTGGTTTCCTTGACCGCCAGCTCGATCTCGCTGAGCAGATCAGGGTCCTTGGCCAGGTCACCGACCGTGGCGCCGTCATCCTTGCCGTGTCGCTCCTTCCAGCCGGGGAAGGCTTCTGGGTCGATCGTGATCAGCGCCGCGACGAACGGCTTCTCGTCGCCGACGCACATCGCCTGACTGATCAGCGGGTGGGCGCGCAGACGGTCTTCGAGGAGCGCCGGCGCGACATTCTTACCGCCGGCGGTCACGATGATCTCCTTCTTCCGGCCGACGATGGTCACGAAACCGTCATCGTCGATACTTCCCAGGTCGCCGGTGTGGAACCAGCCGTCGGTGAACACCGCAGCGGTTTCGGCCTCGTTGCCCCAGTAGCCGTTGAACACCACGCCGCCTTTGACCAGCAGCTCGCCGTCCTCACCCAGCCGCATGCTGTTGCCGGGGACGAGTCGGCCGACCGAGCCGACCTTGAGGTCGCCGACCCGGTTGACGGTGATCGCCGCGCTGGTCTCGGTCAGGCCGTAGCCCTCGTAGATGGACAGACCGACACCGCGGTAGAAGTGGCCCAGCCGGGCGCCCAGCGGTGCGCCACCGGAGATCGCCGCATGGCAGTTGCCGCCGAGCGCCGCGCGCAGCTTCCCGTAGACAAGCCGGTCGAACAGCGCGTGCTTGAGCCGCAGCAACAAGCCCGGCCCGCCGGTGTCCTGTGCCCGGCTCCACTGGATGGCCGTTTCGGCCGCAGCCAGGAAGATTTTGCCTTTGCCGCTGTTCTCGGCGTTCAACTCCGCGGTGTTGTAGACCTTCTCGAACACCCGCGGTACCGACACCACCAGCGTCGGCTTGAACACCCCGAACATCGGCACCAGGTTCTTGATGTCGCTGGTGAAGCCGAGAGTGACGCCGCTGGTGAACGCGCCAAGGGTCAGAGCCCGTGCCAGTACGTGTGCCAAAGGCAGGAATACCAGCAGCTTCTCGCCTTTGGTCAGGTGATCGGGAAAGCACTCTTTGGTGCCGCGAATCTCGTAGAGCAGGTTGGAATGGGTCAGCTGGCAACCTTTGGGGCGTCCAGTCGTTCCGGAGGTGTAGATCAACGTGGCTGCGTCGGCGGACTTGATGGCCGCCAACCGCTGGGCTACGGCCTCGGGGTCGACGTCACGGCCCGCCGCAGCGAGGTCGTCGATCGCCGCGCTACCAGGCCCCTCGATGGTGTGGACGGCCCGCAGCTGCGGCAGCTGGTCACGCAGTTGCTCGATGCGGCGGGTGTGGGCCTCGGTCTCGCCGAATGCCACCACCGTGCCGGAGTCGGACAGCACGAACTGCACCTGCTCGGCCGAACTGGTCTCATAGATCGG
Organism: Mycobacterium sp. SMC-4; assembly: GCF_025263265.1. Lineage (NCBI taxonomy): Bacteria > Bacillati > Actinomycetota > Actinomycetes > Mycobacteriales > Mycobacteriaceae > Mycobacterium > Mycobacterium sp. SMC-4. Next base: position 3,278,020 of record NZ_CP079869.1, on the reverse strand, counting down.
CACGGTCACCGCGCCCACCGAGAGGATGGCGAAGTCGATGATCGGCCATTCGTAGCGGGTGGCCGACAGGATCGCGACCCGGTCGCCGGGTTCGACACCCTGGGCGATGAGCCCCTGCGCCACCGCCCGGATCTGCTGGGCGGCCTGCCGGCACGTGACGTCCTGCCAGGTGCCGTCGACCAGGCGCTGGAAGATGACGTGGTCGGGATTCTCCCGTTCGTGGGCGTACACCGCACTGGCGACGTTGTCGTGCTCTTCGACGGTGAAGGAAGCGGGGACGCTGTACTCGCGCACGGTGAAGACCTCTCGTGATTTCGGCCAGCTCGACAAATATTGGTGTGCTGTACACCCTAGTCGCCCGGGGCGAGGCCAGGGCCCCGCATGTGTGAAGCTTGTCAGCCATGAACAGCATCCAGATCGCCGACGAGACCTTCGTCGCGGCTGACCCGGCGGCTGTGGGCGCGGCCGTGGCTGACCAGGCCCGCTGGCGTCGCTGGTGGCCCGACCTGCGGTTGACGGTGGTCGAGGATCGCGGTGAGCTGGGACAGCGCTGGAAGGTCTCCGGCGCGCTGACCGGAACCATGGAGGTGTGGCTGGAGCCGGTGCTCGACGGCGTGGTGTTGCATTACTTCGTGCACGCCGAGCCGTCCGGGGCGGCTGCCTGGCAGCTGGCCAAGATGAATCTGGCGAAGATGAATCACCGTCGTCGGGTCGCGGGTAAGGACATGGCCTTCGAGGTCAAGCGCACGCTGGAGGCCGGGCGCCCAGTCGGGGTTTCTCGGTTGGCCTGACCCGACGCGGGCTCGCGGCAGCGGGTTGAAGAGTAGATTTCTGGCAGCGGCCAGACCGAGCGGACAGACCGGGGACACCTGAAGTGGCGGACAAGACGGCGCAGACGATCTACATCGATGCCGAACCCTCGACGGTGATGGATGTCATCGCCGATATCGGTTCCTACCCGGACTGGGTGGCCGAATACAAGGAAGCCGAGGTGCTGGAGGCTGACGACGACGGCTACCCCAAGGTGGCCCGTCTGGTCCTGGACGCCGCAGTGCTCAAGGACACGATGGTGTTGTCCTACCGATGGCCGGTCGACCGCCAGTCGGTGACCTGGTCGCTGGTGTCGAGCACACTGCTGAAGTCACTGGAGGGTGCATACCGGTTGGCGCCGAAGGGTTCTGGCACCGACGTCACCTACGAGCTGTCAGTCGACCTGATGATCCCGATGATCGGGTTGCTCAAACGCAAGGCCGAACGCCGGCTGACCGACACCGCCCTGAAGGATCTGAAGAAACGAGTCGAGGCTGACTGAGCGCGAGGAATCCGCCCCAGCGGAGCGCGGGGGAGCTCGGATCAGCCTGTTCGTCGGCAAGGGCGGGGTAGGAAAGTCGACACTGGCAACCGCTACGGCGGTGCGCGCCGCCGGCGCCGGCATGCGGGTGCTGCTGGTCTCCACCGACCAGGCGCACTCGATCGGCGATGTGTTGGGTGTGCCGGTGACTCCGACCGGGGAGCGCGCGCCCACACGGGTGCTCGCCGATCTGGACACCGTCGAGACCGGCGGGGGCGTGCTCGATGCCCTGGCCTTGGACACTTTGGCGCTGCTGGAGCGTCAATGGCGCGACAACGCCCGGCTACTGTCGGACCGATTTCCCGATTCCGACGTGGGTGACCTTGCGCCTGAGGAACTTTCAGCGCTGCCGGGTGTGCAGGAGGTGCTCGGCCTGGATGCGGTGGGTGAGCTGGCCGATTGCGGTCAGTGGGATCTGGTCGTCGTCGACTGTGCCTCGACCGCCGACGCGATGCGCATGCTCACCCTGCCCGCGACATTCGCGCTCTACATCGAGCGCGCGTGGCCGCGCCACCGGCGGTTGTCGAGTGCCGATGACCCCCGCACCGCGGCTGTCGTGGATTTGCTGGAACGTGTCGCTACGGGTACCGAGCGGCTCAGTACATTGCTGACCGACGGATCACGGGTCAACGCGCACCTGGTGTTGACAGCCGAACGGGTGGTGGCCGCCGAAGCGGTCCGAACCCTGGGTTCGTTGGCGCTGATGGGTGTTTCGGTGGCCGAGATGATCGTCAATCAGATTCTGGTGCAAGACGAATCGTTCGAGTACCGGAATCTGCCGGCGCACCCGGCCTTCGACTGGTACGCCGAACGCATCGCCGACCAAGCGGCAGTTCTCGACGACCTCGACCGGGTGATCGGCGACGTGCAGCTGGTCATGGTTCCGCATCTGGCCGGGGAGCCGATCGGCGCCAAAGCGCTGGGGGAGCTGCTCGACGCCGCGCGGCGCCGTGACGGCTCGCCTCCGCCTGGCCCGTTGCGGCCCGTCGTCGACCGGGAGTTTGGTAGCGGGCTGGACGCGGTGTACCGACTGAGGGTGCAATTGCCTCAGGTTGATTCATCGGCCCTCACCTTGGGTAGGGTCGACGATGACCTGATCATCGGCGTCGGCGGGATGCGGCGCCGAGTCCGACTGGCATCGGTGCTGCGGCGCTGCATTGTCATTGACGCGGCTCTTCGCGGCAGCGAACTGACTGTGCGATTTCGACCCAATCCGGAGGTGTGGCCGGCGTGAATGGCGCTCACTCCGATAGCGGCGGGCGAAAGCAGCACCCCGATATTCCTCCGGAGCTTCGCCAGATGGCGCAGTTGATCATCGACCGGCTGGACCCGGCGGTCCGGCTCGCCGCGGCCCGGATGCAGGCCGGCGAGGACAGCCCCGGCCGCTGTCAGCAGGTGTGGTGTCCGGTGTGCGCGCTGGCCGCCTTGGTCTCCGGCGAACAGCACCCGCTGCTCTCCGTTGTCGCCGAGCACAGCGTGGCATTGCTGGCCCTGGTCAAGGCGTTGGTGGAGAACATGGATGACCCCGGCGGCCCGCAGGGGCCCGACGGCGGTCCTCAGGGGCCCGACGGCGGGCAGCCGCCGGATCCCTCGCCTCCCCAGCCCGACGGGTCGGGTGAGGCTCCGGGCCGATATCAACCCATACCGGTGATCGTCGAAGACTGAACACAGATGTGGTCGCGGGCACACACCGTGAGTAAAGTTGGCCCCGAGCTCCGCGGTCGCAACGGCGGCACCGCGGGCAGACATTGATGTGACCGCGTCGTGAGGTCGGGTGATCCGGAGGGTCCATGTGGTACTGGCTGTTCAAGTACGTTCTTCTGGGTCCTCTGCTGGCTCTGATAGCCCGACCGAAAATCGAAGGGCTGGAGCATATTCCACCCGGCGGCGCGGCTATCTTGGCGAGTAATCACCTGGCGGTGATGGACAGCTTCTACCTGCCGTTGATGGTGCGGCGCCGGATCACGTTCCTGGCCAAATCGGAGTACTTCACCGGAACCGGGGTCAAGGGGCGGTTCCTGGCATGGTTCTACACCGCGGTCGGTCAGGTGCCGATCGATCGCACCAACGCCGACAGTGCGCAGGCCGCGTTGATCACCGCCCAGCGGATCCTCGACCAGGGCAAGCTGCTCGGGATGTATCCGGAGGGCACCCGTTCGCCCGACGGCAAGCTCTACAAGGGCAAGACAGGACTGGCCCGGCTGGCGCTGGAGACCCAGGTTCCGGTGATTCCGGTCGCGATGATCGGAACCGACGTCGTCAATCCTCCCGGTAAGGGGCTGCGGGTGGGCCGGGTGACGATCAGGATCGGTGCGCCGATGGACTTCAGCCGGTTCGAGGGGCTGGCCGGCAACCGCTTCATCGAGCGCGCCGTGATCGACGAGGTGATGTACGAGTTGATGGGTTTGTCCGGTCAGGAGTACGTCGACCTCTACGCCGCCGATGTCAAAGAGGGAAAAGCTCCGGCGGCGACCAAGCCGCCGACTCGGCTTCCTGAATCAGCAGCTGGTTGACAATGCCGGTTCCGACCGACGGTCGCGGTCAGCTCGCCGCTGACACGCGCGCGTCACGGTGAGTTTCGTCGGTGTCGCGCGCGGCGCCGACCCGCACGCTGGCGGTGACGGCGACCACCGCCAGCGCCCACCACAGATAGGACGCGCCGGCCAACTGACGCCACAGCGTCGCCGTGGTCTCCTGGTGGGCGGGTAGCAGCGTGATCGGCGACCAGATCATCAACGCCAACCCGACGGCCGAGACCACCCCGAGTGCGGCGTGGCGCAGTCGCACGGCGAGCACCGCGGTGACGATCACCGCGGGCAGTGACCAGACCCAGTGATGCGACCACGACACCGGTGAGACGACCAGACCGAACATCGCCACGCAGATCAGCGCCAGCGTCGGCTGTCCGGCACACAGAGCTCGCCGGGCCGCCCACACGGTCAGCGCCAGCACGGCGAAGCAGGCCAATGTCCACAGCGCGAAACGCGGGCCTTCGTCCAGGCCCAGGCGGGCGAGCACGCCGGCGATGTTCTGGTTGGTGTTGAGCGTGGCCGTACCGATGCGGTCGGTGTTGCGGACCGTCTCGGTCCAGTACTCCCAGGAATCACTCCACGCGAACGCGAACCCGGTCAGCGTCGCGACCACCGCCGAGATCGCGGTGACCAGCAGTGCCCGGGTATCCCGGCGCAGCAGGAAGAACAGCAGGAACACCGCCGGGGTGAGCTTCAGCGCGATCGCGATACCCAGCAGCATGCCGCGCGGCCACGGGGTGCGGCGCGGGATGCAGTCGGCGATCACCAACGTCATCAGCACCACGTTGATCTGGCCGAAGTCGAAGTTGGCCCGGATGGGTTCGAGGAACAGCACCGCCGGCGCCACGAGAGCCGCGGAGAGCCAGATTCGTCGCGCCCACGCGGGCTCACCGGTGGCCGTGGTGGTCGGCCAGACGTCGAGCCGGGTCAGCACGATCGCCGTCGAGACCAGCAACAAGACCAGTGTCGTCACCGTGATCGCGACGCTGGCAGCTTCCAGCGACAGCATGGCGAACGGTGCGAAGAACACCGCAGCCAGCGGCGGATACGTGAACGGCAGATCGATGCCGCCCCGGGTGTGGAAGATCGCCCCGTCGGCGTACAGCGGCCGGCCGTCGAGCCACGCCTGGCCGCCCATGCGGTAGACGTCGATGTCGATCCGGTAGGGGATGCGTCCCAGCAGTCGCCAACCCGCCCACATCAGCGCTGCCGTGGTCATCAGCTGGAACAACCGCCAGGCGAGCTTCGGCCCCCACCCCGCCCCGCCGGGCGACCGCAACGTACTCATGTCAGGCTCCAGACTATCGGGGCGTACCGGCGCGCCGGCGGGTATCCCGGCCCGACACGCGTCGGTCGGCGTAGGTTTTGCGGGTGCACCTCACGCTGAGCGCTGCGTCGGGCCTCCCGATGGGTATTCCGTATTCGCGGTTGCCGCTGGTGTGCTGCCTGTTCGCGTTCATCGTGACGTTCTTCGTCACCCGCACGATCGTGCGGTACATCCGCAGGCACGCCGACAGCGACGCGCCGCGCAAGTGGTGGCAACCGCGCAACATCTCCGGCGGTTCGGGCCTGCACATCCACCACGTGGTGATCGGTGTGATTCTGGTCATGGTCTCCGGTGTGGCGATGGTGACGCTGGCGGTCGACGGAGGTGTACCCGAGTTCACGGCCGCTTCAATCTTTTTCGGTATCGGAGCGGCGCTGGTGCTCGACGAGTTCGCATTGATCCTGCATCTGTCGGACGTCTACTGGGCCGAGGACGGCCGCACCTCCGTCGATGCGGTGTTCGTTGCGGTGGCCGTGGCCGGGCTGCTGGTGCTGGGATTCAACCCGCTGTCGTTCTTCGACGTCGGCATCTGGCAGCGCGACCAGTCTTGGGAGGCGCGCACCGCGGTGGTGGTGGGCGCCGCGGCCACGCTGGTGTTGGCGGTGATCGTGTTGCTCAAGGGCAAGGTGTGGACCGGCCTGGTGGGCATGTTCATCACCCCGCTGCTGTTCATCGGTGCGCTACGGTTGTCGCGGCCGCATGCCCCGTGGGCGCGGTGGCGCTACACCACCCGGCCCCGCAAGATGCACCGTGCGCTGGAACGGGAGCGCTGGCTGCGCCGTCCGGTGGTTCAGGCCAAACTATGGCTGCAGGACGCCATCGCCGGGATGCCCAAGTTTCCCGACGACGCGCTGGTCGATCAGCAACTCGACCGGGAGATCCGTGCCGCACCCGCTCCCGGCGGGCGCGAGGCCGTCTCACAGGAAGCCGGATAGCTTTGCGCTACTTCTACGACACGGAGTTCATCGACAACGGCCGCACCATCGAGTTGATCTCGATCGGTGTCGCAGCCGAGGATGGCCGCGAATACTACGCGATCTCAACCGAATTCGACCCGGAGCGGGCAGGCCGGTGGGTGCGTAAGCACGTCCTGCCCAAGCTACCGTCGCCGGCGTCGTCGCTGTGGCGCTCGCGGCGTCAGATCCGCTCTGAACTCGAGGATTTCTTTGGTGTCGACGGCGACGAACCGATAGAGCTGTGGGCGTGGGTGGGCGCCTACGACCACGTGGTGTTGTGCCAGTTATGGGGCCCGATGACCGATCTGCCGCCGGCGATCCCGCGGTTCACCCGTGAGTTGCGCCAGTTCTGGGAGGACCGCGGCTCACCGCGGATGCCGCCGCGCCCGCGCGACGCCCATGATGCGCTCGTCGACGCCAAACACAACCTGCTGCGGTATCAGCTGATCACCGGCCGGCGCGACCCCCAACTGCGGTTTTGACCCGCGGTTACCATTGACGGGTGAACTGGACCGTCGACGTACCCATCGACCAGCTACCTGCGCTTCCGCCGCTGCCGGAGGACCTGCGCCAACGGTTGGACGCTGCGCTGGCCAAGCCCGCCGTGCAGCAGCCGAGCTGGGATGCCGGTCAGGCGGCCGCGATGCGCACTGTGCTCGAGAGCGTGCCTCCGGTCACCGTGCCCTCGGAGATAGAACGGCTCAAGTCCCAGCTGGCCGCAGTTGCCCGCGGCGAGGCGTTCCTGCTGCAGGGCGGGGATTGCGCCGAGACATTCGTCGACAACACCGAACCCCACATCCGCGCCAACATCCGCACGCTGTTGCAGATGGCGGTGGTGCTGACCTACGGCGCCAGCATGCCGGTGGTCAAGGTTGCCCGGATCGCCGGCCAGTACGCCAAGCCGCGGTCCAGCGATATCGACGCGCTGGGCCTGAAGTCCTATCGCGGCGACATGATCAATGGGTTCGCCCCCGACGCCGCGGTTCGCGAACATGATCCGTCCCGACTGGTTCGCGCCTACGCCAATGCCAGCGCGGCGATGAACCTGGTCCGCGCGCTGACCTCCTCGGGACTGGCATCGCTGCATCTGGTGCATGACTGGAACCGCGAGTTCGTCCGCACCTCGCCGGCCGGCGCGCGCTACGAGGCGCTCGCCGGTGAGATCGATCGGGCGCTGAACTTCATGAGCGCCTGTGGCGTCAACGATCGCAACCTCGACACCGCCGAGATCTACGCCAGCCACGAGGCGTTGGTGCTGGACTACGAGCGGGCGATGCTGCGCCTGGCCGAGAAAGATCCAGCCGCGCAGGACGCACCCGCGAAGCTCTACGACCTCTCTGCCCACTATGTGTGGATCGGGGAGCGCACCCGCCAACTCGACGGGGCCCATATCGCGTTCGCCGAGGTGATCGCCAACCCGATCGGCGTGAAGATCGGCCCCACCACGTCACCGGAGTTGGCCGTCGAGTACGTCGAACGGCTCGATCCGCACAACGTTGCCGGCCGTCTGACTCTGGTCAGCAGGATGGGTAACCACAAGGTGCGCGACGTGCTCCCGCCGATCATCGAGAAGGTGCAGGCCTCCGGGCATCAGGTGATCTGGCAGTGCGATCCCATGCACGGCAACACCCATGAGTCGTCGACCGGGTACAAGACGCGTCACTTCGACCGCATCGTCGATGAGGTGCAGGGCTTCTTCGAGGTGCATCATGCGCTGGGCACCCATCCCGGTGGCATCCACGTCGAGATCACCGGCGAGAACGTCACCGAATGCCTGGGCGGTGCGCAGGACATCTCTGACACCGACTTGGCCGGTCGTTACGAGACAGCCTGTGATCCGCGGCTGAACACCCAGCAGTCGCTGGAGCTCGCGTTCTTGGTCGCGGAGATGCTCCGCGGTTAGGCAGAAGCGGAGATGCTCCGCGGTTAGGCAGAAGCGGAGATGCTCCGCGGTTAGAGCAAGTTGGGCAGGTTGGTGCCCAGCGTCCAGGCTCCCGCGGCGGCCAGCCCCGCCAGGGTGATCACCGCGATCACCCAGAACAACAGCATGCGCTTGGCGCGCTGCCGGGCCCAATAGAACTCCGAGAGCTCGATGCCGGCGAATTGCCCTGTCAAAGGCTGATATTCGGGGTCATCATCGAGATCCTGCGGCGGCAGCTCGGCTCGGCTGAACGCACGAGTCTGACCGTCGCCGGGCCGCGCGGCGCTGATGTCGGCATCGTCGTCGGGCGCGTTAATCGCGGTGGCGCGGTCGCCGGGCACGGTATCGGAGCGGTGCAGTGCGGAGTTCCGCGGCGCCGGCACCCGAAACTCTGGTAGTGCGAGTTCGCGCGCGATCACGTCGAGTTGTTCGGCCATTTCGGCCGCATCGCCGAAGCGGTGTTCCGGGTCGCGGGATGTCGCGCACGCCACGATGTCGTCGAACTGCCTTGGCACACCGCTGATCACCGTGCTCGGAGCAACCACGTCGTGCTCAAGACGCTGGTAGGCCACCGCCAGCGGGGTGTCCCCGGCGAACGGGGTGCGGCCGGTCAGCAACTCGAAGACCAGAACGCCGACTGCGTAGACGTCGCCGCGCGCGTCGGTCTCGCCGGTGGCGACCTGTTCGGGCGCCAGATACGCCGCGGTGCCGAGGATGACGCTGGTCGAGGTGATCTTCGCCTCGGCGACTGCGCGGACCAGCCCGAAGTCGGCGATCTTGACATCGCCGTCGTCGCTGATCAGTACGTTCTCCGGTTTGATGTCGCGGTGTACCAAACCGGCGCGGTGAGCCACGGCCAGACCGCCGAGCACCGGCCGAAGCGTCGCGGCGACCGCGTGCGGCGGCATCGGCCCACGCTCACGCAACAGTTCCCGAAGCGTTCCGCCCTCTACCAGTTCCATCACCAGAAACGGGTGACGCCCGTCGACACCCTGGTCGTAGACCGCGACCAAACCCGGGTGCTTGAGGCGTGCGACAGCCCGAGCCTCCCGCTGGAACCGGGTCAGGAAGTGGTCGTCGCCGGCGTAGCGGGAGTCCATGATCTTCACCGCGACGGGGCGGTCGAGACGCAGGTCCAGCCCGCGGTACACCCCGGACATACCACCGGTGGCGATCAGCCCGTCGACCCGGTAGCGGCCGTCCAGTACAGAGCCGGTGAGGGCGTCTGCAGGCTGGTAGGTCTCCACCGCACATATGGTACGAGTCGGCGCCGGGGGAGTTCGGCGCACGGGCCGGGCAAGGGGGCAGCGCGTAGATGCGCGTAGTTCTAGACTCTGTGCGATGAGCAGCATTCCGACTGCCGAGGACGTGCTGGACCCTGACGAGGCCGTCTACCAACTCAGCGAGGTGGCCCGCATGATGGGCATCCCGCTGTCGAAGGTGCATCAGCATCTGCGTGAAGGCCATCTGGTGGCGGTGCGGCGCGGTAAAGACGTTGTGGTCCCGAAGATCTTCTTCGATGACAGCGGGCAGGTGGTCAAGAGCCTGACCGGGTTGCTCGTGGTGTTGCACGACGGCGGCTACCGGGAGACCGAGATCATGCGCTGGTTGTTCACCCCGGATCCGTCGTTGACGATTCGGCGCGACGGCTCCACCGAAGAGGTGGCCAACGCCCGTCCGGCCGATGCGTTGCATTCTCACCAGGCCCGTGAGGTCATTCGTCGCGCGCAGGCTATGGCCTACTGACCGCTCGACGGTCGTGGCCTACTGACCGCTCGACGGTCGTGGCCTACTGACCGCTCGGCGGTCGCGCCGTACTGACCGATGCTCGGGCCAGCCAGTACCACGCCGCCACCGCGAAGGCCAGGGCCAACAGCACATGGGTCCAGGAGTACATGCCATGGGCACCGTCGGGCCGCCAGATCACGGTGATCCATGTCGAGAACCCGGCGATCAGCGCAATCGCGCGCGGTGACTGCGTCAGTGCCGCCGCCACGGCCAGTGGCCAGGTGTAGTACCACGGCAGCGCAGCCGGCACGAAAAGCACGACGACCACCATCAGCAGCGCGGTGCCCTGCAACGCTTCCCGGTCGGTATGTCGATACCGCCACCACAGCAGGGGCGCCGACACCGCGATGATCGCGATGCCGATGATGCGGCTGATCTCCAGCACGGCGTAGAAGTTGACCGGGATCACCAGTCCACCCACAGCGTTGATCAGATTGGCCGCAGCAGTCGGCACGGTCAGCCAGTTGATGATCTTCACCGAACCCGCCAGGGCGGTCAGCCAACCCAGTCCGACCCCGGCGGCCAATGACAACACCGCGAACACCGCGACAAAGATCAGCAGCGATGCCGCCGTCGCGGACACGAAGGCCCGTAGGGGTGAAAATCCGCGACGCTCCCGCAGCCCGCGGGCCCAGACCCAGACCATGAACGGGATTGCCAGGCCTGCGGTGGCTTTTACGGCTACCGCGACGGCGATCAACGCGGCGCCCCCGGCGTATCGGCCGCGGAATGTCAGCGCGATGCCGGCCATCATCAGACCGACCATCAGCATCTCGTTGTGCACCCCACCCATCAGGTGGATGATCACCAACGGATTGAGCACACAGATCCACAACGCGGTCGCGCCATTGGCGCCGATGTGTCGTGCGATCCGTGGCGCTGCCCAGATCAGCAGCACCAGCCCCGGCAACATGCACAGTCGCAACAACATGGTGCCGGCAACGACGTTGTCCCCGACGATCATCGTGACGAATTTGGCGACCAGGATGAACGCTGGACCGTACGGGGCGGTGGTGGTCGTCCAGATCGGGCTGACGTCGTCCAGCAACGTGTTCGGGTTCTCCACCGGACCGACCACATACGGGTCGAAGCCGTCGCGGAGCAGTGCACCCTGCGCCAGGTAGGAATACGTGTCGCGACTGAATACCGGGACGCTGAGCAGCAACGGCAGCAGCCAGAACCCGGTGGTGGCGATCATCGTGTACTCGGTGGCGGTGCGGTCGATCACCCGCCGGCCCAGCCACAACCACGCGCCCAGCATCAGCGCCACGCCGCCCCACAGCAGCATCGACGACAGCACCAGTCCGTGCCCGAACCGCAGCCAGGACATGTGCATGGACTCCAGCAGCGGGTCGTGCAATCGGGTGCTGCCTGCGCCGACGCCACCCGCGGTGATCAGTGCGGCGCCGAGGGCGCCCAGCAGCGCGGGCCGGGCCGACGGCGAGCGGGTGAAGGCGGTCAGTTGTCGGAGCTGTTCGGACATTCGTTCCGACAGATTCGTTCTCGAAGCCTCTGTGGGCGCTGGCGTCGTCATGCCTACGCGGACCGGTTGGCGGCCAATCTGGCGAGTTCGGTCAGACCGACCCGAGCGTGCGCGTCGATCGGTACGGAGTCGAGAACACCGATGGCTCTACGGGTCAACCGATCGATCCGGCCTTCCACCGCGGCCAGCGCACCTACCGACTCGATCGCCGCGCGAACCTCGACGACCTGCGATTCGGTCAGCTCGGTGCCGATGCAGGTGCGCAGCAGTTCAGCAGCGTCCGGATCGTTCTTCTCGGCGAGCTCGACAGCCTCGGCCAGCAGCACCGTGCGCTTGCCGGAGCGCAGGTCGTCCCCGGAGGGCTTCCCGGTGACCTGGGGATCTCCGAAAACCCCGAGCACGTCGTCGCGCAGTTGGAAGGCCACGCCGAGGCTGGTGCCCAGTTCGTGGAACGCTTCGAGCACCTCGGGCCGGTCGGCCGCGGCAGCCGCACCGAGTTGCAGCGGCCGGGTGATCGTGTAGGAGGCCGTCTTGTAGATGTTCACGGTGACGGCCGACGCGACCGTCTCGGCGCCGCTGGCTTCGGACACGATGTCCAGGTATTGACCGCCGAGAACCTCGGTGCGGATCGCTGACCACACTCGTTGTACGCGCGCGTGGGCTTCGGTCCCGGCCACGGCGGTGGCGACGATGTCGTCGGCCCACACCAGCGACAGGTCACCGAGCAGGATCGCTGCCGAGAGCCCGAATTGTTCGGCGGAGCCGTGCCAGTCCTTGTCGCTGTGCCGCTCGGCGAAAATCCGATGCACGGTCGGCAGTCCGCGTCGTGTCGCCGACGCGTCGATCACGTCGTCGTGGACCAGAGCGCACGCATGCAGAAGTTCCAGCGCGGAGAACAATCGCAGGATGTCGGGTCCGGGTTCGGTGCCGGCGACCGCGCGCCATCCCCAGTAGGCGAAAGCCGGGCGCAACCGTTTGCCGCCGCGGAGCACGAACTCCTCGAGTGCCTCGGTGAGCACCGCGTAGTCGGCACCGATGTACGCGGCGTCGCGGCGACGCTCGCGCAGGTAGTCCCGCAGCTGTCCGGTGACGGCCGCGGCCAGTTCGACGGCCGATGGTGCCGCTGCATCCACGCTCAGCGGACGCCCCTTTCTGTGTCGTCAGCACTCGCCCCGGCAAGTGCACTCAGAGTAAATGCTGTGCCGGCAAGCGCAGCAACTCAGGGTTGTTGCGCGGTGTCCTGCCGATCCCCGGGGCGGGGGGAACGGTCCCGGTTGGTGTAGGCCAGCGCCCCGATCACTCCTGCGACCAGAAACGAGGCGACCCCCAACCAGATCGCGGCGCCGACGAAGGACCGCGCGCTGGGATCGGTGTAACGCGCCTGGGCGTTCATCGTGCTCACGACACCCGGACGCAGTTTCCACTCGACCACCTGCGACGAAATCTGGTCGCCGTTGGTGGACGTGACTTCCCCGGGGAACGCGACCGACAACGAGACGTCGGCTTCGGAATCGTTGAGCGTGGTCAGGTCGGCGCGACCTTCCAGAATCACCAGGTCGCCGGCGCGGCGCAGCGAGATGTCCATCCCGACGGCGTCGCGGTTCATCCCGGCCAACTGCGGAACTTCGCCGAAGGTGAGGTCGGAGAACACCGCCTGAGAGCCCACGTAGTCATCGCGGCTGTACTCCGACACCGCGACCTTCTGGGCGAACGGCAGGTTGTTGACCAGCTGGGGGCCCTTGTCGTTGTCGTCACGCGGCATCGCTGCGGCGACGATCTGGCCCGACACCCGGTCGTCGGGGGACACCGTGATCGACGCCCGCACCCGAACACACCCGGTCATCGACGGGGCCACCAGCAACAGCAACAACAGCAGCGTCAGGAGACGCTTGGAGGTCCGGTGACGGATCAGCACCCGGTCATCGTGCCAGATGAGGCGCGTCGAGGGACCTCAAGTCGGCCGTCCGGGCGGGGGTTTCACCAAAGGCAGTGCCCGTCCGAGGATGGCGAACGCGCGGGGATCCCCGGCAAAGTGGTAGTCACGGATCACGTCGGTGAAACCCAGTCGGCGATACAGCCGCCACGCGCGGTTGGCCTCGCCGTTGACCTCGGGTGTGGAGAGCAGCACATTGCGCTCACTGCGGTTGTCGAGCAGCCGGCGGATCAGGCCTTCGCCGAGGCCGCGGCCCTGCGCACGTGGATGGATGTGCAGTTCGGTCAGCTCGAAGTAGCTGCTCATCAACTCCGAGATCCGCGCGGCGTCGGCCCCGCTGCGGCGTAGACCGGCACTGACCTGCTGTTGCCACCATTGGTCGGGCGCGCCGCAATAGCCGTAAGCGATGCCCAGCATCGGTGCATCGGCCGGCGGTGCCAGGTCTGCCGGCTCGGCCGGCGGTGCCAGATCTGCCGGCTCGGCCGGCGGTGCCAGACCTGCCGGCTCGGCCGGCGGTGCCAGATCGACCGCAGCTACCGCCTTCCACCCCTGTCGACGGGCATGTTCGAGCCACATCGAGGCACGTTGGTCCTCGGTCCCACGGGGGTAGCGCATGGCGTCGACGTAGATTGCCAGCGCGTCGCCGAGCCGGCGCTTCATATCGCTGGGCGACAACTCGATCAGGTGCGTCGCCAACTGTGTGCCCTTCCGCGTGGTGATCGGTGAGTCGTGTCCATTATCGACTTCGACGAGGTGGCGGTTCCTGGTGACAGTGTCCGTCATAGAATCGGGCGGTGAACTAGGTGGTACGGCGCAGATCGAGCTCGTATCATGAGTGTTAAGCGCCCGAAGTTGGGCATCCATGAATCGAACGACTGCCACACCGCCGCGGCGAGAGGGAGGGACGAATGCCACTCTCCGATCATGAGCAGCGCATGCTCGACCAGATCGAGAGCGCGCTGTATGCCGAGGATCCCAAGTTCGCGTCCAGCGTCCGTGGGGGCAACCTGCGTGCTCCGTCGGCTCGGCGCCGCTTCCAAGGTGCTGCGCTGTTCATCCTCGGCTTGGCCATGCTGGTGTCGGGTGTGGTGATCAACGCGACCTGGATCGGGGGCTTCCCGATCCTGTCTGTGGTGGGCTTCATCGTCATGTTCGGCGGTGTGGTGTTCGCCATCACCGGGCCGCGGGTGGCCGCGGGCCGCGACAATGTGCCCGACGATCTTTCCGCAGCGCGTCAGAAGCGCGCCAAGGGTAACGGCGGTTCGTTCACCAGTCGCATGGAGGATCGCTTCCGTCGGCGTTTCGAGCAGTAGCTCGGACTCACTCGGTAGGGGCAGCCCGGTCGGGCTGCCCCCTTTTTTGGCCCCACTACGCCCCACATCTGAGTTTGGTGCCGCCGTAGGCCGCTGAACAGGGCTTTTGTCCCGCGTCTGCCCGTGCGCTGCGTCGCCGGGGGTCCCTTGTCTGGATTCCCACTGCCGATGAGCGGGCTCTGAGTGGAAACGCGCGGGAGGATTAGGCGCAAAGTGGGGGATTGTGGGGTAAAGTGGCGGACAACGGAGCGACCGGGGCTTCGTGAAGGGCAAGGCTTGAGAAGGTCTGCGAGGTGACGAGATGTTCTTCGGCACCTACACGCCCAAGCTCGACGACAAGGGGCGGCTCACGTTGCCCGCCAAGTTCCGCGACGCATTGGCAGGAGGGTTGATGGTCACCAAAAGTCAAGATCACAGCCTTGCTGTCTATCCGCGAGCGGAGTTCGAGGCGATGATCGCCGAGATCAATGGACGCGCCAAACGCGGCAATCCGCAGGCTCGGGCGTACCTGCGAAATCTGGCGGCCAGCACCGACGAGCAGTATCCGGACGCGCAGGGGCGGATCACTCTGTCCTCGGAACACCGGCGCTACGCCGACCTGAGCAAGGACTGCGTCGTCATCGGATCGATCGAGTTCCTCGAGATCTGGGACGCCGAGGCTTGGCGCAACTACCAGGAGCTACACGAAGAGAACTTCTCCGCGGCCAGCGATGAAGCACTCGGCGACATCTTTTGATCTGCCCACTGGCCGGCAGGTCCGTGCAGTGTGGCCTCTGCCCGAACCGACCCTGACGTACTTCCCCGACGTCAGGTTCGTGCTCTCGGACAGGGACCACACTGCAGGGGCCGCCCCTGAACCCCACGGTGCTGCGATGGTCGATCACGAGCCACATATCCCGGTACTGCTCGACCGATGTGTTGAGCTGCTGGCCCCGGCGCTCATGCGGCGCAGCGGAGACGGCGCCGGCGCTACGCTCGTCGATGCGACGCTGGGCGCCGGCGGCCACGCGGTGCGCTTCCTCGACCAGTTCCCCGGTCTGTCACTGATCGGGCTGGACCGTGATCCGGAGGCGCTGAACCTCGCGCGCCGGCGACTGGAGCCGTTCGCCGACCGGGTCACCCTGGTGCAGACCCGTTACGACGGCCTCGTTGAGGCGATCGCGCAAAGCCCCTCGGCGACAGCGGAAGTGGACGCGATCCTGTTTGATCTCGGAGTGTCGTCGATGCAGCTCGACCAGGTCGAGCGGGGCTTCTCCTACGCCACCGACGCTCCGCTGGACATGCGGATGGACCGCCAGTCGGAGCTGACCGCAGCCGAGATCCTCAACAGCTACGGCGAGAAGGACATCGCCCGCATACTGCGCAACTACGGCGAGGAGCGGTTCGCCGGGCGCATCGCCTCCCACATTGTGCGACGCCGAGCTACGGCACCATTGCGCACCACCTCTGAGCTGGTCGAATTGCTCTATGCGGCGATCCCCGCGCCGGCCCGTCGCACTGGCGGCCACCCAGCCAAGCGCACCTTCCAGGCATTACGCATCGCCGTCAACGCCGAACTGGAGTCGCTGCACCGGGCCATCCCCGCTGCCCTCGACGCGATTCGGCCCGGCGGCCGGATCGCCGTGATGGCCTATCAGTCTCTGGAAGACCGAATCGTCAAAACCGCGTTCGCGGCGGCGACCGCCTCGCGCACACCGCCCGGGCTGCCGGTCGAACTGCCCGGCCACCAAGCACAATTCGTCGCACTGACCCGCGGCGCCGAACGCGCCGACGCTGACGAGATCAACCGAAATCCGAGAAGCGCTCCGGTCCGGCTGCGCGCGGTCGAGAAAGTTATGGGGGAGTCGCGATGAAGTCGAAGAAACCGGTGCGGACTACTCGCACAGGGTCGGACCGCACGCGCGAGCCGGCCAGGAAGAACCGCCAGCGCGACTCCCGACGCAGCTCTCGCGAAGCAAAGCGGGCCACGCTGGAAGCGGCCCCCCGCGGTCGACAGAACATCCGTGACACCCGGCCCGACCGGTCGGCGCCGCGGACCACGCCGACGTCCCGACCGGCCGACGGTCCGGTGCGGCCCAAGAGTGCCTCCCAGGCCAAGGCGCGTTCGAAGGCCCGGAAAGCCAAGGCGCCCAAGGTTGTTCGCCCTCCGCTTCGGCAACGAATCCTGGTCAGACTGGCGTCGATCGACCTGAACCCGCGCCGACTCATCACGCGGGTCCCGTTCGTGGTGCTGGTGATCTCTGCGCTCGGGCTCGGTCTCGGGGTGACGCTGTGGCTGTCCACTGATGCCGCGGAGCGCTCGTACCAACTCGGCGCCGCACGCGCGGTCAATCAGGCCTTGATGCAGCAGAAGGAGGCGCTCGAACGTGACGTTCTGCAGGCTCAGGCTGCGCCCGCGCTCGCCGAGGCCGCCCGCGAACTCGGGATGATCCCGTCCCGGGACACCGCGCGACTGATTCAGGACCCCGCTGGTCACTGGGTGGTCGTGGGCACCCCCAAACCCGCCGACGGGGTTCCGCCGCCGCCGTTGAACGTGCCGTTGCCCGAACCCGAGCCGCCGGCCCCGCCGGCGCCGCGGGTGGTCGAACCGCGTGAGGTTCCGGTGCGGCTGCCAAGTGCGCAACCACCGGCCGCCGGTCTGCTGCCCGTGCCCTTGGCGGTGCCGGGTGTCGAAGTGCCCCATGCCGTTTCGGGTGGGCTACCCGGTCCGGTTCCGGGTCAGCAACCGCCTGCGCTCGAAGCGCCAATCGCTGCGGGTGAGGCTGCAGCCGCTCCGCTGGGCGCCGACCTGGCTGTACCGCCGCCGCCGGCGGTCCCGTCGCTGCCCGAACATTCCGCCCCGGTTGCCCCCGCCGTCCCGGGTCCGCCGGCGTGACCCGCAAGTCGAGCCGGCGCACTGCTGCCGCGCCCACCCAGGAACGTTCGGCGCGGGCCCGTCGCACCCGGCAGGCCGCCCCGCAGAACGGCCTGCGCAGTGCTTCTTTCGTGTTCCGACACCGGGCCGGAAACGCGGCGATCTTCATGCTGCTGGTGATAGCTGCCGCCCAGTTGTTCACCATCCAGGTGCCCCGGGCCGAGGGGCTGCGCGCTCAGGCCGCCGGTCAGCTCAAGGTCACCGACATCGATCCCGCGGTCCGCGGCTCGATCGTGGATCGCAATGAGGACAAGCTGGCCTTCACCATCGAGGCACGAGCGCTGACTTTCCAGCCCGTCCGGGTGCGTAAGGAACTCGAAGAGGCGGCCGCCAAGGCTCAGGAGACGGGCTCGGAGGCTCCTGATCCGGATGATCGGCTCAACGAGATCGCCCAGGAGGTGTCGTCTCGGCTGGGTGGCAAGCCCGACAGCGCCGCGGTGCTGAAGAAACTGCGCAGTGAGGAGACTTTCGTCTACCTGGCGCGTGCGGTGGACCCGGCGATCGCCGACGCGATCCGGTCGAACTTCCCCGAGGTCGGTTCCGAGCGTCAGGATCTGCGCCAGTACCCCGGCGGCGCGTTGGCGGCCAACATCATCGGCGGAATCGACTGGGACGGACACGGTCTGCTCGGTCTGGAAGACTCGCTGGACGCCGTGCTCGCCGGTACCGACGGCTCCATCACCTACGACCGCGGATCCGATGGCGTGGTCATCCCGGGCAGCTACCGCAACCGCCATGACGCGGTCAACGGATCCACGGTGATGTTGACCATCGACGACGACATCCAGTTCTACGTCCAGCAGCAGGTCCAGCTGGCCAAGGACGCCTCGGGCGCCAAGAACGTCTCGGCGGTCGTCCTGGACGCCAAGAACGGCGAAGTGCTGGCCATGTCCAACGACAACACGTTCAACCCGTCCCAGGATCTCGGTCGGCAGAAGAACCGTGAGCTCGGCAACCCGTCGGTCTCGTCACCGTTCGAACCCGGTTCGGTCAACAAGATCGTGACCGCTGCGACGGTCATCGAGATGGGCCTGTCCGACCCCGACGAGGTGCTGCAGGTGCCGGGTTCGATCGGTATGGGTGGCGTCACCGTGGGAGACGCGTGGGAGCACGGGGTGATGCCCTACACCACCACCGGAGTCTTCGGCAAGTCCTCCAATGTCGGCACCCTGATGCTGGCCCAGCGCATCGGGCCGGAGCGCTACGCGGAGATGCTGCGCAAGTTCGGTCTCGGGCAGCGCACCGGGGTGGGGCTGCCCGGGGAGAGCGCCGGCCTGGTTCCGCCGATCGACCAGTGGTCGGGTAGCACCTTTGCCAACCTGCCCATCGGCCAAGGCCTTTCGATGACGCTGCTGCAGATGACAGGCATGTACCAGGCCATCGCCAACGACGGGGTGCGCATCCCGCCGCGCATCCTCAAGGCCACGCTGGACCCGGATGGCAACCGCACCGAGGAGCCGCGGCCCGAAGGGGTCCGGGTGGTTTCGGCGCAGACCGCTCGCACCGTGCGCGACATGTTCCGATCGGTGGTTCAGCGCGACCCCCGAGGCATCCAGCAGGGCACCGCTCCGCAAGCCGCGGTCGAGGGGTACCAGATCTCTGGCAAGACGGGCACCGCGCAGCAGATCAACCCCGCCTGTGGGTGCTACTACAGCGACGTCTACTGGATCACCTTTGCCGGGATGGCCCCGTCCGACGACCCGCGCTATGTGGTCGGCGTGATGATGGACGCACCGCACCGGGCCGCCGACGGCTCGGCGGGATCCTCGGCTGCGCCGCTGTTCCACAACATCGCGTCCTGGCTGCTGCAGCGCGACAACGTACCGCTGTCGGCGGATCCGGGTGCGCCGCTGACGCTTCAGGCCGGCTGACACAGCACGGGCGGGGCCCACCGGGTCGGTACTGTGTCAAAGCCATGAATCTGCGTCCCCGCCATCCTGTCGGCCTGCCGCTGCGCGAGCTGTCGCAGCTGGTGTCTGCGGTCTCCGTCGACGGTGCCCCGGTGGCAGACGTGGCACTGACCGGGGTCACCCTGCGCGGTCAAGACGCCCGACCGGGCGATCTGTTCGCCGGTCTGCCGGGTGCGCGCTCACACGGTGCCGGCTATGCCGCCGAGGCCGTCGAGCGCGGCGCGGTCGCGATCTTGACCGACCCCGACGGAGTGGCCCGAGTCACCGACAGCGGTGATCTCGGGGTGCCGGTGCTGGTGCATCCGGCTCCGCGCACGGTGCTGGGCACCGCGGCCTCGGCCGTGTACGGCAACCCGTCGCAGAAGCTGCGGGTCATCGGGGTCACGGGCACGTCGGGTAAGACGACCACCACCTATCTCGTCGAGGCGGGCCTGCGTGCGGCCGGCCGGGTGGCCGCACTGATCGGCACCGTCGGGGTGCGCATCGACGGACGTGAACTACCTGGCGGGTTGACCACACCGGAGGCCCCCGATCTGCAGGCGCTGCTGGCGTCGATGGTCGAGCACGGGGTCGACACCGTGGTCATGGAGGTGTCCAGCCATGCGCTGACGTTGGGCCGCGTCGACGGCACCGTGTTCGCGGTGGGCGGGTTCACCAACCTCAGCCGCGACCATCTGGATTTCCACGCCTCGATGGAGGACTACTTCGAGGCCAAGGCCAGGCTGTTCGACCTGGACTCGCCTACCCATGCGGCGCATGCGGTGGTCTGTGTCGACGACGAATGGGGCCGGGCCCTGGCCCGCCGGCGCGACGACTCGGTGACGGTGAGCCTCACCGGCCCCGCAGACTGGCGGGTCGAGGACGTCACCGCAGGCTCGGGCGGGCCCACCTCCCAGCAGTTCCACGCCGTCGATCCGGCCGGTGTGCACCACCATCTGCAGGTCAGCCTGCCCGGCAGCTTCAACGTGGCCAACGCGTTGCTGGCGGTCGCACTGCTCGATGCGGTCGGGGTGTCACCCGAGCAGGCCGCGCCCGGGTTACGGGACGCCGCGGTGCCCGGGCGGATGCAAGCGGTCGACCGCGGTCAGCGGTTCGCGGCGCTGGTCGACTATGCCCACAAACCCGGCGCGCTGAGCGCTGTGCTGGAGACGCTGCGGGCTTGCGGTGGTGGCCGGCTGGGCGTGGTGGTCGGTGCCGGCGGAAACCGGGATCAGGGCAAACGCGAGCCCATGGGCCGGGTCGCCGCGCAGCTGGCCGACCTGGTGGTGGTCACCGACGACAATCCGCGTGACGAAGATCCGGCGGCGATCCGGGCGGCGCTGCTGGCCGGGGCCGCCGGCGGTGCTGCCGAAGTGGTCGAGATCGGGGATCGGCGCAAAGCCATCGCGCACGCAGTCGGATGGGCCCAGGCAGGAGACACCGTGCTCATTGCCGGGAAGGGGCACGAAGCGGGACAGACCAGCATGGGCCAGACGCGGCCGTTCGATGACCGCGATGAGCTCGCCGCCGCACTGGAGGCGTTGGGAACGGAAGGCGTCCCGTGATCGAGTTGTCCCTGGCCGAGATCGCCGAGATCGTCGGCGGGCGTCTGGCCGACGTGACCGACGTGCAGGCGGCCGAATTGCGTGTCACCGGCAGTGTGGAGTTCGACTCGCGCGCGGTCGGGCCGGGCGGCCTGTTCCTGGCGCTACCGGGGGCGCGTGCCGACGGCCATGATTTCGCGGCCGCGGCAGTGCAGTCCGGCGCGGTCGGGGTACTGGCGGCGCGTCCGGTCGGCGTTCCCGCGGTCGTCGTGGCGCCAGCCGACCCGCCGGCCGGTGGGCGCGCCGGGGTCTCCAGTGTCCTCGAGCACGATCACGACGGCTCGGGCGCTGCGGTGATCGCCGGGCTGGCCAAACTGGCTGCCGCCGTTGCTGCACGTCTGGTCGAGCGGGGCCTGACGATCATCGGTATCACCGGGTCCTCGGGCAAGACCTCGACGAAGGATTTGATCGCTGCAGTGCTGGCGCCGCTGGGCGAGGTGGTCGCGCCGCCGGGGTCGTTCAACAACGAACTGGGACATCCGTGGACGGTGCTGCGCGCCGCCGAATCCACCGACTTTCTGGTGCTGGAGATGTCGGCGCGGCACCGCGGCAACATCGCCGCGCTGGCCGCGATCGCGACCCCGTCGGTCGGCGTGGTGCTCAATGTCGGTACCGCCCATCTCGGCGAGTTCGGTTCCCGGGAGGCCATCGCGGAAACCAAATCAGAACTGCCGCAATCGGTTCCAGAGTCCGGCGTGGTGATTCTCAACGCCGACGATGCGGTGGTCGCGGCGATGGCCGCCAAGACCTCGGCGCGCGTCGTTCGGGTCGGGCGCTCGCCGGAATTCGACATCTGGGCCGACTCGGTGACCCTGGACCCGCTGGCGCGACCACAATTCACGCTGCACGCCCACGGCGCGTCGGTGCCGGTGACGCTGGCGGTGCACGGCGATCATCAGGTCTCCAACGCGTTGTGCGCGGCGGCGGTGGCGCTGCAGTGCGGTGCCACCCTCGACCAGGTCGCGACCGCCCTCGCCACGGCCGGTCCGGCGTCGCGCCAGCGCATGCAGGTCAGCACCCGCCCCGACGGCGTCACGGTGATCAACGACGCGTACAACGCCAACCCCGACTCGATGGCCGCCGGGTTGAAGGCGCTGGCATGGATGAGTCGGGGTGACGCGGACAAGCGGCGCAGTTTCGCCGTCCTCGGCGAGATGGCCGAACTCGGTGACGACGCGATATCCGAGCATGACCGTATCGGCCGGTTGGCGGTGCGCTTAGATGTCTCTCGACTCATCGTCGTCGGAACCGGGAGGCCTATGAGCGCCATGCTGCACGGGGCGGTCATGGAGGGGTCGTGGGGTTCGGAGGCCACCGCGGTGGCCGACGCCGAGGCCGCTCTGGCGGTGCTGCGCGACGAACTGCGCCCCGGCGATGTCGTGCTGGTCAAGGCGTCGAACTCGGCGGGGCTCGGTTCGCTGGCCGACGCACTGATCACCGACGCCCCCGACGACACCGAGGCGGCCGGCCGATGAGGCAGATCCTGATCGCCGTCGGTATCGCACTGACGGTGTCGATCCTGTTGACCCCGGTGTTGATCCGGCTGTTCACCCGGCAGGGCTTCGGCCACGAGATCCGCGCGGACGGCCCGCCCAGCCACCACAAGAAGCGCGGCACGCCGTCGATGGGCGGGGTGGCCATCCTCGCCGGCATCTGGGCCAGCTACTTGGTCACCCATCTGGTCGGGGTCGTCATCGACGGCAAGGGCCCCTCGGCGTCGGGCCTGCTGGTGTTGATGCTCGCGACGTCGCTGGGTCTGGTCGGTTTCGTCGACGACATGATCAAGCTTCGCCGGGCGCGCAACCTGGGCTTGAACAAGACCGCCAAGACGGTCGGGATCCTGTTAGCCGCAGTGGTGTTCGGAGTGCTGGCGCTGCAGTTCCGCAACGCCGACGGGCTGACCCCGGGCAGCGCTGAACTGTCCTACGTCCGTGAGATTGCCACGGTGACGCTGGCGCCGGCGGTCTTCGTGCTGTTCTGCGTGGTCCTCGTCAGTGCCTGGTCCAATGCGGTGAACTTCACCGATGGACTCGACGGCCTGGCGGCGGGCGCGATGGCGATGGTCTGCGCGGCGTATGTGCTGATCACGTTTTGGCAGTTCCGCAACGCCTGTGCGATCAGCCCGGGTGTGGGCTGCTACAACGTGCGCGACCCGCTGGACCTGGCGATCGTCGCCGCCGCCACCGCCGGGGCCTGCATCGGATTCTTGTGGTGGAATGCCGCGCCGGCCAAGATCTTCATGGGCGACACCGGATCGCTGGCTCTCGGTGGCGTCATCGCCGGTCTGTCGGTCACCAGCCGCACCGAGATGCTCGCTGTGGTGCTCGGCGCGCTGTTCGTCGCCGAGGTCACTTCGGTGGTGGTGCAGATCCTGGCTTTCCGCACCACCGGTCGGCGGGTGTTCCGAATGGCGCCGTTCCACCACCATTTCGAGCTGGTGGGGTGGGCTGAGACAACGGTGATCATCCGATTCTGGTTGCTGACCGCCATCGCCTGCGGTCTGGGCGTGGCCCTGTTCTACAGCGAGTGGCTGACCACCGTCGGTGCCTGACGTGCTGGAACCCATCGCACCGGGTGCTGCGGTCCTGGTCACCGGGGCCAGGGTCACCGGGCAGGCCGTGCTGGCTGCGCTGCGGCCGCTCGGCGTGCAGGTGACGATGACCGACGACGACGCAGCAACCCTGGCAGCTCTGGCCGCCGACGGCGTGGCCACTGTGGGTCCCGTCGATGCGGCCGCCCGGGTGGCCCAGTTCGCACTGGTGATCACCAGTCCCGGCTTCCCGCCGACGGCGCCGGTGCTCGCGGCCGCGGCGAGGGCAGGGATACCGGTGTGGGGCGATGTGGAGCTGGCGTGGCGACTGGACCAGTCGGGCCGGTACGGTCGGCCGCGCCGGTGGCTGGTGGTGACCGGGACCAACGGTAAGACCACCACCACCTCGATGCTGCACGCGATGCTGGAGGCCGCAGGCCGTCGCTCGGTGTTGTGCGGCAACATCGGCGACCCAGTGCTCGCACAGCTCGATCTGCCCGCCGATGTGTTGGCCGTGGAGTTGTCCAGTTTTCAGTTGCACTGGGCGCCGTCGCTGCGTCCCGAGGCTGGGGCGGTGCTCAACGTCGCCGAGGACCATTTGGATTGGCACGGCTCGATGTCGGCCTACGCACAGGCCAAGGCGCGCGCGCTGACCGGCCGGGTGGCGGTCGCCGGCCTGGACGACGCGGTGGCCTCCGAGTTGCTGGCGGCCGCACCGGCGCCGGTGCGGGTCGGGTTCCGGCTCGGTGATCCGGGCCCGGGCGAGCTCGGTGTCCGCGACGGCGCGCTGGTGGACAACGCCTTCGCCGCCGATCAGGTGCTCGCGCGAGCCGACAGCGTGCCGGTTGCTGGTCCCGTCGGCGTGCTCAACGCGCTGGCTGCGGCAGCGCTGGCGCGCGCGGTCGGGGTGCCGGCCGGGCCGATCGCCGAGGCGCTGGCCGGCTTTCACGTCGGGCGCCATCGCGCCGAGGTGGTCGCGGTCGCCGACGGCGTGACGTATGTCGACGACTCCAAAGCCACCAACCCGCACGCCGCGCAGGCGTCCCTCACGGCCTACCCGCGGGTGGTGTGGGTCGCCGGTGGACTGCTCAAGGGCGCATCGGTGGATGGCCTCGTCGCCGCGGTCGCCGATCGGCTGGTCGGTGTGGTGCTGATCGGGCGGGACCGGGCCGTCGTGGCAGAGGCGTTATCGCGACACGCACCGGATGTCCCCGTCATCGAAGTTGTGACGGGGGAGGATTCTGGGGTGCCTGTGAAAGCTGATGCAGCTGTGACAAATGTGACTGATGTGGTCGATGTCGGGGCGCGGCCGTCTGCCGATGCGGTGATGGCGGGCGTCGTCCGGGCCGCCCGTGCGCTCGCCGGCCCCGGCGACGCCGTGCTGCTGGCGCCGGCCGGTGCATCATTCGACCAGTTCCGCGGATACGGGCACCGCGGGGACGCATTCGCCGCCGCTGTGCGCGCCGCGCTGAAGTAGACGACGAGCGGTCAGGGCGATTCCGTGAGCAACATTCTCACCCGATTGCGTAACCGGCGGGCCACCGCGGCTGTCGACGCGACCCCGGCAGCGCCGGCCACCCAAGCCGCGTCGCCGATGCCCCGTACCCGGTTCGGCGCCTGGCTGAACCGCCCGATGACGTCGTTTCACCTGATCATCGCCATCATCGCGCTGCTCACCACGATGGGCCTGACGATGGTCCTGTCCGCCTCAGGGGTCTACTCCTACGACCACGCCGGTTCACCCTGGTCGGTGTTCAGTCGGCAGGCACTGTGGGCCGGGATCGGGCTGGTGGCGTTCTACGTGGCGCTGCGGACCCGGGTGGCCGTGATGCGCAGGTTCGCCTTCACCGGCTACGCGCTGTCGATCGTGTTGCTGGTCCTGGTCCTGATCCCCGGCATCGGCACGCTGTCGAACGGATCCCGCAGCTGGTTCGTGGTCGCGGGCTTCTCGATGCAGCCCTCCGAGGTGGCCAAGATCACGTTCGCGATCTGGGGAGCCCACCTGCTGGCCGCGCGCCGGATGGAACGCGCGTCACTGCGCGAGATGCTGGTGCCGCTGGTGCCCGCCGCGGTCATCGCGCTCGCCTTGATCGTGTATCAGCCCGACCTGGGGCAGACCTTGTCGATGGGCGTGATCCTGCTCGGTCTGCTGTGGTACGCGGGCCTGCCGCTGCGAGTGTTCCTCAGCTCGCTGGGAGCGGTATTGGTCGCCGGCGTGGTGCTGGCATTCTCGGCCGGCTACCGCTCGGCCCGGGTGCAGTCCTGGCTGAACCCGGCAGCTGATGCCCAGGGCGCCGGCTATCAGGCTCGACAGGCCCGGTTCGCGCTGGCCAACGGCGGCATCTTCGGTGACGGTCTGGGGCAAGGCTCGGCGAAATGGAACTACCTGCCGCACGCCCACAACGACTTCATCTTCGCGATCATCGGCGAGGAGCTCGGTTTCGTCGGTGCCGCCGGACTGCTCGGCCTGTTCGGCCTGTTCGCCTACACCGGCATGCGGATCGCACGCCGCTCGGCCGATCCGTTCCTGCGGCTGCTCACCGCAACCGCCACCCTGTGGATCCTGTCGCAGGTGTTCATCAACGTCGGATATGTCGTCGGGCTGCTGCCGGTGACCGGGCTGCAGCTGCCGCTGATCTCGGCCGGGGGTACCTCGACGGCGACCACGCTGTTCATGATGGGCATCATGGCCAACGCCGCCCGACATGAACCCGAGGCGGTGGCAGCTCTGCGTGCCGGCCGCGACGATCGGGTCAACCGTCTGCTGCGGCTGCCATTGCCGGCGCCGTATGTGCCGACGCGCACCGAGGCGTTGCGTGACCGGTTGCGGTCGGGGAGCAGTCGTTCGGGTGGCTCCACGGCGCGGCGGGCCAAACGCACCGCGACCACCACCGGACGCCCGGCGCGCACGTCGTCGCGTCGCGCCGAGCAGCCGGTTAAGGCTGACCGCGGCGACGTCCGATATGGTGCTGGCCAGCGTAAGCAGGGCCGACGGGCCCGCACACTGGAAGGTCAGCGTCACGGGTGACGGGAGATTCGGTCCCGGCGGGGAAGCAGCGCCGGGCCCGCGCGCGAAGCGCAGAAGACGACCGGAGTATCTCCGTCGTCCTGGCCGGTGGCGGCACGGCGGGCCACGTCGAACCGGCGATGGCGGTTGCCGACGCGCTGCGGGCGCTGGAGCCCGACGTCAGAATCACCGCGTTGGGTACCGCACGTGGCCTGGAGACCCGGCTGGTTCCGCAGCGCGGCTATGACCTGCAGCTGATCACACCGGTCCCGCTGCCTCGTAAGCCCACTGCGGACCTGCTGCGTCTGCCGGCCCGGGTCCGCCGCGCGGTACGCCAGACCCGCGGCGTGCTCGATGACGTCGGCGCCGATGTGGTGATTGGGTTCGGCGGATATGTCGCTCTGCCGGCCTACCTCGCCGCCCGCAGCACCCGGCCCGGGCGCCGAGTGCCGGTGGTGATCCACGAAGCCAACGCCAGCGCTGGTCTGGCCAACAAGGTCGGTGCCCGGATCGCGGAGCGGGTGCTTTCCGCGGTGCCCGACCCGGGTCTCGGCCGCGTCGAGGTGGTTGGCGTGCCGGTGCGCGAGGCGATCACCTCGCTGGACCGAATCGCCCTGCGCGCCGAGGCACGTGAGTTTTTCGGCTTCGCCGACGACGACCGCGTGCTGCTGGTCTTCGGTGGTTCCCAGGGTGCGCAGTCGCTCAACCGGGCGGTCTCTGCGGCTGCGGAAGATCTTGCGCGGCAGGGCATCTCGGTGTTACATGCGCACGGCCCGAAGAACACGCTGCAGCTGCCGGCGCCGGCCGCGGGGGACCCGCCGTATGTGGCCGTGCCCTACCTGGACCGGATGGACCTGGCCTACGCTGCGGCTGACCTGGCCATCTGCCGGTCCGGGGCGATGACCGTCGCCGAGGTCAGCGCGGTCGGATTGCCCGCGGTGTATGTCCCGCTGCCCATCGGCAACGGTGAGCAACGCCTCAACGCCCGCCCGGTCGTCGAGGCCGGTGGCGGTCTGCTCGTCGAGGATCGTGACCTGACCCCCCGGTTCGTCTCCGACACCGTCGGTGCCTTGCTCACCGACGCGGCGCGGTTGACGTCGATGACTGCTGCGGCGGCGCTGGCCGGCCACCCCGATGCGGCGCGGCACGTCGCCTCGGTGGCCCTCGACGTTGCCCACGCCCGTCGCGCCAGGCAGGCTCGGCAGTGAGTCGGCCCGATGTGCCACCTGAACTGGCCCGCGTCCACATGGTGGGCATCGGGGGAGCCGGCATGTCCGGAATCGCGCGCATCCTGCTGGACCGCGGCGCACTGGTGTCTGGTTCGGACGCCAAGGAGTCGCGAGGCGTGATCGCGCTGCGCGCCCGGGGCGCCCAGGTGCGTATCGGTCACGACCCGGCCGCGCTGGACCTGCTGCCGGGCGGGCCGACGGTTGTCGTCACCACTCACGCCGCGATCCCGAAGGACAATCCCGAGCTCGTCGAGGCGGCTCGCCGCGGCATCCCGGTGATGCTGCGCCCCGCCGTGCTGGCCAAGCTGATGGCCGATGACACCACGCTGATGGTGACCGGCACCGCGGGCAAGACCACCACGACATCGATGCTCATTGTGGCGTTGCAGCACTGCGGGTTTGACCCGTCATTCGCCGTGGGCGGCGATCTCGGTGAGCCCGGCACCAACGCCCACCACGGCAGCGGCCGGTATTTCGTTGCCGAGGCCGACGAGAGCGACGGCTCGCTGGTGCAGTACACCCCCGACGTCGAGGTGGTCACCAACATCGAGGCCGACCACCTTGACTTCTTCGGTACCAAAGAGGCCTACGTCGCGGTGTTCGACGCATTCGCCGAGCGACTGCGGCCCGGTGGGGTGGTTGTGGTGTGCAACGACGATCCCGGCTCGGCAGCGTTCGCTGAACGCATTGCCGCACAAGGTATTCGAGTGTTGCGCTATGGCAGCGGCGACGGTCAGGAGCTGGCCGGGGCGCTGCTCGACTGGCAGCAGCGCGGCACCGGAGCGGTGGCCACGGTGGCGCTGGCAGGGGAGAGTCGGCCCAGGACCATGCGACTGGCCGTGCCAGGACGGCACATGGCGCTCAACGCGCTGGCCGCGCTGCTGGCAGCCACGCACGTGGGTGCTTCGCCCGACGATGTGCTCGACGCGCTCGCCGACTTCGAGGGCGTGCGACGCCGTTTCGAGTTCGTCGGGACTGCCGCCGGGGTGCGGGTGTTCGACGACTACGCCCACCACCCGACGAAAGTCACCGCCGCGCTGACTGCGGTGCGGACGCTCGTGGATGAGACCGGGGGCCGGGCGATCGTGGTGTTTCAACCCCACTTGTATTCGCGCACCGAGGCTTTCGCGGTCGATTTCGGAGCTGCGCTCAGCCTGGCCGACGAGGTGTTCGTGCTCGACGTCTATGCCGCGCGCGAGCAGCCGCTGGCCGGCATCAGTGGCGCGACGGTGGCCGACCACGTGACCGTGCCGGTGCACTACGTTCCGGACTTCTCGGCGGTGGCCGCACGGGTGGCTGCCGCAGCGCACACCGGCGATGTCGTCGTGACCATGGGTGCCGGCGACGTGACGATGCTGGGGCCGTTGATCGTGGCCGAGCTCGGCGACCGGGCCAACCGGCAGGCCCCGGGCGGATCGGGCGTGGTGCCGCGATGACCGGACCGCACGGCGAGCCGGAGGACGGACCCACCGCGCCCGACCAGGAGCAGGAAGCGCCGGTGGAGGACGCCGCCGATACCTCGGTACCCGGCGCCGCTCGGCCCGATTCCGCGCAGGAGGCTGCCGGTGACCCCGAAGGGCCGCGCCGGCGGGCCCGGCGCGAACGTGAACAACGCCGCGCCGCTCAGGCCCGGGCGACCGCGATCGAACAGGCTCGCCGCGAGGCCAAGCGCCGCACGCTGGACACCGCCGCCCCGCAACGCGCGTCGTTGAGTCGCGGTGCGGTGCGTGGACTCAAAGCCCTGGTGTGGACCACGGCCATCGCCCTGCTGGTGGTCGGGCTGGGCCTGCTGTTGTATTTCACACCGATCATGTCGGCACGCAACATCGAGGTGGTGGGCATCGGCGTAATCCCTGAGCAGGAGGTCGTCGATGTGGTGGCGGTCGCTCCGGGGACACCGCTGCTGCAGGTCGATACCGATGAGGTCGCCGAGCGGGTCGCCGGGATCCGGCGAGTCGCCTCGGCGCGGGTGCAGCGCGAGTACCCCTCCACGCTGCGCGTCACCATCGTCGAGCGGGTCGCAGTCGTGATCCGCGACTACCCCGACGGTGTGCACCAGTTCGACCGTGACGGGGTGGATTTCGCCACCGGGCCGCCACCGCCGGGTGTTCCGTATCTGGAGACCGAGAATCCGGGTCCGCAGGATCCGGCGACGCTGGCTGCGTTGCAGGTGATGACGTCGTTGCGGCCTGAGGTGGCCGCCCAGGTCGGGCGAGTGTCTGCGCCGTCGGTCGCCTCCATCACGCTGACGCTGGTCGACGGTCGCACGGTGGTGTGGGGGACGACCGACCGCACCGAGGAGAAGGCCCTCAAGCTCGCGGCGCTGTTGACCCAGCCGGGGCAGGTCTACGACGTCTCCAGCCCCGATCTGCCGACGGTCAAGTAGTCGGCGGAAATTTCTTTTCGCGTGTCGGCGCGCCTGCGGGCCACGCAGGCGCCTTCACCCTACCGTTCTGTCTACGCGGACCAACTTGACATAACTCTAAGCCTCAGGTTGAGGTTGACAGTTTTGGTCAGGGGGAACTCCGCAGAGCAGACAGCAACCAGGCAGGAAGGCAACCGCGGCGATGACCCCTCCGCATAACTACCTCGCAGTGATCAAGGTGGTCGGCATCGGCGGCGGCGGCGTCAACGCCGTCAACCGGATGATCGAACAAGGACTCAAGGGCGTCGAGTTCATCGCGATCAACACCGACGCCCAGGCGCTGTTGATGAGTGATGCCGACGTCAAGCTCGACGTCGGTCGCGACTCGACCCGCGGGCTGGGCGCCGGCGCCGACCCGGAGGTGGGCCGCAAGGCCGCCGAGGACGCCAAAGACGACATCGAGGAGCTGCTGCGCGGCGCCGACATGGTGTTCGTCACCGCAGGCGAAGGTGGCGGCACCGGCACCGGCGGCGCACCCGTGGTGGCGTCGATCGCCCGCAAGCTCGGTGCGCTGACCGTCGGCGTGGTGACCCGGCCGTTCTCCTTCGAGGGCAAGCGGCGCAGCAATCAGGCCGCCGAGGGCATCGCAGCGCTGCGCGAGAGCTGCGACACCCTGATCGTGATCCCCAACGACCGGCTGCTGCAGATGGGGGATGCCGCAGTGTCGCTGATGGACGCCTTCCGCAGTGCCGACGAGGTGCTGCTCAACGGTGTGCAGGGCATCACCGACCTGATCACCACGCCCGGTCTGATCAACGTCGACTTCGCCGACGTCAAGGGTGTGATGAGCTCGGCAGGGACCGCGCTGATGGGCATCGGCTCGGCGCGCGGTGACGGCCGGGCCCTCAAGGCGGCCGAGATCGCGATCAACTCCCCGCTGCTGGAGGCCTCGATGGAAGGCGCCCAGGGCGTGTTGCTGTCAGTCGCCGGCGGCAGCGATCTGGGTCTGTTCGAGATCAATGAGGCGGCATCGCTGGTACAGGAAGCCGCACACCCGGACGCCAACATCATCTTCGGAACCGTCATCGACGATTCGCTGGGCGACGAGGTGCGCGTCACCGTCATCGCAGCCGGTTTCGACGCTGCCGGTCCGGGCCGCAAGCCGGTCACCAGCGAGACCCAGGCCGAGGCGCCGGGCGGAACGCCGATCGCCCCCGGGAAGGCCGGCCGGGTGGGCGCGTCGTTGTTCGAACAGAACGATCCGGCCAGCGTGCCGGTCCACACCAACGGCGCGACGGTGCGCATCGGCGGCGACGACGGGGGCATCTCCGACGACGACGTCGACGTGCCGCCCTTCATGCGTCACTGAACGACGTACGGTCGCAGCGTGCGATTCCGTGTGCGCCGTGTGACGACGACCCGCGCCGGCGGGGTCTCCAAGCCTCCGTACGACGCCTTCAACCTGGGTGACCACGTCGGGGACGATCCGGCCGCGGTGGCAGCCAACCGCCACCGGTTGGCGACGGCGCTGAAGCTCGGTCGCGGGGACGGTCGCGAGGGTGGTGCTGCCCGGATCGTGTGGATGAACCAGGTGCACAGTGCACATGTGCAGGTCGTCGACGCAACGTCGGAAACCGTCGACAACACAGATGGTTTGGTGACCACCGAACCTGGTGTCGCGCTGGCGGTGGTGACTGCCGACTGCGTGCCGGTGTTGATGGCTGACGCCCGGGCGGGAGTGGTGGCTGCGGTGCACGCGGGGCGGGTCGGTGCCCAGCGCGGCATCGTGGCGCGGGCACTGGAAACGATGGTGGCGGTCGGCGCGCAGGTCGACGACGTGTCGGTGCTGCTCGGGCCGGCTGTCAGCGGTCGCAACTATGAGGTGCCCGAACAGATGGCAGCCGAGGTGGAGCGGTCGTTGCCGGGAAGCCGCACCACCACTGCCCGGGGCACGCCGGGACTGGATCTGCGGGCCGGGATCACCGCCCAGCTCCGCACGCTCGGGGTCGGCGCGGTCGATGTCGACCCGCGGTGCACCGTTGCCGACCAGGCGTTGTTCAGCCACCGTCGCGACAATCCGACGGGTCGGCTGGCATCGTTGATCTGGCTGGAGCCGGTCGAGGACTCGGGCCGGTGAGCGCCGAGCGGGAACAGCAGCTGGCTGCCGCGTTGGTCGACGTCCGTACGCGGCTGGCCCGGGCGGCCGCCGCGGCCGGGCGCGCGGTGGCCGACATCGAGTTGCTGCCGGTCACGAAATTCTTCCCGGCTTCCGATGTGGTGACGCTGCACCGCCTGGGTTGCCGTGCATTCGGCGAATCACGCGATCAGGAGGCCGGCCGCAAGATCGCCGAGGTCGACGCGTTGACCGGGGGAGCCCAGATCCGCTGGCACATGATCGGGCGGATCCAGCGCAACAAGGCGCGCTCGGTGGCGCAGTGGGCGCACGTGGCGCACTCGGTGGACAGTCGCAAGCTCGTCGACGCGCTGGGTCGCGCCGCTGCGGAAGCGCTCGACCAGGGCGCGCGCACTGCTGCCCTGGATGTGTTCGTTCAGGTCAGCCTGGACGGTGACGAGGACCGCGGCGGCGTGGACGTCGAGGCCAGCGCCCGCATCGATGACCTGTGCGATGCGGCCGACCAGCACCGCGGGCTGCGGTTCGTCGGGTTGATGGCGATCCCGCCGATCGGCGCCGACCCCGACTCGGCGTTCGCCCGGTTGCAGCAGGAACACCAGCGGGTGCAGGGCAGGTATCCGCAGCGCCTCGAGCTGTCCGCCGGGATGTCCGGTGACCTGGAGGCGGCGGTCCAACACGGTTCCACTTGTGTGCGTGTCGGTACCGCTTTATTGGGACCACGCCCGCTAACGTCACCCGCAGTCACACCAGTCACACGTTCACCACAGACAACAGAGTCTCTCGGGTCTACCGACAAGACAGAAACTTCATCACCGCACAAGGGGTTCGCACGATGAGCACACTGCATAAGGTCAAGGCCTACTTCGGTATGGCTCCGATGGACGATTACGACGACGACTACTACGACGACGACGACCGAGCCCCCGCACCCGCCCGCGGCTACCGCCGTCCCCGCGACGAACGCTTCGAGGACGAGGGGTACGCGCGCGGTTACGACGATCGCCGCGACTACGACGAGCCCGTGGGCTACCGCGGCGGTCTGGCCGGCGGCTTCGACGACGCGCGATTCGAGCCGCGGATGCGTGGTCCGCGCGAATTCGAGCGCACCCCACCGCGTTTCGGCAGTCTTCGGGGCTCCACCCGGGGGGCACTGGCGATGGATCCCCGAGGCATGGCCGAACTCTTCGAGGCCGGCAGCCCGTTGGCCAAGATCACCACACTGCGTCCCAAGGACTACAGCGAGGCCCGCACCATCGGTGAGCGGTTCCGTGACGGCACCCCGGTGATCATGGATCTGGTATCGATGGACAACGCCGACGCCAAACGACTCGTCGACTTCGCCGCCGGGCTGGCGTTCGCACTGCGCGGATCCTTCGACAAGGTCGCCACCAAGGTCTTCCTGCTCTCCCCGGCCGACGTCGACGTGACCGCCGAGCAGCGGCGCCGTATCGCCGAGGCAGGCTTCTACGCCTACCAATGAGCGCGGCGTCAGCCCCAGGTAGGCTGACGGCGTCGCACTGAGCGGCGCCGGCCGCGGATCGCGGGCGGGATGAATTCGCCTACGAGTGAGGTCGCTTCCGTTGGGGCTCTTCTTCCAGATCCTGGGTTTCGCGCTGTTCGTTTTCTGGCTGCTGCTGATTGCCCGGGTCGTGGTCGAGTTCATCCGCTCGTTCAGTCGGGACTGGCATCCGCGCGGGGTGACGGTGGTGATCCTGGAGATCATCATGACGCTGACCGACCCCCCGGTGCGGATGCTGCGGCGCATCATCCCGCCGTTGACCATCGGCGCCATCCGATTCGACCTCTCGATCATGGTGCTGCTGCTGGTCGCCTTCATCGGCATGCAGCTGGCATTCAGTGCCGCCCTCTAGAACCCAGCTGACCTGCGATGATGCTGCAGTAGCCCGGTCTGGGCCGGGCTGTCGGCGCCTAGCTCCGCCGCATCGCGCTCACCTCGGGATTGTTGAAAATCCGTCTTATTTCACAACCTCGTCTGCAACCCCAGGGTCTGGTGTGACAGGATGGACGCCAGTTACGACCCTGTAAGGCTTTACACTTTGTGATCGTTCACGGTCCAGACTTCAAGGGGGCAGACGATGCCGCTCACTCCTGCCGACGTGCACAACGTCGCGTTCAGCAAGCCACCCATTGGTAAGCGCGGCTACAACGAGGACGAGGTCGACGCATTCCTCGACCTCGTAGAGAACGAGCTGTCCCGCCTCATCGAGGAGAACAGCGACCTTCGTCAGCGCGTGTCCGAGCTGGATCAGGAGCTCGCCGCCGCCCGGTCCGGGGCCGGCGCTGCGCAGCCGACCCAGACCATCCCAGCCTACGAGCCGGAGCCCGAGCCCGCACCTGCTCCGCAGCCGGTGTACGAAGCGCCTGCAGCGGCCCCGGCGGCCAGCAGCGAGGAGCAGCACCTGCGCGCGGCCAAGGTGCTCAGCCTGGCCCAAGAGACTGCCGACCGCCTGACCAGCAGCGCCAAGGCCGAGTCGGACAAGATGCTCAGCGACGCCCGTGCCCAGGCCGATGCGATGGTCACCGAGGCACGCCAGACGGCCGAGACCACGGTGGCCGACGCTCGCCAGCGCGCCGAGGCGATGCTTGCCGACGCGCAAACGCGCTCGGAGACCCAGCT
Organism: Mycobacterium sp. SMC-4; assembly: GCF_025263265.1. NCBI lineage: Bacteria > Bacillati > Actinomycetota > Actinomycetes > Mycobacteriales > Mycobacteriaceae > Mycobacterium > Mycobacterium sp. SMC-4. The sequence continues at coordinate 3,243,107 of NZ_CP079869.1, read as the reverse complement.
GCGCCAGGCGCAGGAGAAGGCCGATGCCCTCCAGGCCGACGCCGAGCGTAAGCACTCCGAGATCATGGGCACCATCAACCAGCAGCGCACCGTGCTGGAGGGGCGCCTCGAGCAACTCCGCACGTTCGAGCGTGAGTACCGCACCCGCTTGAAGACCTACCTGGAATCGCAGCTCGAAGAACTCGGCCAGCGTGGGTCTGCCGCGCCGGTGGACTCAGGCGCCGGCAACGACGGCGGCTTCAACCAGTTCAACCGGGGCAACAACTAGTTCCGTGCCCCTCGGACCGAAGGTGGGCCCATGCTGATCGTGGCCCTTGTGCTCGCCGTCATCGGGTTGGCGGCCCTGGTCACCGCCGTGGTGACCAGCAACGAGCTGATCGCGTGGGTGTGTATCGCCGCCAGCGTCATCGGAGTTGTCCTGCTCATCGTCGACGCGTTGCGTGATCGATCCCGAGGTGGCGCCGCATCCGCCGATGGTGACGGGGTCGCCGACGACTACCCGCAGGACAACTACGCCGACGACACCTACGTCGAGGACTATCCCGATGAGGCGCCCGTCGCGTCTGGTCTGGCTTCCGACGGCGAGCCGTCTGATTTGGCTTCCGACGGCGAGCCGTCTGATTTGGCTTCCGACGGCGAGCCGTCTGATTTGGCTTCCGAGCCGTCGATCAGCGATGACAGCGTGTCGCCCTACGTCGATGCCGGCGAGGCTCCCGATGACTCCGGCGAGGATGCACGCAGGTCCTGAACGGCTGCTAGTCAACAATTTTCGTCGATGGCCCGGCCGTGGCCGGCGGGGTGGCCAGTAGGTCTCGTACCTCGTCGTCGCTGATCTGGTGGAAGTCTGCGTACACCTGGCCGACAGCACTGAATTCCGGCGGGGACGTCGAGCACACCACGTGGTCGGCTTCGCGGCGCAGGCTGCGGCACACCGACACCGGTCCCACCGGAACCGCGACCACCACGTCCCGGGCGCCGGCCTGTCGCACCGAGCGCACCGCGGCGGTCATGCTGGCTCCCGTGGCGATTCCGTCGTCGACCAGCACGACGGTCTGGCCGCTGATCTGCAGGGGGCCGCGTCCGCCGCGGTAGGCCTGTTCGCGCCGGCGCAGTTCGACGCTTTCCCGCTCGACCGCTGCCTGGACTTCCGCGTCACCAAGGCCCAAGCGGCCCAGCAGATCGTCATTGAGCACGACGCCCCCGCCCGTGACCAGGGCGCCCATGGCCAGTTCGGGGTACTGGGGCACGCCGAGTTTGCGCACCAGACACACGTCCAGGGGCGCTCCGAGGGCGGCAGCGACCTCCCAGCCGACCGGCACACCGCCCCGGGCCAGTCCCAGCACCTGCAGAGCACCATGGTGGGCCCGGTCGCGATAGCCGCTCAGGTCGCACGCCACCACCCGGCCGGCCTCCCGGCGGTCCGCATACGTGCGTGTTCGACCTGTCCTCACCTGTGCACCCTGTCTGCCACCTTGCCGAGGGGATACCCGCGACCGCAACGGGCAATCCGTGCCGGAGTGCGCGTCGAATAACCTGCGACCGACGACATCAGGAGGGACCGTGGGGATCGAGTTCGAGAGCATCGTCGAGCACCCCCGAGGCCAGGTGTGGGATTGGCACAGCCGGCCCGGGGCGATCCACCGGCTGACTCCGCCCTGGCAACCGATGACGGCGCTGGCCGAAGCCGAGTCTCTGGCTGACGGTGTCGCGGTCCTGCGCCTGCCGGGAGGCTTGCGTTGGGTCGCGCGCCACGACCCGTCGGCATATCAACCGCCGCACCGCTTCGTCGATGAACTCTCCTCCGACGGTGTGGTGTCGTGGCCGGTGCGGTTGGCCGGCGGTTGGCGCCACACCCACACGTTCGATGATCTCGACGGCACCCGCACCCGCATGCACGACCATGTCGAGGCTGCGGTGCCGGCAGTCCTGCTGCGGCCGATGTTCGTGTACCGGCATCGCCAGGTCGCCGACGATCTGGCGGCCCACCGCAGGGCTGCCCAGGCCGGCATGTCGCCGATGGTGGTGGCCGTCACCGGGTCGTCAGGGCTGGTGGGTGCGGCGCTCTGCGCGTTTCTGAGCACCGGTGGACACCGGGTCATTCGGCTGGTGCGCGGACCGGCCGGCGGCCCCGACGAACGGCAGTGGTCTCCACAGTCGCCGGCGCGCGACCTCCTCGACGGTGTCGACGCCGTCGTCCATCTGGCCGGGGCGTCGATCGCGGGTCGGTTCACCGCTGAGCATCGAGCTCAGATCCGCGACAGCCGCGTCGAGCCGACCCGGCTACTGGCCGAGGTGGCTGCCGCGGCGACCGACGGACCGGGGGTATTCGTCGGGGCCTCGGCGATCGGGTACTACGGCAGCAATCGTGGTGACACGCAGCTCACCGAAGACAGCAGCCGCGGGAACGGATTCCTCGCTGACGTGGTCACCGACTGGGAGGCCGCGACCACGCCGGCCCGAGACGGGGGATTGCGGGTGGTCACGGTGCGCACCGGGATCGTGCAGTCGTCGGCCGGTGGGACGCTGCGTCTGCTGCGACCGTTGTTCAGCGCCGGGCTGGGTGGTCGGGTCGGCGACGGTCGCCAGTGGATGTCGTGGATCGCTCTGGACGACCTGCTCGACATCTATCACCGCGCACTGTTCGACGACCGACTGGACGGCGCGGTCAATGCTGTTGCACCCGAACCGATCCGGAACTCCGAATACACCTCTGCGCTGTCCGGCGTGCTGCGTCGACCGACGCTCCTGCCGGTGCCGTCGTTCGGACCCCGCCTGCTGCTGGGGGAGCAGGGTGCCCGGGAGCTGGCCGAGGCCAGTCAGCGGGTGGTGCCGGCCACCCTGCTCGGTCTCGGGCACCCGTTTCGCCAGCCCGAGATCGCCGGCGCGTTGGCCCATCAGCTGGGCCGCCGACCGGCCGCGACGTGAGTCAAGAACCCGGACACCAAGGCCCGAATCCGCGGCGCCGTCGACGCGGCCAGGTCTTCTGTTCGACAGAGTAATTGGTGGTGATCCAGACCTGCTGCGATTGCCTCTCCGTCTCGGTCGTCAGCCAACCAGGACCGTAACAGCGCGGTGTCGACTTCGGGATGGAACTGCACACCCATTGCGCGGTCGAGCACGAAGGCCTGCGATGCGTTGGGCGTCCTGGCGATCTCGATCGCACCAGGGGGGACAGTCCAGCGGTCGAAATGCCACTGAAACCACGGGCCGTCGGGGACGATCTCGGGCCGGTCGCTGAGCACGTCGTACCAACCGATCTCCGGACGCGGTGAGCGGGTGACCGTCCCGCCGAAGGCCTGTGCCAACAGTTGGCCGCCGAAACACACGCCCAACAAGGCGATTCCGGCCTCGGCAGCATCGCGCATGAGCTGAGTTTGCGTTCCCACCCAGGTCCGGGTCAGCGCTTCGTCGTACACCGGCCACCGTGCCCCCAGTGGTACCACGACGTCGTAGTCACCGACATCGGGGAAGCTGGGGTCCCAGGCGGGATCGTCGACCCGTCCTGCCGGGACGACGCTGAACACGTCGACGTCGAATCCGTGGTCGACGAACGCGTCGCCCAGCAGCGCCTCGGTGGCGATGGGGTCGTTGACCAGAAACAGAACCTTGCCACACACGGCGGCCATTATTGCGCTGTGCCCGGCGGCCGGCACGCATGAGGCGGACCGCGCCCGGGTGCTGGCGCCTCGTTGACTTAGCCAGGATTACTCACTGCAGGATGTACATAGTTTGCCGAAGTGATTTCATGTAGACCGTGCGACGAAGTCTGATGAGTTTCTCGTATCAGATGTCGAAGACGTTGACATGCTGGGCGGCTTTGTTCGGCAAATCGACAATGGGGCGAGCCTGCGCTCTGCTCGATGCCCGAACGATCACGCGCGATCGGTGGCATATCAGTTCGCTCAGCAGTACAGAATTACATGGAATACCTATATAAACTGTGTTTTTGTGCACACAGTGTCATTCCAACAGTTTGCTTCTTTGCGTATGCGCCGCCCATGTGGGCGTATCTGGCGAATTCCTTGACGACCAACAGCGGGGTAAGGTTATATGCTTTCGTACTCGTCAATAATTGATCAACAAGAAGTCCGTGCCGACAGATTTCCGTCGGTGTCGCGGCGGTTCTAATGGGCAGGGGCGCGTTGCTGATGGAATACGGAAGATTCGTTGGGCGGGTCGGTGTGTTAGCTGTGGCGCTGGGAATCGGCATCGCCGGGCCGGCGGTCGCCACGGCGGAACCCAGGTCCGACAGCAACGCACGGGACTCCCGGGTCGGCGCATCGCGAGGACACGACAGCCGCACCGACGCGCCCACGCGTCGTTCGCCGACGACCCGAACCGCTGCCGAGCCGACCGCGGGTTCGGACGCGACAGCCGACGAACCTGGCGAGCCCGCCGAGTCGGACGAGCCCGAGGTGGAGGTGAAATCCGAGGAAGAACCCGCCGAGCAGGCAGAACCGGCGCCGCGCGCTCGCCGTCAAAGCATCGCCCGCGACGAGCGCCGTGCGACCCGAGCAGACACCGACTCCGTCCGCAGCAGCGAGTCCACCTCGTCGAGGGCAGCCATTGACTCACCGCCGCGCGGACGCGCAGAAGCCGCCGTTGCTCCGGCAGATGCGCGCCACACCACGCCCTTGTCTGCCCCGCACGAGCCGACGTCGACCGCGGCACTGTCGACGAGCACCAGCACTGCGCTGAAGGTCGACACCCAGACGACCCCGGACGTCGCGGGGCCGGTTGGCGCGGCTGCGACGACGGGTCTGGGTCGCCTGGTGTCGGGCTTCCTTGCGGTGCTCGGGATCGGCCAGTCCGCGGGTCCCGGAGCCGTGCCGCTGCCGGCGTTCGAGTTCGTCACCGCGGTGCTCGGCACGATCCGGCGCGAGATCGACAGGTTGTTGGCCAACCGAGGTCCCACGGCGGCGGTCGCGTCGGTCAGCCGCATCCTCGACGGCGCGATCACCGGGAAGGTCGACGCAGTCGACCCGGAAGGCGACCGGCTGGTCTACTCGGTGCTGAAAGCACCTGCCTACGGCACTGTGCAGGTCAACGCGTCAGGGCAGTTCACCTACCGGGTCGACCCCCTCGATATTCCCGCCGGCGCCGACTCGTTCGTGATCGGCGTGCGGGACGCCGGTGTGCACCTGCGGTCGATCACCCCGCTTACCGCGGCGGTCCCGGTGACGGTGATGCTGTCCGAGCCGGAGATCACCCTCGCGGCCCGGGCGGTCGCTGCCGATGTCGGCGTCGGCAGGCTCTATCAGGTCACCACTACCGGCGGGGATATCGAGGGGTTCGACCCCGCCGCCGACAAGCTCGACTTCGGCGATGTCTCGGTGCACAACTTCATCGTCGTCGATACGCCCGAGGGGGTCGGCTTCCGCAATCCATGGTCGGGGCAGACCGCCGTCATCCGGGGAGTGTCGCTGGGTCAGCTCACCGTCGACAGCTTCACTCCTATCGTCAATGACCATCTGCGCCAGGACCTCTCGGGCGCGCTGGCATGGGAACACGGCATCACCGCTGCGCCCAACACCGTCTACGCGCGTTCCCACGAAGTGGGCCAGATCGATCGTGTCGCTTTCAACCCGACCACCGATGTGGTCGACTTCCGCTACTACGGCACGCGCGAGCAGCTGTACATGGTCGACACGCCCGAAGGTGTGGTGATCTCCAACGCCGGGACCGGCCAGGCGCTGGTCCTGCAGGGCGTCACCGTCGGCCAGCTCGGCGTGCGCAACTTCGTTTTTCACAACGCGCAGGTGCGCGAGGACCGGCTCCACCAGCAGCTGGGCATCGGCAGCGTGCCCGATTCTCAGGTGCGCCCGCAGAACGTGCCGGTCGCCGGGACCGACTCCTGGCCCGTCGCCCCCGGCAGCGGAACCCCGCCCACCGGGATAACGGGTGTCACCACCAAGATCTCATGGAACTACGGTGCGCACGCCACGGTCAACTTCAACCCCGCTGCCGACACGCTGGACTTCGGGTGGTTCAAGGCGCACGAATTCGGTGTCGAGGAACTCAACGGCTCCACACGCATCACGATCACCAACAACAACCAGAGCTACACCCTCACCGGCGTCCTGATCGGAAACCTCTCGCCAAGCAACATCATCGCGCTCGACGACAGCGCCCGCACGAAGTGGCACAACCTGATCTACGCCGCGGTGCCGTCGGCGCCAATGCCCACCCTGACCGTCAGCGACGCCAGTATGGCCGAGGGCAACAGCGGATCAACCACAATGTCGTTCCTGGTGACGTTGTCGGGTCCGTCCACCGAGACCGTGACGGTGGGCTACACCACCAGTAACGGCACGGCCACCGTAGCCGACGGTGACTACCTCCCAGCCGTCGGAATCCTGACGTTCTCGCCGGGCGAGAGCGTGAAAACTGTTGCGGTGAACGTCCTCGGCGACACCAAGGTCGAGCTCGACGAACACTTCTCGCTGATTCTGTCGGCGCCGGTCAACGCCACCATCGCCGATGGCACCGGTGTGGGCACGATCGTCAACGACGATATCGATGCCGCGCCGAACACCCCGCCGGCGATATCCATCGCCGACCTGACGGTGGTCGAGGGTAACGGCCAGCACAGCCACTTCATGTTCGCGGTGACGCTTGACAAAGCGCCGACGCAGACCGTGACCGTGCACTACGTGACCAGCGACGGGACTGCGGTGGCCGGAAGCGACTACGTGGCCACCTCAGGTGTGCTCACGTTCGCGCCCGGGGTGACGATGCAACTGCTGCACGTCGACGTCATCGGTGACACCGCTCCCGAACCGGCGGAGACGTTCACCGTCACGCTGTTCGACCCGACCGGTGCGATCATCGCCGACGGCATCGCGATCGGCACCATCGTCGACGACGACGCGGCGCCCGATCAGCCGGGCCAGAACTCCGGCAATGTCGGTGACGCCCTCTGGGGCGAAGCGTATTTCGCGCCGTACGTCGACATGGGCCTGTGGCCGGTGCCGGATCTGCTGGCCATCGCGCAGGCCCACGGTACGTCGCTGTTGACGCTGGGATTCTTGCAGGCCACGCCGGACGGCAAGCTCGCCTGGGCCGGACTGCCCCTGCTGGCGCCGGACTCCGAGTTCGAACAAGCCCGACAGATCAACGCCTCCATCGCGGCCTTGCGGGCCGCCGGCGGCGACGTGATGATCTCGTTGGGCGGGGCGGCCGGCACCAGTCTGGCCCAGTGGTACGCCGCGCGCGGGCTCAGCGCTGCGGCGCTGGCCGACGCCTATGTCGACATCGTCGACCGCTATGCCCTCAACCGCATCGACTTCGACATCGAGGGCGCCGCGGTCGCCGACGCTGCCGCAATCACCCTGGGCAGTCACGCGCTGCGGTTGTTGCAGCAGCAACGACCCGACCTGGAGATCTGGTACACCCTGCCGGTACTGCCCAGCGGCCTGACCGTCGACGGTCTCAACGTCGTGCGCGCCGCCGTGTATGCAGGCGTCGCGCTCGACGGTGTCAACATCATGGCCATGGACTACGGCGAATCAGCAGCTCCGACAACGGGTCCGAACGCCAAGACGATGGGGGCCTATGCCATCGCCGCAGCCGAGTCCACCTACGCGCAGCTCAGCGCGCTCTACGCCGAGTTCGGTCAGGCATTCGGCTGGAATCAAATCGGTGTCACACCGATGATCGGGGTCAACGACGTGACCACCGAGGTGTTCACCGTCGCCGACGCGCACGCGCTCGAGGACTTCGCCCGCGTCCACGGCATCGGCATGCTGTCGATGTGGTCGGTCACCCGCGACAACCCGGGAACTCCCGGTCAGGCCACCAACAATGCCTCTGGGATCGATGCTCCCGCAGGGGCGTTCAGTGGTGTCTGGAACGACTACGGCACCATCAACGTCATCACCGGCCCGCCGCCGGCGCTGTCCATCGCCGACGTCGTGGTCACCGAGGGCGACACCGGACAGACACACGCGGTGTTCGTGGTGTCGCTGAGCAAGGCGTCGACCTCCACGGTGACGGTGACCTACAACACCTCCAACGGCACCGCGACCGCCGGCAGCGACTACATCCCCGTGTCGGGCACCCTCACCTTCGCGCCCGGGGTGACCATTCAGCAGGTGCACGTGATGGTCAACGGCGACACCTACAGCGAGGCCGACGAACGCTTCACCGTCACACTGTCCAACCCGACGGGTGCGACGCTGGCCGACGCGACCGCGATCGGCACCATCGTCGACGACGACGCTGGCCCCGCACCGCAACCCGGTGCCGGGTCGGTGTCCTACGTCGTCAACGACAACTGGGGGACCGGGTTCGTCGCGGCGGTCACCATCACCGCCGGGCCGGCAGGCATGAACGGCTGGACGGTGGAGTTCGACTCCCCGGCAAGGATTACCAACATCTGGAACGCCGAGATCGTCAGCCACAGCGGCGATCATTACGTGGTGCGCAATGCAGCCTGGAACGGCACCGTCGCCGCGGGACAGCGGGTCGAATTCGGCTTCCAGGCCGGTACCGTCGGCGCAACGACGGCGGCGACCAACTTTGTGGTCAACGGTATCCCAGTCGGCGGTAACCCCATCCCGTCGCTGCCGAAGGTGACGGTGGCCGATGCCAGCGTCGTCGAGTCCGACACCGGCACCACCAACATGGTGTTCGTGGTGACGCTGGACAAGGCGTCGGCGACGCCGGTACGCGTGGCCTACGCAACGTCGAACGGGACCGCCACGGCGGGCAGTGATTTCCTCGCGACCACGGGTGTGCTGACGTTCGCTGCCGGTGTGCTGACCCAGCAGATCACCGTGCCGATCCTCGGCGACACCGAGGTCGAAGCCGACGAGACGTTCATGCTGACGCTGTCGAACCCGGACGGGGTGACCATCGCCGACGGTATCGCGGTCGGCACCATCGTCAACGACGACGTCGCCGCGCCGACACCGGGCGACTCGTCGGCCACCCTGGTCATCAACGACAACTGGGGATCAGGCTTCACCGCAACCGTCACGGTGGCGGCGGGCGCCTCCGGATTCAGCGGCTGGACAGTGGAATTCGACACCCCGGTGCAGATCGGCAATATCTGGAACGCCGAGATCGTCAGTCGGGTCGGCGACCACTACGTGGTACGCAATGCTTCTTGGAATGCCACCGTGGCCGCCGGGGCGACCGTCAGCTTCGGATTCCAGGCATCACCGGGCGGTTCGGCGGCGACAGCCACCAATTTCGTGGTCAACGGGCAACCAGCTGGCGCGGCACCACCACCGCAGATATCGATCGGTGACGCCGTGGTGGACGAAGGCGACAACGGCATGACGCAGATGACGTTTGTCGTCACGCTCTCCAAAGGCTCGGCCGACCCGGTGACCATCAGCTATGCGACGTCGGACGGCACCGCATCGGCCGGCGTGGACTACCTCGCCAAGGCCGGCGCCATCACGTTCGCCCCGGGTGTGCTCTCCCAACAGATCCAGATCTCGGTCCTCGGCGACACCGACGTCGAAGCCGACGAGACGTTCACGCTGACCCTGTCGAACCCGATCGGTGCGACCATCGCGGGCGGGTCGGCCACCGGGACCATTCTCAACGACGACTTCGTCATTCCCGGGAACGTGTCGCTGAGCATCTCGGATACCTCGGTCACCGAAGGCGCGCCGGGCACTGGCGTGGCCCCCGGTTGGTTCAGCACCTCCGGCAACCAGATCGTGGATTCGGCGGGCAATCCCGTGCAGATCGCCGGCGTGAACTGGTTCGGATTCGAGAGCGACATCTTCGCGCCGCACGGCCTGTGGACCCGAAATTATCAGGACATGATGGACCAGATGAAGGAGCTGGGCTTCAACACCATCCGGCTCGCCTACTCCAGCCAGATGTTGCACCCCACCGCGGCACCGTCGGGCATCGACTTCCACAAGAATCCCGACCTGGTCGGACTGTCGCCGCTGCAGCTCATGGACAAGATCATCGGGTACGCCGGTGAGATCGGAATGCGGGTCATCCTCGATCACCACCGCAGCAGCGCCGGCGCGGGCCCGAACGCCAACGGCCTGTGGTACGAGGGGCAGTACACCGAAGCCACATGGATCGACAACTGGACCATGCTGGCGCAGCGATATCTGAACGACCCGACGGTCATCGGTGCCGATCTGCACAACGAACCGCACGCCGGGACCTGGGGTGGCGGGGGAGCCACGGACTGGGCGGCTGCGGCCGAACGGGCGGGCAATGCGGTGCTGGCGGTGAACCCGAACTGGCTGATCTTCGTCGAAGGTGTCGCCGAATATCAGGGTCAGCACTACTGGTGGGGCGGAAATCTGATGGGTGTCAGAGATCGGCCCATCGTGCTGGACGTCCCGAACCGGGTCGTCTACTCGCCGCATGACTACCCGAACTCGGTGTACAACCAGCCGTGGTTCCAGGCCCCGGATTTCGGGACCGCGCTGCCGCAGAAGTTCCAGCAGATGTGGGGCTTCATCTACGAGCAGAACATCGCCCCGATCTATCTCGGCGAGTTCGGCACCCGGCTCGCCGATCCCAAAGACCTGGTCTGGTTCGAGGCGATCACCTCGTATCTGTCCGGTGACTTCGACAATGACGGCATCATCGACATCGTCGCCGGAACCGAGGACATGTCCTGGACCTTCTGGTCGTGGAACCCGAATTCCAGTGACACAGGCGGGATCCTGGCCAACGACTGGAACACCGTCAATACGCACAAGATGGCTTATCTGCAGGCCCTGCAGTTCGACTTCGCCGACGGCGGCGCCGGGGTGCTGGCCCACTTCGTGGTCACGCTGGCCGGCCCGGCGACCCATCCTGTCACGGTGCAGTACGCGACCTCCAGCGCGACCGCGACCAGTGGTGCCGATTTCGCGGCGACGGCAGGAACCTTGACCTTCCTGCCGGGTGAGACCAGTAAGACGATCACCGTCCTGGTGTTCGGGGACATGATCGTCGAGGACGACGAGACCTTCATCGTCACGTTGTCGAATCCGTCCGGCGCGGCGATCGTCGGTGCCACCGGAATCGGTACCATCGTCGATCGCGCGCTGACCTGAGGTAGGAAGGCGACTGACGCTTCGTTGATGGTTATCCGCGGTCAGCCTGTGCGACGGTACCGCCGAGTTGTGTGACATGGCTGATCACCGTCACCCGTCCGCCGGTGCCCGGGTCGGGGTCTGGGACGAGGGATTCCGGGTCGATCAGGTAGACGTCGCGACCTTCGAGGCTGAGCCGCCGGACGATTTCCAGCAGGATGCGACGGGCGACGTCGTCGATCGAGTACACCATCGTGAGGTCCAGCGCCACCCTGACTTCCACCGGCGCGGTCGCTGCGACCTCTCGAACCACCCGCTCCGCGCCGGCGAATCGGATCCCGCCCTGCAACTGGAAGACCCTGACTGCCTCCGGTCCGGCGCCCGTGACGTGATTGGACCGCACAACCGCACGGGCGGCGGCGGGAACTTCCATCACATGCAGACCCATGTCGGAGGAGAACCGCCCGAACAGTGCCACACCGCGAACACTGTTGCCGTGGGAGTCCAATCGTGGTGAGAACGTGGCGATCCCGATCTGACCGGGAAGGGCGCCGATCAGGCCCCCGGCCACACCGCTCTTGGCGGGGATGCCGACCTGGGTCGCCCAGTCGCCGGCAGCGTCATACATACCGCAGGTGGACATGACACTCAGAACCTGACGAACGACGGGCTCGGGAACCACCCGCTCGCCGGAGAGCGGATTGACGCCATGGTTGGCCAATGTCGCTGCCATTATCGCCAAGTCGCGCGCGGTGACACGTAGGGAGCACTGCCGGGTGTAACCGTCGACGACCGAGGCTGGGTCCTCGGTGAGGATGTCGTAGCTACGGAGCATGTGGGCGATGGCCAGATTGCGGTGCGCGTGCGCCATTTCCGAGGCACACACCGATTCATCGATCGCCAACCGGCGACCGGCAAACGCCGAAAGACCCTCGACGACACGTTCCAGTCGCTGCCGCGCATCCAGACCCTCGGGCCCTGCCAGCGCGTGGGTGGTGAGGGCACCGGCGTTGATCATCGGGTTGAGCGGGCGTCCCGAACCGCCTTCCAGGGACAGCTCGTTGAACGCCTCGCCCGACGGTTCGACACCGACTTTGGCCAGCACCGCGTCGAAACCTCGGTCGGTGAGGGCCAGCGCGTAGGCGAACGGCTTGGAGATCGATTGGATCGTGAACTCGACGTCGATATCGCCGGCGCCGTAGATCGCTCCGTCGACCATGGCGAAGGCGGCACCGAGACGTTCGGGGTCGGCCGAGGCGAGTTCGGGAATGTAGTCCGCCGGCGCGCCGGAGGTCTGCGACGCGACGGCTGAGAGCTGTTCGGTCAGGTAGTCAGGAATCGGTGAGAGCATGCCACTCCTTGCGCGCAACGCGGGCCGGGAAATGACGGCCCCTGGTCTGGTCGGTCAACGTTGGAGTTCCGCTTCATCGACCGGGCCCCACATGTTGATCGTGGCTATGTCGACCTCCCAGGTCCGCGGGTACTGCGGGTTCTGCTGATGCCAGGGACGGGGTTCGAAATATCCCGTGGACTCGTCGTGAATGACGTCTAGTTGGGTGAACAGTTCAACGGTGTTGCCATCGGGATCCCAATGATAAGTGAACAGGTTGTGGCCCGGTCCGTGCCGGCCCGGTCCCCAGTGCAATCGTTCTCCCGCAATCCCGTCCTCGGGGCCAAGGCCAACGCGGGAAACTACCACATCGAGATCGGGTACGAGCGAACATATTCACTAGACACCGAGGACTTCGTGCCGGTCATCGATGCCGTCGCCGACAGTAGTTGCGACGTGCTCTTCCTCTGCTCCTACCTGGACGACTCGGTCAGTCTGGTACGCACCATCAGTGCACACCGGTACCGCCCGACGTTGGTCGGTGGTGCCATGATCGGGCTTCAGAACACCGCAGTGAAAGCGGCGCTCGGGTCCCTGCTCAACGGATTCGTGACTACGAATACTGGGTGCCGGTACCCGCGATGGCGTTTCCGGGTGTTCAGGAGTTGCTCGCCACGTACCAGAGTCGCGCCGCTGACGCAGGCGTCGACCTGCTCGGGCACTACATGGCGCCGCTGGCCTATGCCCAGCTGCAGGTCGTCGCCCAAGCCGTCGAAGCGACCGGTGGTCTTGATGACGCCGAACTGTCGGAGTACGCCCGCGGCGCGATGTTTCACACCGTGATGGGTGACGTCCAGTTCGGGGTCAACGGAGAGTGGAGTCAACCGCGCGTCCTGCAGGTCCAGTTCCAGGGCATATCTGGTCACGATGTCGCCCAATTTCGAGACGGTTCCAGGCAGGTCGTGGTGGCGCCAGCGAATGTCGCCTCCGGTCGCCTCTATTTCCCATACCGTGTGACCGTGCCTGCGGGATAGGCGGGGTAGCCGACGAGCAGGGCAGACGATGCTAGATCCGCGGATCGGGCCGCAGTATGTTCACTGCGGCCCACCGATTGAAAGGCTGACATGACCCGTTCTCTTGCCGACGGCAACTGGCCGTCTCTGCGCGTCGACGATTGGGAGCCGACGCGCCGAACGTTGCACATGTGGACCCAGATTGTCGGCAAGGTGCGCTTGGCCCACGCTCCGATGCTGAATCATTGGTGGCAAGTACCGTTGTACGTGACACCGCGCGGGCTCACCACGTCGGCGATTCCGGTAGGCACGCGTGTTTTCGACATCGAGTTCGACTTCGTCGACCACTGCCTCGCGGTGCGGGTGAGTGACGGTAGTGCTGATTCCATGGAATTGCCAGACAAGTCAGTGGCCCAGTTCCACGGCGACATGATGGCAATGTTGGACCGGCTGGGTGTCGTGGCGCGGATCTCGGACGGACCCAACGAGGTGGATCCGGCCATTCCATTCGCCGAGGACCAACATGCGGGCTACGACCCCTCCGCGGCGGGAGCATTCTGGCAACAGCTCGTGCAGGCCGACCGGGTGATCAGCCAGTTCCGCTCCCGATTCGTCGGCAAGGTCAGTCCGGTCCATTTCTTCTGGGGCTCTTTTGATTTGGCCTGCAGCCGGTTCTCTGGTCGGCCGGCGCCTCCGCACCCGGGGGGTGCACCGAACTGTGGCGACTGGGTCATGGTGGAGGGCTATTCGCACGAGCTGAGCAGCTGCGGATTCTGGCCCGGTGGCGCAGACGAAGGCGCGTTCTACTCGTACGCCTATCCTGAGCCTGCGGGCTATGCCGATGTTGCCGGGCGTCCTGAGGGAGCCTTCTACCATCCCGAATTGCGCCAGTACCTTCTTCCTTACGAGACTGCGCGCACGTCGCGCGATCCCGATCAGTGCGTGCTGGACTTCCTCGAGTTCACCTACCGTGCGGCCGCCGATCTGGCTGGCTGGGACCGTGACATGCTGGAGATCGATCCGAACCGGTGGTCGACCCGATGAGAGCATTGTCCAGGTGTCTACGGCAATCAGCCTGTCGCAGCGAGTGATCGAGGTGTACGGTCGCGCGGCTGTGGGGGATTGGGAGCCGTAGGGGAGCGCTCTGGCGGCTCGCGTCAGCCACCGAAGTCGTCGATTCCGTGCTCGGTCGCGTGCGCGATCAACTCGCGCGGTGCCCGCTCGATGTGTTCGGTGAGCTGCGCGACCGCGGCGTCGGCATCTCGGGCCAGCGCAAGGTCTTTGAGCTGGTCGTGCTCGATCGCGAAATTGTGCGGCTGGCCTTCGGCCAACACCAGGTACCAGCGTCGATAGAGCTCGGCGTTGTCGCGCATCGCCTGTGCGATTCTGTCCAGCCAGGGGTTTTTGCACCCGGCCAGCAATGCGCGGTGGAACTCGCGGTGCCGGGTATTCCACTCCTCGTTGACGGTGTGGTCGTCGTTGAAGAACGGTGTCTGATCCAGCAGGTGATGCGAGGTGAGGACGCCTGCCTCCCAATGCACGTCGCCGCGCGTGATCGCCAGTCGCAGCGCAGCCGTCTCCGTCTGTACGCGGGCTTCGGTCAGGCACTGGATGTCTTCGACGGACAGTTCGCGCACTCTGAACCCGCGTTGCGGTGTCGCGACAACGAAGCCCTGCTCGGCAAGCCGGGTCAGCGCCTCGCGAATCACGGACTGACTCACTCCGAAACGCGCGGCGATCGCGACGAGTGGGAGTTTCTGACCCGGGGCGAGCTGTCCATCGAGCAGCTCGGCGAGGATCACGTCATACACCTCTGCGGTCCGAGTCACAGCGGCCAACTCCTGCCTCAGATAGTGGATGAAGTGTGTAGCATATCGAAATTGTTGGTATTTAACGCTATTGACCACCGGTGCGTCGTTTCATCGGCATGGTGATCGCCGGGTCGGGCGCACGGCTGCACACGGCGACCAACGCAGCTTGCGCGCGCAGATTACGGCAATACCACGATCTTGCCGCGGAGGTGGGCAGCCATGCTGATCTGCAGGGCAGCGGCGGTCTCGGCCAACGGGAATGCGCGCCAGATCGGGACGGTGAGCGATCCGCCCTCGATGAGCGCGACGATCTCGCGCAGGGCAGGACCACGATCATCGCCGGTTCCTCCGACGAAGATCTGAATTCCGCTGTCGGCGGCGTCGAATGCGACCAAAGTCAGTACCCGCTGGGGGCCGCCGGCAAGTTTGATCGAGAGCGGGATCTCGCCGCGGCCGGATGCGTCCAGCACGGCGTCCACCCCGTTGGGTGTCATGGCGCGGACGCGGTCGCCAAGTCCGTCGCCGTAGCGGACCGGCTCGGCGCCGATGGATTCCAGGTAGTCGAAGTTTCGTTCGCTGGCCGTGCCGATCACCCGTGCGCCCCGTGCGACAGCGAGCTGAACCGCGAACGTGCCCACCCCGCCGGCGGCGGCGTGGACGAGCAGGGTTTCGCCCGCCCGAATCCGCAGACGGTCGAGGACAGACCAAGCGGTGCCGCCCGCACCAGCGACGCTGCCAGCCACCTCCCAGGCGATCTCAGCTGGTTTGGTGATCAGGTTGGCCGAGTCCGCCAGTGCGTACTCGGATATCGCGGGTGTCAGTGAACTCCCCATGACCTCATCGCCAACGCCGAACGCGGTGACGCCGGCGCCGACCTGATCGACAACCCCGGCCACATCCGATCCGAGCCCGGCCGGTAACTCGAGTGGCACCACCTCGCGCATGAAACCCTGCATGATCTTCGCATCGATGGGGTTGACGCCGGCTGCGCGCACCGCAACCCGCACTTGCCCGGGCCCAGCGGTGGGAACCGGAGCATCGACCACGCGGAGCACTTCGGAAGTGCCGTACTCGCTGAATTGGATTGTGCGCGCCATCTTTGCGTCATTCGCTTTCACGTGAGCTGTTCCTCGGTATCTCGTGGCCACACCGCGATGTCCCGTCGCCGGGACGTGCACGCGGCGGAGGATGGCGCAGACCGGTTGTTGGCGCTGATCACGAAGCAGGTTCCGTGCTCTGGGAATCGCCGGCTTCGTGCGAATCTAACATCTAGAGCCGATATTTGCAGGATATATCGATATTTTTCCGTCGTCACGTCGGCGGCGTTTCAGCGCGCCATCTGGCGGGCGATCCGGTATCGGCGTTCCGGCCTGCCCACGCCGTACTGCAGGCGCAGTTCCAGGATGCCCTCGCTGAGGTAGTGCTCCAGGTACCGGCGGGCGCTGACCCGTGAGATGCCCACCGCATCAGCGCATTCAGCTGCCGACACCTCACCGGCATCACGTACGGCGGTGAGAACCAGTTCGCCGGTCTCGGCGCCCAGGCCCTTGGGCAACACCTTGGCCGAGGTGACCGACGGGCCGCCGAACAGGGTGTCGATCAGACTTTGGTCGACACCGCCGGGCGCCTGCAGCGCATCGGCGCGTGCGGCGTAGGCCTGCAATTTGGCCTCCAGATGGGGAAACTCGAACGGCTTGATCAGGTAGTCGGCAGCCCCACCGTCGAGCGCACCCCGTACCGTGTCGAGTTCACGTGCTGCCGTGATCATGATGACGTCGACCCGGTCGCCTTCAGACCGCAAGCGGTGCAGCACATCCAGGCCTGTCATATCGGGCAGGTAGACGTCGAGCAGGATCAACTGCGGCCGCAGCCTGCGGGTGGAGGCCAGCGCTTCCGCTCCGCTGCGCGCGACCCCCACGGCGCGGAACCCATTGACCCGGTCCACGAATCGCCGGTGGATCTCGGCGACCATGAAGTCGTCGTCGACGACAAGCACGTCAACCATGATGGGACGCCCCGGTCAGCCGCACCTCGAAGCGGGCCCCGCCGCCCGGGGCGTCACTGACCTCGACACTGCCGCCGTGCTGCGCAGTCACCAACCGCACCAGCGCCAATCCGATGCCCCGACCGCCGGGCACATCAGACTTCGATGTGACCCCGCGGGCAAAGATGGCCTCCCGAAGGTGTTCAGGCACACCGGGTCCGGAGTCGGCCACCGAGATCATCAGGCCCTCGCGGTCGTCGATGTGGACCATCACCTGCGTGGCCGCCGACCCGACCGAGACATCCACCGCGTTGTCGATCAGGTTGCCCAGCAACGTGATGACATCGGTGGCCAACGCCGGGTCGAGCGCCGTCAGGTGCGACCTGGGGTTCAGTTGCAGCGCCACTCCACTCTCGGCTGCCAGTGACGTCTTGGCGATCAGCAGGGCGGCCACAGCCGGGTCGGAGATCCGTTGGGTCACCGCATCGCTGATCTCGGCGCGCCGACGAGTCAACGTCCCCACCAGATCACGTACCGCATCGTACTCGCCGAGCTGGACCAAACCCGAGATCGTGTGTAGTTGGTTGGCGAACTCGTGGGTCTGTGCCCGCAACGTGTCGGTCACACTCTTGTGTGAGGACAACTGGCCCTGCAGCCCAGCCAATTCGGTGCTGTCGCGCATCGTCGTCACGGTGCCGATACGCCGGCCGCCGCTGCTGGCAGCACGCCTGCTCAACGCCAGCACCCGGGTCCTCGTGGTGATCACGGTGTCTTCGCCAGAGTCGGTGGTGCGAGCGTCCTCGCCCGGGACGAGAAAGGCCACGACAGAGGAATCGATACCGACGGAGTCGACCTGTTGACCGACCGCGTCGGCGGGCACGTCCAGCAGATCCTGGGCGCTGTCGTTGAGCACGGTGATCTGTCCGTCGTTGTTGACCGCGATCACGCCTTCGCGGATGCTGTGCAGCAATGCTTCCCGGTGATCGGCCAGACTCGCGATCTCGGCCACTTCCAGTCCACGGGTGTGGCGCTTGATCCGCCGTGACAACAGCCAGGACGCCACCAGACCCAACGCCGCGCCCAACCCCAGGTACACCAGCAGCCGCTCCCCGGCCCCGCTGAGCAGCCGCCACATCGAGGGGTAACTCTCGCTGACCGACGCGACGGCCAGCACCTCGCCGTCGGTCGATAGCACCGGCACCTGCCCGACCAGGCTGTGGGCGCCGTCGATGTCGGTATCACCGAACCAGGCGCGACCCTCGTCGGCCCGGCTCAGCCCCAGATCGACCCGCGCGCCCACCCGCGACGGCACCGACGACACCCGCACCACGCCGTCCGGGGCGAGGATCTCAGCCATGGTGGCGCCGGACAACGCGACCGCGCGGTCGACCTCGGGCGCCAGCGTGCGCGCGGCGAACGGATCGGTCAGCCGGTCCCGCACGATGGGCGCCGAGGCCATGTTCTCGGCCACCGCGATCATCCGCTGTCCCCGCACCTCGCGGAACTCCGCTTCTGATTGGGCCACCGACACCGCCGCCACCGCGATCAGCACCACCGCGACGACCAGAAGCTGAAAGGCCAGGAACTGGCCGGCCAGACTGCGACCGCGCAGCAGCCCCACGACTGCCGAGCGCGTCGGGCGGATGTTCTTAATGACCAATACTTCCTTTGCTTCCATATCAGTGACCTGGGTCACGGCAGGATCCAGTATTGCTGAGCATCACAATGAATAGGGGACGACATGTTCGCTTCGGGCCGACTCAGGCTCATCATCGGCCTCCTCGTCGCCGCGCTGCTGCTGTCGGCCTGCGGGGTCACCCGCGGCGACGACACCGGGCTGCACCGGCTGCGCATGATGGTGCCCAACAGCCCCGGCGGCGGCTATGACCTCACTGCCCGCACAGCGGTCAAGATCATGGAGGAAGACGACATCACCGGCCGCGTCGAAGTATTCAACGTCATCGGCGCCGGCGGTACCGTCGCGATGGCGCGGCTGATGAACGAGCGCGGCAACGGTGATCTGATGATGATGATGGGGCTCGGCGTCGTCGGAGCCGTCTATACCAACGGCTCCAAAGCCCGCGTCTCCGACGCGACGGCACTGGCCAAGGTCGTCGAGGAGCAGGAAGGCATCCTGGTTCCGGCCGGATCGCCGTTTCAGACCGTGCAGGACTTCGTCGCGGCGTGGCGGGCCGACCCGGCCGCGGTGACCATCGGCGGGGGTTCCAACCCCGGCGGTCCGGACCACCTGTTCCCGATGGAGACCGCCAAAGCGGTCGGGGTCGACCCGGCGCTGGTCAACTTCGTGTCCTACGACGGCGGTGGCGATCTGCTCACCGCCTTGCTGGGGAACAAGATCTCGGCCGGCACCTCCGGCCTCGGCGAGTACGTCGACCAGATCGAGGCGGGACAGGTACGCGTGCTGGCGGTTTCCGGCAGTGAACGTGTCGAGGGTGTCGACGCGCCGACCCTGACCGAGGCCGGTATCGACCTGACGTTCACCAACTGGCGCGGAGTGCTTGCACCGCCCGGTATTTCGGACGAGGACCGGACCGCCATGGTTGGCCTGTTGGAGAAGCTGCACGCCACCGAAGCGTGGAAGGAGGCGCTGGTGACCAACGGCTGGACTGATGCGTTCATGACCGGGCCGGCTTTCGAGAGCTTCCTGGAAGAGCAGGACAAGCGCGTCGAGACGACGCTGACCGATCTGGGGCTGGTATGAGCACCGACATCGAAACCCGCAGGCCCGCGCGGCCGGACTATGCACAGTACGTGGTGTGCGCGGTGATGGTCGTCGTCGGCGCGTTCCTGATCTATGACGCCGTATCCATGCCGGGCGGTTACGCCGAGGTCGATCCCGTTGGGCCGCGGTTCTTTCCGATCACCATCGGGGTGGGACTGCTTGCCATGGCGGCAATCCTGGCGATCGCCATACCGCGCGGGTCACGCGGTGAGGCCGACGCCGGGGAGGACATCGACCCCGACATGCCCAGTGATTGGCGGACCGTCGGCCTGCTCGTCGGGCTGTTCGTGATGATGATCGTGCTGGTCCAACCGCTGGGCTGGGCGGTGACCAGTGCGCTGTTCTTCGCCGGATGTGCCACCGTGCTGGGCAGCAGACACTATGTGCGCAACCTGGCAATCGGTGCGGTGCTGGCCGTCGGAAGCTTTTACGCATTCTATTCCGGGCTCGGAATCCCGTTGCCTGCAGGCATTCTCGATGGGATTCTGTAATGGAGAACTTGGACTGGCTGCTGCAGGGGTTCGCCGAGGCGGCCACGCCGATGAATCTGATGTATGCGGTGATCGGCGTGCTGCTGGGCACCGCGGTCGGCGTGCTGCCCGGTATCGGCCCGGCGATGACGGTGGCGCTGCTGCTGCCCATCACCTACAACGTCAGCCCGAGCGCCGCGTTCATCATGTTCGCCGGCATTTTCTACGGCGGCATGTACGGCGGGTCGACCACCTCGATCCTGCTCAACACCCCCGGTGAGTCGTCGTCGGTGATCACCGCGATCGAAGGCAACAAGATGGCCCGGGCCGGACGTGCCGCGCAGGCCTTGGCCACCGCGGCCATCGGCTCGTTCGTCGCCGGATCCATCGGCACCGCACTGCTGGCCACGTTCGCCCCCGCGATTTCCCGCTTCGCGGTCGCGCTCGGCGCCCCGTCCTACCTGGCGATCATGCTCTTCGCGCTCGTCGCGGTGACCGCGGTGCTGGGGTCGTCGAAAATGCGCGGTGTCATCTCGCTGCTACTCGGTCTGGCGATCGGCGTGGTGGGCATCGACTCACTGACCGGTCAGCCGCGCGCCACCTTCGGGGTGCCGTTGCTCTCCGACGGCATCGACATCGTGGTCATCGCAGTGGCGGTGTTCGCTCTCGGCGAGGCGCTCTGGGTGGCTGCGCACCTGCGCCGGCGGCCGGCCGAGGTGATCCCGGTGGGACGCCCCTGGATGGGTCGGCAGGACTGGAAACGGTCGTGGAAGCCCTGGCTGCGCGGCACCGCGTTCGGGTTCCCGTTCGGTGCGCTACCGGCCGGTGGTGCCGAGTTGCCGACATTCCTCAGCTACGTCACCGAGAAGAAGCTGAGCAAGCATCCCGAGGAGTTCGGTAAGGGCGCCATCGAGGGCGTCGCCGGGCCTGAGGCGGCCAACAACGCCTCTGCCGCAGGAACTCTGGTACCGATGCTGTCGCTGGGGCTACCGACCAATGCCACGGCGGCGGTGATCCTGACCGCTTTCGTCTCCTACGGCATCCAGCCTGGACCGACCCTTTTCGACAAGGAGCCGTTGCTGATCTGGACGTTGATCGCGAGCCTGTTCATCGGTAACTTCCTGCTGTTGGCGCTCAATCTGCCGCTGGCCCCGATATGGGCGAAGCTGCTGCGCACCCCGCGGCCCTACCTGTACGCCGGCATCCTGTTCTTCGCCACGCTGGGGGCGTTCGCGGTCAACCTCCAGCCGCTCGACTTGGTTCTGCTGCTGGTTTTCGGGCTGATGGGTTTGATGATGCGGCGCTTCGGGTTGCCGGTGTTGCCGCTGATCATCGGGGTGATCCTGGGGCCGCGCATCGAACGGCAGCTGCGCCAAAGCCTGCAGCTCGGCGGCGGCGAGTGGAGCAGCCTGTTCACCGAGCCGGTGGCGATCATCACCTACGTCCTGATGGCGATCCTGCTGCTGCTGCCGTTGATCCTGCGGCTGATGAACCGCAGCGAGGAGAGCCTGCTCATCGTCGAAGACGACAAAGACCAGCGCGAGAAAGCCGGACAGCTGTGATCGTCATCGGGTACACCGCAGACCGCTTCGGACATGCTGCCCTGGAGCACGGCATCGCCGAAGCCAGACTGCGTGACACCAGCCTGCTGGTCATCAATGCGACCTCGGGGGATGCCTACGTCGACACCCGCTTCGCTGCGGAGGCCGAAGTCCACGACGTCGAGGCGCGGCTGGCTGAATGCGGCATCGATTTCAAACTGGTGCAGCCGGTCGGGGTGGACGCGGCTGACGAGCTGTTGAGCGCCATGGAGCGTAGCGACGCAGAACTGCTCGTCGTGGGCATCCGCAACCGCAACCCGGTCGGAAAACTGCTGCTCGGCAGTGTCGCGCAGCAGCTGATCCTGGAATGCCCGAAACCCGTGCTGGCGGTCAAGCCGATCAGCGATTGAGCCGGATCGCGCCGTCGACGGTTTCGACAGAGTAACTGCGCACCGACATGTCCGCCCCGGAAACTTCGCGGCCGGTACGCAAGTCGAAGGTATGGCCGTGCAGCGGGCACACCACGACGCACGCGTCAGCCAGGCCGTCAGCCAGCGGTCCGCCCCGATGCGGGCACACCGCGTCGATCGCCCGCAACGACCCGTCGCGCAGCCGAAAAACCGCGATCTGAGTTCCGTCGATCGTGAACGTCCGGCCCTCGCCGACCGGGATCTCGTCCACCCGACCGATGTCGACACCCACCTCGACGCTCATCGGTTGTCTCGGATCTTCATGGGTTCGGGTCGAGACTGCGGCCAGGGCGGCGTTTTCGCCCGAAATATTGCCGTAGAAGCAGTCTCGACGTGGCTGCTCGCGCGAGTGCTCACCGCACCGGCACCTGAGGCAACGGCAGCAGCGGCAGCGACGGGCGGAACTGGCCTTCCGATACCGGCTCGCGGCCGTCCTGCCACGGGTCACGGTAGGCGTCCACCGACTTCTGCATCCGAGCGTCCAACCCGGCCGCCAGCCCCTCGGCATCCTCGACGATGACCGCGCGCAGATGTTCGATCCCCACTCGGGGCACCCACTTATACGTACGCTCAAGCCAATTGGCGCTCTCGCGGTAGTACTGCAGGAACCGGCCGGTCAGCGTGATCACGA
The DNA here is from genome assembly GCF_025263265.1 of Mycobacterium sp. SMC-4. Lineage (NCBI taxonomy): Bacteria > Bacillati > Actinomycetota > Actinomycetes > Mycobacteriales > Mycobacteriaceae > Mycobacterium > Mycobacterium sp. SMC-4. Next base: position 3,220,108 of record NZ_CP079869.1, on the reverse strand, counting down.
CTTGTGGGTCGTCGACGGTGGCCAGCAGATCGCCTTTCCGGATGTGTGCTCCGGCAGCCCCGCCGACGTAGATCTCCCAACGGCCACCGTCCACCGCCACGACGCCGAGGTCCTTGCACAACGCTTCGGCGCAGTTGCGGGGGCATCCGGTGACGGCCAGCTTCATCTTGGCGGGACTGGCGAGCCCCTGGTAACGCTCCTCGATCGCGATGCCCAGCGCTGTCGAATCGCCGACCCCGTAGCGGCAGAAGTCGCTGCCAACACACGTTTTCACGGTCCGAAAGCTCTTGCCGTAGGCGTAACCGGACGGCATGTCCAGGTCCGCCCAAACTGCGGGCAGGTCCTCTTTGCGCACCCCGAGCAGGTCGATGCGTTGCCCGCCGGTCAACTTGATCATCGGTATCTCGTACTTCTCGGCGACATCGGCAATCCGGCGCAGCTGCCCGGCGCTGGTCACCCCGCCCTTCATCTGCGGCACCACCGAGAATGTGCCGTCACGCTGGATGTTGGCGTGCACCCGGTCGTTGATGAACCGGGCGTCGCGCTCGTCGACGAACTCGTCGGCCCACATGGTCTCCAGCAGCGAGGCGAGCGCCATTTTCGACGCCGCGTCCTCCGAGCCGTCCGGGGCGAGCGCGGCGAACACCGAGGACACCGAGTGCAATTCGAGTTCACGAATGTGCCGCATCAGCGTCGGTTTGTCATACGGCACGCCGGGCACGTACCACGAGGCCGACGGATCCTCGGTGACGGCGCCGTCGGCCGCCCACTCGACCACCTGACAGACCAGTTCTTTGCACGAGCCGCAGCCCTTGCCTGCCTTGGTCTTTGCCATCACTGCGCTGACCGAGGTCTCGCCGCCGCGCACGCAGGCGACCAGCGCACCCTTGGATACGCCATTGCAGTTGCACACCTGGGCATCCTCGGCGAGTTCGGCCACCCCGACGCCCACCTCCGGGGTGCCGATGTCGAACATCAACGAGATACGTTCCTCGGGCAGTGGCAGCCCACTGTCGAAGGCCTGGGTCAGGAACGACACTTTCGACACGTCACCGACAAGGGTGGCGCCGACCAGTTTTCCGTCCCGGATCACCACCGTCTTGTAGACACCGTGTTTGGGCTCGCTGTACTGGACGAACTCGTCGTCGGGACGCTCGGGTGCCTTCACTCCCATGGCGGCGACGTCGACGCCGGCGACCTTGAGCTTCGTGGCCACCCGCGATCCGTGGTAGGCCGACGCCGGGTCCGACCCGGTGAGATGGTCGGCGAGCACCTTGGCCTGCTCCCACAGCGGCGCGACGAGTCCGTAGACCTGGCCACGGTGTTGGGCGCATTCACCCACGACGTAGACGTCGTCGTCGTCGACCGAACGCATATGGTCATCGGTGACGATCGCGCGTTCGACGGTCAGTCCGGCCCGCTGTGCCAGACCGACATTGGGGCGGATCCCTGCGGCGATGACCAGCATGTCGCATTCCAACCGGGTGCTGTCGGCGAACAGCACCCCGCACAACCTGCCGCTGTCGTCGGTGAGCACCTCGGTGGTGCGTTTCTCGGTGTGCACACTGATACCCAACTGTTCGACCGACGTGCGCAAGATCGCGCCAGCCGGGTCGTCGAGTTGGGCGTTCATCAAAGTCGGTCCGGCATGTACGACGTCGACTGTCAGTCCGCGGTTCTGCAGCCCGCGGGCTGCTTCCAGCCCGAGCAGGCCGCCGCCGATCACGACGGCCTTGGTGCGGTTTGTGGCCTCGGCGACCATCGTGGCGGTGTCGTCGAGGGTGCGGAAGCCGAACACGCCGTCGGCCAAGGTCTTGTCGTCGGACCACAATCCGGCCATCGGCGGGAAGAAGGACCGGCTGCCGGTGGCCAGGATCACTTTGTCGTAGTGCAGCGTGGTGCCGTCGTCGGCGTGCACCAGATGGGCGAAGGTGTCCAGTCGGACCACCCGGACCCCGGCCCGCAGGTCGATCCCGTGGTCTGCGTACCAATCCAGCGCGTTCAGATATATTTCGTCCGGATCATCAACCCCGGCAAGCACATTGGACAGTAGAATGCGGTTGTAGTTGCCATAGGGCTCGTCGCCGAACACGGTGATCCGAAAATGGTCACCGCCACCGCGGGCGAGCACCTCCTCGATGGCACGGATGCCGGCCATCCCGTTGCCGACAACCACCAGATGCTGCGCCACCGCTACACCTCCACCAGACCGAGGTCGACGACCACCGTGCCCTGCACCCCCTCCGGAGCCGCGATCTGCAGTTCCAGTACGGTGTCGGCGAGCAGATCCTCCACCACCCGAAGCGCTACGTGAGTGGCACCCTTGGCCGCGATCGGGAAGTACCGCATGGGCGCGCCGTCGCGCAACAACACCACGGTGACCATCTGCTTTGTCGAGTTGCCGCCCCGGAAGTACACCGGTTGCGCGATGGCGCCCGCCGGCACGACATAGCGCAATGAGGTGTCCAGCGCCACCGGCTTGTCGTAGCCGGCACCGTCGAACTCGAACGCTCCCTGGAGGAAACGAGGGCTGCTTCCGTCGGTCATGGTTCGACGCTAGGAGCAGCGTGTTTCCGGCCCGTTTCACCTGCAAGTCACCTATGAGTCCCGCCGATCACAGCAGCCCCGCCTCACGGTGAAGCCCGTGGCGATGTGAGGGCGAGTTTTCACCAGGGTCATCGATGCGCAATGGGTGCGGAATCGCCTGGCAGTTCACTTGGCGCATGACATCGACCCAACCCCGCAGCCGTGACATCGAGCACTGGGATCCCGAGGACGTCGAGGCCTGGGAAGGCACCGGGGGAAGACCTGCCGGCAAAGACATCGCCAAGCGCAACCTGATCTGGTCGATCGTCGCCGAGCACGTCGGGTTCTCGGTGTGGTCCATCTGGTCGGTGATGGTGCTGTTCATGCCGCAGGACGTCTACGGCATCGATGCCGCCGGAAAGTTCTACCTGGTGGCGGTCCCGACACTGGTGGGCGCGTTTGTACGGATTCCCTACACCATCGCCCCGGCCCGGTTCGGGGGGCGTAACTGGACCATCGTCAGCGCGCTGCTGCTGCTGATCCCGACGGTGCTGACCCTCTACTACATGAAGAATCCGGCGTCGTACACCACCTACTTGGTGATCGCGGCGTTCGCCGGTCTGGGCGGCGGCAACTTCGCGTCGTCGATGACCAACATCAACGCGTTCTATCCGCAACGGCTCAAGGGCTGGGCGCTGGGGCTCAACGCCGGCGGTGGCAACATCGGCGTACCGGTCATCCAGCTCATCGGTCTGCTGGTCATCGCCACGGTGGGCAATGCCCGACCGGAGATCGTCTGCGCCATCTACCTGGTGGCCATCGCGGCAGCAGCCCTGGGTGCGGCGGTGTACATGGACAACCTGCGCAACCAGAAGTCGAATTTCGGGGCTTTGGTCGAAGCGATGCGCTTCCGGGACTCCTGGGTGATGAGCTTTCTCTACATCGGCACGTTCGGGTCGTTCATCGGCTTCTCCTTCGCGTTCGGCCAGGTCCTGCAGATCAACTTCCTGGCCGGCGGCGACACCCCGGCGCAGGCCGCTCTGCACGCCGCCCAGATCGCATTCCTCGGCCCGCTGCTCGGTTCGATCTCGCGACCGTTCGGCGGCAAGCTGGCCGATCGGGTCGGCGGCGGCAAGGTCACCCTGTACACCTTCATGGCGATGATGATGGCCGCCGGGATCGTCGTGGTCGCCGGGATGCTTGACGATGCCTTGCCCGGCGCACCCACCAGCGGCCAGATGGCCGGCTACGTCATCGGCTTCATCGTGTTGTTCATCCTCTCGGGGATCGGCAACGGCTCCACCTACAAGATGATCCCGTCGATCTTCGAGGCCAAGGCCCAGGGCCGCGACGACTTGAGCCGCGATGAGAAGGCTGCGTGGTCGCGGGCGATGTCGGGTGCACTGATCGGATTCGCCGGAGCGGTCGGTGCTCTCGGCGGAGTGTTCATCAACGTGGTGCTGCGTGCTTCCTACGTCGGTGAGGCACAGTCGGCGACCAACGCATTCTGGGTGTTCCTCGGGTTCTACGTGGTGTGCGCTTTCGTGACCTGGTACGTCTTCCTGAGGTTGCATGAGCAGCGCGCCTACGAACACATCGGGCGCGCACCGGCTCCGGAGCCTGTCGCTCCGAAATGAGTCGAACCGCCTGCTCGTATTGCGGTGTCGGGTGCGGGATCTCGGTCGAGACCCGCCCCGACGCCGTCACGGGTGCTCCGGTCATCGCGCGCGTCTCCGGGGACAAGTTGCACCCCACCAATTTTGGACGGCTGTGCACCAAGGGCGCCACGCATGCCGAGATGATGGCGGCCACCGACGGCCGGCTGATGACGGCGCTGCTGCGGCCGTCGCGCGACGCCGAACCGGTCGCGGTCGACGTCGACGACGCGCTGGCGCAAGCGGGTGAGCGGCTGCGAGCGATCGTCGACGAGCACGGCCCGGACTCGGTAGCGCTCTACGTGTCAGGTCAGATGTCGATCGAATCGCAGTACCTGGCAACCAAGCTGGCCAAGGGCTTCCTGCGCACCGTGCACATCGAATCCAACTCGCGGTTGTGCATGGCCAGTGCCGGCACCGGCTTCAAGCAGTCGCTGGGTGCCGACGGTCCACCCGGGTCCTACACCGACTTCGACTGCACCGATTTGTTCTTCGTCATCGGGTCGAACATGGCCGATTGCCATCCGATCCTGTATCTGCGGATGGCCGACCGCCTCAAGGCCGGTGCCAAGCTGATTGTCGTCGACCCACGCCGAACCGCCACCGCCGAGAAGGCGGATCTGTACCTGCCGATCCGGCCGGGCACGGATCTGGCTCTGCTCAACGGGATTCTGCACCTGCTGGTCGAGAACGAGGCCATCGACGAGGAGTTCATCGCCGAGCACACCGAGGGCTGGGAGGCGATGCCGCAGTTCCTCGCCGACTATCCGCCGGCGCGGGTGGCCGCGCTGACCGGACTGGCCGAAGCCGACATCCGTACCGCCGCCGCGATGATCGCGGCTGCCGGAGAGTGGATGTCCTGCTGGACGATGGGGTTGAACCAGAGCACCCACGGCACCTGGAACACCAACGCGATCTGCAACCTGCACCTGGCCACCGGAGCCATCTGCCGCCCCGGTAGTGGCCCGATGTCGCTGACCGGGCAGCCCAACGCCATGGGCGGACGCGAAATGGGGTACATGGGACCCGGACTGCCGGGGCAGCGCGCGGTGTTGTCGGACGAGGACCGCGCCTTCGTCGAGGATCAGTGGGGGCTACCGCCCGGCACCATCCGCACCGACGTCGGCCCCGGCACCGTCGAGTTGTTCCGGGGGCTGAACAGTGGCGAGATCAAGGCGATCTGGATCATCTGCACCAATCCGGTGGCCAGTGTGGCCAACCGGGACACCGTGCTGGGCGGTCTGCGATCCGCGGAGTTGGTGATCACCCAGGACGCCTACGCCGACACCGCGACCAACCGCTACGCCGACATCGTGCTGCCCGCCGCGCTGTGGGCCGAAGCCGACGCGGTGATGGTCAACTCCGATCGGAATCTGACGCTGTTACAGCAATCGGTGGCGCCCGTCGGTGACGCGCGGCCCGACTGGGAACTGATCTGCGGTGTGGCCGGGCATCTCGGGTTCGGTGAGGCCTTCGACTACAAGTCCAGCGAGCAGATCTTCGACGAGATCCGTCGCTTCCACAATCCGCGGACCGGATACGACCTGCGCGGCATCAGCTACGAACGGCTCCGTGAGACGCCGGTCCAGTGGCCGTGCCCCTCCCCGGAGGCGCCCGACCGCAACCCGGTCCGATACCGCAATGACGGTGTGTCCCAACAGCTGTTCGTCGATGCGGACGGTCACCGACCTCGGCTGGCGTTCCCGACCTCCTCACGGCGCGCCGTCTTTCATCCCCGGCCGCACCTGGACGCCGCCGAACTGCCCGATGACGACTTCCCGTTCGTCCTCAACACCGGCCGGCTGCAGCATCAGTGGCACACCATGACCAAGACCGGCAGGGTCACCAAGCTCAACAAGCTCAACCCTGGGCCGTTCGTCGAGATTCACCCCGATGACGCCGACGCACTGGACATCGCCGACGGCCACGACGTCGAACTGGTGACCCGCCGGGGCCGTGCGATGCTGCCCGCAGCGATCACCGACCGGGTCCGCCCCGGCAACACGTGGGTGCCGTTCCACTGGAACGACGAGCACGGCGAATTCTTGACCGTCAACGCGCTCACCAACGACGCGGTCGACCCGGACTCACTACAGCCGGAGTTCAAGGTGTGCGCGGTACGGCTGGCCCCGGTGCCGGCCGGCTCGGGAAAGCCCGCGCTGACCGCCGCCGAAGAGCTGTACCTGAACGGGTTTCTGGCCGGGATAGAGGACGGGTCACCGGGAGTTCCGGTACTGCCGGCAAGCGCACCGGTCAGTGCGCGGGCGCGGCTGTGGATCGACGGACTGCTGGCCGGCCGTTACTCCCGGCTCGGCGCGTTGGCGCCGCGGGCCGAGCCGGGATCCGGGCCGCTGGTGCTGTGGGCGTCGCAGACCGGCAATGCCGAGGAGTTCGCCGGCCAGCTGAGTGAGCGGCTGGCCGGTGCCCGGCTGCGCGCGATGGACGATATCGAACTCGACGAACTGTCCGAAGCCGGTGAAGTCCTGATCGTCACGAGCACCTTCGGTGACGGCGGACCACCCGACAACGGCACCAGCTTCTGGGAACAGCTGGAATCCCCGCACGCGCCGTCACTGGACGGGGTGCGCTACACGGTGCTCGGCATCGGAGACCGCTCCTACGACAATTTCTGCGGTCACGCGAAATCCCTCGACACCCGCCTTGCGGATCTGGGCGCCACCAGGATGATCGACCGTACCGAATGTGAAGCCTACGAGGACCAACCGCGCAACGAATGGACCGACGCCGTCGTCGAGCTCATCGGGCCATCCGACCGTGTACCCGAGAAACGCACTGCAACGACACTTTTCACGCGATCCGAGCCGCTGGCTGTGCCGCTGTGCCGTAACACCCGGCTGACCCCGCATGGCGCGGCCAAGGACGTCCGGCAATTCGGATTCGACCTCAGCGGACACGACGTCAGCTACTCGGTCGGCGACTCGCTGGGCGTGTGGGTCATCAACTCCGACAGCGTCGTCGAGAGCTGGCTGGCCGCTGCCGGCTTCCACGGCGCCGAGGCGGTCGTTGTCGACGGTGTGCAGCTGGCACTGCGGGACGCATTGCGGTCGCATTACGACATATGCAAGGTGACGTCGAACCTGGTGCGCTTTGTCGCCGAGCACAGTCCAGATGCCGCGGCGGCCAAACGACTGCGCAACAACCGGGGCGAACTCGACAGGTGGCTGGTCAACCGCAACGGCCTCGACCTTGTCGGCGAGTTCGGCGTGCGCGCCGACCCGGAACTGTGGCAGGAAGTGCTGGTCCGGCTGACACCGCGGCAGTACTCGATCTCATCCAGCCCTCTGGTCAGTCCGCACGAGGCGCAACTGACCGTGTCGGTCGTGCGCTACCGGGGCCCCGACGGCGGACCCCGTGGTGGTGTCGCGTCGACCTACCTGGCCGACCTGGCCGACGGCACTCCGGTGCCGGTGTTCCTGCAGCGTTCTCCGCACTTCCGTCCGCCACAGGAGCCGGACACGCCGATGATCATGGTCGGGCCCGGCACCGGCATCGCACCGTTCCGCGGTTTCCTGCAGGAACGCCGCGCGCTGGGCCACCGGGGCCGCAACTGGCTGTTCTTCGGCGACCACCATCGCGACCAGAATTTCTACTACCGCGACGACCTGACCGACATGGTCGATGACGGCTTCCTCAACCGCTTGGACCTGGCGTTCTCCCGCGACCAACCGGACCGGGTCTACGTCCAGCACAAGATGCTCGACTACGGCGCCGACGTGTGGCGCTGGCTCGAAGACGGCGCACACCTGTACGTCTGCGGCGACGCCACCCGGATGGCCCGCGACGTCGACGACGCATTGACCCGCATCATCTCCACCCACGGACGGATGGACACCGATAGTGCCCGTGCCTACAAACGACAGATGGTGGCCGACAAGCGCTACCTGCGCGACGTGTACTGACGAGCTCGCGGACGAGCGGCGACCAACAGCGCACCGCCGGCGAACAGCGCCATGGCCAGCAGCGGGAGCCGCCCGCCGGGGGCGAACCCGTTGGCCGACAACAGCGCCAGCGCGAGCGCGCACGACCCGGTGCCGGCGTACAGCAGCGCTTCGCCCAGCCCGCGAGGCAGCGGGACCGGGAACGTCGGCATCGGCCGGGCGAACACCCGCCGCTGCCAGTACAGCAGGCACAGCAGTGCAGCGGTCACGACGGCGAGCACGATCTCCCACTGCAGTCGGGCCAACCACCAGGCTCCCGATCCGATGTCGGGCTGGGGGAGCAGCCCGGTCGGGTAGCCGACCAGGGTCACGACGATCACCGGCAGCATGTGCCAAAGGTAGAGCGCCATCACGTTGTCATTCGCCACGCCGATGATCCGCGGCCACTTTCCCCTCGTCAGCACCCGATTGAGGATCGGCACCAGCGCGAACAGCACACCGATCTGCACCGTGGCCAGCGCCAGCAGCGCCACCGACGGCGGTGCCGAGTTCTCCACCCGGACTCCCGGCACACCGATCATCGCGACCGGATAGGGGCCCCAGGTCACCAGCAGGGGCAGTGCGAGCGCGGCCACGGTGGCCATCGCCACCAGGACTCGTCGGCGCAGAAGCGCACCGTGCCAGGCGATTCCGAGCTGATAGATCGCCGCCCAGCAGAAGAAATAGTTCAGGACACGAATCTCGGCGCGGTCGGTACTGATCGCGATCACATCCACCAGAACCAGACACCCGGCCAGAACCGCCGGAACCACCAGGCCCAGGCGCGCATGCGCGGCCACCGCGATCGGCGTCAGCGCGACCACCATCAGGTAGACCGCCAAGAACCACAGGTGCATGGCTACCGCCCAGCCGCCGAGCTCGAGCACCTCGCCGTCGACGCCCACGGCCAGCAGCACCGCCATGACGACGAGGACGAAGCCGACATAGACCGCAGTGGGGCCCAGCACGCGTGCGATCCGGCGGCGCACCCACTCCTGACGCGACTCCTGCCGAGACGCCCACGACACCGCGCTGGCGTAACCGGCGACGGCGAAGAACACCGGGACCACCTGAAAGCCCCAGGTCAGCCACTGCGTCCACGGCAGGATGACCAGCGGGTTGTCGCGGCCGAACTCGCCGTCGCGGTAGGTCATCACCGACATCAGCCAGTGCCCTATGACGACGAGCATGACCGCTGCGGATCGGTAGAGGTCGAGCGAGAGCTCGCGCGCCGGTGCCGTTGCCCTGGTGGTGTCCATCACCGTCCATTGTGGCCGAAACCGCTGCGCCGCCGCCGACACCGCGCAGGAGTGTCCGAGGGGGTGTGTGAAACCACGACATAGGTGACAGATGAGTCGCGTCATGGGTTACACCTGCAAGAGTCCTCGATGAGTCGCGTCATAGGTGACAGTCGTGGTCCATGTCCAAAGCGCGTGTGGTCGTCCTCGAAGTCACCAGCGGCCACCTGACAGTCACCGAAGCGGCAAACCAGTACGGGCTGTCGCGCCAACACATCTACCGGCTGCTCGCCCGCTACCGCGACGGCGGCCTGGCGGCTGTCGACGCCCGCTCACGGCGCCCGACCAGCAACCCTCGCGCCGTGTCCGACGACGTCATCATCGCCATCGTCACGCTGCGCGAAGCGCTGACCGCCGACGGCCTCGACGCCGGACCCCTGACCCTGCAGTGGCATCTGGGCCAACGTGGGCTGCCGGTGCCCTCAACCTCGACCATCCGGCGCATCCTGCACCACCACGGCCTCATCACCGCCCAGCCGCGCAAGCGTCCTAAAAGCTCCTACCGGCGCTTTGAAGCCTCCCAGCCCAATGAATGCTGGCAATCCGACTTCACCCACTGGGCCCTGGCCGACGGCACTGACACCGAGATCTTGTCCTGGCTCGACGACTGCTCTCGCTACCTGCTGACCTGCACCGCCTACCCCCGCGTCACCGGCGCAGACGTCGTGGCCAGCTTCACCGACACCGCCGCCACCCACGGACTGCCCGCCGCCACGCTGACCGACAACGGCGCGGTCTACACCTCACGATTCACCCACGGCCACAACGACTTCGAGCGCCTCCTCAACAGCCTCGGCGTCACCCAAAAGAACGGCCGCCCAGGCCACCCGCAAACCCAAGGAAAGATCGAACGCTTCCACCGAACCCTCAAGCTCTGGCTCAGCCAACACCAGCGCCCCTCGACACTGGCTGAGCTACAACAGCTGCTCGACACCTTCGCCATGATCTACAACACCGAGCGTCCCCACCGCGCCCACCGCCACAGCGCCACACCGCACACCGTCTACCACGCCCTGCCCAAAGCCCACCCCGCCGGCGTCACCGAGCACTTCCGTATCCGCCACGACACCGTGGACCAATTCGGCAAGCTCACCCTGCGCTACAGCAGCCGCCTACACCACCTCGGCATCGGCCGCCAACACGCCCACACCCCAGTCCTGATCCTCGTGACCACCCAAACCGTCACCGTCATCAGCAAAACCAGCCACCAACTCATCGCCAGCCACCACATCGACCCCGACCGCAACTACTGGCGCAACCAACAGAAAAACCCCGGCCGATGGCCGGGGCAATCTGTCACCGATGACGCGACTCAGGTGTAACCGATGACGCGACTCATCACAGGAGTGTCCGAGGGGGGACTTGAACCCCCACGCCCGTTAATAGGGCACTAGCACCTCAAGCTAGCGCGTCTGCCATTCCGCCACTCGGACCTGCTTGTGCGGCTGCTAAGGCTATCGGATCGGCACCCTCGGACCAAACCAAGGCCGGGGGCGAGCAGGGCATCAGTGGTAGGAAAGGGACTGTGAGGTCTGCCCCGACACCGAGCGACGAGGTCGTCGACCTCGTCAGCACCCTGATCCGGTTCGACACCTCCAACACCGGCGACCCCGCGACGACCAAAGGCGAGGCCGAATGCGCACGCTGGGTGGCCGATCAGCTGACCGACGTCGGCTACACCTGCGAGTACCTCGAAGCCGGCGCGCCCGGGCGGGCCAACGTCTTCGCGCGGCTGCCCGGCGCTGACCCGGCGCGCGGGGCGTTGATGCTGCACGGCCATCTGGACGTGGTGCCCGCCGAGGCCGCGGACTGGAGCGTGCACCCGTTCTCCGGCGCCATCGAGGACGGCTACGTCTGGGGCCGCGGCGCGGTCGACATGAAGGACATGGTCGGCATGATGATCGCGGTGGCCCGGCACTTCAAACGGTCGGGCATCGTGCCGCCGCGCGACCTGGTGTTCGCGTTCGTCTCCGATGAGGAGGCCGGCGGCAATTTCGGCTGCCGATGGCTGGTGGACAATCGGCCAGACTTGTTCGACGGGGTCACCGAGGCGGTCGGAGAAGTGGGCGGGTTTTCGCTCACCGTGCCGCGCCGCGACGGCGGAGAGCGCCGGCTCTACCTGATCGAGACCGCCGAGAAGGCGATGATGTGGATGCGTTTGAGCGCGCGCGGTCGCGCCGGGCACGGATCGATGGTGCACGACGACAACGCGGTGACCGCGGTGGCCGAAGCGGTCGCCAAGCTCGGTCGGCACCGCTTCCCGATCGTGCTGACCGAGGCCGTGGAACAGTTCCTCACTGCGGTGTCGGAGGAGACCGGCTACACCTTCGACCCGTCCGCACCCGACCTCGACGGCACCGTCGCCAAGCTCGGCGGCATCGCCAAGATCGTCGGCGCTACGCTGCGCGACACCGCCAACCCGACCATGCTCAAGGCCGGGTACAAGGCCAACGTCATCCCCGGCACCGCCGAGGCCGTGGTCGACTGTCGGGTGCTGCCGGGACGGCTGGCAGCCTTCGAGCGTGAGGTCGACGACATCATCGGGCCCGACGTCGTGCGGGAGTGGATCACCGAACTGCCCTCGTATCAGACACCGTTCGACGGCGAACTGCTCGAGGCGATGAACAGCGCGATTCTGGCCGCCGACCCGCAGGCCCGAACGGTGCCCTACATGCTGTCCGGGGGCACTGACGCAAAGCACTTCGCGCGCTTGGGAATCCGTTGTTTCGGCTTTGCTCCGCTGCGATTGCCGCCCGACCTGGACTTCGCCGCGCTGTTCCACGGCGTCGACGAGCGGGTACCCGTAGATGCGTTGACGTTCGGCGCGCAAGTGCTCGAACACTTCCTGTTGCACTGCTGATCAACCGAATTCGACAGAAAGGTATGGCCGCTGTGTCGTTTCCCTACAATCCGTACGACTTCCTGCCCGAGCTCCCCACCTTCACGGTGACCTCCCAGTCCTTCACCGACGGGGGGCCGCTGGCCAACGACCAGGTCAGCGGCATCATGGGTGCCGGCGGATCGGACGTGTCACCGCAGCTGAGCTGGTCGGGCTTTCCCGAACAGACCCGCAGCTTCGCCGTGACCGTCTTCGACCCCGACGCGCCGACGGCATCCGGGTTCTGGCACTGGGCGGTGTTCAACCTGCCGGCCACGGTCACCGAACTGCCCGCCGGTGTCGGCGACGGCAGCGCGAGCGGATTCCCCGGCGACGCGGTCACCTTGGCCAACGACGCCGGCCTGAAGCGCTACCTCGGTGCCGCCCCGCCGCCCGGCCACGGCCCGCACCGCTACATCGTCGCCGTCCATGCCGTCGGCGTGGAGAAGCTCGACGTGCCCGCCGATGCCACCCCGGCCTACCTGGGCTTCAACCTGTTCAGCCAGGCCATCGCCCGGGCCCTGATCCACGGCACCTACGAGCAGCACTGAGCTGTCAGCCCGCCGCCGAACCGACCGCGTCGGCCAGGCCGGTGAAACCGTGCTCGTGCAGGCGGCGGGCGATGCCCTGGTGGATCGTGGCGGCCCACATCCCGCCGCCGTAGACGAACCCGGTGTAGCCCTGCAGCAGCGTGGCGCCCGCGGTGATGCGTTCCCACGCATCGTCGGCGGTTTCGATACCGCCGACGCTGATCAGCACCAGGCGGTCCCCGACCCGCCGGTACAGCCCGCGCAGGACCTCCAGAGACCGGCGCGCCACCGGGGGTCCCGACACCCCGCCAGGGCCCAGCGCGTCGACGCCGGGTGTCCGCAGATTCGCCCTCGACACCGTGGTGTTGGTCGCCACGATCCCGGCCAGCCCCAGTTCAACGGCCAGGTCGGCGATGTCGGCGATGTCGTCGTCGGCCAGATCGGGTGCGATCTTGACCAGCACCGGCGTGGACGTCTCGGCCAGCACCGCGGTCAGGATGGGTCGTAGCGTGTCGACCGACTGCAGGTCGCGCAGACCCGGGGTGTTGGGTGAGCTGACGTTGACCACCAGATAGGTCGCCAACGGCCCCAGCAGGCGGGCGCTCTCGGCGTAGTCCTCTGCCGCGCGCTGCGCCGGCGTGAGCTTCGTCTTGCCGATGTTGACACCGATCGGCACATCAGGATGGTGGCGGGCCAGGTGCGCGGCCAGCGCGGCGGCACCGTCGTTGTTGAAGCCCATCCGGTTGAGCAGGGCGCGGTCGGCGGAAAGCCGGAACAATCTGGGCCGCGGATTTCCGGGTTGTGGTCGCGCCGTCACGGTCCCCACCTCGGCGTAGCCGAAACCGAGCGCACCCCAGGTCCGCACGCCCCGGCCATCTTTGTCGAACCCGGCCGCCAACCCCAGCGGCCCGGGGAACCGGACCCCGAACACTGTGCTGGCCAGGGCGGGATCGCTCGGAGAAAGCCTGCGCTGCAACATGTTACGTGTCAGCGGGGTAGCGGTGGCGGCGCGTAGGCCGGCGAAGACAGCGGTGTGGATTCGCTCAGGTTCGACCAGGAACAGGCCTTGCCGCAGCGCCCGGTACATCACAGTGCGGGCTGATCCGGGCCCGGCACCGCGTCGGCGCGCTTCCGGCGCCGCAACAGCACTCGCCGGCTGCCGTCGGTGTAGAGCCGCACCCGGGTCAGCTCCCACCCGCGGTACTCGGCCTCGATCGACAGCCGCACCGAGGCGCTGACCCGCGTCACCTCCGGGGGCAGCCGCAGCGGAATCCACTCGTAATCGCCGGAATCCTCGGCCACCGCCCGGTTCCACGCTGCCGGCATCGGGCCTCGTGCCGAACTCATTGCACCCCTTCCGCGGACTCGATCACCTGCACCCCCGCGCCTGCTCCGGAAACCACGTACAGGGTTCCGGAGGCGTCGTCGAAGGCCAGCGAGTTGGGTTGCTGCACGGTCGGATAGCGCACCTTCTCGACGGGGATTCCGGATGCCAGATCGTAACCAACAACGGAGTTCGTCGCCGTTTGTGCCACCCAGGCCCATCCGGTGGCCGATGCGGCCAATCCGTAGGGTGCATCCGGGACCGGGTAGCGCTGCCGCAAGATCAGCGGATCGACTCCGTAGACCAGAAGCTCGCCACCGCGGGTGTTGGCCACCAAGACCCCTCCGGCGGCATCGGCGACCATGGTGGTCGCGCCGTTTCCTGCGCGCAGCGCCTGTTGTTTGGCCGTTCCGTCGATGTTGAGCGTGGTCACCGAAGTCTGGCTGCGGTCGAGGACGACCGCGGTATCGCCCTGCGTGACGATCTGGTCGACCCGGGCGAACAGCCGCGCCTCGGCGGCCACGGCGGTGTCGTCGGCCAGCGTGAGCACCGCGCCGTCCGCGCTGCCCAGCACCATCCGGCCGTCGGCGCGGCGTGCGATCGCGGTGAACTCCAGGTCCGGGCGGCCCTCGACGTCGAAACGCGACACCGCGCGGCTGGCCAGGTCCACCCGAAGGTAGCCACCCGTGCTCGCCAGGAACACCACGCCGTCCCCACCGGCCATCGCCGTGGCCGCATCATCCAACGGCACGACTGCGGTCTGCCCGCCGGATCCGAACACGGTCAGGGCCGAACGGCCGGGCGCCGCGGGGGCCAGCACCACCAGCGCCCGGGTCACCTCGTCGAACGTCGCGGACTGGGCCGACGACGCCAACGGCAGCACCGTCCCCGGCGGCGACGGCATTGCCGGCGGCGAGTCGGCGGCCTGGGCCGGGGTGATCGTCGGAGGGGGCGCGTCGACCGGATTGGACGAGCACCCGGCCATCAGCGCGGCGGCCGACACGAGCGCGCCGAAGCGCACAATCACATGCTGCGGGATGGAGCGGCGGGCCAATGGGGAGCTCTCGGTCGACATCGGGGCGAAACTGATCGGGGAGTCAGTCTATGCACGGTCGTGACCCACACCCGGGCGGTGCCACACTGCCCCGGGATGCCCGCGGCGGTATCCTGGCGATCATGACCCCCGCGAGGGAAGACACGGCTGGTCAGGAATTCCAGGTCGAAGACATCACCACTGGCCTGCATGCCAGCGGATTCGGACAGGTGGGAGACGGCCGCACGTTTTCCTTCCACGTCGAGCGTCAGGAACTGGTCGTCGAGGTCTATCGACCCCGGCTGCGCACCCTGGTGCCCGACAGTGACGACGTCGTGGCGGTGTCCACCCGTAAGCTCACCGACATCGACTTCACCGACGAACGCAGCCTGGTCGCCGTCGTGCGCGACGCGGTGGCCGAGGCGCAGCCGGTGCCTCGACCGATGCGCTGACCCGACCACGGTACGGTCGTCGTCGTGACCGACCTGCCTGCGATGTCGTGGCTGCAGGTGATCGTTCTTTCCGTGGTGCAGGGCCTCACCGAGTTCCTGCCGGTGTCCTCGTCGGGCCACCTTGCCATCGTGTCGCGGGTGTTCTTCAACGGCGACGCCGGTGCCTCGTTCACCGCGGTCAGCCAGCTCGGCACCGAGGCCGCGGTCATTCTGTACTTTGCGCGCGACATCGGACGCATCGTCACCGCCTGGTTCGGCGGGCTCTTCGACGCCGCCCGACGCAACGCCGACTACTGGTTGGGCTGGTGGGTGATCATCGGCACCATCCCGATCAGCTTCTTCGGTCTGCTGCTCAAGGACCACATCCGCACCGGCGCCCGCAATCTATGGCTGATCGCCACCGCGCTGGTGGTGTTCTCGCTGGTGATCGCCGCCGCCGAGTACGTCGGCCGACAAAGTCGCCGAATCGAGAAGCTGACCTGGAAGGACGCCGTGTTGGTGGGCCTGGCCCAGTGTCTGGCGCTGTTGCCGGGTGTGTCCCGGTCAGGGGCCACGATCAGTGCCGGGCTCTTCCTGGGCATGAAGCGGGAAGTGGCCGCCCGCTTCGGTTTTCTGCTGGCCATCCCGGCGGTGTTCGCGTCCGGCCTGTTCTCGTTACCGGATGCGTTCGCGCCGTCCGGGGAGGGGATGAGCGCCACCGGACCCCAGCTGCTGATCTCGGTGCTGATCACCTTCGTGGTCGGCTTCGCCGCGGTCGCCTGGTTCCTGCGCTTCCTGGTCCGGCACAGCATGTATTGGTTCGTCGGATACCGGATGATTCTCGGCGTGGTGGTACTGATCCTGCTCGTGACCGGGGTGGTGGCGCCGATATGACCGTGCTGTTGGTGCGGCACGGCCGCTCCACGTCCAACACTGCGCACACCCTGGCCGGCAGGTCGGCCGGAGTCGACCTGGACGACCGGGGTCGCGAACAAGCCCAAGCGCTGGTGGAGCGCGTCGGCGCGCTCCCGATCCGGGCGATCGTGCGCTCCCCGCTGCTGCGTTGTGAACGCACCGTGGAACCGTTGGCCGCCGCGCTGCGTGTACAACCCGTCGTCGACGAGCGGATCAGCGAGGTCGACTACGGATCGTGGACCGGCCGCAAGATCGGTGAGCTGGTCAAGGAGCCGTTGTGGGCGGTGGTGCAGCAGCAACCCAGCGCGGCGGTGTTCCCTGACGGCGAAGGTCTGGCCGCGGTGCAGGCCCGTGCCGTGGCCGCGGTGCGCGAGCATGACCGCAGGCTCGCCGACGAGCACGGCTCAGACGTCCTGTGGATCGCGTGCACGCACGGTGACGTGATCAAAGCGGTGCTGGCCGATGCGCTGGGCACCCACCTGGACAGCTTCCAGCGCATCAACGCCGATCCGGCCTCGGTCAGTGTCATCCGCTATACCGCGCTGCGGCCCTTCGTGATTCACGTCAACCACACCGGCCCGGCGCTGAACTCGGCGCTGGCCGCCTCCCCAGAAGTCCCTTCCGGCGACGCCGTCGTCGGGGGTTCGACGGACTGACCCGGTATTTTGGAACTGCCATGTCCCGCGCTATCCACGTCTTCCGCACCCCCGACCGTTTCGTGGCCGGTACCGTCGGTGAGCCGGGAAATCGGACCTTCTATCTCCAGGCCGTCCACGACAAGCGCGTGATCTCGGTGATTCTGGAAAAGCAGCAGGTGGCGGTGCTCGCGGAACGGATCGCCGCGCTCCTGCTGGAGATCAATCGCCGCTTCGGCACGCCGATTCCGCCCGACACCGGGGAAGTCGAGGATCTCAGCCCGCTGGTCATGCCGGTGGACGCCGAATTCCGGGTCGGCACCATGGGCCTGGGCTGGGACTCCGAGGCGCAGACCGTGGTCGTCGAGTTGCTCGCGGTGTCCGACACCGAGTTCGATGCGTCGGTGGTCCTCGACGACGCCGAGGAGGGTCCCGATGCGGTGCGCGTGTTCCTCACCCCGGAATCGGCCCGCCAGTTCGCGACGCGCTCGAATCGGGTGATCTCGGCCGGGCGGCCGCCTTGCCCGTTGTGTGAGGAACCGCTGGACCCCGAGGGCCACATCTGTGTCCGGACCAACGGCTACCGCCGCGGCGCTCTGGGTGGGGGCGCCGAGGATGACGACATTGCCTGAGCCGGCAACCGGTGACGGCGCGGTGCTGCAGAGCGGTGAGCTCACCGTGATCGGCCGGATTCGGTCGGCCAGCAACGCGACATTCCTGTGCGAGGCGACACTGGCCGACCGCAGCGTGCACTGCGTGTACAAGCCCGTCGCCGGCGAGGCGCCGCTGTGGGACTTTCCCGATGGCACGCTGGCCGGCCGAGAGCGCGGCGCCTACCTGGTCTCGGCTGCGCTGGGCTGGAATCTGGTCCCGTACACCATCATCCGCGACGGTCCGGCAGGTCTGGGCATGCTGCAGCGCTGGGTGGAACAGCCCACCGACACCGAAGACACCGAGGACGCCGAAGCCACTGCCGGTCCCGATCTGGTCGACCTGGTGCCTGCCGGCTCGGTACCGGTCGGGTTCCTCCCGGTGCTACAGGCCTATGACTATGCCGGCAACGAAGTCACGCTGGTGCACGCCGACGATGACCGGCTACGCCGGCTGGCGGTGTTCGACGTGTTGATCAACAATGCCGACCGCAAGGGCGGTCACGTGCTGTGCGGGGTGGACGGCAACGTCTACGGCGTGGACCATGGCGTCACCCTGCACGTCGAGGACAAACTGCGCACCGTGCTGTGGGGGTGGGCCGGCAAACCGATCGACGACGCCGTGCTGGCCGACGTCGGGTGCCTGCAGCAGGCGCTGGCCGGTCCGCTCGGCGCCGAACTGCGCGCGCATCTCACCTCCGCCGAGGTCGCTGCGCTGCGTGCCAGAGTCGTTGGCCTGCTGCAGAACCCGGTGATGCCCACACCGGACCGGCGACGGCCCATACCGTGGCCCGCATTTTGACATGATCTACTTTCTCGGTGACCCACACCGATGCCGCGCTGGCCGCCGAGGTGGCCGCCCAAGCCGGTGAGCTGCTGCTGGCGATGCGTGAGCAGATCGGCTACTGGGATCCCTACGACCTCGGAGATGCCGGCGACCGCCGCGCCAACACGCTGATCCTCGACCGGCTGCGCCGCGAGCGGCCGCAGGATGCGGTGCTGTCCGAGGAGGCCACCGACGACCTGGCACGTGTCGAGGCCGACCGGGTGTGGATCGTCGATCCCGTCGACGGCACCCACGAGTACTCGATGCCCGGTCGTGCTGACTGGGCTGTGCATATCGCACTCTGGCAGCGCCGAGACGGCGGCGGGGCCATCACCGATGCAGCGGTGGCCCTACCTGCACGCGGTGAGGTGTACCGGTCCGACACCGTGGTCGGCCCTCCGCCGCGCGCCGACGGGCCGATCCGCATCACCGCCAGCGCCAACAGACCCCCGGCCGTGCTGTGGTACCTGCGCGACCACCTCGACATCCAGCTGGTGCGCATCGGTTCGGCGGGCGCCAAGGCGATGGCGGTGGTCCGCGGTGAGGTCGACGCCTACATCCACGCAGGCGGGCAGTGGGAGTGGGACTCCGCAGCTCCGGCGGGGGTGTTGTGGGCTGCCGGGATGCACGCGTCGCGCATCGACGGTTCCCCGTTGGTGTACAACCGCCGCGACCCCTACCTGCCGGATCTGCTGATGTGTCGCCCGGAGCTGGCCCCGGTGCTGCTCGAGGCCATCTGGTCGGCCTACCGCAACCGGTAGCTGCGCTGAACCCGGAAGTCGAGGAATGAAACAGCCGTCCGCGGTGTCACACACGGCGATGTCTAGAGTCGGGACTATGCAATCGTGGTCGGCGCCGAGTGTTCCGGTGCTGCCTGGGAAGGGTCCGCAGTTGCGGCTCTACGACAGTGCCGACCGGCAGATCCGGCCGGTCACCCCGGGCGCCACCGCCACCATGTACGTCTGCGGCATCACGCCCTATGACGCCACCCACCTGGGTCACGCGGCTACCTACCTGACCTTCGACCTGGTCCACCGGGTGCTGCTCGATCTCGGTCACCAGGTGCATTACGTACAGAACATCACCGACGTCGACGATCCGTTGTTCGAGCGCGCCCAACGCGACGGCATCGGCTGGCGCGAGCTCGCCGACCGGGAGACCGACCTGTTCCGCGAGGACATGGCGGCGATGCGGGTGATGCCGCCACACGACTACGTCGCCGCCACCGAGGCCGTCGCCGAGGTGATCGAGGTGGTCGAGAAGCTGCTGGCTGCGGGCGCCGCCTACGTCGTCGACGACCCGCAGTACCCCGACGTCTACTTCCACGCCGGGGCCACCGTGCAGTTCGGGTACGAGTCCGGCTACGACCGCGACACCATGCTGGAACTGTTCGCCGAACGTGGCGGTGACCCCGAGCGTCCGGGCAAGAGCGACCCGCTCGACGCCCTGCTGTGGCGCTCGGCGCGCCCCGACGAACCCAGCTGGCCGTCACCTTTCGGACCGGGCAGACCAGGTTGGCACGTCGAATGCGCCGCGATCGCGCTCAGCCGTATCGGGACCGGTCTGGACATCCAGGGCGGCGGGAGCGACCTGATTTTTCCGCATCATGAATTCTCGGCCGCCCACGCCGAGTGCGTCACCGGTGAGCGGCGCTTCGCCCGGCATTACGTGCACGCCGGCATGATCGGCTGGGACGGCCACAAGATGTCGAAGAGCCGCGGAAACCTGGTGCTGGTCTCAGCGCTGCGCCGCGACGGCGTGGACCCCTCGGCGGTGCGCCTCGGTCTGCTGGCCGGGCACTACCGCGAGGATCGCTTCTGGAGTCCCGACGTGCTCGATGACGCCAACCGCCGGCTGCACCGCTGGCGCAGCGCCACCGCACTGACCGGCGCACCCGACGCCGGCGATCTGGTGGCGCGGGTGCGCCGCTACCTCGCCGATGACCTGGACACTCCCAAAGCGCTTGCCGCCGTTGATGGTTGGACCACCGACGCGTTGTCCTACGGCGGCCACGACGAGACAGCGGGCGCGACGGTCGCCACCGCGGTCGACGCGCTGCTCGGTGTGCAGTTGTAAGGGCACTCGCGTGGCACATCATCAGGCTGATCTGGTGCTCTCCGGTGGGGGAGTCAAAGGTATCGGCCTGGTCGGTGCGGCGGCCGCCCTCGTCGAGGCCGGCTACCGGCCCCGGCGCATCTCCGGAACCTCGGCGGGAGCGCTGGTCGGTGCGGTGCTGGCGGCGGCCACCCGCAGCGGAGCGCTGTCGGTGACACAGCTGACCGAGCTCGCTATGGGGCTGGACTACCGCGAATTCCTCGACCCCGGCCCGGTGGAACGGCTGCCGCTGATCGGACCGGCGTGGGGGGCACTCAGCGGTGGCGGCATCTACCGCGGCGATGCGTTGCGGCGGTGGGTCGCCGACCGCCTTGCCGAGTTCGGCGTGACGACCTTCGCCGATCTGGCTCTCGACGACCCGACCCTGCCGCCGGAGCAGCGCTACCGGCTGGTGGTCACCGTGGCCGATGTGACGCTGGGTCAGCTCGTGCGGCTGCCGTGGGACTACCAGCGGATCTACGGCCTCGACCCGGATGAGCAGTCGATCGCCGATGCGGTGCGCGCCTCGACCGCAATCCCGTTCTTCTACCGTCCCGAGGAGCTGACCAGCGCCGACGGCCGAACGTCACGGCTGGTCGACGGCGGGTTGCTGTCGAACTTCCCGATCGACTCGCTGGACCGCACCGACGGCGAAAGCCCCCGGTGGCCGACTTTCGGGATCACGCTGCTGCCCGACCTGCCGGCCGAGAACGCCGCGGTGATCCCGGCGCTGCATCCACTGCACGTGTTCGGACCGACCCTCCTCGAACAGGTGGTGACCACGATCCTGGTCGGCCGCGACCAGGCCCACCTGAATCAACCGTGGGTCAGTGCCCGCACGGTGCGCGTCGACACCAGTTCGGTCGGCGTGCTGAACTTCGACCTGTCCGAGCAGGACAAGCGCAGCCTCTACGGGAAAGGCTGGGAGGCCGCCGAGGAGTTCCTGACCAGCTGGGACTGGGACGACTATCTGAGCCGCTTCCGCCAGCGGTAGGCCGACCCTCACCGTCCGCGACGGCGCAGGTAGCGTTCGAACTCCGCAGCCAATGCATCCCCGTCGATCTTGCCCATCGCCTCGTTGACGTCGATTTCCGCGTCGCCGCGCTCCTCGAGCGACTGCACGTATTCGGCAATCTCGTCATCCTCGGCGGTCATCTCGCTGACTGCCTGTTCCCACTCCTCGGCCTGCGCGGGCAGGTCGGCCAGCGGTACCTCGACGTCAAGAACGTCCTCCACCCGTCGTAACAGCGCGACGGTCGCCTTGGGGCTGGGTGGCTGCGAGACATAGTGCGGCACCGCCGCCCAGAACGTCACCGCCGGAATCCCGGCTTGCACGCAAGCGTCCTGGAACACCCCGGCGATTCCGGTGGGCCCCTCGTAGCGGGTCTCCTCGAGCCCGAACGTCTTGGCCGAGTCCGACGAGTACGCCGAGCCCGACACCGGCACCGGCCTGGTGTGCGGGGTATCGGCCAGTAACGCCCCCAGGATGACCACGGTCTGGACGTTGAGCTTGTCGGCGATGGCCAGCAGCTCCGCGCAGAAGGTGCGCCAACGCATGTTGGGTTCCACGCCGTGCATCAGCACGATGTCACGGTCAGAGCCTGGCGGACGGCAGTACGCGATGCGCATCGACGGCCAGACCAATTCACGAGTGACCCCGTCGACCTGGCGGATCACCGGCCGATTGACCTGGTAGTCGTAGTAGGCCTCGTCGTCGATCTCCACGATCGTCTCGGCATGCCAGATGGCGTCGAGGTGTTCGAGCGCGTCGCTGGCGGCATCACCTGCGTCGTTCCAGCCCTCGAACGCCGCCACGACGATGGTGTCGCGCAGATCGGGCAGGTCGGATCGCTTCGGACCACGGAAATCCGAGGGGGTCACAATGCCAGCGTAAGCCCTGGGCGGGTCCTGCGACGGGCATCAACCCGCCACCGGAATCGATCGCGACCCGTCGTGGTTGAGAGAATGAACCGCAGCCGGTTGGGCGTCCCTGACGTTGATCGAGTGAGCACGTAGACTTTCGTGGTCGAGAGGCGTTGCAACGGTGCCGGGTCATTGCCGGTAGCCGCCACGCTCGGCAGAGTCAAGGACGCCTTCCTCTCATGGAAGGAGCGCACGTGAACGCCGTCGAGTCGAACACCTCAGGGTCGACCACCTTCGTGCCGAACATCCGCCCCGACTGCACCGACGAACTCACCGCCGCGCTGCGCCAGCGGATCGTGGTGATCGACGGCGCGATGGGCACGGCGATTCAACGCGACCGCCCCGACGAAGCCGGTTACCGGGGCGAGCGATTCAAGGACTGGCCGAGCGATCTGGTCGGCAACAACGACCTGCTCAACCTGACGCAGCCGCACATCATCGAGGGAATCCACCGCGAGTACCTCCAGGCCGGCGCCGACATCCTGGAGACCAACACGTTCAACGCGAACGCGATCTCGATGTCCGACTACGACATGGCCGAACTGAGCTACGAGCTGAACTATGTCGGCGCTGCCCTGGCGCGGGCGGCATGCGACGAGTTCAGCACCCCGGACAAGCCCCGCTACGTGGCCGGCACCCTCGGCCCGACCACCCGCACCGCGTCGATCTCTCCGGACGTCAACGACCCCGGTGCCCGCAACGTCTCCTACGATCAATTGGTCGCCGCCTACCTCGAGGCAGCCAACGGCCTGGTCGACGGTGGTTCCGACATCATTCTCATCGAGACGATCTTCGATTCGCTCAACGCCAAAGCCGCGGTGTTCGCCGTGGAGACGTTGTTCGAAAACCGTGGACGTCGTTGGCCGGTGATCATCTCCGGCACCATCACCGATGCGTCCGGACGGACGTTGTCCGGCCAGGTCACCGAAGCGTTCTGGAATGCGATCAGGCACGCCAAGCCGATCGCGGTGGGCCTGAACTGCGCGCTGGGGGCACCAGAGATGCGGCCCTACATCGCCGAGATGGCGCGGATCGCGGACACCTTCGTCTCCTGCTACCCGAACGCCGGACTGCCCAATGCCTTCGGTGAGTACGACGAGTCCCCGCAGCGCCAGGCCGGCTACATCGCCGAGTTCGCCGAGGCCGGCCTGGTCAACCTGGTTGGTGGGTGCTGCGGGACGGCACCACCGCACATCGCCGAGATCGCCAAGGTCGTCGAGGGCAAGCCGCCCCGCAAGCTGCCCGAGATTCCGGTGGCCACCCGGCTGTCGGGCCTGGAGCCGCTCAACATCACCGACGATTCGCTGTTCGTCAACATCGGTGAGCGCACCAACATCACCGGTTCCGCCCGGTTCCGCAACCTGATCAAGGCCGAGGACTACGACACTGCGTTGTCGGTTGCCCTCCAGCAGGTCGAGGTCGGTGCCCAGGTCATCGACATCAACATGGACGAGGGCATGATCGACGGCGTCGCCGCGATGGACCGGTTCACCAAGCTGATCGCGGCCGAGCCGGACATCAGCCGGGTCCCGGTGATGATCGACTCGTCGAAATGGGAGGTCATCGAGGCAGGCCTGAAGAACGTGCAAGGCAAGCCGATCGTCAACTCGATCTCGCTGAAGGAGGGCGAGGAGAAGTTCATCCGGGAGGCCCAGCTGTGCCGCAAGTACGGTGCCGCGGTCGTCGTGATGGCCTTCGACGAGCAAGGGCAGGCCGACAACCTGGAGCGCCGCAAGGAGATCTGCGGGCGCGCCTACCGGATCCTGACCGAAGAGGTCGGCTTCCCGGCCGAGGACATCATTTTCGACCCCAACTGCTTCGCGCTGGCCACGGGCATCGAGGAGCACGCGACCTACGGCATCGACTTCATCGAGGCCTGTGCCTGGATCAAGGAGAACCTGCCCGGGGTGCACATCTCCGGCGGTATCTCCAACGTGTCGTTCTCCTTCCGTGGCAACAACCCGGTGCGCGAAGCGATCCACGCGGTGTTCCTGTTCCACGCGATCAAAGCCGGTCTGGACATGGGCATCGTCAATGCCGGCGCGCTGGTGCCTTACGACTCGATCGACCCCGAGCTGCGGGACCGCATCGAGGACGTCGTGCTGAACCGTCGCGACGATGCCGCCGAGCGCCTGCTGGAGATCGCCGAGAGGTTCAATACGAAGAACTCGGGCGAAGTCGAGGACAAAGCTGCGGCCCAGTGGCGCAGCCTGCCGGTCCGCGAGCGGATCACCCACGCGCTGGTCAAGGGCATCGACGCCCATGTCGACGACGACACCGAGGAATTGCGAGCCGAGATCGCCGCCGCCGGTGGCCGGCCGATCGAGGTGATCGAGGGTCCGCTGATGGACGGCATGAACGTCGTCGGTGACCTGTTCGGTGCGGGAAAGATGTTCCTGCCACAGGTGGTGAAGTCGGCCCGGGTGATGAAGAAGGCCGTGGCGTACCTGCTGCCCTACATCGAGGCGGAGAAAGAAGAGCTCGCGGCCGCCGGGGCGAGCGCAGCGACGGGAAATGAAAAAGCTGCGAAGGACACCAACGGCACGATCATCATGGCGACGGTGAAGGGCGATGTCCACGACATCGGCAAGAACATTGTCGGGGTTGTGTTGCAGTGCAACAACTTCGAAGTGATCGACCTCGGTGTGATGGTGCCCGCACAGAAGATCCTGGACGCGGCCAAGGAGCACGACGCCGATATCATCGGGCTGTCGGGCCTGATCACCCCGTCACTGGACGAGATGGTCAATTTCGCCGTCGAGATGGAACGCGAAGGCTTGGAGATCCCGCTGCTGATCGGCGGTGCGACCACCTCGCGCGCGCACACGGCGGTGAAGGTGGCGCCGCGTCGTAGCGGTCCGGTGGTCTGGGTCAAGGACGCGTCGCGGTCGGTTCCGGTCGCCGCCGCGTTGCTCGATGAGCGGCAGCGCGGTTCCCTGCTGGAGGCAACTGCGAAGGACTACGCGTCGCTGCGCGAACGGCACGCTCAGAAGAACGAGCGGCCGATGTTGACGCTGGAGAAGGCGCGCGCGAACAGGACGCCGATCGAGTGGGAGGGCTACGTTCCGCCGGTGCCCGCCCAGGGGCTCGGTGTTCGGGAATTCGAGGACTACGACCTTGCCGAACTACGCGAATACATCGATTGGCAACCGTTTTTCAACGCTTGGGAGATGAAGGGCCGTTTTCCCGACATCCTCAACAACCCGGCCTCGGGCGAGACTGCGCGCAAGCTCTATGACGACGCCCAGGAGATGCTCGACACTCTGATCAAGGAGAAGTGGCTGACCGCCAACGGGGTGATCGGGTTCTTCCCCGCCAACGCGGTGGGAGACGACGTCGAGGTCTACACCGATGAGACCCGAACCCAGGTGCTGACGACCTTGCACAACCTGCGTCAGCAGGGTCAGCACCGCGACGGCATTCCCAACCGGTCCCTGGGTGATTACGTCGCACCCAAAGACACCGGTCTGGCCGACTATGTCGGAGCCTTCGCCGTCACTGCCGGGCTCGGCAGCCACGACAAGATCGCCGAATTCAAAGCGGCGCACGACGACTACAACGCGATCCTGCTGGAATCGCTGGCCGACCGGCTGGCCGAGGCTTTCGCCGAACGGATGCACCAACGGGTCCGCAAGGAGTTCTGGGGATACCAGCCCGACGAGCAACTGGACAACGAGGCGCTCATCGGTGAGAAGTACGTGGGAATCCGTCCGGCCCCGGGCTACCCGGCCTGCCCGGAGCACACCGAGAAGGCGACGCTGTTCGACTTGATGGACGTCAAGGAGCGGACCGGTATCGAGTTGACCGAGTCGATGGCGATGTGGCCCGGTGCCGCCGTCAGCGGCTGGTACTTCTCGCATCCGCAATCGCAGTACTTCGTGGTCGGCCGGCTGGCCCAGGACCAGGTCGCCGACTACGCCAGGCGCAAGGGCTGGACCCTGGTCGAGGCCGAACGCTGGCTGGCTCCTAACCTCGGCTACAACCCGGAGGACTGAGCGCGACGTTGTCCAGCCGGCTCAGTCGCCTGCGGGGGCTGTCAGGTGAACAACTCGGCGTTGCGCGCAGCCCACTGCGCCACTGATTCGGCGGGTGTCCCGGTGAGCTCGGCGACGAGGCCGTTGGCCTGTTGGGCAGGGCCGTCGGCCATCAGGTCCAGGTACCAGCCGGCCTGGTCGCCCATGATCGGTCGCAGTGCCTGCTCGGCTTCCTCGCGGCTGCACGTCTGGAATGCGACGTCGACGCCGATGCCTACGCCGATCTGCTCGGCTATCTGCGCACGGGTGAGCGCTTGGGGACCGGTGAGCTCATACATCTGGCCGAAGTGCGTCTGTTCGGGCCTGACCAGAAGTGCCGCGGCCACTCGCGCGATGTCGTCCATCGAAATCGGCGCCTGGACGACATCGGGGTAGGGTTCCCGCACGGTGCGCGCGGCCTTGATCGGCTCAGCCCACATGCCGAAGTTCTCCAGAAACTCACCGGGCCCGAGTTGGGTGTTGACCAGGCCTGACGCGGCGATCGTATCGGCGTGTTGTTGCCAATGCGCGCCTCCGGACAGCGCCACGATGTACCCGACTCCGGCTTGTCCGGCGAGCTCGAGGGTGGTGTCCAACGTCGAGGGCAGTGGTGCCAGATACATCGACGCCACGCCTTCCAGCGCCGCAGGCAGCGAGTCCGGGTCACCGAGGTAACCCGTGATCGCCGTCACACCGTCGGGCAGGTTTGCCCTGGCGGGGTCCTTCGTCAGTGCTCGGATATCGTTGGCGCCCAAGTCGATCAGGTAGTTGACGACGAGACGGCCGATGTTTCCAGTTGCTCCGGTGACGAGGATGGTCATGATTTGACGCTAGCCGAACCCGCCGACGACAATCGAAGCCATGAGAGCAGTGCTGTTCGACATGGATGGCACGCTCGTCGACTCCGAAAAGCTGTGGGACGTCTCGCTGGCTGCGCTGTACGAGAAGTACGGCAGCACGCTCTCGGCAGACATCCGTACCGCACTGGTGGGTAGTTCAGCCGAGAACACTGTGCGCACCGTCTTCGCCGACCTCGGTCTGGACCCCGATCCGGCGGCGATGGCGGTCGAGAGTCGGTGGTTGCATGACTACACCGCCGACCTGTTCGACGGCGGCCTTCCCTGGTGTGAAGGCGCCAGAGAACTCTTGGAAGTGCTTGCTGCCGAACGGACCCCGATGGCGTTGGTCACCAACACCCAGCGGTTTTTGACCGACCGCGCGCTGAACAGCATTGGCAGGCATTACTTCTCGGTGACGGTGTGTGGGGACGAGGTGCCCTTGGGTAAACCTGCGCCCGACCCGTATCTGCGGGCAGCGCAGCTGCTGGGGCTGTCACCCGAAGCGTGTCTGGCCGTGGAGGACTCGGTCACCGGTGCTGCGGCAGCCGAGAGAGCCGGGTGCCCGGTGCTGGTAGTTCCCAACGACGTGCCGGTGCCGCAGGGACCGCGGCGACGTCATATCGGATCGCTCGGCGCGCTCGATGCCGCCGCGCTGCGGGCAGTCCATGCCGCGCTGAGCCTGGAGTTCGGCGAACGAACCGCGTGAGGCCCACCGCGGTGCTTCAATAAGTGACTCGGGTCACAGCACCGCGGAAGGGGTCGAGATGGCAACCGACGGCGCGATCGAATCTTCCGGCGGGGCTGAGTACGAATCGGAGTACATCACCGGACGGGTGGTCCGGGTCGCCGGCGTCGCCGCCCTCGGTGGGTTTTTGTTCGGCTACGACAGCGCAGTGATCAACGGCGCCGTGTCGGCTGTCCAGGACCACTTCGAAGTCGACAATGCCACCCTCGGCTTCGCCGTCGCGTCGGCGCTGCTGGGCTGTGTGCTCGGGGCGCTGACCGCGGGCCGCCTCGCCGATCGCATCGGCCGGTTGCAGGTCATGCGCATCGCCGCGCTGCTGTTCCTGGTCAGCGCCCTGGTCACCGGGCTGGCCAACGACATCTGGCTGTTGGTGGCCTTCCGGATCGTGGGTGGCGTCGCGGTCGGCATCGCCTCGGTGATCGCCCCGGCCTACATCGCCGAGACGGCACCGCCGAATATCCGGGGCAGGCTGGGCTCGCTGCAGCAGTTGGCAATCGTCACCGGGATCTTCCTGGCGCTGGCCATCGACTTCTTGCTCGCGCACCTGGCCGGCGGTTCGCGGGAGGAACTGTGGCTGGGGCTGGAAGCCTGGCGCTGGATGTTCCTGGCCGAGGCCATCCCGGCCGTCGCGTACGGCCTGCTGGCGTACACCATTCCCGAGTCGCCCCGTTATCTGGTGGCCAGATACCGGATCCCCGAGGCCCGGCGCGTGCTGTCGATGCTGCTGGGGGAGAAGAACCTGGAAATCACGATCACCCGCATCCAGGAGTCGCTGCAGGCCGAAAAACCGCCGTCGTGGCGAGATCTGCGCAAACCGACCGGCGGGCTCTACGGCATCGTCTGGGTCGGCCTGGGCCTGTCGATCTTCCAGCAGTTCGTCGGCATCAACGTGATCTTCTACTACTCGAATGTGTTGTGGGAGGCGGTCGGTTTCGACGAGAGTCAGGCGTTCTTGATCACCGTGATCACCTCGGTGACCAACATCGTGACCACGCTCATCGCGATCGCCCTGATCGACAAGATCGGCCGGAAACCGTTGCTGCTGATCGGTTCCAGCGGCATGGCGCTGACCCTGGGCACCATGGCGGTCATCTTCGGCACGGCGCCGCAGGTCGGCGGCCAGCCTCAGCTGGACGGTGCCGCAGGACCGATCGCGCTGATCGCCGCCAACCTCTTCGTGGTGGCGTTCGGCATGTCCTGGGGACCGGTGGTGTGGGTGCTGCTGGGCGAGATGTTCCCGAACCGGATCCGGGCCGCAGCACTGGGCCTGGCTGCCGCCGGGCAGTGGATGGCCAACTGGGCGATCACCGTCACCTTCCCGGGGCTTCGCGACGTGCTCGGCGCCGCCTACGGTTTCTACGCGCTGTGCGCGGTGCTGTCCTTCCTGTTCGTGTGGAAATGGGTGGAGGAGACCAAAGGCAAGCACCTTGAGGACATGCACCGCGAGGTCCTGCACTACGGAAGCCATCCCGCCCCGAACTGACTTGTCCCGGGCAAACCGGCGTGACCGCGGGCTGCCAGGCATGACACAATCGCCTGCCGTGAAGACCTTCGATGCGTTGTTCGCCGAACTCAGTGAGCGCGCGCGCACCCGTCCTGCCGGAAGCGGCACCGTGGCCGCGTTGGACGGCGGTGTACACGGTATCGGCAAGAAGATCCTGGAGGAGGCCGGCGAGGTCTGGCTGGCCGCCGAGCACGAAAGCGACGAAGATCTCGCCGAGGAGATCAGCCAGCTGCTGTACTGGACGCAGGTGCTGATGCTTTCACGCGGGCTCACCCTCGACGACGTCTACGGGAAGTTGTGACATGTTGCGTGTTGCTGTTCCCAACAAGGGCACGCTCAGTGAACCCGCCTCGGCCATCCTGTCGGAGGCGGGCTATCGCCGTCGCACCGACACCAAGGACCTGACCGTGGTGGACCCGGCCAACGGAGTCGAGTTCTTCTTCCTGCGGCCCAAGGACATCGCGATCTACGTCGGTTCGGGGCAGCTGGACTTCGGCATCACCGGACGCGACCTGGCCTGGGAATCCGACGCGCCGGTCCGCGAGCGGTTGGCGCTGGGCTTCGGATCGTCGACGTTTCGCTATGCGGCGCCTGCCGGGCAGGACTGGAGCGTCAACGACCTCGACGGCAAGCGCATCGCCACAGCTTTTCCCAACCTGGTGCGGAAAGACCTGGCCGCCAACGGAGTCGATGCCACAGTGATCAGACTCGATGGGGCCGTGGAGATCTCGGTGGCACTCGGGGTTGCCGACGCGATCGCCGATGTCGTCGGTTCGGGACGCACCCTGGGTCTGCACAACCTGGTGGCCTTCGGCGAGCCGCTCTGTGATTCCGAAGCGGTGCTGATCGAGCAGGACGGAGCCGAGAACAATGCAGCCGCGCGCGACCAACTGGCCGCCCGGGTACAGGGTGTGGTCTTCGGCCAGAAGTACCTGATGTTGGACTATGACTGTCCCCGAACGGTTCTCAACAGGGCCATCGAGGTGACACCGGGGCTGGAGTCGCCGACGATCGCCCCCCTGGCCGATGAGGCGTGGGTGGCGGTGCGCGCGCTGGTGCCGCGCCGCGAGGTGAACTCGATCATGGACGAGCTGGCCGCCATCGGCGCCAAGGCGATCCTGGCCACCGACATCCGGTTCTGTCGCTTTTAGATCGACAGGCGCACACGACACCGGCCTGCGTGTTAGCGTCCGGGTGATCATTCACCGCCCGGAGGTCCTCTTGACCCAGGTACTCGTTCTGATATTGGCGTTGCTCATCGGTGTCATTGCCGGGTTGCGGGCGATGACCGCACCTGCGGTCGTGGCCTGGGGCACGATGTTCGGCTGGATCGACGTCGGCGACAAGTGGTCGGAGTGGATGGCCCACCCGATCACCGTCACGGTACTGACGATCTTCTTGCTGGCCGAGCTGGTCACCGACCAGTTACCCAACACGCCCAGTCGTCGCGTGCCCGCGCAGTTCATCGCCCGGCTGCTCAGCGGTGGCTTCGCGGGGGCGGTGATCGGCAGCGCCTTCTTCCACACCTTCATCGGCGCCGGTGCCGGCATCGTCGGCGCGGTCCTGGGCACGTTGGCCGGAGCCGAGTTACGCCGACGATTGGCCGAGCGCAACAACGGCAGAGACCGACCGGGCGCGATCGGAGAAGATGTCATCGCCGTCGGCGGGGCCTTCCTGGTCGTGTTCCTGGTCAGCCTCGTCTAGGCCGCGACGATGACACAGCATTTCGACGCCATCATCGTGGGCGCCGGGCAGGCCGGACCGCCGCTGGCCGGACGGCTCACCGCCGCCGGTCACAACGTCGCGGTCATCGAACGCAAACTCGTCGGCGGTACGTGCGTGAACTACGGCTGCATCCCGACCAAGACGATGATCGCCAGTGCGCACGCCGCCCACCTGGCGCGGCGCGGAGCCGATTACGGGGTGGGCACCGGACCGGTCGCCGTGGACATGGCCGCGGTCAAGGCGCGCAAAGACCGCATCAGCGGAGGCAACCGTGAGGACGTCGAATCGTGGTTGGAGGGCATGGACGGCGCGACCCTGATCCGCGGCCATGCCCGCTTCATCGACCCGCATACGCTGCGCGTCGATGAGCAGGTGCTGCAGGCCGATCGCATCTTCCTCAACGTCGGTGGGCGCGCCGTCGTCCCAGACCTACCGGGGCTCGACGACGTCGACTACCTGACCAACACCGGAATCTTGAACCTCGACGTGGTGCCCGAGCATCTGGTCGTCATCGGTGGCAGTTACATCGCTTTGGAGTTCGCCCAGATGTACCGCCGTTTCGGAGCGGAGGTCACCGTCATCGAGAAGGGCGCCCGGCTGACCTCACGCGAGGACCCCGATGTCGCCGCGGCGATCCGCGACATCCTGCAGGCCGAGGGCATCCAGGTCGTCGTCGGCGCCGACGACATCCGGATCACCAAGCAGGACAACGGTTTCACGCTCACTCCGAGCCGCAACGCCGACCCGGTCACCGGCACCCACCTGCTGGTGGCGGTGGGGCGGCGACCCAACACCGACGACCTCGGTCTGGACGCGGCCGGCGTCCAGACCGACGGCCGGGGTTACATCGTCGTTGATGACCACTTGCGCACCAGTGTCGAGCACATCTGGGCGATGGGCGACTGCAACGGACGCGGCGCCTTCACCCACACCTCCTACAACGATTTCGAGATCGTCGCCGCCAACTTGCTCGACGATGACCCGCGCCGGGTCAGCGACCGCATCACCACCTACGCGCTCTATATCGACCCGCCGCTGGGCCGTGCCGGCATGAGTGTCGACGACGTGCGCCGATCGGGTCGGAAGGCGCTGGTGGCCACCCGGCCGATGACGCGTGTCGGGCGCGCGGTGGAGAAAGGTGAGACCCACGGGTTCATGAAGGTCCTCGTGGACGCGGAGACCGAGCAGATCCTCGGGGCGGCGATCCTGGGTGTCGGCGGCGACGAGGTGGTCCACACGCTGCTCGACGTGATGACCGCCGGACTGCCCTATACCGCGATCTCGCGCACCATGCACATCCATCCGACCGTGAGTGAACTGCTGCCCACCCTGCTGCAGGATCTCAAGCCGCTGGAGTGACGCCGGCCCCTTGACTGTGTCGCGCATCACAGTAATATGACCAGTGGTCATATTGTGTGGGAGGCGTGATGCCGACGGTGACATGGTCGAGGCTCGGCGCCGAACGCCGCGACGCCGTCGTCGCCGCCGCGGAAGCCGAATTCGCCACGCACGGCTTCTCCGCGGGCAGTCTCAATGTCATCGCGCGCCGGGCCGGTGTCGCCAAGGGCAGCCTGTTCCAGTACTTCGCGGACAAGCGAGATCTCTACGCCTACATCACCGAGATCGGTAGCCAGCGCGTGCGGTACCACATGGAGGAGCAGATCCGCCGGCTCGACCCGAGTCGGCCGTTCTTCGACTTCCTGACCGATCTGCTCGACGTGTGGGTGGCCTACTACGCAGAGCATCCGCGCGACCGGTCGCTGCATGCCGCCGCCAGCTTCGAGGTCGATACCGACGCCCGGGTCAGCGTGCGCGCCGTCGTGCACCGCCACTATCTGGAGGTGCTCCGGCCGCTGGTCTCCGACGCGCGGGCGCGCGGCGATCTGCGCCGGGATGCCGACGTCGACGCGTTGCTGTCGCTCCTGCTGATGCTCCTACCGCACCTGGCGTTGGCGCCCTATGTGCGTGGAATGGACCCCGTGCTTGGACTCGACGAGCTGTCGCCCGATCAGCCGGCCCTCGTCGTACGACGGTATGTCGCCGTGCTGGCCGCCGCATTCGCTCCGGTCACCCACCGATCCCTGAACCCCCGACTCACCCAAGGAGAACCCTGAGATGAACAGAACACGTTCGGACTCGCTGGCCGCCGGCGGCCTCAACTGGAACAGCCTGCCGCTGCGGTTGTTCGCCGGCGGCAACGCCAAGTTCTGGGACCCCGCCGACATCGACTTCTCCCGCGACCGCGCCGATTGGGAGTCGCTGTCGGATCTCGAGCGCGACTGGGCCACCCGGTTGTGTGCGGAGTTCATCGCCGGCGAGGAAGCGGTGACTCAGGATATCCAGCCGTTCATGGCGGCGATGCGGGCCGAGGGCCGCCTCGGCGACGAGATGTATCTGACCCAGTTCGCGTTCGAAGAAGCCAAACACACCCAGGTCTTCCGGATGTGGCTCGACGCCGTCGGCATCACCGGTGACCTTCAGGGCTATCTCGACGACCTGCCCGCCTACCGGCAGATGTTCTACGAGGAACTGCCGGCCTCGCTCGACGCGTTGGCCATCGACCCGTCACCGGCGGCACAGGTCCGCGCATCGGTCACCTACAACCACGTCATCGAAGGGATGATGGCGTTGACGGGATACTATGCGTGGCACCGGATCTGCGTGGATCGCGGCATCCTGCCCGGGATGCAGGAACTGGTGCGCCGGATCGGTGACGACGAACGGCGGCACATGGCGTGGGGCACATTCACCTGCCGGCGTCACGTCGCCGCCGACGAGGCCAACTGGGCGGTGTTCGAAACCCGGATGAACGAGTTGATCCCGCTGGCACTGAAGAACACCGACGACGCGTTCGCCCTCTACGACGAGATCCCGTTCGGCTTGACGAGGGAGGAGTTCCAGCAGTACGCCGCAGACAAGGGCATGCGCCGCTTCGGCACCATCGGAAGTGCACGCGGGCGCCCGCTGGGCGAGATCGATCTGGACTACTCGCCGCTGCATCTGGAGGACACCTTCGCCGACGAAGACCGAAAAGCACTGGCGGCAATGGGCTAACGGCCTGACCCCTCGGCTCGGCATCAGCGCTGGGCTGCAGCGGACCGATCGACCTCGGCAGCGTCGTCGCGCCTCCGGAGGTCTCTCGTGGCACCCGACCTGCCACAACGCTTTGGAAAGGGGCCGTGCTGGCGCCGTTTCATGTCGTCGGCCCTGCGTTCTCGGTGATGAAGAACGCGCGCCGCCTGAGCTGCTTTTCGCTCGAAGAGTGCCCGCCCGGCATTAAGATCATGCATTCTCATGTTTAAGAATTAATGATCTCGCTCGTGGAAAGTGGCGTTTGATGATCGATTTCAGCGGAAAGATTGTCGTGGTGACCGGGGGCGCGGCCGGGATAGGGCGGGCGACGGTGCGTCGATTCGCCGAACTCGGAGCCGCGGTGGCCGTTCTGGACGTCAATGCCGGCCTCGTGTCGGATCTGCGCGCCGAACTCGGCCCCGGCTCCTTGGTCGTTCAGGGCGACGCGACGGACCCGGCCGATGTAGCCGCGCTGGCCGCAGCCGTCGGCGACCGCTTCGGCAAGCTGGACATCCTCGTCAACAATGTCGGCCACTTCGTGACACGCCCCACCAGGTTCGAGAAGCTCAGCGACGAGCAGATCGACGAGGTGTACCGGATCAATCTCAAGCACGTCTTCCTTGTCACACGCGCTATGCTGCCGCTCCTGCGGGAAGCGGGCCAGGGCTCCAGCATCACCACGGTGTCGTCGATCGAGGGTTTCCGCGGAATACCGGGTTTCGCCGTGTACGGCGCGTTCAAGGCGGCGGTCACCGGGTTCACGATGAGCCTGGCGCTGGAACTTGGCCCTGACGGAATTCGGGTCAACGCGGTGGCGCCCGAAACGACTGACACCGCACAAGTTCCACTCGACCAGATGATCCACCCGACCCAGCGCCACAACATCCCACATTGGATTCCGTTGGGCCGCTTCGGTACACCAGACGACATCGCAGGATGCGTCCTGTTCTTGGCCAGCCCGCTTGCATCATGGGTGTCCGGAACAGTGGTACACGCCGATGGCGGCGCACTGGCTGCTGCCGGCTGGTATCGGGACGACCGTGGCAAATGGACCAACATGCCCGTCATCAAAGGCAGCGGCGCTACTGCGGGGCGCGAGTATGTGAACAGCACCCCGCAGGCCAACACACCCTCCTCGCTGTGACGGTATTTGCGCTGCTGCACGGTGGCATGCACAGAGGGTGGTGCTGGGAAGCTGTCGAGGTGGAACTCAGGCGGCACGGCCATTGCACAGTGGCGCCGGATCTTCCGGTGGACGACGACTCGGCGGGCGCTCTGCAGTGGGCCCGGTTGGCAGACAAAGCGATCGGCAACGTAATTGGCGATTCTTCCAACGACGTGGTGGTGGTCGGCCACTCGATAGCCGGTCTGTGCTTGCCGGTACTGGCAACGCTGCGGCCGGTGAGCCGGATGATCTTTATCGGCGGGTTGCTACCAGAGCCGGGAATATCCTTTGCCGAACACCTTGCCGCCCATCCCGATGCGATCACCTTCCCGGAACCACGAACAGGCGGCACCGGGCCTTTCGGACTGACATGGGAGTCGGTTCGCGATGGCTTTTACCACGACTGTCCTGAAGTGGTCGGCCGACGTGCATTCCATGAGATGCGTCACCAGTCGTTCGCGGTCTTGCTCGAGACCTGCCCGATCGCTGACTGGCCGCAGACCCCGTCGACCTACATCCTCCTGCGCGAAGACCGAACGGTCGGTGCGGAGTGGGCGCGCCGCAACGCTGTCGAACGCATCGGGGCCGACCTGGTCGAGATGGACGGCGGACATTCACCGTTCTTCTCCCGGCCCGCCGAGCTGGCAGAATCTCTGGCCCGAATCGGTGCCGGCTAGCGAGCTTCAGGCATCGTCACGGCATCTGGCAGAAACCCTCCGCCGAGGCCGCTGCCGCAACCGCAACTGTGAATCCGTGGGGCAGACCGTCAGGAGTGTGCAGTGACATATCCGCAGCTGTCGATGTATCTGCCGGTGTTCAGCGCGGAGCCGACCTTCAACTGGCCCGCGACGCTGGCGCTTGCGCGTGCGATGGACACTGCCGGAATCGACCGGGTCGCGGTTTCCGACCACGTGGTGTTCGGTGAGAATACCGATGCCTACGGTGACCCCAGCGTCGGTGGCACTGTCGGCGGCGTTCAACCGACCGGACCCGACGGCGCATGGCTCGAGCCGCTCAGCGTGCTCAGTGCGATTGCGGCATCGACTTCCCGGATTCGACTCAGCACGGCCGTTCTCCTGGCGGCTCTGCGCCGCCCGACGGTGCTGGCCAAACAACTCGCGACTCTGGACGTGATTTCCGGTGGGCGTCTTGATGTCGGGGTCGGTGTCGGCTGGCAGCGCGAAGAGTACGAGGCGTGCGGCCTTCCGTTTGACCGCCGTGGGGCCCTGCTCGACCACACGCTGGACGTGTGCCGGACCTTGTGGACCCAGCGGCGCGCTTCCTATGAGTCGGTCGTGTTGTCGTTCGATGGCATCCACCAGATGCCGAAACCAGTTCAGGCTGGGGGGCTTCCACTGTGGATCAGCGGTACGGTGAACAGAGCCGTCGCGCGCAGGATTGCGAGGTTCGGTGTCGGCTGGATCCCCTGGGGTTCGGCGTTGGGTGATTTGCCCAGCGCGATCTCGGAGATGAAGGAGGCCGTGCGCGAGGCCGGCGGCAATCCGACCGGGTTGCAGGTCCAGGGCGGTACGCGGGTGGTCAAGAGCGGTGCCGGTATCGACTACGACGCCACCCTCGAGCCTGTTGCGGCGTTGGTCGCTGCAGGGGTCACCGACTTCAGGATGCCGCTCCGCGTTCCCGAACGGTACGACGAGGCGGTCGTGTTCTTGACACAGTTCGTCGACGCATTCCGGACCGCCACGCGCTGAGATGAGCCGGCGGGGCGCCGGCGTCGACGGCGTGACCCATCGGCTCGGCGTCAGTGCGCGGCGCGCAACAGACGCAGCTGTCCCAGCTCCGCGGCGTTCTTCGTCAGCTCCACGGTCACCCACAGCGCGGTGTCGGCGACCGTGCGACCAGCCTCTGGGCCCCACGGGAAGTTCGTGGCCGCTCCCAGAGTCTCCTCATTGTTGTCGGCCAATAACTTTCGCCACCGATCTGCCAGCTCGCGAATTCGCGCGACCGCCGTTGCGCCTTCACCGGCCCACGACACCTCGGACGGTCCACGCATCGCACCACCGGTCATCGCGGCGATAGCTGAGCTCCACCAGAAGTCGATGTGCCAGGTCAGCCACCCGATCGTGGGTACCGGTAGCGGATCAGGCTCGATCTCGGCGAAATCCGCTCGCCAGATGCCGTCGTCATCGCGCCGCACCGTCCAGCACAGTGGTGCGGGCTCCCAGAGAAAGTCGTCCTCGGCCAGCGCAGCGAGATGAAGGTCAGTCAGCGCCCAGGCCAGCTCGAACTGGTGTCGCACTGCGTTGATCACGGCAGGCGCTGCACGAGCAACGTCTGCGTGCAGGTGCCGACGAAGCCGTCGCGGTCGAAGATCTCGGCCGTGGTCAGCCCGATGCCGTCCGGACCGATGGAGCCCAGCGCGCGCAGCCCGAAGTCCTCACCTTCGGGCAGCCGATGCAGGTGCACCACGGTGTCGGTGTTCATGAACACGAACTGCTGCGGGTCCAGCGCGGCGCCGATACCGTTGGCCGAGTCCACCACCATCGCCAGGCGTTGCAGCGTTGTTGTCGGCTCCGAATCCACCAGCCGTACAAGCGGACTCATCCACACCTCGGCCGCGGCGCCTGCTGGGGTAAATTGCTTGCGCCAGCTCACCGTTTCCAGATAGCCGTGCGCTCCGGTCCAGGCGTGGGACAGCCCTGTCTCGGGGCCCTCCACCAGCGGTGCGTAGCGCGCGGTGGCCACCTCGCGAGTGTCGCTGGGTGCCAGCAGCCATGCGCTGACGCGGGCCACCGCGCGTCGGCTCCCGTCGGGACGTTCGATGACCATCTCGGCCACCATCAGCGAGATCCGCGTCCCTGGACGCTCCACCCAGGCCCGGACGCGCACCGGCGCAACCGGTATCGCGCCCAGGATGTCGAGCGCCAGGCGCCCGACCCGCAACCCGGTCCCGCCGGCCAGTTCCTCGATCGCTTTGGTCAGCAGGGCCAGCGGAGGTGAACCGTGCTGGATCTGGGGATCCCAGTTGCTGCGGGTTCCATCGGTGGACGCAAAGAGGTGTTCGTCACCGTCGCGATCCACGCGGTGATACAGACAATCGATCACGCTGCGGACTCAGTCACTTCGAGCACCGCATCAGGGTCGCCCTCGTCGGGCACCTCAGGCCACCCCGGGTAGGGCGGGGGAGTGCCGCCGAAAGCCGGGCACAATGCCCGGTGGGCGCACCAGTCGCACAGCCGTGACTGGTTGGGCCGGAAGTCGCCACTGACACCAGCTGACTGAATGGCCCGCCAAATCGCCATCAAGGTCTTCTCGAAGCGGAGCAATTCGTCATGGGCGGGGGCGTAATCCAAGACCTGACCGTCGGCCAGATACAGCAGCCGTAGCTGCGCGGGCAGCACGCCGCGGGAGCGCAGCAGCGCGACCGCATAGAACTTCATCTGAAACATCGCCTTGAACTCGGCCAGCGCCCGCGCTTCCGGTGGTGCTTTTCCGGTCTTGTAGTCGACGACCCTTACCTCGCCGGTGGCAGCAACGTCGATGCGATCGACGAACCCGCGCAACAGCGTGCCGTCGGACAGTTCGACCTCGATGCGTTGCTCGCAGCTGTCGGGATCGAACCGGGTCGGATCCTCCAGCCGGTAGTAGCCGGACAGCAGCGTGCGGGCCTGCTCGAGCAGTTCCTCGCGCAGTGCGGGGTCGATGTCCTGCGCCAGCGCCGGCTGTTCGGCCAGCACCCGCTCCCACGCCGGCGTCACCAGAGACAGCGCCGCCTCGGGGTGTCGCTGCGCGGCGGGCAGTGTGTAGAGCTGCTCGAGTGCGGCGTGCACCACCGAACCTCGGACCTGAGCAGCCGACGCCGGTTCTGGCAGCCGGTCGATCGCGCGAAACCGATACAGCAGCGGACATTGCTTGAAGTCGCTGGCTCTCGACGGCGACAGCGCGGGCCGCCGCACCGGATGTCGCGTCGGTTCGGTCATGAGCTCACCATAGGACCGGGCTCGGACAACCCCGAATACCCACAGCGGCGCGTCTGGTGGCAGGCTGAGCTGCTGTGCCCAAGTACGCCGCGACCGGTCCGTTTGCCGTCGGCGACCGTGTCCAGCTCACCGATGCCAAGGGCCGGCGCTACACGATGCTGCTCAAGCCCGGTGGTGAGTTCCACACCCACCGCGGCATCATCGCCCTCGACGAGGTGGTCGGGCTGCCCGAGGGCAGTGTGATCCGTTCGTCCAACGGTGATCAGTTCCTGGTGTTGCGACCGCTCCTGGTCGACTATGTGATGTCGATGCCGCGTGGCGCCCAGGTCGTCTACCCCAAGGATGCCGCGCAGATCGTGCACGAAGGCGACATCTTTCCCGGTGCCCGGGTTCTGGAGGCGGGTGCCGGTTCTGGTGCACTGACCTGTTCGCTGCTGCGGGCTGTGGGTCCCGAGGGTTCGGTGACGTCCTACGAGGTGCGTGAAGACCACGCCGAACACGCGGTGCGCAATGTCGAGACGTTTTTCGGTGAGCGGCCGCACAACTGGCACCTGGTCATCGGCGACCTCGCCGAACACACCGGCGGTGAGGTGGACCGCGTGGTTCTGGACATGCTCGCACCATGGGAGGTCCTGGGGCCGGTGAGTAACGCTGTGGTTGCCGGCGGCGTGCTGATCATCTATGTCGCGACGGTCACCCAGCTGTCCCGGACGGTCGAGGCGCTGCGCGAGCAACAGTGCTGGACGGAACCTCGCGCCTGGGAAAGCATGCAGCGCGGCTGGCACGTGGTGGGTCTGGCGGTCCGCCCGGAGCAT
This sequence comes from Mycobacterium sp. SMC-4, assembly GCF_025263265.1. Lineage (NCBI taxonomy): Bacteria > Bacillati > Actinomycetota > Actinomycetes > Mycobacteriales > Mycobacteriaceae > Mycobacterium > Mycobacterium sp. SMC-4. The sequence goes on along the minus strand of NZ_CP079869.1, from coordinate 3,179,636 downwards.
TCGATGCGCGGTCACACGGCATTTCTGATCAGTGCCCGCAAGCTGGCGCCCGGCGCGGTGGCCCCCGTTCCGCTGCGGCGCAAACGCCAGGTCTGACGACAACGTCTCAGTCGTCGCTGCGTGACAGTCCGCGACGCACCGACAACAGTTCGATCTCCGGTCGCGCGGCCACCAGTCGTTCGGCGGCGTCCAGAACCTCCACGACATGGGCGCGGTCCCCGGCGACGCCGGCCACCCCGATGCCGGCGCGGCGGTGCAGGTCGGTGTGGCCCACTTCGGCAGCGGACACGCTGAACCGGCGGCGCAACTCGGCGACGATGGGCCGCACCACCGAGCGCTTCTGCTTCAGCGAATGCACGTCACCGAGCAACAGGTCGAACTCCAGCCAACCGATCCACATGTCAGCGCGGTGGCGTGCCAGGGTCCGACCCCGTCTCGGGTTCCAACTGGAGGAGCTGATCAGCTGACCGCCTGGTCAGCTGCCACCCCTGGGCGCCCCGGGCAAACTCCATCGGATAGGTGAACGAGCCGTTGTCGGGGTTGGCGGTGGTGACCACCACGGTGGCCACCACATGACCCGGCTCGTTCGTCGACCACGCCAGGTCGCGGGCTTCGAAGGTCAGCGGCAGCGCGGCGTTGTCGCGCAGCGCAGTGCCGAATCGGTCCAACGCGTCGGCTTCAGCGTCCGAGGCACCTTCGACCAGTGCGACTTTCTCGGCTCCGGGTACTGCGGGATCGGCCAACCGGCTCATGACGTCGGTCAGCATGCCGGCGGCCGGCAGCGGAGGACCGCCCGGAGCAGGTCGAGACGGTGCGGGCAGACCCACCGAGGGCGCGGGAGAGGTCTCCACCGACGCCGGTCCCGCAGGTAACGACGAGTCCCCCGCGGAGGTGCAACCGCTGACAATGAGCGCCGCCACCAGGGTGGCGGCGCTCAGCGACGAAACGATGCGACGCGCCCGAGGCATCTGTGGATCTGGTGAGGAAGCGCCCGCCGTCTAACCGACCGAGGTCATCAGCGCCATGGCCGACTGCTTGGACAGCTGCCAGCCGGTCGGGCTCGGGCCGGCGACGAAGGTCAGCGGCTGGCTGGCCACCTCACCGGACGGCGCGGTGGCGGTGACCAGGGCGGTGACGACCGGACCGTTCTGATCGATGTTGTCGATGGCGAAGCTGAGCGGGAAGTAACCCCTGGCCGCGGCATTGTTGTAGCCCCGGTCGGCCAGGCGGGCCTCGACGGCGCCGAGACCGCCCTGCACGTAGCTGGACTTGGCGCCGGTGAAGGTTCCCGGCCCCTGCAGTCCCGACAGCGTCGCGACCAACGGACCCTGCAGGTCAGGGGCCGGAGCGGCGGGAACGGGAGCAATGACGGCCGGGCTCGCTCCAGCGGTACCGGGTGCGGCTGCAATAGAGGTCACACCCGCAGCGGCGCCCAGCACGAATGCGGTTGCCACCCCAGCGGTCAGGCTGGTAACGAGGGTTTTCAGGGTCACGGCTGTCCTTCCGTTCGGCCGAATGATCTTCAGAGGTTAACAGTGGTGCAGGTGTGTCGAATTCCTAGACCGCACACAATGACTGAATCGCCGGTAGCTTTGAAGTTGTTACTGCACCAACATCCGGTGTGGGAAAGGAGCGCAATATGAGTGAGTCCGAGCGTTCTGAGGCCTCTGGAGTCTTTGGAGCATCCCCCGACAACGACCTGCCCCATGGGCTGTCCAGCGAAGATGCGGCGGAACTGGAACAGCTGCGCCGCGAGGCGGCCATGCTCCGCGAGCAGCTGGAGAACAGCGTAGGCCCGCAGAGCGGATTGCGCAGCGCCCGCGATGTGCACCAGCTCGAAGCGCGGATCGACTCACTTGCCGCCCGCAACGCCAAACTGATGGACACCCTCAAAGAAGCGCGCCAGCAGTTGCTGGCCCTGCGCGAGGAAGTCGACCGGCTCGGGCAGCCGCCCAGCGGCTACGGAGTGCTGCTCGCGGTGCAGGAGGATGACACCGTCGATGTGTTCACCTCGGGGCGCAAGATGCGCCTCACCTGCTCGCCCAACATCGACACGTCGTTGCTCAAGCAGGGGCAGACCGTGCGCCTCAACGAGGCGCTGACGGTCGTCGAGGCCGGCAATTTCGAGGCGGTCGGCGAGATCAGCACACTGCGCGAGATTCTCTCGGACGGGCACCGCGCGCTGGTGGTCGGACACGCCGACGAGGAGCGCATCGTGTGGCTGGCCGAGCCGCTGGTGGCCGCCGAGGATCTCCCCGAGGAGGCATACGCCGACGCGGACGATCTGACCGACGACCGTCCGCGCAAGCTCCGGCCCGGTGACTCGCTGCTGGTCGACACCAAGGCCGGATATGCGTTCGAACGCATCCCCAAGGCCGAGGTCGAGGATCTCGTGCTGGAGGAGGTGCCCGACGTCGCCTACCACGACATCGGCGGGCTGACCCGGCAGATCGAGCAGATCCGCGATGCGGTGGAACTGCCGTTCCTGCACAAAGAGCTCTACCGCGAGTACTCGCTGCGCCCGCCCAAGGGTGTTCTGCTCTACGGTCCGCCGGGTTGCGGAAAGACGCTGATCGCCAAGGCGGTGGCCAACTCGCTGGCCAAGAAGATGGCTGAGGTCCGTGGCGACGACGCCCGCGAGGCCAAGAGCTACTTCCTCAACATCAAGGGTCCCGAGCTGCTGAACAAGTTCGTCGGCGAAACCGAGCGGCACATTCGGTTGATCTTCCAGCGCGCCCGCGAGAAGGCCTCGGAGGGCACCCCGGTCATCGTGTTCTTCGACGAGATGGACTCCATCTTCCGCACCCGCGGAACCGGCGTCAGCTCCGATGTGGAGACGACCGTCGTGCCGCAGTTGCTCTCGGAGATCGACGGCGTCGAGGGGTTGGAGAACGTCATCGTCATCGGTGCCTCCAACCGCGAGGACATGATTGACCCCGCGATCCTGCGGCCCGGCCGACTGGACGTCAAGATCAAGATCGAGCGGCCGGACGCCGAGGCGGCACAGGACATCTTCAGCAAGTACTTGACCGAAGAGCTGCCGGTGCATGCCGGTGACCTCGCCGAGTTCGGCGGCGACCGCGCGGCGTGCATCAAGGGCATGATCGAAAAGGTTGTCGAGCGGATGTACGCCGAGATCGACGACAACCGCTTCCTCGAGGTGACCTACGCCAACGGTGACAAAGAGGTGATGTACTTCAAGGACTTCAACTCTGGCGCGATGATCCAGAACGTGGTGGACCGGGCCAAGAAGTACGCCATCAAGTCGGTGTTGGAGACCGGTCAGAGGGGCCTGTGCATCCAGCATCTGCTCGACTCGATTGTCGACGAGTTCGCCGAGAACGAGGATCTGCCCAACACCACCAATCCCGACGACTGGGCGCGCATCTCCGGCAAGAAGGGTGAGCGGATCGTCTACATCCGCACGCTGGTCACCGGTAAGAGTTCCTCGGCCAGCCGGGCTATCGACACCGAGTCGAACCTCGGCCAGTACCTCTAACCGGTCAGCAGCGAATAGCTGTTGGTCAGGTTGTCCTGCAGCACCTGCGCGGGCTGATCGGTGGTGTCGATGCGCAGGACCTCATCGAGCACCCGAGAGCGGTAGGTCCAGCCCTCGGGCAGGGCCAACCGGGCGCCCAGGCCGGCGAGGTCGGCGTAACCCAGCGCGGAGTCGACGAGCTGGCTCCACGTCTGCATGACCCAGCGGCTGCCGTCGGGGTCGGCCAGCTCGAACACCGGCTTGCCCGCATCGAACACGAACACCGCGTGGCGTTCGACCGTGTTGGGCAGATAGGGCGCTGGGCTCATCGACGTGAGCGCGACAGTGGCCTGCCGGATCATGTCGATGCCACCGAAGGTCGCGATGACGCGTTCGCCCATGTCCTTCTCGATGTTGTCCATCAGCCAGTAGCGCGGGCCGTTGAGGATCACCGCGAGTACGCCGTGCTCTTTGGCCAGCGCCTCCGGGTTCAGGCGCGACCACAGCTCGGCCGGACAGTCGTTGAGGGGGTAGGTGTTGTACACCGTGGCGTGCGGTGTGTCCTGGGCCTGCCCGCCGCTGATCAGCAGAACCTCGCCGTACCGCTTGCCGCGCATCGAATCGGTCATCAGCTGCGTGCCTCCAGTTCGAGATAAGCGTCGCGGCCGGCCAGGCTGACCGCGACATCAGTGATCAGCGGTTCGAAGAACCGCTGACGGTACATCGGATCGACGCTGGTGCTCACGGTGAAATACAGCCCGGAAAGCACGGCGACGAACAGCGACATGTGGACGAACGTCTGCGCAATCGGGATATGGACGCCGAACCATGTTCCCGCGCAGGGGGGTTGGCCGACTGCGCACCCCTGCTCGCCGGACCACAGAACGGCCACGTCATCGGGCACCGCGACCACCCCCAGTGCCAGGAAGAAGGCGAACAGGCCCGCCGTGAACAACACGACCTGGATCGCCTGAGCCACCACCATCACCGCGACCACATTGACCTGCTCGGCCGGCGATAGTGGTGGAGAGGTCGCGGCGGTGACCCCGCGCGACTGCAGTGGCGTCCCGGCGAGCAACTCGTCGGGATCCGACTGCATCGAGCGGCCCTGACGCAATGCGCGGACCTCGTCGCGGATGGTGGCGACCATGAACACCAGCGCCACCGCGCTCAAGAACCCGATCGTCTGCCAGAGCCGCTCCCGGCTCATCCGGGCCGACAGTTGCCACAGCTCGCCGGTGAAGTAGACGAGCACCGTCAACATCAACAGCGGCAGGGCCCTGCTCATCAATGTTCCCAGCGCGCCGAGCTGGACCCAGGCAAACCGGAACGCCCACAGCGCGATGGAGCCGAAACCGAGATAGGTCAGCCAGATCGCGGTGAGCGAGATGACGACGAAGACGGGGGCTTCGGCGGCCGCTGAGCTCGACCACCCGCTGACGGTCAATGGCATCACCACCACGAAAATGGTCATCACCAGGACCGCCGCCCAGCGACGCAGCACCTCGCCGCCTCGAGTGCCCGACCGGTGCAAAAGTTCCAGTGCGAAGGGCGCGGCGAGCAGCACGACGGCGATGATGGCCAGGCGGGCGGCGTACCCGTAATCGGGCGACGGGCCGGTTACGTCGGCCAGCAGCATCGTCACCGCGGTCAGCGCGCCCACAGCGCTGATCATCGGCGCGGAGCGCTGCACCAGCTTGCGGGCGCGCACCCGGCGGGTCAGCACCAGCGGCAGGCCGCGATGCAAAAACCACTGGTGGACCTGTCGCATGTCCGACACGCCGATATTGTGCGCGATCGCCGCGGATCGCACCGGATCTCAGCCGGACTTGGTGGCGGTGCGGTATCGGTCCCGCGCCACCAGAGTCAGACGGAGGTCGTCGAGGAGTGGCTCGACGAAGCGGGTGCGGTACTCGCTGTCGCCGACGGCACGCGCCGCCAAGTACATGAACGTCAGCGCGGTCAGGAACATCGTGAGCTGGATCAGGGCCTGCGGAATCGGCAGCGTCATACCCAGGATCTGGCCGTCGGACGGGCCGCCGCGGGTGAGAGCCGCCAGCATCTCGGGGCTGACCAGGATGAGCCCGAGCACCAGGAACAGCAGGCCGGTCACCAGCGCCACCGTCATGACCTGCACGATCTGCGAGAGCGCCAGCACGAACCGCACGTTGAGCCGCTCGGACCTGGACAGCGCCACCCGACGCGGACGGTCGGGCATCGTCTCGAACGGCGTCCCGACGAGGTTGGCGGCGTCTTCGGGGCGTTTGGCGTCGGGTAGCAGGATCGGCCGGACCCGCGCCAGTGTGCTCGACAGCAGGAACGACACCGCGATGGTGAACAGGAACAGCAACGCCAACCACAGCCGGGCGCGGCTGACGGTGGAGGCCATCGTCCACACTGGTCCGTTGAAGAAGACCAGGACCGTCAGCAGCATCACCGGCAGCGCCCCGAGCAGCAGATCTCCGACTGACGCCAGATTCGCCAACATGATCCGCACCGCCCAGCCCAGGATCGCCCCGACGCCGGTGGCGGTGCACGCCAGGATCAGCCCCACCACCACCGCCTCGATGACCAGGTCGACCAGTAGCCGCGGTGTCGGCCCTCCGACTGCGGCGCTGATCATCACCACCGCGACCGACACGGCCGAGACCACGCTGCGCAGCCGGTCATCGGCGACGCGCGATGTCAGCCACCCGGTCAACGCGGCCACTGGCAGCACCGCCACGATGCTGGCCAGCACGAACCACTCGGCGCGGGTGGGGGCGCCCGCAATGTCGATGGTGTGCTGGCCGGTCGCCAGCACGAACACCAGGGAGAACGTCATCACGACCGCATAGCCGGCCAACCCGGGCGCGGAGCGCTGCCACACCCGCCGCACCAGCGCTCCGGGGCGCAGCACTGCCGGCAGGCCGCGCTCCAGAAACCAGCGCTCGGCAAGCACGCGCTGCTGGCGGTCGATCGTGGTCATGACCGCCCAATCTCACCACAGGCTGCCGTGCCAGGCGGTTATCGCGATGTCTAGGGTGGGCGGTATGCAAAGGATCATCGGAACGGAGGTCGAGTACGGCATTTCGTCGCCGTCTGATCCGACCGCGAATCCGATCTTGACGTCCACCCAGGCGGTGCTGGCCTACGCCGCAGCCGCCGGCCTTCAGCGCGCCAAACGGACCCGGTGGGACTACGAGGTGGAGTCGCCACTTCGCGACGCCCGCGGGTTCGATCTCAGCCGGTCCTCGGGTCCGCCGCCGATCGTCGACGCCGACGAGGTCGGTGCGGCGAACATGATCCTCACCAACGGCGCACGCCTGTACGTCGACCACGCCCACCCTGAATACTCCGCACCGGAGTGCACCGATCCGATGGATGCGGTGGTCTGGGACAAGGCCGGTGAGCGGGTGATGGAGGCCGCGGCGCGCCACGTCGCCAGCGTTCCCGGCGCGATCAAGCTGCAGCTCTACAAGAACAACGTCGACGGCAAGGGCGCGTCCTACGGTTCGCACGAGAACTACCTGATGAGCCGCCAGACGCCGTTCTCCGCGGTGATCGCCGGGCTGACTCCGTTCCTGGTGTCACGCCAGGTGGTGACCGGCTCCGGCCGGGTCGGGATCGGCCCGTCCGGCGACGACGCGGGATTTCAGCTCTCGCAGCGTGCCGACTACATCGAGGTCGAGGTGGGGCTGGAGACCACCCTCAAACGCGGCATCATCAACACCCGCGACGAGCCGCACGCCGATGCCGACAAGTACCGGCGCCTGCACGTCATCATCGGTGACGCCAACCTCGCCGAAACCTCGACCTATCTGAAGCTGGGCACCACCTCGCTGGTGCTCGACCTGATCGAGGAAGGCCATCAGATCGGCATCGATCTGTCGGACCTGGCGCTGGCCCGGCCGGTGCACGCGGTACACGTGCTCTCCCGCGACCCGGCGCTGCGGGCCACCGTGGCCCTGGCCGACGGCCGTGAACTGACCGGTTTGGCGCTGCAGCGGATCTACCTCGACCGGGTCGCCAAGCTGGTCGACAGCCGTGATCCCGATCCGCGCGCATCGCACGTGCTCGAGACCTGGGCGCATGTGCTCGACCTGCTTGAGCGCGATCCCATGGAGTGCGCAGACCTGCTGGACTGGCCGGCCAAGTTGCGGCTGCTGGAGGGGTTCCGCCAGCGCGAGAACTTGAACTGGAACGCACCGCGGCTGCATCTGGTCGACCTGCAGTACTCCGACGTCCGGCTGGACAAAGGCCTTTACAACCGGCTGGTCGCCCGCGGGTCGATGCAACGTCTGGTCACCGAGCAGCAGGTGCTCGACGCGGTGGACAATCCGCCCACCGATACCCGGGCGTACTTCCGTGGCGAGTGCCTGCGCCGGTTCGGCGCCGATATCGCGGCGGCGAGCTGGGATTCGGTCATCTTCGACCTCGGCGGAGACTCCCTGGTGCGCATCCCGACGCTGGAGCCGCTGCGCGGAAGCAAGTCCCATGTGGGTGCGCTGCTGGATTCCGTCGACAGCGCCGTGGAGCTCGTCGAACAGCTCACCACCACCTGATGGATGACTGATGGATGAACCCGATCGAGCTATCCCCGGCAATCCCGGGGCCGACCGGTAGTGTGGAGGAACTGGCGGGCGAGGGAATTGGCCCGCCACGATGAAGACTGACGCAGGAGGCAGCGATGGCTCAGGAGCAGACCAAGCGTGGCGGCGGGGGCGGCGAAGACGACGACCTCACCGGCAGCACGGCCGCCGGCCAGGAGCGCCGCGAGAAGCTGACTGAGGAAACCGACGACCTGCTCGACGAGATCGACGACGTCCTGGAGGAGAACGCCGAGGACTTCGTGCGCGCATACGTGCAGAAGGGTGGACAGTGACCTGGCCGCATAACGATCATTCGGCCTTACCGTCCGCGCTACCCCTGACCCACACCGGTGTGAACCTGTCGTCGTTCAGTGATTTCCTGCGCCACCAGGCGCCTCACCTACTGCCCGGTGCGGGACCGATGCCGAGTGACGCACTGCCGCACGGCACCACCATCGTGGCGCTGAAGTTCCCCGGGGGCGTCGTGATGGCGGGGGACCGCAGGGCCACTCAGGGGCACATGATCGCCAGCCGCGACGTGCAGAAGGTCTACATCACCGACGACTACACCGCCACCGGTATCGCCGGCACCGCCGCGATCGCGGTGGAGTTCGCCCGGCTCTACGCCGTCGAGCTCGAGCACTACGAAAAACTCGAGGGTGTGGCACTGACCTTCCCCGGCAAGGTCAACCGACTGTCGACCATGGTGCGAGGCAACCTCGGGGCGGCCCTGCAAGGTTTCGTGGCGCTGCCGCTGCTGGCGGGCTACGACCTCGATGACCCCAACCCCGAGGCGGCCGGTCGCATCGTGTCGTTCGACGCTGCGGGCGGCCACAACCTCGAAGAGGAGGGCTACCAGTCGGTCGGGTCAGGCTCGATCTTCGCGAAGTCATCGATGAAGAAGCTGTATTCGCAAGTCAGCGACGGGGATTCCGCACTGCGGGTAGCCATCGAGGCGCTGTACGACGCCGCCGACGACGACTCCGCAACCGGTGGCCCGGATCTGGTGCGAGGAATCTTCCCGACCGCGGTGATGATCACCGCCGACGGCGCGGTCGAAATCACCGAGGAGCAGATCGCCGCGGTGTGTCGCGAGATCATCGACAACCGTTCGCGGGAAGACACGTTCGGACCCGACGCCAGGCCGTTGCGAGGTGACGAACTGTGAGCTTTCCGTATTTCATCTCGCCCGAGCAGGCGATGCGCGAGCGTTCCGAGCTCGCCCGCAAGGGAATCGCGCGCGGCCGCAGCGTGATCGCGCTGGCCTACGCCGACGGCGTGTTGTTCGTTGCGGAGAACCCGTCGCGGTCGCTGCAAAAGGTCAGTGAGCTCTACGATCGGGTCGGCTTCGCGGCCGTGGGACGGTTCAACGAGTTCAACAACCTGCGCAGCGGTGGAATTCGGTTCGCCGACACTCAAGGCTACGCCTATTCGCGTCGGGACGTGACCGGCCGACAGTTGGCCAATGTGTACGCCCAGACGCTGGGCACGATCTTCACCGAACAGGCCAAGCCCTACGAGGTCGAGCTGTGTGTGGCCGAGGTGGCGCACTTCGGCGAGACCAAAGCCCCCGAGCTGTACCGCATCACCTACGACGGGTCCATCGCCGACGAGCCGCATTTCGTCGTGATGGGCGGCACGACCGAGCCGATCATCGCCGCGCTGGGCGAGTCCTACACCGAGAATGCCTCGTTGGAGGACGCGGTGGCGATCGCGGTCGCGGCGCTGACGGCCGGTGGAAACGGGACCGAGCCCCGCACGCTGGGCCCCGCGACGCTGGAGGTGGCCATCCTCGACGCCAACCGGCCCCGGCGAGCCTTCCGTCGCATTACCGGTGCCGCATTGGAAGCGATGCTGCCGCAGGCTGATTCGGCTACCGAGGATGATTCGGCGGGCGACACGTCCTAAGAGTCGCCGGCGATGACGGCCAGGATCGTGCGCCATGCATCGGAAGGCCGGTTGAGCATCCCGCTGTGTGCGCCCCACCCCGCCACCGGCCCCCCGTCGTCGTAACGACCGGTGCCCAGCACGGTGACACCGGGCATCGTGTCCGGGTCTGCGCCGTGCGGGCCTCCGCGGATGCCCTGCACCAATTCGATGAAGTCGCCGGGTGCGGTCATCGAGTACCGCAGCACGTCGGGGTTCCGGTTGCGCCAGTCCGACGGATCGTCGACCCCGACCCCGGCGCCGGCCGCGGCCAGAAACAGCGTGCGGTCTGACGTCAGACCCAGCGTCTCGGCGGTGCCGACGATCGAGCCGCCGTAGGAATGGCCGATGACGGTCACCGGGATGCCCGGAGCGACAGTGCGTTCGACGTCCTCGCTGAAGGCGACCAGCCGAGGCGCCATGTCCAGCGCGTAGCGCGGATCCGCGGCGTGCCGCCACACATCGGTCGGGTCATCGACCTGAGGGAACGGTCCACCGAGGTAGGTGATCATCGCGACCTCGCCCCGGCTGCCTGAAACGAAGCGGCGTGCGGTTGCGGTGTTGGCGGCAGACCCGTCCATCGTGGTGTTGACCCCCGGAACCAGGACGGCCACGGCGCGCGCAGTGGACAGGTCACCGTTGAGTTCGACCAGCGACGCGCGCTCGGGGTCGAAAGCGATGATCTGGCGCTGAATCCGGCCACCGGCACCGGCCGGGTCGTCGACCTCGCCGAGCAGGTCGCGGTAGACCGCCAGGCGACGCCGCGAACCCTCATCGCGCCCGTCCTCGGAGAGGATCGCGGCAGCGAGGTTCACCCGGTTCGCCCGCGACCTCATCGTCCACGGCACCCCGTCGGTGTTGCCGACCTGTCCGGGAAATTCGGCGACCAACTGGTCGCGCTGCTGCGGCGTCATCGCGGCGACCTGGGCGGCGATCCGGTCCTGGCCCATCCTCGGCCAGGCGTCCACCACCTGGCTCGCCGTCCACGCCCCCGCCGGAACGGTGGACGCCGGCCCGGACGCAGGCGCAGACGCGGTGGCGAATGCCGCGGCGATGTCGGCGGCCGTGTCGAGGTCGGCGTCACCGAGACGGCGCAGCGCGTCGCCGATATCCACGCTCAACCGTCGGGCCCGAGATCGCAGCATCTCTGCCGCCGCCGAGGGGTCACCTCCGGCCAGCATCGTCAGCAGCGGTTGCGGGTCGCTGTCCGCGAGCACGGTCCCGTTGTCACTGACCGGTAATCCGTCGCGCGCTGCGGCATCGACCAGCGCCAGCACCTGCCGGCGGGCTACGGCGATCTGCTCGGCGCCGTCCAGGGCCGCGACCGAGGCGGCGATCAGAACCCGTGCCGCCCTGGCGGCGTCGGCGGCAACCCGATCGGCCTGCCGGCGGGCGGCGTCGGCCGCGGCGCCGGTCCAATGCTCGCGGCTGCGTTCGACCGCGCCGGCCGCACTTTCGGTGTCGGCGACCAATCGGCGTGCAGCATCGTCCCAGCTCGCGGCCAGCCGCGACAACGCTTCGGGGTCCCACGCCCGGGCCTGTGCGACGGTCGGTCTGCTCACCGCCGATCGAACCGCTCACCGTTGGCGGTGTCGGCCTGGACGAACGCGTCGGCGGCGGCTCGCGCAGCAACCGCCCACCCGTGTAGTGCACTCGACAACTGCTCGACATGCGGCTCCAGGGATTGTGACGTCGCCACACCACTGACCGCTGAGCCCGGCAGTGCGGCCGGTTCCAAGCGCGGCCACGCGATGGCCGCAACCCGGTCGGCCGCGTCGTCGACGTGGTCGACCAGCCCGGCGAGGCGAACGAGATCGACCTGCGTGATTTCCCCCATGGCTCATGCTGGCAGGTCCCGCACCACGCCCACCCCGGTTATCCACAGGCGCATCGGCACGGCCGGTCTCGCAGTGTCGGACACCACACCAGCCGGGCAACCAGTAGTCTCGATGAGGTGCAGCGACGAATCATGGGCATCGAGACGGAATTCGGTGTCACCTGCACGTTCCACGGCCATCGTCGGCTCAGCCCCGATGAGGTCGCCCGCTATCTGTTCCGCCGGGTGGTGTCGTGGGGCCGCAGTTCCAACGTCTTCCTCCGAAACGGTGCTCGCCTGTATCTGGACGTGGGCAGCCACCCCGAGTACGCCACCGCCGAATGCGACAACCTCGCCCAGTTGGTCACCCACGACCGCGCCGGTGAGCGGGTTCTGGAGGACCTGTTGATCGACGCCGAGCAGCGGCTCGCCGACGAGGGCATCGGTGGGGACATCTACCTGTTCAAGAACAACACCGACTCGGCCGGCAACTCCTACGGCTGCCACGAGAACTACCTGATCGTGCGTGCCGGTGAGTTCTCCCGGATCTCCGATGTGCTGCTGCCGTTCTTGGTGACCCGGCAGCTGATCTGCGGTGCGGGCAAGGTGCTGCAGACGCCCAAGGCCGCAACCTTCTGTCTGAGCCAGCGCGCCGAACACATCTGGGAAGGGGTCTCCAGCGCGACGACCCGTTCGCGTCCGATCATCAACACCCGCGACGAGCCGCACGCCGACGCCGAGAAGTACCGCCGACTGCACGTCATCGTCGGCGACTCGAACATGAGCGAGTCCACCACGATGCTCAAGGTCGGCTCGGCCTCGCTGGTCCTGGAGATGATCGAGGCCGGGGTGGCCTTCCGCGACTTCTCGCTGGACAACCCGATCCGCGCCATCCGTGAGGTCAGCCACGATCTGACCGGACGGCGGCCGGTGCGTCTGGCCGGTGGCCGGCAGGCCAGTGCGCTGGACATCCAGCGCGAGTACTACACCCGCGCCGTGGAGTATCTGCAGACCCGCGAACCGGATCCGCAGATCACCCAGGTCGTCGACCTGTGGGGTCGCCAGCTCGACGCGGTGGAAAGCCAGGACTTCGCGAAAGTGGACACCGAGATCGACTGGGTGATCAAGCGCAAGCTGTTCCAGCGCTACCAGGATCGCTACGACATGGAGCTCTCCGACCCGAAGATCAGTCAGCTCGACCTGGCTTACCACGACATCAAGCGCGGACGCGGGGTCTTCGATCTGTTGCAGCGCAAAGGTCTTGCCGCGCGCATCACCACCGACGAGGAGATCGAGGCCGCCGTCAACACCCCGCCGCAGACCACCCGGGCCAAGCTGCGGGGCGAGTTCATCAGCGCAGCGCAGGAAGCCGGCCGCGACTTCACCGTCGATTGGGTGCACCTGAAGCTCAACGACCAGGCTCAGCGCACCGTGCTGTGCAAGGACCCGTTCCGCTCTGTCGACGAGCGGGTCAAACGGCTCATCGCGAGCATGTGAGTCGCGGTTCTTGCCATCTCCGGCGGGCTCTAAGCTCTTAGCCGTGGGGGTCTCCAAGGTTGAGCGGTTGATGAACCTCGTCATCGCGCTGCTGTCGACGCGCACGTTCATCACCGCCGAACGCATCCGCGAAACCGTGCACGGCTACCGCGAGAATGCCAGCGACGACGCATTTTCCCGGATGTTCGAACGCGACAAGAACGAGCTGCGCGACCTGGGTATCCCGCTGGAGACGGGCCGGGTATCGGCGAGCGACCCGACCGAGGGCTACCGGATCAACCGGGAGGCCTATGCGTTGCCGGCGGTTCGTCTCACTGCCGAAGAGGCCGCCGCGGTGGCCGTGGCCACGCAGCTGTGGGAGTCACCGGAGCTGATCACCGCGACTCAGGGTGCGCTGCTGAAACTGCGGGCCGCGGGTATCGACATCGAGGCGGCCGACGACCTCAACGTGATGATCACCTCGACGGGGGCACTGCCAGGCCTGCGCGGCTCCGAAGGGGTTCTCGGCGTGCTGCTGTCGGCTGTCGATGCCGGGCAGGCGGTGCAGTTCCCGCACCGGGCCTCGCGCAGTGACCCGTACGTCACCCGCATGGTGGAGCCGTGGGGTGTCGTGACCGACCGGGGACGCTGGTACCTGGTCGGCCACGACCGCGACCGGGATGCGGTACGCACATTTCGGTTGTCCCGCATCGGGTCCGAGGTCACCCTGATCGGAGAGCCGGGCGCGGTGCGCAAGCCCCCCGGAGTGGACCTTCGCGAACTCGTCGCCCGGGTGGTGGGTGAGTGGCCCGACGCCGGTCAGGCCAGGGTGTGGGCCGCCGCTGACCGCGCATTGGCGCTGCGCCGGCGCGCGACGGCGACGACACCGCTGACTCTGGACGGACGACCCGGAGACGAACTCACCGTCGAGATCGGGATGTTCGATCGGCTCGCCCGTGAGGTCGCCAGCTACGGAGCCGATGCGATCGCATTGGAGCCCGAGGCGCTGCGCGCCGAGGTGATCGCCCGCCTCAGCGCACAGGCGAAGGTGGCCGGTCCATGACGACATCGGTCAGTACCCGACTGGTTCGGCTGCTCAACATGGTGCCGTACTTCCAGGCCAACCCGCGTATCAGCTACGCCGAGGCCGCCGCCGACCTCGGCGTCACCGTCAAACAGCTGCGCGACGACCTCACCCAGTTGTGGATGTGCGGGCTGCCCGGCTACGGCCCGGGCGACCTGATCGATTTCGATTTCTCCGGCGACACCATCGAAGTCACCTTCTCTGCCGGTATCGACCACCCGCTGCGCCTGACCTCGCCGGAGGCCACCGGCGTCCTGGTCGCCTTGCGCGCGCTGCTCGACGTGCCGGGAATGGTCGATCCCGAGGCTGCGCGCAGCGCGATCGCCAAGATCGAGTCCGCTGCCGGGCACGCCGGCCCGCAGGGCGATGCCGCCGTCGACGAACCGGCCCCGATCGAAAGCGAGGCCGCCGCGGCGGTGCGCACCGCGGTTCGTGCGGGTAAGGCACTGGCCATCGAGTACTACTCCGCCTCCCACGACGTGCTCTCCAGTCGGGTCGTCGACCCGATCCGGGTGGTCCTCGTCGCCGACCACAGCTACCTGGAGGCGTGGTGCCGTACCGCGGAGGGTGTGCGGTTGTTCCGGTTCGACCGCATCGTCGACGCTCGGGTGCTCGACGAGCCGGCGCTGCCGCCGCAGCCCGCCGTTGCGGCTGAACCGGACACCTCGCTGTTCGACCCCGACACCGCCGATCCGGCGCTGCCGACCGCCACCCTACGGATCAGCCGGTCAGCGGCCTGGATGTTCGACTACTACCCGCTGCGGGTGTTGCGTGAGCATCCCGACGGCTCCTGCGACGCGGCCATGACCTACGCCTCCGACGACTGGATGTCGCGCTTCGTGCTCGGCTTCGGCTCGGCGGTCGACGTGCTCGAGCCCGCGGCGTTGGCCGAACGGGTCCGTTCGGCAGCCGCCGCTGCGCTGGCGGCCTATCAGGGCAGCGGTGCGGCAAGAACCGAGTAGACTCGGCGCAGAGGTCTGGAGGTAACGAAATTGGGTGGTCTCTCACCGTGGCACTGGGCCATCGTCATCGCCGTGTTCGTGCTGCTCTTCGGGGCCAAGAAGCTCCCGGACGCCGCACGTTCGCTCGGTAAGTCGATGCGCATCTTCAAGTCCGAGATCAAGGAAATGCAGGCCGAGTCGAAGTCGGACTCGCCGACCCAGATCACGTCTGAGCGTGTTTCTGAGGGCACCGACCGCAGCGCGGAACCGGCACCGTCCGAAACCTCACCGGACCAGCGCTCAGCCTGAACGGGTCGACTCGCGTGCCGCGGTGCCAGCTCCGCGGTGGTGATCACGCGCCTGAGAGCAGCACCTAGCCCACCGCCGTGCAGATCCCTGGAATCTTCAAGAAACTCGATCCGCGTCGGCGTCGTTCGCGGGTCAACCCCGACGGCACCATGTCTCTCGTCGAGCACCTCACCGAGCTGCGTTCCCGGCTCCTGATCTCGGTGCTCGCGGTGGTGCTGACCACCATCGTGGGCTTCGTGTGGTACGGCCACGGATTTTTCGGTCTGCCCAGCCTGGGTGACTGGTTGCGCGGACCTTACTGTGCGTTGCCGGACTCTGCTCGGGCCTCCATCACACCCGACGGGGAATGCCGGTTGCTGGCCACCGCGCCCTTCGACCAGTTCATGCTGCGGCTGAAGGTCGGCCTGACGGCGGGCATCGTGCTCGCGTGTCCGGTCTGGCTGTATCAGCTGTGGGCGTTCATCACACCAGGGCTCTACGCCAAGGAGCGTCGCTTCGCGGTGGCTTTCGTCACCGTCGGCGCGGGGTTGTTCGTCGCTGGAGCGCTGCTGGCCTATGTGGTGCTGGCCAAAGCGTTGGGCTTCCTGTTGACCATCGGCAGTGACGTTCAGGTGACCGCGCTGTCCGGTGAACAATATTTCGGTTTTCTGATCAACCTGCTGCTGGTGTTCGGCATCAGCTTCGAGTTCCCGTTGCTGATCATCATGCTCAATATGGTCGGGGTGCTGACCTACGAGAGACTCAAGGCGTGGCGCCGCGGGTTGATCATGGGTGTGTTCGTCTTCGCCGCATTCGCCACCCCGGGTTCGGACCCGTTCTCGATGTTGGCATTGGCGCTGGCGATCACCGCGCTGATGGAGTTCGCCATCCAGGTGGCCCGGTTCTCCGACAAGAGCCGGGCCCGTCGCGCCGCGCTGAACTCGGTGGCCGACGACGAAGCGGCTCCCATCGATTCAGCCGAGCCACTGGAAAGGCCGTCGGCGGTGCCCACACCGTCGCGACTTGTGGTCGATGACGACGCGACCTGATCCCGTTCCGGCGCAGCCGCAGATCGCTGCATTCACCGCGCTACTCTCCTTCGAGCTCGACGATTTCCAGCGCCGCGCCTGTGAGGCGCTGGCCAATGGGCACGGGGTACTGGTGTGCGCCCCCACCGGTGCCGGCAAGACGGTGGTGGGAGAGTTCGCGGTCCATCTGGCGCTGGCCGCCGGGCGAAAGTGCTTCTACACCACGCCGATCAAAGCCCTGAGCAACCAGAAGCACAACGACTTGGTGCGCCGCTACGGCCCCGAACGCATCGGTCTGCTCACCGGAGACCAGGCCATCAACGGCGATGCCGATGTCGTGGTGATGACCACCGAAGTGCTGCGCAACATGCTCTACGCCGATTCTCCCGCCCTGCACAACCTCTCCTACGTCGTGATGGACGAGGTGCACTTTCTGGCCGACCGGATGCGCGGCGCGGTGTGGGAGGAGGTCATCCTGCACCTGCCCGAAGAGGTGCGGCTGGTGTCACTGTCGGCCACGGTCAGCAACGCCGAGGAGTTCGGTGGCTGGATCCAGACCGTCCGCGGCGACACCGCAGTGGTGGTCGACGAGCACCGACCGGTGCCGTTGTGGCAGCACGTCCTGGTCGGCAAGCGGCTGCTCGACCTGTTCGACTACCGCGGCGCCGACGCGGCCGTGTCCACGCGCGGACCGGCGGTAGACCCGGAATTGCTGCGCCACATCGCCCACCGGCGCGAGGCCGACCGGCTGGCGGACTGGCAACCACGCGGTCGGGGCCGGCCGAGCATCTACCGCACGCCGGGGCGGCCCGATGTGATCTCGGTGCTCGAGCAGCGCGACCTGCTCCCTGCTATCACCTTTATTTTCTCCCGTATCGGCTGCGACGCCGCGGTCAAGCAGTGCCTGCGGTCGTCATTGCGGCTGACCACCGACTCCGAACGGCGCCGCATCGCCGATATCGTCGACCGGCGCACCGCCGAGCTCAACGACACCGATCTGGTGGTGCTGGACTTTCACGAGTGGCGGGAAGGTCTGCTGCGCGGTCTGGCCGCCCACCACGCCGGCATGCTGCCCACGTTCCGCCACACCGTGGAGGAACTGTTCACAGCAGGTCTGGTCAAGGCGGTATTTGCCACGGAGACACTGGCTTTGGGTATCAACATGCCCGCCCGCACCGTCGTGCTGGAGCGGCTGGTGAAGTTCAACGGCGAACAGCACATGCCGCTGACGCCGGGGGAGTACACCCAGCTGACCGGTCGAGCGGGTCGGCGGGGTATCGACGTGGAGGGCCACGCCGTGGTGTTGTGGAACCCCGAGGTGGATCCGGCCGAAGTTGCCGGGCTGGCTTCCACGCGGACCTTCCCGCTACGGAGTTCTTTCGCACCCACCTACAACATGACCATCAACCTGGTCCACCAGATGGGTCCACAGCAGGCCCATCGGCTACTGGAACGCTCGTTCGCGCAGTATCAAGCAGACCGCTCGGTGGTCGGCCTGGTGCGTGGTGTCGAGCGTGGCGAACGGATGCTCGACGAGTTGGCCACCGAGTTCGGCGGCCGTGATGCGCCGATCCTGGACTATGTGCGCCTGCGCGCGCAGCTCACCGCGCGGGAGAGATCGCAGTCCCGGGCGTCGCGGCTGCAACGACGGCAGGCCGTCAACGACGCCCTGGCTGCGTTGCGCCGCGGCGACATCATCTCGATCACGCAGGGGAAACGCGGGGGACTGGCCGTCGTGCTCGAACCCGCACGCGACGACGAGGATCCGCGACCACTGGTGCTCTCCGAGCACCGCTGGGCGGGGCGCATCTCGTCGGCGGACTACACCGGCGCGGCGCCGCCGGTGGGCAGAATGACCCTGCCCAAGCGGGTGGAACACCGTAATCCGCGGATACGGCGTGATCTGGCATCGGCGGTGCGCTCGGCGGCAGCCGGGCTGGACGTGCCGTCGGCGCGGGCCCGCCGCACCGGGCCTGCGCCCGAACCCGACGTCGACCCGGAACTGGCGGCGCTGCGCAACCGGATACGTGTCCATCCGGCCCACGGGCTGACCGACCGGGAAGACCGGGCCCGTGCGGCAGAGCGCTATCTGAAGATCGAGCGGGACAATGCAGCGTTGCGTAAGAAGATCGAAACGGCGACCAACTCGTTGGCGCTGACCTTCGATCGCATCGTGGTGCTGCTGACCGAGCGCGGCTTCATCACCGGCGCCGAAGGGGACACGCCGGCGGTGACCGACGCCGGACGGCTGCTGGCCCGCATCTACAGCGAAAGCGATCTGCTGGTCGCCGAGTGCCTGCGCAGCGGAGTGTGGGACGACCTGGATCCAGCCGAGCTGGCCGCGGCCCTGTCTGCGGTCGTCTACGAGTCCCGGCGGGACAGCGGATCAGGAGAGCGAGCCGAGGTGCCGACGGGTCGGCTGCGCCGCGCCCTGAACCAGACCCGCCGGCTGTGGGCGGAGTTGCGCACCGACGAGCAACGGCACCGGATCAGCCACAGCCGCGAACCCGACGACGGTTTCGTCACTGCCATCTATCGCTGGGCGCGCACCGGTGATCTGGCATCGGCGCTGTCGGCGTCCGACACGGCGGGCAACGGATCAACCATGTCGGCCGGCGATTTCGTGCGATGGTGCCGCCAGGTACTCGATCTGGCTGATCAGGTCCGCGGCGCAGCGCCGTCGCCTGTGTTGCGGGCAACGGCGAAACGCGCCATCAACGACGTCCGGCGCGGCGTCGTTGCTGTTGATGCCGGGTAGGGTGTGGCCCAGCAGGCACGGCACGACCAAGGAGAGAAATGAGCGGACCGCAGGGATCTGATCCGACGCAGCCGTGGCCGGGTCAACAGCCTGAGTCGGGCGCGGAGCAACCGACCGGAGACGCGACCGCCAACCAGGGTTGGCAGCCGCCGTCTGGGTCGGAGCAGGCGCAGGCGCCCGGGGGCGAGCAACCCCAGTGGCAGCCGCCGGCCTACACCCCGCAGCAGTATCCGCAGTATCAGCAGCCGCAGTACCCGCCGACCGACCAGTACGGGCAGCCGTCCGGCTACCCCCCGCAGGGTCAGTACGGACAACCGGGCTACGGCCAGCCCTATGGTCAGCCGGCGCCCGGATACGGCCAGCAGCCCGGCCAGTTCGGCCAACAGCCGGGCCAGTTCGGCCAGCAGCCCGGGCAGTTCGGGCAGCAACCCGGCCAGTTCGGCCAGTACCCGGGCTACCCCTCGCCGGGGTCAGACGACGGCTCGAAGCGTTCCCTGGCGGTGATCGGCACCGTCGTCGGCGTGCTGGTGGGTGTCGTCGTCATCGCGGTGCTGGTCATGGGCTTTTGGCGGCCCGGGTTCTTCGTCACCACCAAGCTCGACATCGCTGCTGCCGAGCAGGGCGTCCAGCAGATCCTGACCGATGAGACCAACGGCTACGGCGCCACCAACGTCAACAATGTGACGTGCAACGACGGCGTCAGCCCGACCGTGCGCCGCGGCGACACCTTCGAGTGCGAGGTCAGCATCGATGGCACCATTCGCCAGGTCACGGTGACCTTCCAGGACGACAACGGCACCTACGAGGTCGGTCGGCCCAGGTAGGCGCTCAGTCGGGCAGTTTGTCGAGCGCCGCCTGCAGTCGACCGATCGACGACGACACGCCGTAGCGTTCGGCGAGTTCGGCCACTTTGCGGGGATGGCGGGCCGCCAGCGGCAATGTGTCGCTGTCAGTGGAGAAGTCCACGTCGCAATCGGTGGCCACCCGGACAACCGAGGTGGCGGCCGCGATGTAGTCGGCGGCGCTGCGCAACTTGCTGCGGTGTGACCTCGACAGCAATGAGCGGGGGTCCTCCGCGGCGGCCAGGATCTGTTCCAGCGACCCGAATCTGGCCAGCAGCGACGCCGCGGTCTTCTCCCCGATGCCGGCCACACCCGGTAGCCCATCGCTGGGATCGCCGCGCAACAACGCCAGCTCGGCGTAGGCCGGCCCGGCCCGATCGACGGGCACCTGGTAGTTCTCGGCGACCTCGGACGGACCGTACTTGGTTGCCTTGGCCAGGCCGCGGCCCAAATAGAGAACGCGTACCGGGACGGGCTCGTCTCGCACCAGCTGCAGCAGGTCGCGATCACCGCTGACCACCACCACCGGGTCCGCACGTTCGCGCTCGGCCAGCGTGCCCAGCACGTCGTCGGCCTCATGGTGTGGCGCGCCGGCGGTCGCGATGCCGAACGCGTCGAGGATCTCGAAGATCATGTCGACCTGCGGGGTCAGATCGTCGGGGATCTCCTCCACGTCGGGTTCATCGTCGGGACTCTCCTCGACCACCCGATGCGACTTGTAGGACGGGATCAGGTCGACCCGCCACTGCGGGCGCCAGTCGTCGTCGCGGCACACCACCAGCCGGTGCGGTTGTTCGCGGGTGATCACCGTGGCGACCGCATCGAGGAAGCCACGCAGCGCGTTGACCGGCCGGCCATCGGGTGCGGTGATCGATGACGGGACACCGAAGTAGGACCGAAACCACATGCTCGCGCCGTCGAGGAGCACCAGAGGGGCAGTCACCCCCGACATCCTGCCAGGGTGCTGACTAGCCTGATGGTCATGTCCGACGGTCGATTCAGCACTGATGTCTACGCCGAACGGATGACGGCCGCCGCGCGGGCTGCCGCCGACGCCGG
This sequence comes from Mycobacterium sp. SMC-4, assembly GCF_025263265.1. NCBI lineage: Bacteria > Bacillati > Actinomycetota > Actinomycetes > Mycobacteriales > Mycobacteriaceae > Mycobacterium > Mycobacterium sp. SMC-4. The sequence continues at coordinate 3,158,369 of NZ_CP079869.1, read as the reverse complement.
GCTGGCGGGTCTGGTCATCACGCCCGGATACGACCTGCGGTACCTCACCGGTTCCCGCGCGCAGACGTTCGAACGGCTGACCGCACTGGTGGTGCCGGCCACCGGCGACGCCACGATCGTGGTACCCCGCCTGGAGCTCGCCGCGCTGAAGGACTCCGCGGTGCCCCAACTAGGTGTCACGGTGCGCGACTGGGTCGACGGCGATGATCCCTATGCTCTGGTCGCCGATGCGTTCGCCGGATCGCCGCAGCCTTCCGTGGCGGTCACCGAATCGATGACAGCGCTGCACCTGTTGCCGTTGGCGCAGACGCTCGGGGTGGTGCCGCTGCTGGCCACTGACGTCATGCGCACACTGCGGATGATCAAAGACGGTGCCGAGCTTGACGCGCTGCGCGCCGCCGGTGCGGCGATCGACCGCGTGCACGCCCGAGTGCCCGAATTCCTCGCTCCCGGCCGCACCGAAGCCGAAGTGGCCGCCGACATCTCCGAAGCAATTGTCGCCGAAGGACATTCGGCGGTGGCATTCATCATCGTCGGCTCCGGACCGCACGGGGCCGACCCGCATCACGAATGCTCGGATCGGCAGCTGCGTGAGGGGGACATCGTCGTCGTCGACATCGGCGGTCCGTACGGGGTCGGCTACAACTCCGACTGCACCCGGACCTACAGCATCGGCGAACCCGACGACGAGGTGCGTCGACGGTACGGGGTCCTCGAGGAGGCGCAGCGCGCGGCGGTGGCCGCGGTACGCCCCGGGGTGAGCGCCGAGCAGGTCGACGCCGCGGCGCGCGACGTCCTGGCTGCCGCCGGGCTTTCCGAGGCATTCGTGCACCGCACCGGCCACGGCATCGGTCTGTCGGTGCATGAGGAGCCCTATATCGTCGCGGGCAACTCGCTTCCGCTGCAGGAGGGCATGGCGTTCTCGGTGGAGCCGGGAATCTACTTCGCCGGCGAATGGGGCGCGCGGATCGAGGACATCGTGATCGTCACCGGCTCCGGTGCCGAACCGGTGAACAACGGCCCACACGGCTTGACCGTGGTGCCGGTGCGCTGACGGGCCATCAGCTCTGGCCGCGGTCAAGCAGGCTCGACGAACCCAGCACCCGCTCGATCTTGACCTCGATCACGACCCGCCTCGGGTTCGGACGCGGGGTGCGGTAGCGCTGGGCGTAGCGCAGCTCGGCGTCGCGCACGTTGTCGCTGTCGGTGCGGACCTTCGACTTGCCTTCCAGGGAAAGCCACCGGGCTCCGTCGACCTGGCTGAGCACCGCCACTCCGCGATGCTCGGCGTTGACCGCCTTCTGCGACCCACCCGTGGTGATCACCCGCGCGATGTGGGTTTGCGGGTCGAAGGTGAACCCCACGGCCACGACGTGCGGGGACCCGTCGTTGCGCAGCGTGGTCAGCATGGCCAGGTGACGCTCGGTCAGAAAGGCCAGCGCGTCGGTGGTCAGCTTGGTAGTCGCCTTGCGACCGGGTGTAGACATCGGCCCCACGCTAGCGCAGGCGATAATCGCAGCCGTGGATGACACGATGGCCGGCCCGGTCGTGATCTTCGGCGGGCGTAGTGAGATCGGCACCGAGCTGGCCCGCCGGCTGGCCGGGGACGCGACGGTGATCCTGGCTGCGCGCCGTGCCGACGACCTCGGCGAGCAGATCGCGGCGATGCGGCAGGCCGGCGCGGCGGCGGTGCACACTGTCGAGTTCGACGCCGACGATCTGGTCTCCCACTCCGAGGTGGTCGACGCGATCATCACCGGCCACGGTGCCATCGGCGTCGCGGTGCTGGCGTTCGGCGTGCTCGGTGATCAGGCACGCGCCGAACGCGATCCGAGCCATGCCGCGGCAATCGTGCACACCGATTTCGTCGCGCAGGTCAGCCTGCTCACCGTGCTGGCTGACCGGATGCGCGCGGCCGGCGGAGGGACGCTGGTGGCGTTCTCCTCGGTGGCAGGTGTGCGGGTGCGTCGGGCCAACTATGTGTACGGATCAGCCAAGGCGGGCCTGGACGGATTCTGCAGTGGGATGGCTGACGCATTGCACGGTTCGCGGGTCCGCCTGCTGGTGGTGCGTCCGGGTTTCGTGATCGGGCGGATGACCGAAGGCATGGCGCCGGCGCCGTTTTCCGCCACGCCCGTCGAGGTCGCCGAGGCCGCCGTGCGAGCCCTGCGTCGTGGCCGTTCACAGGTGTGGGTGCCGTGGATCCTCAAACCGGTGTTCGCGGTCATGAGACTGTTGCCGCAAGCGATCTGGCGGAGGCTTCCGCGGTGAGCAGGATCGTGGTGGTCGGGATCGGCGCCGACGGTGTGACCGGGTTGGCGCCGGCGTCACGTGCCGAACTGCAACGGGCCACCGTCGTTTACGGGTCACCGCGCCAGCTCGACCTGCTCGACGGGTCGGTGTCGGCGCAGCGGCGGACCTGGCCCTCGCCGATGCTACCGGCGCTGCGCGGGCTGCTCGACGGCACTGACGGCGACGTGCACGTGGTTGCCAGCGGCGATCCGCTGCTGCACGGAGTCGGGACGTCGCTGATCCGGTTGCACGGGACCGGCCGGGTGACGGTGCTGCCGCACGTGTCGTCGGTGACGCTGGCGTGCGCACGGCTCGGCTGGGCCGTGCCGGATACCGAGGTGATCAGCCTTGTCACCGGCCACACCCGCACCGCCGTGCGGCGCGGCGGGCAGGCCGTCGTGCTGTCGCGAGATGGGTCCACGCCCGTCGCGCTGGCCGGGCTGCTGGTAGCCACCGGCCGGGGCGATTCGCAGATCACCGTGCTCGAGCAACTCGGCGGCCCGGCCGAGCGTCGCCGCGCTGCCACCGCGCGCGAGTGGGCCGACCAGGCGCCGGCCGACGTTGACGACCTCAATGTGATGGCCGTGTTGTACCTGCCCGACCAGCGTCGCGGCGCAGCGTTGCCCGATGACCTGTTTGCCCATGACGGTCAGATCACCAAGCAGATGATGCGTGCGGTGACACTTGCTGCCTTGGCGCCGCGACCCGGAGAATTGCTGTGGGACGTCGGGTCCGGGTCGGGCAGCATCGCTGTCGAATGGTGCCGCAGCGCCCCGGCGTGTCGTGCCGTGGCCTTCGAGCGCGACGAACGGCGGCGCGACCGCATTGTCGAAAACATCACCGCCCACGGCGTTGATGTAAACGTCAGCGCCGGCGCGCCGAAGTCTTTCGCCGCCGCCTCGACACCCGACGCCATCTTCGTCGGCGGCGGGGTGAGTCAGCTCGGCTTGCTGGGCGCCTGCTGGGAAGCGTTGCCCGACGGCGCGCGACTCGTCGCCAATGCCGTCACCGTGGAGTCCGAAGCCGTTCTCGCGCAGTGGCATTCACAATACGGCGGGGAACTGCGGCGCTACCAGCACTATCAAGGCGAAGCGGTCGGATCGTTTTCCGGCTGGCGTCCGGCGATGCCGGTCACACAGTGGTCGGTGACGAAGCCTGATACGACCTGACCAGGTCGATCGTGTCCAGGTCGCGGATCGCCCGGCAGCCGCGGTGCAGCATGGTCAGCATCATCTCGTCGCCTCGCTCGGTGGACGACGCGAACGCGGTGCCCAGCGCGGTGATCAGCGGTGCTTGCAACACTCCGAGCCGGTAGTCGTGCCAGCAGGTGTCGATGTCATAGCCGCTGACGCCGTGGCCGGACAGCGCGGCGTGGTAGCGCCGCACCAGGTCGCGTTCGACGCCGGCTCGGGTCTCCGGCAACAGACTGGTCGCGGTGAAATAGGCAAGATCTCGGCTGGGGAGCCCGAGCCCGAGAGTCTGCCAATCCACGACGGTGACGCGGGTGCGGTCCGGGTCGTAGAGCAGGTTGTCGAGCCGATAGTCACCGTGCATCAGCGAGAATCTGTCGGGCACCGCGAGGAGCCAGGGCGTGACCAGGCCCATCGAGGTCAGCAGCGTGTCCCGGTCCTCGTCGCTGATGGAAGCGCCGAGCTTGTCCAGCGTGATGTCGGCCGCCATCTTGGCCACTTCGCCCATCCCGCCGGCGGCGGCCTCATCGCCGGGCTTGGGCATCACGATCGAGGGCATGTCGAAGTAGCGCCGGTCGTTCCAGGTCGGCCCATGCAGCCCGGCCAGCGCCTCGACGGCCAACACCGCCTCCTGGGGGGTGCACCCGGCGATCTGGTCGCCTTGCTCGGCAGGCGCCATGTCAGCCAACACCAGTACGAAATCCTTTCCGTCAGAGGAAATTTCGCTGTAGTAGCAATCCGGCGCGGGGATGGCCACATCCTTGGCGATGGTGGTGTAGTAGTCCACCTCGGAGACGTATCCGAGAGCCACCCGCTCCCGCACCTGGTCATCTTGGGCGGGCAGCTTGACCGCGAAAGTCTTTGGTGGAGTGGGCAGTTGGGCAGTTTGCAGGTAGCTGGCGGTGACGCGGTAGGTGGCGCCGGTCTGGCCGGTGCCGATGGCGACCACCTCCACAGCGCCGACACCGGTGTCCAGCACCGAGCTCAGCCACTCGGCCGTGAGGTCCTCAGGTTTGCGGGGTATCGGCACTCGGACCGCCTTCCTTTTACTCGCCGTCGCCGGCGTAGATCGCGCGCAACCAGATCGTCTCGGCCCCGGCCAGCAGTTCGGCACGGCTCAACCGGCCGCCGACCGTGTAGCGCTCCATCAACCTGTCGTTGAATTCCAGCAGCATGCTGGCCAGCACCTCGGCTGCCGCGCCGGCGGGTGCGCGCCCCTCGGCGCGTTCGCCGGTGATCACCGCTGCCACCGAGGCGACGAACGATTCCCGCGCGTCGTCCCAGACCCGGCGGATCGCGGCGCTGGTGGCGCGGGCCTCCAACATCGCCTGCAGGAGGTATCGGTGGTGGTCGACGGTGTCGAGCAGCGCTTCGAGCATGCCGCGGATCCGATCGCGGGGCCCGCTGCCGGTATCGCTGAGCAGGTTGCCGGCCATGAATCCGTCGTCGTACATCGGTTCCAGCAGCGCGGCCACCGCAGCGGCCTTGTTCTCGAAGTAGAAATAGAACGCCGAACGCGTGACGCCGGCCTGTCGGGCTACGTCAGCGATGTTGAGTCCGTCGAATCCCGACTCGCGGAGATGATGATCCAGCGATTCCAGGATCGCGGTGCGGCGTAGGTCGCTCTTCTGCGGCTGGCGCCGGTCGGTCGGCGAGCGCACCGGTAATCCAGACTGCACGGGCGGCGCCTTCCGTTCCTGACCTTGTCGCGCGACCCTAGCCGGGGCTTCTGACGACTGTCAACGATGTGAGACGACTGTCAACGATCAGTCGCGAGACGTCGGAGCGTCGGCGTGGTACCAACACCGTATGCCCCCGACGTCGCGGCGCGCGTTTGCGCTGGGACTGGGCGCCGGTCTTGCCGGGCTGGCCGTGCCTCCTGCACTGGCCGGCTGCTCGGACGGTCGCGATCTCGCCGGCGAACGCATCGTCGTCGTGGGTGCTGGGATGGCAGGCTTGGCCGCGACGCGCAGGCTTGCCGACGCGGGAGTAACGGTCAGGGTGCTGGAGGCCCGCAACCGGGTGGGCGGGCGGACCTGGACCGACACCTCGTTGGGCGTACCGATCGATGTGGGCGCGGCGTGGTTGCACGGCACCCGGGACAACCCTCTGACGAACATCGCCGAACAAGCAGGCGCGCGTACCGTCGAGACCGACTTCGACAACGTGGTGGTGCTCGACGGCGGCGCACCGGTTGGCCCGGCTGCCGTCGAGGCCGCGATCGGTGCCTGGCCCGACGTGATGGACGACCTCTACGCCACAGCGGCCGACGCCTCCGTTACCGCCTCCGTCGCTGATGCCCTGGACGGGCGGGTCGACCTCGACGACCCGCTCGTCCAGTGGTGCCTCGCCTCGACCATCACCGCCGAGTACGCCGCGGACCCGGCGGACCTGTCGCTGCGCTGGTTGGGCAGCGAGGATCAACTCGATGGTCCCGACGTCCTGCTGCCCGGCGGTTACACACAGCTCGTCGAGTACCTGGCCGATGGCCTGGACGTCACGCTGGACTGCGCGGTGACCGGCATCCGGTACGGCGGGTCCGTGGTGCGGGTGGACACCTCGCAGGGGGTCATCGAGGCAAGCCAGGTCATCCTCACCGTGCCACTGGGCGTGCTCAAGGCGGGGGTGATCGCCTTCGATCCGCCGCTGCCGCACGACAAGAGGCGGGCGATCGAGCGACTCGGGTTCGGTCTGCTCGACAAGGTCGTTCTACGCTTCGATGAGCCGTTCTGGCCGCGCGAGGTGGACATGGTCGGCATCCCAGGCCGCGACCAGCCGGTGTCGGATCTGGTCAACGGCTTGCGGTTCACCGACGTTGCGCTGTTGGTAGGGCTTCGCGGCGGCACCAATGCCCTTGCCCGCGAGGCGCATTCGGATGCTCGCACAGTCGCTGACGTGGTCGAATCTCTGCGCGCCCCGAAGCCCGTCGGGGCCGTTGTGACCCGCTGGGCGGCCGATCCCTACGCTCGTGGCTCCTACAGCTATCTGGCGGTCGGATCGAGCCCTGATGATCAGCGCACGCTCGCTGAGCCGGTCGGGGACCGGCTGGCGTTCGCGGGGGAGGCGACCCATCGACGGTTCTGGGCGACCACGCATGGCGCCTACCTCAGCGGTCTGCGGGAGGCCGACCGGATCCTGGGTCAGAAGCCGGTCGGGTAGTAGCGCGGGGTGAACACTCGGTCGGGTGTCCCGTCCGAGTCGGCCGGATGCCATTGGGTCTGTGAGGAGCCGACGATGAGCAGGCAACGCATATCGACCTGCGCCGGCTCCAGATCATTCAGGCGCACCACCGTCACCGACTCCGCAGGCCCGGCGACATCGCGTCCGATGACCACCGGAGTGTTCGGGTCGCGGTGGGCCAGCAGCAGCTGTTGCATGGCGCCGACCTGCCAGGTGCGGGTTCTGGACGCGGGGTTGTAGATCGCCAGCACCAGGTCGGCTTCAGCCGCGGCGCGCAACCGGCGCTCGATGATGTCCCATGGTTTGAGCCGGTCGGACAACGAGATGACCGCGTAGTCGTGGCCCAGCGGCGCGCCGACCCGGCTGGCGACCGCCTGCGCGGCGGTCATGGCGGGGATGACCCGTACCTCGACGCCCGGCCACTGCTTGGCCTCCTCGAGGACCGCGGTGGCCATCGCGAAAACGCCCGGATCGCCAGACGACACGACGGCAACGGTCCGTCCCTGCTGGGCGAGTTCGCAGGCCAGCCGAGCGCGGGCGGGCTCGTCGGTGTTGTCGCTGGGGTGGCGCTGTTGTCCGTCCCGGACCGGGACGCGGTCCAGGTAGGGGGCGTAGCCGATGAGATCGGTTGCCGCGGCCAATTCGCGACGGCATTGCGGGGTCGTCCACTGCGCGTCGCCCGGCCCGAGTCCGACCACCGTGACGCCGCCGGTGCCCGCCGGAACAGTCGGCCGCCCGACCAGCATGGCCAGCGAGAAGTAAGGCACCGAGCCGTCGTCGACGTCGGCGGCGGCCAGCACGCGCTGGCGGTCGGTGCTGGCCCGCTCGACGTAGAACGCGTCGTCGAGGCGGCCAGCCGCGGACAGAGCCTCGCGCACCCGCGGATATGACCGGCCGAGCTTCATGACCACCGCGGCGTCGGTGTCGGCCAGCCGGCGCGCCAGCTCGTCGGTCGGCAGGGTTCCGGGCAGGATGGTCAGCACCTGCTCGCCCTGCACCAGCGGGGTCGCCACGGCGGCCGACGCCGCGCTGACCGACGTCACTCCGGGCACGATGGTGGCGTCGAAGCGCTGTGTCAGCCGGGTGTGCATGTGCATGTAGGAGCTGTAGAACAGCGGATCACCCTCGGCGAGCAATGCGACGTCGCGCCCGGCGTCCAGATGCGCAGCGATGCGCTCGGCGGCCTCGCGGTAGAAGTCCTCCATCGCGCCGGCGTAGCCGCCGGGATGGTCGGCGACCTCGGTGGTCACCGGATAGACCAGGTGCTCCTCGATCTGGCCGTCACGTAGATACGGCGCGGCGATGCCGCGGGCGATGCTGCGGCCGTGCCGCGCGCTGTGATAGGCCACCACATCGGCGGCACCGATCACCCGCGCGGCCTTGACCGTCACCAGTTCTGGGTCGCCCGGGCCGAGCCCGACACCCCACAGCGTCCCGCGCCCAGTCATTCCTGTTCTGCCGCAATCGCGTTCACGGCTGCCGCGGCCATGGCGCTGCCGCCGCGTCGACCACTGACCAGCAGGTACGACATTCCTCTGGGGTCACCAATCAGCTCATCTTTGGACTGCGCCGAGCCGACGAACCCGACCGGTCCGCCCAACACCGCCACCGGCGCACCGACCCCCTCGTCGACGAGCTCGAGCATGCGGAACAACGCGGTCGGGGCGTTGCCGACGGCAAATACGGCTCCCGGCATTCGGTCGGCCCACAGGTCGACGGCCGCCGCCGACCGAGTGGTGCCCTGCTCGGCGGCCAGCGCGGCGGCGCGCGGGTCACCGACGAGGGATACGACCTCGTTGTCGGCGGGCAAGCGGGACCGGGTGATCCCCGCGGCGACCATCGACGAGTCGCACAGAATTGGCGCGCCGTCGCACAGCGCGGCGTGTGCCCTGGTCACGACGTCGTCGGTGTAGGCGATGTGCTCGGCGAGATCCACCTGGCCGCAGGTGTGGATCAGCCGCACGACCACGCGTGCCACGTCGTCGGGAAATCTTGCCAGGTCGGCTTCGTCGCGGATGGTCGCGAACGACTGCCGGTAGATCTCGGCGGCGTCGCGGATGTAGTCGAGCACGTGCTCACCCTAGAGGTGGCCCGACAACGGTCGATAACCGTCTCCGGTGGCGATCAGCACCTGCCCGGCGCCGGGGCTGCCGCACGCCCGTTCGCACCCGACGTAGTGGCGGTGAGTCACCTCTGCGGGGCCGGCGGCGCGAGCCGCGGCCGCAGCGTCGGCGCGCACATCGGCTGCAGACCGAGCGCAGCCGGGAACGCCGGTGCACGCGGAGACGTCCAGCCACGGCGAGTTCTCGTCGAAGATCAGGCCCCGTGGGGCCAGCACCCGCAACGCGGTGTCGGCGACACCTTCGTCCAGGTCGAACAGCAGGACCGACCGCCATGGCGTGACGGCCATCGGTGATGCCACCGCGGCCAGGAATCGTGCAGTGTGGGCGTCGAGCACGCCCAGGGGCACCGCGGCGCCCAGCGTGACGCGTCCGTCGTCCTGTTCGATCCAGCCGACGGGTGGCCGCGTCCGTGCCGGCCACGTGGCCCCCGGTGGCGCGTCGGGCTCTCGGTCGAGCACGGCCTCCGGGGCGGCGAGTTCGGCCACCCGCCACGCCGTTCCGCGCACATCGAGGAATCGATGTGCCAACGCCGTGAGTGTGCCCACCACCTGGTCGCGTGCCACCCGCAATCCGCTGTCGCGGCCGGCCAGCAGCACCGCCATGGTGGCGTCGCCGACGGCATGGACGGCAACGTCGGCGGCCAGTCCGGACACGTCGCCGCGGCCGTCGTCGAGGCCGAACAGGAACCGCCCCGGCAGCTCCGCCAGACGCGGGTCCTGCCGGATCGCCGCGTCCAGCGCGGCCACCAGCCCCCGGGTGTCGGTGAGGCCGCCGGAGCGCCCGGACAGCGGTGACGCGACGATGTTGCGCACCCGTTCGTGTGTCGGCGAGGGCAGAAGCCCGGCCGCCACGAGCGTCGCGGCGACCGCCCCGGTGTCCTGCACGCCGCGGATCTGCAGATTCCCGCGGGAGGTCAGTTCCAGCGTGGCCGAGCCGTGGTCGATCGCGGCCAGCGCCATCGCCTCCAACTGCGCAGCGCCCAGCACCCCACCGGGCAGCCGGACACGGGCCAACTCGCCGTCGGCGGCGGAGTGGGTCTGCAGCGCGCCCGGACAGGCGTCATCGTCCCGCGATCTGGCCACCTGTCCACGGTACAAGTCCCGCCGCTGTCAACCGGCCAGCCGGACCGGGGTGACGACCTGCGAATTCGTGGAGGCGTCCCCGGCGATGACCCGGCTGGGCGCGCCGTGCACGTCGACCGGGACGTCGCCGGCCAGGGTCACCCGGTTGAGGCGCCGGAACTGGTCGTCGTAGTCGGAGACGGCGTAGTGCCGGGTGGCGCGGTTATCCCACACGGCCAGGTCGCCGAGTTCCCAGTGCCACCGGATCGTGTTCTCCAACTGCGTGATTCGCGTTTGCAGCAGCGAGAACAGTGCATTCGACTCGGTGGCGCCCAGACCGACGAACTGCTTGACGAACTGACCGAGCAGCAGCACCCGCCGGCCCGTCTCCGGGTGCACACGTATCACCGGATGCTCGGTTTCGTAGTAGTCCGAAACGAATTGGGCCCGGTACTGGCGTTCGGTGTCGGCGGCGTAGTCGTAGCGGTTGGTGTGTACCGCCCACAGGCTCTCGGCGAGCACGCGCAGCGGAGCCGGCAGCTGGTCGTAGGCGGCCTCCGTCGACGCCTACGCAGTGGTGCCGCCGTAGGGCGGCAGGGTGACGGCCCGCAGCAGCGACGCCTTCGGGATCCGGTCGACGAACGTCACGTCGGTGTGCCAGCTGTTGGCCTTGTCGTAGCGCGAGTCGATGGGCAGCACCGCGGCCCCGCGCGAGGTCACCGTCGGGTGCGCCCGGGTGGGGGTGCCCAGCGCGCGGGCGAACGCCAACTGACCCCGCAGTGACATTGGTTGTGACGAGCGCCACTTCGTTGAGCGGACAGTTCCGTCCCGCACACCATCGTCTGAAAACCCGGTACCGGCGGTACCGTCTGGCGTGTCGACCCGCGATGTCGCGGGACGCCGGAAAGGACCTCCTCATGCTGTCCGTCATCGTCATCGCCGCTGTCGTCCTCGCGCTCATCGGCTTTCTCGGGCTGCCCTACGGGCAGACCTGGTACGCCCGCTGGAACCCGCACCGCTGACGGGCGTCTGGCGGCGGCGCGTCCGTACGGTACGAATAGGGGGTGACAGAGCCCGTCGCCCCCGCTGACAACGCGCCCACCGTTCTGCTGTTGTCCACGTCGGACACTGACCTGATCACCGCCCGGGCCAGCGGCGCGCCGTATCGGTGGGCGAACCCGACGCGGTTGGTCCACGGTGAGCTCGACGAGCTTCTCTCCGGATCCGAGGTTGTGGTCATCCGAATTCTCGGTGGCTACCGCGCCTGGGAGGACGGCATCGACGCGGTGGTCGCCACCGGTATCCCGACGGTAGTGGTCAGCGGCGAGCAGGCTGCCGACGCAGACTTGATGGCGCACTCCACTACTCCAGCAGGTGTCGCGCTGCAGGCTCACATCTACCTCGCCCAGGGCGGGGTGCCCAACCTGAAGAACCTGCACGCCTTCCTTTCCGACACCGTGCTGATGACGGGGTTCGGCTTTGCCGAACCGGTCGCCACGCCCACCTGGGGACTGCTGCAGCGGCCCGCCGCCGGATCTGTTCAGCGGCCCGGGCCCACCGTCGCGGTGTTGTATTACCGCGCACAGCATCTCGCCGGCAACACCGGCTACATCGAGGCGCTGTGCGATGCGATCGAGAACGCCGGAGGCGTGCCGCTTCCGGTCTTCTGCGCATCGCTGCGCACCGCTGACGACGAGCTGCTGCGGCTGCTCGGAACCGCCGATGTGCTGATCACCACGGTGCTCGCTGCCGGCGGCGCCACCCCGGCGGCGGTCGGGGCCGGAGGAGCGGACGACACCTGGAACGTTGCCCATCTGGCCCAGTTGGACGTGCCGATTCTGCAGGGGTTGTGTCTGACCAGCTCGAGGTCGGACTGGGACAACAATGACGACGGCATGTCCCCGCTGGATGTCGCCACCCAGGTCGCGGTACCCGAATTCGACGGCCGCATCATTACTGTCCCGTTCTCGTTCAAGGAGATTGACGACGAAGGTCTGATCTCTTACATTGCCGATCCCGAGCGGTGTGCCCGAGTGGCCGGACTGGCGGTCGGCTATGGCCGGTTGCGCTCGGTTGCTCCCGCAGACAAGCGGGTGGCGCTGGTTTTCTCGGCCTATCCCACCAAACACGCGCGGATCGGCAACGCCGTGGGTCTGGACACCCCGGCCAGTGCGATTCGGCTGCTGCAGGCCATGGGTGATGCCGGCTACGACATTGGCGAGGTCCCTGGGCTGGCCTCCGGTGACCTTGGCACGATCATCGCCTCCGGCGATGGTGACGCGCTGATCCACACCCTGATCGAACGGGGCGGTCAGGACCCGGACTGGCTCACCGACAGCCAGCTGGCCGGAAACCCGATTCGCGTGTCCGCCAAGGATTACCGCGCATGGTTTGCCACCCTGCCGCAGAATCTGGCCGACGCGATCATCGAGCACTGGGGCCCGCCGCCCGGCGAACTGTTCGTCGACCGCAGCCGCGACCCGGACGGCGAGATCGTCATCGCCGCAATGGTCAGCGGAAACATCGTGATCCTCGTCCAGCCGCCGCGCGGATTCGGCGAGAATCCGGTGGCCATCTACCACGACCCCGACCTGCCGCCCAGCCATCACTACCTTGCGGCATATCGATGGCTCGGTGGTGAATTCGGAAACAGCTCCTCGACTTTCAAAGCTGATGTTGTCGTTCATCTCGGCAAGCACGGCAACCTCGAATGGCTGCCCGGCAAGACGCTGGGCATGTCGGCGTCCTGCGGAACCGATGCCGCGCTGGGGAATCTCCCGCTGATCTACCCCTTCCTGGTCAACGATCCAGGGGAGGGTTCGCAGGCCAAGCGCCGAGCCCACGCCACTTTGGTCGACCACCTCATCCCGCCGATGGCCAGGGCGGAAACCTACGGCGACATCGCGCGGCTGGAGCAGCTGCTCGACGAGCATGCGACGGTTTCGGCCCTGGACCCGGGCAAGCTGCCGGCCATCCGGCAGCAGATCTGGACGCTGATGCGAGCCGCGAAAATGGACCACGACCTCGGACTCGAGGACCGGCCCGACGAGGATTCCTTCGACGACATGCTGCTGCACGTCGACGGCTGGCTCTGTGAGATCAAGGACGTCCAGATTCGCGACGGTTTGCACATACTCGGGCTCGCTCCCCAGGGTGAGGACGAAGTCGACCTGGTGCTGGCGATTCTGCGGGCCCGTCAACTCTTCGGTGGGGAGCAGACCGTGCCCGGGCTGCGCCAGGCGCTCGGCCTGGCCGAGGATGGCACCGACGAGCGTGTCGCCGTCGACGAGGCAGAGGCTCGCGCCCGCGAGCTCGTGGTGGCGCTGCAGGACAGCGGCTGGGATTCGGCGGTGGTCGACTCGCTGACCGATGATGCCGACGTGGCCGCGATCCTGCGTTTCGCGGCGACCGAGGTGGTACCGCGGCTGGCCGGAACAGCCGCCGAGATCGACCAGATCCTGCGTGCGCTCGACGGGCGCTACATCGCGGCAGGACCGTCGGGATCCCCGCTGCGCGGACTGGTCAACGTGCTGCCCACCGGGCGCAACTTCTACTCGGTCGATCCCAAGGCCGTGCCGTCGAGACTGGCATGGGAAACCGGTGTGGCGATGGCGGATTCGCTGCTGGAGCGTTACCGCAGCGATCATGGCCGGTGGCCGGAGTCGGTCGGGTTGTCGGTGTGGGGCACCTCGGCGATGCGCACAGCCGGCGACGACATCGCCGAAGTCTTTGCGTTGCTGGGAGTTCGGCCGGTCTGGGACGACGCATCTCGACGCGTGGTGAGTCTGGAGCCGATCACGCTGGCCGAGCTGCGACGTCCACGCATCGATGTCACCGTGCGAATTTCCGGATTCTTCCGCGACGCCTTCCCGCATGTCGTGGCGCTGCTCGATGACGCCGTGCAGCTGGTGGCCGAGCTCGACGAGCCCGCCGAAGACAACTTCGTGCGCGCCCACACGTTGGCCGACCTTGCTGAGCACGGTGACCAACGGCGGGCCACCACCAGGATTTTCGGCTCCAAGCCCGGCACGTACGGCGCCGGACTGCTGCAGTTGATCGACAGCCGCAACTGGCGAGACGATGCCGATCTGGCTGCGGTCTATACGGCATGGGGCGGCTTCGCCTACGGCCGCGGTCTCGACGGCGCCCCGGCCACCGACGACATGAACCGTGCTTACCGCCGAATCGCCGTCGCCGCCAAGAACACCGACACCCGCGAGCACGACATCGCCGACTCCGACGACTACTTCCAGTATCACGGCGGCATGGTGGCCACCGTGCGCGCGCTGACCGGCAAGGATCCCGCCGCCTACATCGGCGACAACACCCGACCCGACGCAGTGCGCACCCGCACGCTGAGCGAGGAGACGACCCGGGTGTTCCGTGCGCGGGTGGTCAACCCGCGGTGGATCAACGCGATGCGCCGCCACGGCTACAAGGGGGCGTTCGAGATGGCGGCCACCGTCGACTATCTGTTCGGCTACGACGCCACTGCCGGCGTGATGGCCGACTGGATGTACGAGCAGCTCTCACAGAGCTACGTTCTGGACGACGAGAACCGCAAGTTCATGGCCGAGTCGAACCCGTGGGCGTTGCACGGCATGGCAGAGCGCCTTCTCGAGGCCGCCGGTCGCGGACTGTGGGCTGCTCCTGAACCGGCAACGCTGGACAGTCTCCGACAGGTCCTCCTCGAGACAGAGGGCGATCTGGAGGGCTGACGCCTTGTCGGGACCGGACGGAACCGTGTTCGGGGCGGTTACGTAACACAGCGGCGCAATCTCGACGGGAAATCTCCGTGAGGTTACGGAACTGGGCGGCGATCCCACGCAGGGAACGTCAACTCGGGTTCGCCAGAGCGCCGCGGCAGTCACACGCCGCCTGAACACCGACGTTAGATTGGCGGCATGACCGCTACCTTCGCCGACGTCGCACAGTCGGAGTACATCCTGCTCACCACGTTCACCAAGGACGGCCGGCCCAAGCCGACCGCGATCTGGGCGGCGCCATCCGGCGACGGACTGATCGCGATCACCCAGGAGAAATCGTGGAAGGTCAAACGTCTGCGCCATACCTCCCGGGTGACCATCGCCCGATGTGATCGGGCGGGCAAGCCCAAGGGAGAAGCGGTCGAGGCAACCGCACAGGTCCTGGACAAGGCAGCCAACGGCGCCACCTACGACGCGCTGGGCAAGCGGTACGGACTGCTCGGCAAGACCTTCAACTTCTTTTCGAAGCTTCGCGGCGGCATGGAGAAAAACGTTTCGATCGAGATCAAACCGGTCAATTAGCTCTGCCATGGCCGCTCCGACCTTCCAGGACGTCTACCGCGAGAAGTACCTGCTGCTGACCACCTTCACCAAGGACGGCAAGCCGAAGCCCACACCGGTCTGGGGCGTGCCCGAGGGCGACAAGCTGCTGATCATCACCGACGACGGTTCTTGGAAGACCAAGCGGATCAAGAACACGCCCCGCGTGACCATCCAGAAGTGCGGGGTACTCGGCAAGGTGAAAGGAGAGCCGGTCGACGCGGTGGCTCGCATGCTGCCGAAATCCGAGACGCGGCGGGTGTTCAACCTGATCATTCGCCGGTACTGGAACCACGCCTGGTACTTCATCCCGCAAGCGATGCTGCGCGGCGGTATCGACAAGGTGCACGCCGCGATCGAGGTCCAGGCGCCACCGGCCTGAGCTGGGAACCCAGCCAGGAACCCGAGGCGGCGGCCGAGCGTTAACCGACTATGGCGATGAGGCTGTTTCTGCTCTACGCGGTCGTCGAGCTGGCCGTGCTGGTCGCGCTGGCGTCGACGATCGGCTTCGGATGGACCGTGCTGTTGTTCGCCGGCACCTTTGTGATCGGTCTGGCACTGGCCGGCTCACAGCTGCGCCGTCACGTCCGTCGGTTGCGGTCGGGTCTGACCCTCAGCCAGGCGCAGGGCGCCGTCACTGACAGCGTGTTGGTCGCACTCGGTACGGTGCTCGTCGTGATCCCCGGCCTCGCCAGCTCCGTTCTGGGCGCCTTGTTGCTGCTGCCACCGACCCGTGCCGCGGCGCGCCCCCTGGTCACCGCGCTGGCGGCACGGCGCGCCCCACTGATCGTCGGCGTGAGCACGATGGGCTCGGCGGCTGCGGGCCGCCCTGGTCGAGGCGACTACATCGACGGTGAAGTAGTTGACGTCGACAGCGAGGTGATCACCGTCGACGGTGAGGTGGTCGACGTCGACCGTGACGCACCCCCACCGGGTCGGGCTGACCAGCCGCGTCTGCCGGAGTGAGCGCCACCGCGCTGCTGCTCAACGGGCGCATCCACAACCCGACCATGCCCGATGCCACGGCGATGGCCGTGCGGGACGGGATCGTGGCCTGGATCGGACGCGATGACGTGGGCCGTGACCAGTTTCCCGACGCAGAGATCATCGACCTCGACGGCGGCTTCGTCGCCCCGGCATTCGTCGACAGTCATTTCCACACCACCTCCACGGGTCTGATGCTGACCGGGCTGGACCTGCGGCCCGCGCAGTCCCGGCGGCACTGCTTGCAGATGGTCGCCGATTTCGTCGGTGCCCACCCCGAGGGCGTGCTCTGGGGTCACGGCTGGGACGAGACGGCGTGGCCGGAACGTGACGCGCCCAGCACCGCCGATCTCGATGCGCTGGTCGGCGACCGACTCGTCTATCTGACCCGGATCGACGTCCATTCGGCGGCGGCGTCGTCGGCGCTGCGGGCTCGGGCCGGGGTGACAGCGGCTGACGGCCAGGCGCCGCTGAGGGCAGACGCACATCACCGGGTCCGGCGCGCGGCTCGCGACGCGCTCACCGCCATCCAGCGTGACCACGCTCGCCGCGCCGCGCTCGATGCGGCCGCCGCGTGCGGAATCGTGGCCGTGCACGAATGTGCCGGACCGGAGATCTCCGGGCTCGACGACTGGCGAGAGCTACGGGATTTCGACCACGGAGTCGAGGTCGTCGGCTACTGGGGGGAGGCGGTGAACACCGCCGACGACGCGCGTGACCTGCTGCGGGGAACCCGGGCGCGCGGACTGGCTGGTGATCTCTTCGTCGACGGCGCACTGGGCTCGCACACGGCGTGGTTGCACGACCCCTACGCCGACGTCCCCACCGACTGCCCGAACGCGACCGGCAACAGCTATCTCGATGTCGACGCCGTCGCCGCGCATCTCGGCGCGTGTACCGAAGTCGGGGTCACCGCGGGCTTCCATGCCATCGGCGACGCGGCCGTCACAACGGTGGTGAGCGCGCTGGCGCGGGTCGCCGAACGCTGCGGCGCGGTGGCCCTGGCCCGATGCGGCCATCGCCTCGAACATCTGGAGATGGTCTCGGAGGAACAGGTCGCCCAGCTCGCCGGCTGGGGCGTGATCGCCAGCGTGCAACCCAACTTCGATGCGCTGTGGGGCGGCGAGAACGGCATGTACGCGCAGCGTCTCGGCGCGACCCGGGCCCGCGGGCTCAACCCGTTCGCGCTGCTAGCATCCCGAGGCGTGCCACTCGCACTGGGCTCCGATTCACCGGTGACCGACCTCAATCCCTGGTCTGCGATCCGCGCGGCGACCAACCATCAGAGCCCGGGCAGTGCCATCTCGGCCCGTGCGGCGTTCGCCGCAGCCACCCGTGGCGGGTGGCGGGCCGGCGGGGTGCGCGACGGGGTCAGCGGGATGTTGGTGCCGGGAGCGCCGGCCAGCTACGCGGTGTGGGACGCCGAGGAGTTCGATGTCGCCGCACCGGCCGATGCGGTGGCGCGTTGGTCGACCGATCCGCGATCTCGCGTCCCTGCGCTGCCCGCCCTGCACGGTCGCCTGCCACGCTGCCGCCAGACCGTGCGCCAAGGCGTGACGATTTATGGCTGAGCACCTCGGAAAGCGTGTCGGCCGCGCCATCGCGCACCGTTCACCCCGCCTCAGCGTCAGCATCGGAGCCGGGCTGGCCCTCTACGCCAGCTTCCCTCCGATCGGTTGGTGGTTCATGGCGATCGTGGCGGTGGCGGCCCTGAGCTGGGTGCTGACCCGCCCGAACACCACTGCAGCCGGTGGCCTGGGGTACGGATTTCTCTTCGGTCTGGCTTTCTACCTGCCACTGTTGCCGTGGATCAGCGGTTTGGTCGGGGCGGTGCCCTGGCTGGCGCTCAGCGCGGCGCAGGCCGTGTTCCCGGCCCTGTTCGGCCTGGTTGCGGTGCTGGTGCGCAGGGTTCCGGGCTGGCCGCTGTGGTTCGCGGGTCTGTGGTTGGCGCAGGAGTGGTTGAAGTCCACGGTGCCGTTCGGCGGCTTTCCGTGGGGTGCCGTCGGGTTCTCCCAGACCGACGGTCCGCTGCTGCCGTTGGCATACCTTGGCGGTGCCCCGCTGGTGTCATTCGCCACCGTGCTGGTCGGTTTCGGTCTGGCCGCCCTGACCATCGAGATCGTCGACTGGTGGCGCCGCGACCGGACCACCCGGACCGAGGCGCCCCCGGCGGTCGTGCTGCCCGGGCTGAGCATCGCGGTGGTGCTGCTTGCCACCGCGCTGGTGTGGCCTCAGGTGCGCACCTCAGGCTCGGGTGCCGGAGACGACGCACCGGTCACGGTCGCCGCAGTCCAGGGCAACGTGCCGCGACTGGGTCTGGAATTCAACGCCCAGCGGCGAGCGGTGCTCGACAACCATGTCCGTGAAACGCTGCGACTCGCCGACGATGTGAGCGCCGGACGGGCACCGCGGCCCAGACTCGTGATCTGGCCGGAGAACTCCTCGGACATCGACCCGTTGGTCAACGCCGATGCTGCCCAGCAGATCTCGAGTGCTGCAGCGGCCATCGACGCCCCGATCCTGGTCGGTGGTGTGGTCGCGGCGCCCGGTTACAGCCGAGAGAACCCGGTTTCGACGAATTCGGTGATCGTCTGGAACCCCGGCACCGGGCCGGCCGACCGCCACGACAAGCAGATCGTGCAGCCGTTCGGCGAGTACCTGCCGTGGCGCAGCCTGTTCAGCAAGCTTTCGCCCTACGCCGACCGCGCGGGGTATTTCATCCCGGGTGACGGCGACGGCGTCGTGCGCGCGGCGGGGGTGCCGGTCGGCGTCACGACCTGTTGGGAAGTCATCTTCGACCGGGCCGCCCGCGAGTCGGTGCGCAGCGGCGCGCAGCTGCTGGCGGTACCGACGAACAACGCGACGTTCGACGAGTCGATGAGCGAGCAACAGCTGACGTTCGCCAAGTTGCGCGCGGTCGAACACGACCGCTACGCCGTGGTGGCCGGCACCACCGGCATCAGCGCGATGATCACGCCCGACGGCCGCGAACTGGCCCGCACCGGGTTCTTTGAGCCGGCTTATCTCGACCACCAGCTTCGCCTCAAGACCACCCTGACACCGGCGACGCGGTTCGGGCCATATGTCGAGGCAGCTCTGATCGCCCTCGGGCTGGCCGGTGTGGTCGGCGCGATACTGCACAATGGATCAGTCGTACCGGCGAGAACGCGGGGCCGGCGAGCAATGCCCCACGACACTGCAGACAACAAAGGAGCCGCATGAGCGTCCCCGGTGGCTTGAACGGCGACCGCACATCCGCTGCGCGGCCCAGCGAACGCACTCTGGTCATCATCCCGACCTACAACGAGCGCGACAACCTGTTGACGATCGTCTCGAGGGTTCACAAAGCAGCTCCTGACGTGGACGTTCTCGTCGTCGACGACGGCAGCCCGGACGGCACCGGCGATCTCGCCGACGAGCTCGCGCTCGCCGACCCCGACCGGGTCCACGTGATGCACCGGACCTCGAAGGACGGTCTGGGTGCGGCCTACCTCGCCGGGTTCGCGTGGGGGCTGACTCGGCAGTACTCGGTGCTGGTGGAGATGGACGCAGACGGCAGCCACGCGCCCGAGCAGCTGCACCGGCTTCTCGACGAGATCGACAACGGCGCCGACCTGGTCATCGGATCCCGTTACGTCGACGGGGGAGAGGTCTGCAACTGGCCCCGGCGCCGCCTGATCCTGTCGCGCACCGCCAACGGCTACTCGCGCATCTTGCTCGGCGTCGATATCCACGACATCACTGCCGGATACCGCGCCTACCGGCGCGAAGTTCTGGAGAAGATCGACTTGTCCGCGGTGGACTCGAAGGGCTACGGATTCCAGGTCGATCTGACGTGGCGGTCGATCAATGCCGGGTTCACCGTCGTCGAGGTCCCGATCACCTTCACCGAGCGCGAGCACGGACAGTCGAAGATGGACGGCTCGACCGTCCGAGAAGCGATCGTCAAGGTCGCGCAGTGGGGGATACGCGCCCGCATCGACCGGGCGCGCGGTACCGCTCGCTGAAGCCGCTCAGCTACCGCGGCGACGGGTCTTGATGATGTCCAGCCGCTCCTTGAGCAGCTCGTCGAGTTCTTCGATGGAGCGGCGCTCCAGCAGCATGTCCCAGTGCGTGCGGGGCGGCTTGACTTTCTTGGGTTCCGGCACGTCGCCCTCGATGAGGGTGCCTTCCATGCCGTTGCGGCACAGCCAGGTGCCGGGGATTTCGGCGTCGTCGGCGAACGGGACGTCGAATTCCTCGCCGTTGTCGGTGCGGTAGCGAGCGACCTGACGCGGCGCCAAGTCGTGATTGCGATCCGTCTCGTAGCTCACCGCGCCGAGTCGGCTGCCCCTCAGTACACGATCAGCCATCGTCAACTCCTCTGCGAAAATCTGTGAAAAGCGTTTTCCCGGGCTCCGCCCCACGGCGAATCGGGTACTGACGTCCAACGCGCAGGCGCCGTCACGAGTTCCCCGAGATGACCCGACTCGACCGTCGATGATACCGGGATTGCTGTGGGCTTGGGTTTAGAGTCTGGCTGTGACGCCTCAGGCCACCCCCACCCGCACGCGAACCCGACCCCAGAATTGCCGCTGGTGTGGACGCGAAGTTGCCGACAGCGGGCTGGGTCGACGGCGCCAGTACTGCCGGCAGTCGTGTCGGCAACGCGCCTACGAGCAGCGGGCGCTGGTCAAGGGGACCTCGGTTCCCGCCGATGCGGTCGTGCTCAGTGCCGACGAAGCCGCCGTGCTGTCCGACCGCGTCTATCAGGTGCGGTGCGCCGCGGAGGACATGGTCACCGCGCTGGAGGAGGGCGCCGACCGCTCCGAATTGCGTGAGCTCTGCGACGCGGTGATGCGTGCTGCCCGAGCCGCCGACGGGTGGCGTTAGTCGACCCGCGTCGTCGACCTCCGGTCGGTACTGTTGGCCCGTATTTGCACCATTGCGCCTGCGGAAATGGGGTATATCGGTGGCCGGTCGTGCCGTCGCGGAACCGCCGGGAGGACTCTGGCGCTGGGACGACTTCGTCCTCGACGCCGCGCGTTATGAGCTGCGCCGCGCCGACACCGTGATCAAGGTCGAGCCCCAGGTGTTCGATGTGCTGATGCAGCTGGTCACTCATCACGACCGTGTGCTGACCAAAGAGGAACTCCTGGACTCGGTGTGGGGCAGCCGCTTCGTCGGCGAGGCTGCCCTGACCAGCCGGATCAAGGCCGCCCGCCGGGCGCTGGGCGACGACGGCGCCTCGCAACGCTACATTCGAACGGTTCGGGGACGTGGATACCAGTTCGTCGGACAGCTGCGGGAGTTGTCCGACGAAGCGGATCCCGAACCCGA
This sequence comes from Mycobacterium sp. SMC-4, assembly GCF_025263265.1. Classification (NCBI taxonomy): domain Bacteria; kingdom Bacillati; phylum Actinomycetota; class Actinomycetes; order Mycobacteriales; family Mycobacteriaceae; genus Mycobacterium; species Mycobacterium sp. SMC-4. The sequence goes on along the minus strand of NZ_CP079869.1, from coordinate 3,136,914 downwards.
ACCGCCGATGCCGTCTCAGCACGTTGCGTTCTGCCGGGCCGAGGACGGAGTGCGGCTGGCCTACGCCGTCACCGGCAAGGGTGCCCCGCTGGTGCGTGCGGCGAACTGGATGACGCATCTGGGTTACGACATCGAGAGCCCGGTGTGGAGTCACTGGGTGCGTGATCTCTCGGCGCACCACACGTTCGTGCGCTACGACGAGCGGGGTTGCGGTCTGTCGGACTGGCATGCCCAGGACTTCACCTTCGACGACTGGGTTACCGATCTCGAATCGGTGGTCGAGGCTGTTGGATTGGAGCGCTTCGCGCTTCTGGGGGTGTCACAGGGTGGTGCGGTCGCCGTGGCCTACACTGCCCGTCACCCGGACCGGGTCAGCCGGCTGGTACTCAACGGGGCCTATGCGCAGGGTCGAGCGGTTCGAGCTCTCAGTGATGACGAAAAGCGTGCAGCGGCACTGGATCTGGAGTTGGCGAGGGTCGGTTGGGGTCGGTCGGACCCCGCCTTCCGTCGGGTTTTCGCCGCCCAATTCCTACCCGACGGCACCCGTGCGGACTGGGAGGCGTTCGACCAGTTGCAGCAGCGCACGACGTCGGCGCAGAACGCCGTGCGGTTCCTCGAAGTGTTCGCCGGTATCGATGTCCGCGATCTTGCCCGCCACGTGCGCTGCCCGACTCTGGTGCTGCATTCCCGTGACGACCACCGGGTGCCGCTGCGCTACGCCGAGGAACTGGCATCGCTGATCCCCGAGGCCAGGTTGGTCGCGTTGCCGAGCAACAACCACCTGCTGACCTCTGGGGAACCGGCGTGGCGCACCTTCTGCGACGAGGTCGAGCTGTTCCTGGGGATCTGACCTGCCGATCTTCAGGCAATCTCCACTCAATCTCCATGCGCGCCCACCCGGGTAGGTTCATGCTGCTGGCATGAGAAACAGACACCTACTGTCGGTCGCGGTCGGGGCAATCCTGGCGCTGAGCACGCTGTCCGGTTGTTCGAACCAGGCGCCGTCGGAACCTGCGACGTTCCCGCAGACCGCGCGTTACATGTCCGACGCGACAACGCCCGACGGAGCGGCCATGGCCATCGGCATCAGCGTCGAAGGCGATTCGGTGGCCGCCTATGCGTGCAACGGAACTGATGACGAGGCATGGTTTTTCGGTGACCAGAGCCAGGGTGGGATCGAGCTGACCTCGCGGATGCGCGACACGCTGGCTGCCGAACTCGACGGGACCGAGGTCACCGGGGTGGTGACGATGAACGGTGTCGAGTACCCGTTTACGGCGAGCCCTGTCTCCGGGTTGGCCGGCATGTACACCGCAGAGGCAGACGGGGTAAGGGCGTCCTGGGTGGTGCGCCCCGACGGTTCGGCCGTCGGCGTGCAGTTCAGTGGTTTCAGCCAGAGCGGCCGCGACCGCAATTTCGATCCGTTCAACCTCGACGGGCTGACCGACTTCCAGGTGCGCAACGACGTCCGCAACAAGCGCAACCTCGGTCCGGCCGGGCCGATCGAATTCCCCGACGGTCGACCCAAGTCCAGCATCAACGGCCAGACCGTCACGCCGATTCTGGTCACCGGGAGTTTCCGACTAGGCTGAATCCCCCTATGGACGGATGGTTCGAGCGCAGCCCCTTCATCGGATTCGTGCCGTGGATCATCTACTGGGTGGTGGCCGACGGGCCCAGCACCTGGATGTTCGGCGCCATGTGCGCGGTGATCGCCACGCTCATCCTCGGTGTGTCCGCGGGCTATGCCGGGGTGCGGTTGCTCGACATCGTCACCGTCGTCTTTTTCACCGCGGTGACGATCGCGGGCTTGGTGCTGGGCCATCAGGATGGCGACTGGATGGACACCTATGCCACCACACTCTCCAGCGGTGTCCTGGCCGTGATGGCGTTGGTGTCGTTGGCGTTCGAGCCGTTCACCGCGCAGTACGCGCCGCCGTCGGCGCCCCGCGAACCCAGGGAGCAGATTGCGTTCCGGCGCACCAATCAGGTGCTGACGCTGATGTGGGCGCTGGTGTTCGCACTCATCGCGGCACTGGGCTATCTTGCGGCTACGTCGCCCACCACGGTGCATCTGACCAAGGCGGTGATCCCGGTTGTGGTGCTCGTCGGTGCCGTAGGCATGACCCTGGCCTATCCGAGACATGCGCGCGACAAGGCGCTGCGGGAGGCTTCCTGAACGCCCTTTAGCAGCGGAACAGGGTCGCAGCGTCGGGTGGCGCAGGAGCCGGCTGCAGGCAACCGTATGCCGACACTCCGGCGGAATTGACCCGCACTCCGGTGCGGTGGGCGTAGTTCACGCAGATCAACCCGGCGGCATCGGCTCGGCAACGATAGTCCCCGAATGCCAGCGAGTGCCCGTCGGACAACTCGGGGCCGCTACCGTCGCCGAATGGGCCCGGGTCCGCGCGCAGCGAGCCCACCTGCACCGAGGTGCCCGGGAAGGTGATCCAGCCCGGTTTCCAGGCACCCTCGGCGCCCTCGGGTCGCGGGGGTGGATCGTCGAGTTCGAGCAGGCAGGTCAGCGCTTCGTCGGTGACGCATCGCATCGTCGCGAATGGCGAGCCCGCCGACGCGGTGAACGCGATGTCCTCGCCGAGCTGGGTGGTCACGCCGTCGCGGAACACGACATGAAAACCCGTGGGGTCGGCAGCAGTTCCGTCCTCGACCCAGCGGATGACCTCGCTGATTGAGGCATCCGCAGCTGGTATCGGCGTTTGGGCACCGGTCGGCGCGGGGGTCTGGGGTGCAGTCGTGGCCGCAGTCGGGGACGTCGCCTGAGGAGCCGACACCGTGGGCGGCTCCGGCTGGCCGCCCACCGACTGCGAACACGCCGTGCTCAAAGCACCCAGCGCGAACAGGACTGCGATGCGCATCCCGCCAGGTTAACCGGCCCACCCGGGTCAGCTGGACGGACGCGGCCGCCCGTCGAAATCCGACGGCATTCGCTACCGTCGGAGAATGCACGAACATACCGTCCGGGCGAAGATCACTTCCGGGACCGTGGAGGGGTTCACCCGCGACGGTGTCCACCGCTGGCGGGCCATTCCGTACGCCAAACCGCCGGTGGGGGTGTTGCGCTACCGCGCGCCGCAGCCGGTGCAGCCCTGGCCGGGCGTCCGGTACTGTCACGGGCTGGGCAACTGTGCCCCGCAGCAACGCATGTACACGATGCTGGCTCCGGGCAAGTATCAGCCGATGAGCGAGGACTGCCTGACGCTCAACGTCACCATGCCCGCGGGGCTGACACCCAACGACACCGACCCATCGCTGCCGGTGATGGTCTTCATTCATGGCGGCGGATACCTGCTGGGCAGTTCGGCCACACCGATCTATGACGGTGCAGCGCTGGCGCGCAAAGGATGTGTCTACGTATCGGTGAACTATCGGCTCGGCGCGCTGGGTTGTCTGGACCTGTCCTCGCTGTCGACGCCCGACATACGAATCGATGACAACCTTTTCCTGCGGGATCTGGTCCTGGCGCTGCGTTGGGTCGGCGACAACATCGCCGCGTTCGGTGGTGATCCCGACAACGTCACGATCTTCGGGGAAAGCGCTGGGGCCCATGCCGTGGCCACCCTGCTGGCCACCCCGGATGCCCACGGCCTGTTCTCCCAAGCGATTTCGCAGAGCCCCGGCAGCGGTATGAGCCGGGGGACCGACGTGGCCGCCGAGTATGCCGCCCGGTTCGCCCGGATACTGGGCGCGGACCGGGACAGCGCCGCCGAGAGGTTGCTCGCGTTGCGGCCGGCCGAGCTGGTCAATGCGCTCGACCGGCTCATCATCGAGGGACAACGCGATATGGTCGGCGCGTTCGCCATCGGCCCCACGTTCGGTACCGAATATCTGCCGCGGGAGCCGTTCGAGGCGATGCGGCACGGGTCCGCGGCCCGGGTCCCCCTGATTGTCGGAACCAACGCCGAGGAGGGCCGCCTTTTCACCCGCTTCCTGAAGTTGTTGCCGACCACCGAACGTGCCATCGAGCAGATGTTGGCCCAGGCCGATCCCGAGGTGCGCCAGCGCATTCTGGCGGCTTACCCCGATTATCCGGATCCCTCGGAGTGTGTTCGGCTCGGTGGCGACTGCATCTTCGGCTCGGCGATGTGGGAGATGGCCCGGTCGCACAGCCGACACGCGCCCACATACGTATACCGATTCGACTACGCCACCCGCGCTTTGCGTTGGGCGGGAATGGGTGCCACCCACGCGACCGAGTTGTTCGCGGTGTTCAACGTCTACCGGACAGGGTTAGGCAGACTGCTGACCGCCGGTGCCGACGCCGCGGCGGCCCGCAAGGTCACCAGGGACATGCAGACTCGCTGGCTGTCATTCGCCCAGGCCGCGGCCCCAGGACACGATTGGCCGCAGTACACCGAAGACGAACGGGCCGTGCTGATCCTGGATCGGCGCCGCCGCGTCGAATACGACCCGCACGCGCATCGGCGCCAGGCATGGGAAGGGTTCTCGCTGGCCGCGAAGTAGGTCCGGGCACCGAGTTCGGCCAATCGTGGTGCCGCTACCGGCGCCATGTGGTTGCGTAAGCGCGTGTTCCCGCTCGACCCGCTCAGCGCAGATGAAATCCGCTCCGTAGCCGCGATCCTGGCGCGCGAGCGGGGCGTGCGCGCCGCCCCGGATTCCACACCAGGCTGGCGGCTGACCGCAATCGAACTGATCGAACCCGACAAGGCCGACCTGGCGTCGTTCGAGGAGGGTGGCCCACGACCGGCACGCCGGGCCGAGGTGATCTGCCTGGACCGCGGCGCCAACGCGACCTACCGCGCCGTGGTCTCGTTGACGCAGGCCGGGGTCGAGGCCTTCGAACACATCCCCGGGGTCCAGGCCAACTTCACCGTCGACGAGTTCGGCGAGTGTGATCAATTGCTGCGCTCACATCCCGACGTCATCGCCGCGTTGCGCAACCGCGGTGTCACCGACGTCGACCTGGTGTTCTTCGACACCTGGACCTACGGCGCCGCGGTCGCCCCACCGGAGTACCGCGACCGGCGTATCGGGTGGTCCGATGCATGGCTCAAAGCCGCTCCGGGCGCCAACCCCTATGCGCAGATGATCAGCGGACTGCACTGCGTGCTGGATCTCAACGCGATGGAACTCCTGCGGATCGAGGACGACGGGCCGTTCGCCGGCGGCGTGACGACACCACCACCGGTGATGGGGGAGTACGTGCCCCGGCACATCCCCGAGCGCATCCTGTCCGCACACCGCCGAGAACCGCTCAAGCCGCTGCACATCAGCCAACCGGACGGACCGTCGTTCACGGTCGAGGGGAACCTCGTGCGCTGGCAGAACTGGTCGCTGCGGGTGGGATTCAATCACCGCGAGGGGATGACTCTGCACACGGTGCGCTACCGAGACGGCGACCGCGAACGCTCGGTGGCCCACCGCATGTCGTTCGCCGAGATGATCGTGCCCTACCGTGACTCCTCGCCGGACCACTACCGGCGCACCGCCTTCGACATCGGCGAATGGGGGCTGGGTTTCATGACCACCTCGCTGACTCTCGGCTGTGATTGTCTCGGCGAGATCCGTTACCTCGATGCGGTATTGCACAACAGCAAGGGCGAGCCGTACACCATTGCCAACGCCATCTGTATCCACGAAGAAGACAACGCGGTGCTGTGGAAGCACGTCGACCACGAGATCGGCGCCGAGGTCCGGCGGATGCGTCGGCTCACATTGTCGTTTCACGTGACCGTCGCCAACTACGAGTACCTGGTGTACTGGCGGCTTTATCAGGACGGCAACATCGAGTGCGAGGTCCGCGCCACCGGCATCATGGTGACCACGCCGCTGCCGCCCGGTGCGGCGAGTCCCAACGGCACCATCGTCGATGAGCGCACGTATGCGCCTTTCCACCAACACTTTCTGGTTGCCCGTCTGGATCTGGACATCGACGGCACCGACAACACGGTGTTCTGCTCGGAGTCGTATGCCGAACCCATCGGTCCCGACAATCCGTACGGCCTGTCGCTGGTAACCCGCAATATCGCTCTGCGCAACGAGTCCGACGGCAAGCAGGATGTCGACTTTGCCACGCAGCGGGGGTGGAAGATTGTCAACACCAACGTCGTCACCGGCATTGGTGCGCATCCGGCGTACAAGCTGATTCCCAGCGGGGCGATTCCGGCGATGTTCGAAGACGGTTCCCCGGTGCTCGCACGTGCAGGCGTCATCGGGCACACCCTGTGGGTAACCCCTAACAGTCCACACGAGCGTTGGCCCGCCGGGCAATTCGTCAACCAGTCTGAGGAAGACACTGGCTTGACGCGCTGGACCGCCGGGAACCGGTCGATCGACAATACCGACGTGGTGCTGTGGTACGTCTTCGGCATCCACCACATCACCCGACCCGAGGACTGGCCGATCATGCCCGTCGATGTGGTGTCGTTCTGGCTCAAGCCATTCGGCTTCTTCGACCGCAATCCTTCGCTGGATGTGCCGGCGACTCCACCTGACTCCTGCCACTGACCTGCGTTTGCCTAGCGTCTACGCGCCCGGCACGCTGAGAGGGTGATAGCCAAGTCCGTCGCGTTGTTCGTCGTTGCCGCCATCTTCGAGATCGGTGGTGCCTGGATGGTCTGGCAGGGAGTACGCGAGGACCGCGGTTGGTTGTGGATCGGTCTGGGCGTGATGTCGCTCGGTGCCTATGGGTTCGTGGCAGCTCTGCAGCCCGACGCTCACTTCGGACGGGTGCTGGCCGCCTACGGCGGTGTGTTCATCGCCGGTTCGCTGCTGTGGGGGGTGGTTGCCGACGGCTTCCGGCCCGACCGCTGGGATGTGACGGGCGCGATGGTGGCACTGCTCGGGGTGGCCCTGATCATGTATGCGCCGCGGTGAAGCGGTCCGTCAGATCAGATGCGCGCTGTCATCGGCAAGGTCGTCTCGACTCAACCCCATCGGGGTGCTCTCCGGTACATCGCCGGCGGCAACCACGGTCCTGGTGATCGGCGTGAGAACACGGAACAGTGACTCCACTTCGTGGTCGTCGAGGGCATCGAGAGCGCTCAGCGCGGCGGCGTCCGTCGCGTCCTCGATGTGGCTCTTGAGGTTGTGCCCGGCCGACGTCAATGCCCCCGTCGCGTCGAGCAGGCCGCGGCCTTGCAGAGTCTGCTGACAGTGTTGCCACTGAGCATCGTCGTAGTCGCGGGCGCGCTTGATCATGTCTTCGGAAACGCGTCCGGCCGCCGCATGCAGCACGTTGGCTTCTCGTCCGGAAAGTCGCTGCGCAGTCAGAATCGCCACGTGACCGTCGCCTCGGTGTTCGCGCAACAAGGTTGCGGCATGCCACAACCGGGCCAGCGGCTCCCGCGGCCAGGGCAGTGCCCGGTTGGCGGCAAAGAGCACCCGGCCGCCGAGGTCGGCGCCGGCTGCTGCTTTGGCGGCCAGTTCGGCCGCCGCGCAGGCATCGTCGTCGGTCACACCCATGCGCCGCAGTGCGGCGACCGCGGACTCCTCGCGCACCCGCAGCGCATCGGCCGGAGACGCGACATCCCAGGCACTCGGCAGTGCCTTGGCGACGCGCTGCGCGGTGAAGCTGTAGAACGCCGCGGTGACGATCTCGGGTGCGACCGTGCCCATCGGCGCTGACCGCGCGGCGAAGTAGCCCATCCAGAAGCCCCGGAAACCCAGGCCGTCGAGCGCGGTGCGGACCTCGGGGGCGAAATAGGTGACCGCATGGACCGGCTCGATGCGGTCGAACAGGCGGCGCGCCAGTGCTGGTTGTCGATTCACCGCTGCAGTCAATCATCCGCGGTCGGCCTGCTACGGTCCGGTGCAATCTCCGAGATGGTGATGGGACTGCACATGCGTGACGTATTCAGCGCACTGGCGGTCATGTCGGCAGCTGCCGGGCTGGTCGCGTGCACCGTGGCCACCCCCGACGGGGTGCCCGCGGTGGCACCGGCAGACCTCGAGCGCGACATCTCTGCCCGGCTGGCCGAAGTGGGCCAGCAGCCTGAGTCGGTGACGTGCAAGGACCCGTTGGCCGGCGAGGTCGGCCAGGTGGCCCGCTGCGACGTGGTGCTCAGTGCGACCAACAGCTTCGAACCGATCGTCACCGTCACCGCCGTCGACGGCTCGGCTATCAGTTACGAGATGTTGCCCGCGTTGTCCGAGCTGCAGTTGGAACGCGGCGTGGCGCGCTTGGTCGACAGCTCATCAGCATCGACGAGCACGGTGGACTGCTTCTCCGGTCTGGTCGGGGAGCCCGGTGCCGTCGCTGTCTGCGACGTGACCACCGCAGGAGCGACCCTGGCGCGCACCGCGGAAGTGACCAGCGTCGACGGCCTGCTGATGAACTTCGACCTGCTGCCGCTGTTGACCAAGGCTGAGCTCGAGGATTCGTTGCTCGACGAGCTGGCGATTCACCTCGGCACCCGGCCCGAATCGGCGCAGTGTGCCGGAAACCTGGAGGGCAGGCCAGGCAACACGGTGGACTGCATCGTCGTAGCCGGCGCCGACAGCGCAGAGTTCACTCTCACGGTGACCACCGTCGACGGCGACCGGATCGACTACTCCTACGGGCCGAAAGCGTGAGGTGCCTCGGTCTCCTTCGTGAAGCTCAGCTTCAGTGCCGGAAGCGCTTCTTCTTCTTGACCTCGGTGTTGGCCGTATCGGCCAGGTCTGCGGCGCGGGCACGCGCCTCCTCTGCCCGGGCCCGCGCCACCTCGGCCCACTCACCGCCCCGTTCCCGGGCGACATCGGCCAGTTCTGGGGCGCGGTCGCGGGCGACGTCGGCGAGTTCGTGGCCGCGCTTGCGGGCTACTGCGGCCAGTTCTGGGGCGCGGTCGCGGGCGACGTCGGCGAGTTCGTGGCCGCGCTTGCGGGCTACTGCGGCCAGTTCTGGGGCGCGGTCGCGGGCGACGTCGGCGAGTTCGGCGCCACGCTCACGGGCGATGTGCGCGAGTTCGCGGCCCCGGTCGGCTCCGATGTGCAGACCCTGATTGACCTTGTCGGCCAGCTGGCTGTCCGACAGTGCTCCACCGGCTCCGGCGCCGACGGGAAGGGCGCCGGTCACTGCAGCCGAGACCTTGCGGGCAGCGCGGCGGCCGCGCCAGCCCAACGAGGGGCGGCCGGCGGTGTCCACCGCCGCGATGATCAGTCCGCCGATCAGGCTGATGTCGGTGATGAACGCCCGGCGTTCCTCGGCCTTGCGGGCCGGGTCGGAGATGTTCCAAAAGGCGTGGCCACCAACTGAGCTCGGCACCACGGTCAAAGCCAGCGCTGCAGAGGCGACGCGCGGCAGTTTGCCCGTCGCCAGCAGCAGGCCGCCGCCGATCTGCACCGCGGCGTTGACCCGAGCCACCGTTTCGGCGTCGGACGGAATGCTGGTGCCGACCGGATCGGGCAGCTTGCTGAGCTCCTCCAGGGTCTGGCGGGTGGCGTCAGCGGCCGGCTTCGGGCTTCGAAGCGCCTCGACACCACGCGAGATGAATACTGCTGACAGCATGGGGCGCGCAACACGTCTGATCAACATGCGGCCTGTGTTCCCACGCTTACGGGGGTGCAAACTTGCCTCCATGACCGACCTCACCGTTTCCGTTTCCGACGGGGTCGCCGTCGTGACGCTGAACAGGCCGGATCGCCGCAATGCCTACACAGCAGCAATGGGCGAGCTGCTCGGCGAGGCCTACCGGCGCTGCGACCAGGACGACCGGGTGCGCGCGATCGTACTCACCGGGGCCGGGGATGCGTTTTGTGTGGGCGCCGACGTGGAGGGTCCGAGGAGTCCTTTCGATGCGCCCGCTGCAGAGTTCACCGCGTCCCCGGTGGACCCGGCGGCATTCGAACTGCGCACCCCGGTGATCGCCGCGGTCAATGGCCACGCTGTTGGCATCGGCCTGACCATCGCCCTGCAGGCCGACATCCGGATCATGGCGCTGGAGGCGAAGTACGCCGTCGCCCAGGTACGCCGTGGTGTGCTCGGCGATTGCATGTCGCACTGGACGTTGCCGCACCTGGTCGGCACCGCAGTGGCCGCGGACCTGCTGCTGACCGGTCGAACCTTCGATGGTGCCGAGGCCGCGTCGTTCGGGCTAGCAAGCCGCGCGGTCGCCGCTTCGGAGGTCCTCGACCAGGCGGTGGACGTGGCGCGCGACATCGCACTGCACGTCGCGCCGATGTCGGCAGCGCTGTCCAAGCGGCTGCTCTGGGACACCGTGATGATGGGCTACCGACCTCGCCAGGTTGCCCACCTCGAAACCGAGTTGCACCGACGGGTGATGGGCGGTGCGGATGCCATCGAGGGCGTCGCTGCCTTCGTGCAGCGACGCGACCCGCGGTGGACGACCTCGGTGTCCGCGCGCTGGCAGCCGTTACCCGAGCCGCCGCCTGTCTGAGACGTTAAGGAGCCGGAACGCTGGCACAGCCCACGCCCGGAATGCAGCCGGCTGCGCCTTCGGGTCCGGCCACGCCTGCGGGTCCGCCGGGGATGGCGCCGGCTGCGCCTTCGGGTCCGGCCACGCCTGCGGGTCCGCCGGGGATGGCGCCGGCTGCGCCTTCGGGTCCGGCCACGCCTGCGGGTCCGCCGGGGATGGCGCCGGCTGCGCCTTCGGGTCCGGCCACGCCTGCGGGTCCGCCGGGGATGGCGCCGGCTGCGCCTTCGGGTCCGGCCACGCCTGCGGGTCCGCCGGGGATGGCGCCGGCTGCGCCTTCGGGTCCGGCCACGCCTGCGGGTCCGCCGGGGATAGCCCCGTAGACGCCCGGATCCGTCGGCGGGGGTGCGGCGCACCCGGTGCCGTACGGGTCGTAACACCCGGCCGGGCCGCCAGCGATCGCCGCGGGGGCAACCGCGACAGCCGCGGCAAAGGCGCCGCCCAGCAAAAACGAGGTGAGGTATTTCGGCTTGACCAGCATGGGGCGGCGAGTACCACCGATCCGCCGATTCGAAACCTCGGTAACCGAAGTGCTCAGTTCCGGTCGTCTGAGGTCGACGCCGTCAGCTCTGGAACCGTTTGCGTCGCCACAACGTGCCGACGACCAGCAGCAGCAGACTGACCAGCAGAATCGCCGTGGCCAGCACGTTGATTTGCGGCGGAACCGCGGCTTTGACCGCGGCATTGACGTACAGGGGATAGGTCACCGTCGATCCGCTGACGAAGTAGGTGATGATGAAGTCGTCGAGCGACAGCGCGAACGACAGCATGGCTGCCGCGACGATTCCCGGCACGATCAGCGGCAGTGTCACCTTGAAGAACGTGCGGACCGGGCCGGCACCGAGGTCCAGCGACGCGTCTTCGAGGGTCCAGTCGAATCCGCGGACCCGGGCGCGCACTGTCATCGCGATGAAGCTGACTTCAAAGGCGATGTGCGCCAATACGATCGTGGTGTATCCGGCCGCCCAGCCGAAGTCGAGGAACAGGGTCAGCAGCGCAGCGCCCATCACCACTTCGGGCGCGGTCAGCGGCAGGATCAAAAAGGTGTCGACGGCGCGTCGTCCACGCCATCGCTGACGCACCAGGGCGATCGCCACCAGCGTGCCCAGCACCAGCGCGATGCCGGTGGAGACCGCCGCGACGTTGAGGCTGAGCTTGAGGGCCTCGGTCAATGCGGGGTACTTGAACGGGTCGGCCCAGTTCTCCAGCGTGAAGCCCTGCCACGTGTAGTTGAACTTGCCGACCGGCTTGTTGAACGAGAACAGGATGATGACGAAGATCGGCAGGAACAGATAGAGCAGCACCAGTCCAGCTACAACCCGCAGCATGAGGTCACTCCAGTTGCGGCGGGCCCGGATTTTCCTGGATCGAGGTGTCTGCTGTGCGGCCGTGGCAATCGCCGCACCGGCCTGGGTGGTCATACCAAATCCTCCGTACCCAGGGCCCGTGTATAGAGCAGGACGCCGGCCAGAATCGTCAACATCAACACCAGGCTCAGCGCCGCCGCGGCCGGGTAGTCCTTGACCACCAGGAACTGCTTCTGGATGACATTGCCGATCATGGTCGTCTGGGTACTGCCCAGATAGTCGGCGTTGATGAAATCCCCGACGGCAGGGATGAATACCAGCAGGCTGCCGGCGAGCACACCCGGCATCGCCAGCGGCAGGATCACCTTGACGAAGCTGCGCGGCGCCGAGGAGTACAGATCTTTCGACGCCTCGATCAGCCGTGGATCGATCTTCTCCAGGCTGACATACAGCGGCAGGATCATGAAGATGATCCAGTTGTAGGTCAGCCCGCCGATCACCGCCCAACTCGTTGACAGCAGTCGCCCTTCAGCGGGAAGCAACCCGATCGCGCCCAATGCGCTGACCACCCAACCCTCGTCGGCCAAGATGGTCTTCCAGGCGATCGTGCGGATCAGGAACGTGACGAAGAACGGCAGGATGACCAGGCCGAGGATCAGGTTTTTGTATCGACCGGCCTTGAACGCTATGACGTAGGCCAGCGGAAACGCCAGCAGTAGACACAACACGGTGGCGGCGAAGGCGTACCCGAACGACCGCAGGATCTGGTCGCGATAGGTGCTGAACGCGTCGGTGTAGTTGCCGAAGTCCCATGCGAACGTCAGCGTCGGCATGAACACCGATCCGGCGGTCTCCGACAACGAGATACGCGCCAGGGTGAAGAACGGCACGACGAAAAAGACCGCCAGGTAGACGAGCGCGGGTAGAACCATCAGGTACGGAGCGAGCTTGCTCCGCTGGCGACTGCTGCTGGCGACACCTGCCATCTATGCTTTCCTCCTCCCCTCCGGGCGGGAGGTACCCCCACGCGTGCGCAGTGGCACGGTCAGCCGCCCGTGACAGCGGCGTACGCGGTGTTGTACTCCTGCGTCTGCTCGTCAGTCAGAGCCGCCCAGCTCTTCGACCGCTCCAGGACGTCGGCGGGCGGATTGATCAGCGGGTTGGCCGCCGCGGCCGGGTCGACCTTTTCGAGCTCTTCGGTCATGTCCGAAAGCACCGGTACGAATTGGGTGAAGGCCACCAGTTTGGCGTAGTTCTCGCGGTCGTAGACGTAGTCGATCCACGCCTCGGCGGCCCGCTGGTTCTGGGTGGTGTACGGAATCACCATCGTGTCGAGGAACGTGGTGCCGCCGGACTCGGGAACGACGAATTGCAGGTCGGGGTTGTCGGCCTGCAACTGCACGATGTCGCCCGAATACGCCTGTGCCACTGCGATATTGCCCGCGGTGAGGTCGGAGCTGTAATCGTTGCCGGTGAACCGGCGGATCTGTCCGCGATCATTCTGCTCGCGAACCAGGTCCACCGCCTGCCGGATGGCGTCGCTGGTCGGGTCTTCCGGCGAATTGCCCTGGGACAGCATGATCATCCCGAGTCCGTCTTGAACATCGGAGAACAAGCTGACGCGGCCCCGGAACGCGGGATCCCACAGGTCATCGATGGTGCGGATATCGCGGCCGGTGGCTGCCCGGTTGTAGGCCAGGCCGACCAAACCGGACATGTAGGGCGCGGTGACCTTCCTACCAGGGTCCACGCTGGCATCAAGAAGATCGGGCCGCAGATTCGTCTTGTTCGGGACCCCGTCTTCACTGATCTCGTTGAGCCAGCCGAGCTGATTGAGTCGGACGGCCATGAACTCGGTCGGCACCACCAGGTCGGCGCCGATGTCCTGCTTGCGGGCCAGCGGTTCCTTGACCTTGGCGAACCACTGCTCGTTGTCGTTGAAATCTTCCTTGTAGTCGACGGTGATGCCCGACGCGGTCTGGAAGGCGGCGACGAATCCGTCGGCCATGTAGAGCGGCCAGTTCGACACCCGCAGGGTTCCGCTGGCCGGCCCACCGTCATCTGTGGTGGGACCCGGGGTGCCGCTGTCGGATCCGCAGGCGGTCAACAGCGAGGAGCCGAGCGTCAGACCTGCTGCTGCGGCGACGCTTCCGCCCAGGAAACGACGGCGGGAGGTGCGGCTGGCGGTCAGGCGGGCCAGCAGACGTGGATCGATTTCGCGGGACATGGCAAGCGTGCCTTTCGTCGGCTCTCGGGAGGCGGAATGGGGCAATGGCGATGGGTCAGGCGTCGTCGAGCATTTCCTCGAGGTCCTCGGTGGTTGGAATGTCTGCTCCGGGCAGGACCAAAGACGCGTCAGGAGCCCAACTGGCGAACACCTCGTCTCCGGGGCGCAGCAGCGGCAGATCCTGTTCCGGTCCGACGTGCGCGATGACCGTCGAGTCGTCCGGCGCTGCCAGCGACAAGCGCAGAACCGGGCCCTGGAAGGTCAGGTCGGCGACGGTGGCGCGCACACCGGCCAGTTCGGCGCTCGGCGCGTCCATCGAGATACGAACCCGTTCCGGACGCACCATGAGGGTTGCGTGCCCGCCCGACTCGATGGTGGTGTCTCCTGGGCGGGCCTTCAGGGTCGAGCCGAGGACATCAACCTCGACGAAGTCGCGGTTGGCGCGACCGGTCTGTCGGCCGGCCCACAGGTTGGCCTGCCCGATGAAGGATGCGACGAACACCGTCGCGGGCCGGTCATAGATCTCGGTCGGGCTGCCGATCTGTTCGACGTTGCCGGCGTTCATGACCGCGATGCGGTCACTCATCGTCAGCGCTTCCTCCTGGTCGTGGGTGACATAGATGAAGGTGATGCCGATCTCGCGTTGAATGCGCTTGAGCTCGAACTGCATCAGATGGCGCAGCTTGAGGTCCAGCGCGCCCAGCGGTTCGTCGAGCAGCAGCGCACTCGGGTAGTTGACCAACGCACGCGCCAACGCCACACGCTGCTGCTGGCCCCCGGACAGTTGCGCGGGCTTGCGTCCGGCGAACTCGGTCAGACGCACGATCTCGAGGAGGTCGTCGACCCGCTTCCGTACCTCGACAGCATCCAATTTGGCGGTCTTCTTGCGGCTGCGCGGTCCGTAGGCGACGTTGTCCCACACCGTCATGTGGGGGAACAGTGCGTAGTGCTGGAAGACGGTGTTGACATTGCGCTTGTTCGGCGGCGTCTTCGACACGTCGACGCCCTCCAGACGGATGGCGCCCTCGGTTGGTGTCTCGAACCCGGCGATCATTCGCAGCGTCGTGGTCTTGCCGCAGCCCGACGGCCCCAGCATCGAGAAGAACTCTCCCTGCGCGATGGAGAAATCCGCGTCGGCGACGGCGATGTAGTCACCGAACCGTTTCGTGACGTGGTCGATCTCGATGACCGGACCTCCCGAGCTACGGGTGGTCTGCGGATCCGCCGTGTGGTCTACAGCGGTGGTGTGTGTGCCGGTCAGGACAGGTCCTCCTCGGGTTCAGCCGTGCGGCTGTGGATAAACCTTCGCGGATCACGCCGCCTCACGCAAGCGATTCCGTAACGAATTTACAATTCCACAATGGAATCCTTCGTAGATTCCGCATATGCGTGCGATATTCCGTGTGTCGGGCGGACAGCACGTCATCGCCGGGCCGGCCCCGAGCCCGACACATGATCACTGGTGGACAAATATTCTCAGTCGGCGTCACTGCGCGCGGCCGTTTACACCGGCGATGTGCGCGGGTAGTGCACCACCATGGCCATAGTTGACGTATCGGTATCGTCGTCCCTCAGTCCCGAGCGCGCATGGGAGCTGGCCTCCGATCTGAGGCGCTTTGACGAATGGTTGACCATCTTCGGTGGCTGGAAGAGTGACGTGCCTGCCGAGATCGACGTCGACACCCAGGTCTCGTCACTGATCAAGGTCAAGGGATTTCGCAATGTCATCCACTGGCGGGTGACTCGCTACGACGAGCCCAAGGAGATCGAGCTGGTCGGTAAGGGCCGCGGAAGTGTCTGCATCGCGTTGTCGATGCAGGTGGAGCCGTCGGAACCGAAAGGGTCGGCGTTCAAGGTGATGGCCGAACTGACCGGCGGGTTGCTGTCCACCCCGGTCGGCGGAGTGGTGGCGCGTGTCATCCGGGGTGACGTGGACCGGTCGGTGCGAAACCTGGCCGCACTGCACTGAGACGTCGGCAGTCCGGGATCAGCCCCACTCGTGGTTCATCGCCCGGGATTCGAAGCGCGCCTCATGCGAGGTCGGTCGCCGTGGATCCGGTGTGGGTGACTTCGACGCGGCGATCAGACCCATCACGAGCACGGCGGTGATCGCACCGAGGCCGAAGATCAGCACGAAACTGCTCTCGGCGGGCATTCCCGTTTCGGTGGTGCGACCGAGGAGCAAGGCGACGACCGCAGCGGCGGTAGAGCTGCCGACGGTGCGCGCGATCGCGTTCATTCCGGTGGCTACCCCGGTCTCACCGGCCTGGCTCTCGTTGACCACCAGCGCAGGAAGGGCGCCGTATCCCAGACTGATGTAGGCGTTGGCCAGGATGTTGGCCAGGATCACCTGCCATGGCGATGCGTGTGCGAATGCGATCAGCAGGAAACCGGCGACACCGGCGAACGCGGCGACGATCAGTACCGGGCGCGCTCCGAACCGGTCGATGAACCGACCGCTGACCAACGCGATGAGAAAGCCCGTGACTGCACCCGGAAGCAGGTAGATCACGCTGGCCTGCAGCACCGACGCGCCGAAGCCGTAACCGGCGGTCTCGGGAGACATCTGGACGAATTGGGTGAGACCGAGGAACGCGAAATACAGCCCCATCCCGACGAATATCGTCGCGAGGTTGGTGAACAGCATGGTACGCCGCGCGAGCATGTGGGTGGAGACCAGCGGTCTGGCGCAGCGACGTTCCCACTGCCACCAGCCGACGAGGACGGCGAGGCCAGCGACGAAGCTGCCGATGGTCCGCGGTGAGGCCCAACCCCAGGTGGTGCCCTGCGTGACGGCCAGCAGTACCGCCGACAGCCCGACCGCCAGACCCAGGGCGCCAACCCAGTCGATCGACCCGCGTGTGGTGCGGGCACGGTCTGGCACGATGAACACCACGAGCGTCAGGACAACGACCGTGAAGACGGTGGTCAACCAAAACACCCGGTGATAGTCGGCCTGGCCGGCCATCAGGAGTCCCACCACGACCAGTCCGACTCCGCCGCCGAATCCCAGCGTCCCCGAGAGCACGGCCATCGCCGGCACGATCCGGTCGGGGCGCAGCTCTTCGCGCAGGATGGCGATGCTGATCGGATAGAGCGCGAACGACGCGGCCTGCAGCACGCGCGCGATGATCAACAGTGGCAACGACGTTGTGGTGGCGGCGAGCACCGAACCGATCAGCACCACGATCAGCACCGCCAGCAGAACCCGCTTCTTGCGGTACAGATCGGCCAGGCGTCCGATCAGTGGCGTCGCCGCGGCGGCCGCCAGCAGGTTCGCCGTGACCGCCCAGCTCACCGCGACCATCGACGTCCCGATCTGCTCGGCAATCACGCCGAGCACCGGGACCACGGCGGTCTGCAAGATCGCCACGGTCAGGACGACAACGCTCAGCCCGGCGACCAGCACCCGCCCGCCGCGGTCGGTGACCGGCGTCGGACGGTCGACGCGAGCGGTCCTGCCATCGCCCACGCCCACTCCGATCGTTAGCCCATCTTCGGTTCTGTCCGATTATGCGTCCGGGGGTCTGGCCGACGAAATCGATGCAACCGTTGCCGTTGCGGGTATGAAGTGATCCATGCGCATATCGACACTGGCCAAGACTGGCGCTGCGGCTCTGGCAACTGCGGTGGTGGGTGGGCTCGCCAGCAAGGACTCGCAATCGCTGTGGTACGCGCGGCTGCGCAAGCCCGGATTTCAACCTCCGCGGCAGGCTTTTCCCATTGTCTGGCCCATCCTCTACGCCGACATCGCTGCGGTGTCGGCGGCGACGATCGACACCCTCGACGAGCGCGGCCAGAACGAGAAGGCGGCCGCCTACACCCGGGCTCTGGCAGCGAATCTGGTGCTCAACGCGAGTTGGTCGTGGCTGTTCTTCAACCGGCGGTG
Organism: Mycobacterium sp. SMC-4; assembly: GCF_025263265.1. Taxonomy (NCBI): domain Bacteria; kingdom Bacillati; phylum Actinomycetota; class Actinomycetes; order Mycobacteriales; family Mycobacteriaceae; genus Mycobacterium; species Mycobacterium sp. SMC-4. Next base: position 3,119,100 of record NZ_CP079869.1, on the reverse strand, counting down.
GCTCGGGACCTCGGCGGTGGCTGCCGGGTTGCTGGCGGTGAGCAGTGCCGATCTGGCGCGCCGAGCGGCGGAGGCAAACCCTGCCGCGGGCGCGGTGCTCGCCCCATATCCGTTGTGGTGTGCCTTTGCGACCGCATTGTCGACGCGCATCTGGCAGCTCAACCGCTGACTCCCGCCCGCCTCGACGATCGCGCCATGGGCCTGCTTTACCCTCGTCGAGTAATGGTCGGGCAGGTGAGGGAGCGCGCAGCGCGCATTCCTGGTCTCCGACGAAGCCGGTTTCATCGGGCAGATCCTGGGAGTCAACGGTGGCCGAAACGCCTGACGGGGAGTACGCAGCCCATTTCACATGCGCCGACGGCGGCTTTCTGCCGACCCGCTACGCGCAAAGTCACTGGGGCCCGGATCACCTCAACGGTCCGGCCGTGGTGGGCTTGGCCGCGAGGGCGCTCGAGCAAGAGTGTGTTGACGGAGATTTCCGGCCGACCCGGCTGACGGTCGATCTGCTGCGCGCGGCGCGCAACACCCACACCGTCCTCGACGTCACCGTGGTACGGGCCGGCCGCCGCATCCGCAGCGCGCACTGCGACGTCCTGCAGCGCGGCGACGTCGTAGCGCGGGCGACGCTGGTGCGGTACCGCCGCTCGGCGGCCCCGGCGGGCGATCTCTGGCACGACGCGGCGACCTTCCCGACCCCGCCTCCACCGGATGCGACGGTTCTGCCCTACGTCGGCAGTGACGATGTGGGCTGGACGCGCTCACCGGCCGAACACCAGAACGCCTCGCGTAAGCGGTTCTTCAACGACGGCATCAGCGTGGTTGCCGGCGAGGTCAACTCGGGGTTTGTTCGCGCAGCGATGGTGGCCGAAGCGACCAGCCTGGTCACCAACCTCGGGACGGCCGGGATTGGTTACATCAACGGTGATCTGACCGTGGCGCTGTCCCGGCTGCCTGTCGACGAATGGGTCGGCATCCAGGCCGACGGTCATCAAGCCGCAGAGGGGATCGCCGTCGGCACGGCCACTCTGTTCGATCACCTGGGTCCGTTCGGCGCCGGAATGATCACGGCGATCGCCAATCCGGCCGCCCAGATCGACTTCTCCGCACGCAATTTCGGTCCCGGTGACATCAATTACGAGTAGCGGATTTTCGGCGCGCGGGTCGGCACGCGGCGGTGTAGGTTTCTCGGTGGAGCGACGAGGAGGGCGCCATGCCGACCGTGCTGACCAGCGACGGTGTCGAAATCTTCTACAAAGATTGGGGGTCGGGTCGGCCGCTGGTGTTCAGTCACGGTTGGCCGCTGTCCTCCGATGACTGGGACGCCCAGCTGATGTTCTTCCTGGAGCGGGGATATCGCGTGGTGGCACACGACCGGCGTGGGCACGGGCGCTCCGCGCAGGTCGCCGGTGGGCATGACATGGACCATTACGCCAACGACCTGGCCGCAGTCGTCGAGCACCTCGATCTACATGACGCCGTGCACATCGGTCACTCCACCGGTGGCGGAGAGGTGGTGCGTTACCTGGCCCGCCACGGCGCCGAGCGCGCGTCCAAGGCCGTGCTGATCGCGGCGGTCCCGCCCCTGATGGTCCGGACTGACTCGAACCCCGAGGGGACACCGAAGGCGGTGTTCGACGATTTTCAGACGCAGGTCGCGACCCGTCGCGCCGCGTTCTACCGTGCCGTCCCGGAGGGCCCGTTCTACGGTTTCAACCGCGAGGGTGTCGAGCCCGTCGAGGGCTTCATCGCGAACTGGTGGCGGCAGGGCATGATGGGCGGCGCAAAGGCGCATTACGACGGGGTGGTCGCGTTCTCGCAGACCGACTTCACTGATGACCTGAAGAGGATTCAGATTCCGGTGCTGGTCATGCACGGCGACGATGATCAGGTGGTGCCTTACGCGGCTTCCGCACCGTTGTCGGCGAAACTTCTGCCCAACGGGACACTCAAGACGTACAACGGTTTTCCGCACGGGATGCCGACCACCCACGCCGAGGTGATCAACGCCGACCTGCTGGAGTTCATTCAGTCCTGAGGCTGGGCGGCCTCGCGCTGGATGCGCTCGAATTGTGCCCCCATCGCCTCGGCCAGCGCGGTGGCTGCCGAGAGTGGCCGCACCATCACCATGAAATCGTCGATGAGGCCGTCGTCGTCGACGTGCAGGAAGTCGCAGCCGGTGAGCTTCTTGCCCGCCACGGTCGCCTCGAAGACCAGAGCGTGGTCGCGACCGTTCGGATCGCCGATCTCGCGTAGGTAGCGGAAGTCCTCGAAGACCCGCATGACGGCGCGCAGAATCGCCGCGGTCATCGGCTTACCCGAGTAGGGCTTGAAAGCGACCGGGCTGGTGAACACCACGTCCTGGGCCAACAGTGCTTCGATGGCGGCCGGGTCACGAGCCTCGACCGCCTGCCGGAATGCGTGCATCGCCCGAGTCTAAGCGGCGCCCAGCAGGCAGCGGAAAAACTGCCCCCCGATCTGGTTTAGCGCGCTGTGCTCGGGTATTTGGGAGCGTGTCGGGCCGCTGAGCAGATGCACCCGGGCAGCCGGTCTATCCGTACTCGTGCCCGCGAAGGGGAGAACAAGATGTTCCGTCACACCGATTACATGCAATTCGACGCCAAACCGGAAAAGCCGGACCCGATTTATGCGCGCAAGCTTCAAGAGCTGCTCGGCGGTGCGTTCGGCGAGATGACCGTCACCATGCAATACCTGATGCAGGGCTGGAACTGCCGGATGAAGGGGAAGTACAAGGACCTGATCATGGACGTGGCCACCGAGGAGATGGGCCACGTCGAGATGATCGCCACCATGTGCGCCCGGCTGCTGGAGGGCGCCCCGGCCACCGATGCCACCCAGAACGCGCTCGGTGATCCGGTGGTGGCCGCGGTGATGGGTGGCATGGATCCGCAACAGGCAATCATCTCCGGTGGCGCCCCCACGTTGTCCGACAGCCAGGGGTCCCCATGGAACGGCAAGTTCATCGTCGCCTCAGGAAATCTGCTGGCCGACTTCTATGCCAATGTCGCCGCCGAAGCTCAAGGGCGAGTGCAGACCGCCCGGCTGTGGCATATGACCGATGACCCCGGTGTCAAGGCGATGTTGAAATTCAACCTGGCTCGCGACACCTACCACCAGAACATGTGGCTGGCCGCGATCGAGGAACTGCAGGCCGACGGTCTGGAAGGTGTGGTGGCACCCGACGACCTGTTCGACGAGGAGTTCGACGAGCACGCCAGCACCCTGTGGCATCTGTCCGATGGCGCCGACGCCGACAAAGGTCGCTGGGCACATGGACCGCTCAAAGACGGTCGCCATATGGGCAAGTTTCTCGCTGATCCGCAACCGCTCGGTGATCTGCAGTCGGGCCCCCCGCCGGACCCCAAGCTCTACGTCACCTACGACGGGAACATGGGCGAACCGCGTACACCGGCGTTCGGAACCGAGAAGGGCGTCGTAGGCAAGCTCAAGGACGCCATCGACCCGGACAAGACGTGAGCAGCTCGCCATGAATAGGGGCGGGGCGTCGGCTGGGGGCGGCATGACGCCCCGCCCCGCCCCCACTGGTCGAGATACGTTCGCAACGGCAGGAGAGCGGTAGTGAAGGCCATGGCATATCGCGGCCCGTACCGGGTTCGGGTCGAGGAGAAAGACATTCCGCAGATTGAGCATCCCAATGATGCGGTCCTGCGGGTGCAGCGCGCAGCAATCTGCGGCTCGGATCTGCACCTGTACCACGGTCTGATGCCCGATACCAGGGTCGGCCACACGTTCGGCCACGAGTTCATCGGCGTCGTGCACGAGGTCGGATCCTCGGTGCAGAACCTCAGCTCCGGGGATCGGGTCATGGTGCCGTTCAACATATTCTGCGGGTCTTGCTACTTCTGCGCGCGAGGACTGTACTCCAACTGTCACAACGTCAATCCCTGCTGTATGCCGACCGCATCGACGTCGCCGAGCAGCGTGTCGCGGCGCTGTTGAAAGGCAAGCCCGACAACGTGATCGGTGAGCTTGGACTCAAGGCCGAGTTCACCCGCGGCGGAGTGCGGTCCCGAGTCGGGCGCGGACGCACAGATGTCAAGCATCTGTGGATGGATCCGTTGGTCGTCGCCGCGCCGTGGCTCGTTCTGGCAGGGGTCGTCCTGCGTCTGTCGCGCAAGCGGCGCACCGACTGAGGGGTTTCGCTGTCGGCCGCGACGGCTATGGCTCCCTACGAAGTTCGCCCCAACGAAGGAGATGACCATGAGCACCGATGATGTGGGCGGCACTACCGCCAACGACCTGGGCGGGGCCGAGGACATGCTCAGCCCGATGGAGTCGACGGACCCCGACGACATCCGCAACGCCGACGGCGACGAGGTTGTCGATCCTCCCGAGGATTGGAGCGGCGCGGACAAGTACGGCATGTCCTCCGAGGAGCAGCGTCAGGGTGACACGCTCGACGAGCGGCTGGCCGAAGAGGTGCCGGACGTCTCAGCCGATGGTGTCGACCCAGGCCATGGCGTCGACACCGCCGCCGACAGTGACAACGCCGTTCCGGATTCCGAGGCCGTCGATCCGGGCAGCCACCAGGGTCAGGTCGGCGGCGCGCCTGAGGACGGCGATCCCTTCTTCCAGGTCGTCGAATAGGACGGGAGCAGCTACCAGCCATGTCAGAGCAGCACGAACTTCCGATACCCGACTACGACCAACTCGCCATCGGGGACCTGCAGCACAAGATCCGGTCCCTAACCGCGGAGGAACTCGGGGAGGTGCTCAACCACGAGGCCGGCCATGCGGCTCGGGTTCCGGTCCTGGAGATCCTCGAAGCGCGCCAACGCGAACTCGAAGCAGGAGCTCAACCTTCGCCGGGAAACCCGGCCAGGGCCCCTGGCGTGGATTCGACACCCGGCGGATCCCCGGTGCAGCAGAAAACCGCCGCGCAGGCCAGCACGCCGCTACGCCATGGAGTGGCTGATCAGACACCCAAGCGGGGGCGTCCCTGACCTCAGGGCACCGCCTCGGGCCGGCGCTCGGCCATCGCCGCGAGGCGCCAGGTGGTCTCTCGGTTCCGTGGGTACACCAGTGCCAGCGCCGCGGACTGGGGTAACCAACGCATCGGTGCGGTCACCGGAATCTCGGACATCTCGATACGGCAGCCCCCGCCGGGGAGATCATGCAGCTTCAACGTGATGCGCGCCTTGCCGAACGGTCGCCCATTGGCGATCAGTACCAGTTCTCGGCCGGGATCGCAGGAGTCCACTACCGTGCTGTCGTTGATCAACGCGGGCCATATGCCGATCGAATGGTGGATGGTGCTCGCGGGTTTGGGCCAGTTTGGGTCGACGGCACGCATCCGGCTGTTGCCGACCACCCACTGCGAATAGGTCCACCCGTTGGCGACCACATCCCAGACCTGCTGGCGTGAAGCGGAGGTGTCCCGCTCGACGACCAGCGAACTGCTGATCTCGTCCGGTTCAGTCTTCATCGAATCTTCGTTACCCGCAGCACGGGCCGGTAAACCCGGCGGGTCAGAGACGCCCGAGGCGCCGCAGCCCGGTCACGGTGTCGGCGATGGTCTCGGCGGGGTCGCGCTGCGTCACACCGAGGTCACGCCGGCTGGGCGAGTCGTCGGAGGCGGGCATCTGGGTGTAATACTGCATGGCCGCCGAGTCGATGGGGGTGTCGAAGGGCAGATGGGCGCCGATCAGGTCCATGATGCGACCCGCGCTACGTAGCGCGACATCAGGCACCGGGTAGACAAAGAGCGTCTGTCCGGCTGCCGCGCCGATCGTCTTGGCCAGCTCGCCGACCGCAACCCGTTGTCCGCCAGCCATATAACGGCGCGGACCGCGGCCGGGTTCGAGCAGTGCGACGTGCAGGTCGGCCAGGTCACGGACGTCGATGACGATCCACGCGGCGCTGCGGCCGGGCACACCGCGCATCTTGACCGATGCTTCGACACCCTCGGCGGCCTCCCCGAACTGTTCGCCGGCCGGTGGACCCAAAACCATTCCGGGATAGGTGATGGTGACCGGGGCGCCGGCGTCCTGCAGCCCGCGCGCGTAGGCCTCGACGGCGGCCTTGGACCGGCCGTATCCGTCGGTGCCGCCGACAACGGGCAGGTCGGCGTGCAAAGTGTCGAGGTCTGGCTGGAACAGCGCGGTAAAACTCGACACATGCACGATCGGGTCCAGCCCGGCGGCCACCGCGCCGCCCAGGACGTTGCGGGCACCTTCGAGATTGGTGTGCAACATCTCGTCGGCGCGGTCGGGGTCGGTGGACACCATTGCCGCACAATGGATGACGGCATCACAGCCGTTCAGTGCGGTCGTGGTCGACGAGGCGTCGGAGATGTCGCCGAGGACATGGTCGCTGATGTCGGCGCCGATGAAGGCGGCACTGGCCTGAAGCCGGGCGGCGTTGCGCACGAGGAATCGGACCTGGTGTCCGGCCTGCTGTACCGCCTTGGCGGTCCATGCACCGACGAACCCGGTGCCTCCGGTGATCAGTACTTTCACGATCGCGCTATACCCGTTTTGCGCGCTCCATCACCCCGGCAGACCCGTCGTCACACACCTGTCGCCCACCTTGTTGACGGGCGTCAACTTTTTCGCGAGATCGGCTTTGCGCGTGCGGGCGGTGCTATACGTTGGCCGGGTGTCTTCCTCGCTGCTTCCCCGGCTCATCGAAACCGTCGACGATCTGAGCTCCGAGTGGCTCACCGCGGTGATCGGCGAGGGCGCGGTGACGGGGTACACCGTGGACCGCATCGGCACCGGTCAGATGAGCCAGTGCTACCGGGTGGGCCTGCATTACGCAGATGGCGAGACCGGTCCGGCGGCGGTGGTGCTCAAGATCGCCGCCCCGGACGGCAGCAGTCGCCAGACCGGTGCCTCGATGGGACTCTATGAACGCGAGGTACGGTTCTACACTGACATCGCGCCCAGGGTCCATGGCGCGGTGGCGCACTGCTACCACGCGGCCTACGACCCGGACAGCGGCGCATTCGATCTTGTGCTCTCCGATGCCGCGCCGGCGGTGGCCGGCGATGAGATCCGCGGTGCCACTCCAGAGCAGGCGCGCCTGGCTCTGCAGCAGGTCGGCAACATCCACCGACGACTGTTGGGCGACGACACACTCGAAGGCGCCGCCTGGATCAACCGCGAATCGCCGGTGACCCAGGACCTCGTCGCCGCGCTGTACGCCGGGTTCATCGACCGCTACCGAGATCGGATCTCCGACGAGCACCGCGCGGTGTGCGAGCGGTTCGTCGAAGTCTTCGACGAATATATGGACACGCAGAGTAGTTCCGACGCGCCCCGCGGGCTCGTGCACGGCGACTTCCGGCTCGACAACATGTTGTTCGGCACAGCCGGCGCCGAGCAGCCACTGACGGTACTGGACTGGCAGACCGTCACGTGGGGCCCGGCGTTCAGCGATGTCGCGTACTTCCTGGGCTGCGCGCTGCCGGTCGCGCACCGCCGAGAGCAGTACGACGAACTGCTGGGTGTGTATCACGAAGCGCTGGGCCCGGATTCGGGGGTGACGATCGACGATGTGCGTGACGGTGTCCGGCGGCAGAGCTTCTTCGGCGTGCTGATGTCCATCGTGTCGCCGATGTTGGTGGAGCGTACCGAGCGAGGCGACGAGATGTTCATGGCGATGATCGAACGACACTGCCAGCATGTCCTCGACACCGATGCCCTGTCGATCCTTCCCGAACCGACGGTATCCGAACCGCTGCAACCCACCGCACACGACGAAGGCCGACATCAACCGACCGACGAAACCCTCTGGAGTGAGAGCTGGTACTTCGATTTCGTCGACGCCGCACAGAACATCGGCGGCTGGATCCGGCTGGGGCTGATCCCCAATCAAGGGCACGCATGGATCAATGCCCTGCTGTGCGGTCCGGATATGCCGACCGTCGCGCTACTGGACTTCAAGGCGCCGCTGCCGGTCGACCACACCCAGACGCGCACCGCGGGCATCGAGCTGGCGTTCGACGTCGTCGAGCCGTTGCGGACCTTTCGGGTCACGGTCAGTGGGCGGGGGCAGGCGTTCGACGATCCGGAGGAGTTGTTGGACGGGGGAGCCGGCCGGGCCGTCGACGTGGCCATGGACCTGACGTGGCACACCGCCGGTAGGCCGTACCGATATCGGGTGTCCCCTCGCTATGAGATCCCCTGCAAAGTAACAGGTTCAGTTTCCATCGATAGCTCCGTCTACGACTTCAGCAAGGTGGCCGGCCAGCGGGACCATTCGTGGGCTGCGCGTGACTGGTGGAGCATGGACTGGGTCTGGAGTGCACTGCATCTCGATGACGGCACCCACCAGCACGGCGTCGAGATCCGCATTCCCGGAATCCCGCCATTATGCGTCGGGTATCTGCAGACTCCGGACGGACCCCTTCTCGAACTGCACAAGGTCAGTCCCGAGAGCACCTTCGCCGGTGAGCTACCGGTGCGGATGCAGTTGACCTGTGCCCCAGGTGATCTGGTGGCGGCCTTCGAGGTGCGCGGTCACGCGCCGGTGCTGCTGACATCAGATGACGGCCGGTTGAGTCGGTTTCCGCGCGCTTGGGGCACGGTGACCACCGCCGACGGACGCACGGGGGTCGGCTGGGTGGAGTGGAACCGCAGCCAGCAGTCCTAGCGCTGCGGTTGAACCGTCGGGGTGGAATGCGACCGCAGTCACAGCGGTTGCATCGACCATGGCGAAGATGACGAATGACGAGCGCGAGCGTTTCCTGGCCGATGTCCACGTCGGTGTGATTGCCGTCGAGCGCAAGAATCGGGCGCCGTTGGCGGTGCCGATCTGGTACGGCTACCAACCGGGGCAGGAGGTGCTCTTGTGGACCGAAGCGGAATCGCTCAAGCACAGGTTGATTCGGTCAGCGGGCCGGTTCGCCCTCACCGCGCAGGACGAGCAGCCGCCATACCGGTTCGTCACCGTCGAAGGTGAGGTCACCGGAATCACCGATGCCGACGACGAAGTGGTGCGCGCGCTCGCGGTGCGCTACCTCGGCCGCGAGGCCGGGGATCAGTTCACCGACGAGAACCTGACATCCACCTCGATCGTGATTCGGATGCGTCCGACGCGTTGGCTGAGCGAGGATTATTCGACGTAGGTAAGGAGCGTCGTGACCTGGCAGCTGATCGAGCCGTTTCTGATAGCACTGGCCATCGGCTTGCTGCTGGGGCTGGAGCGCGAACGCAGCCGCAGCACCCGATTACCCGCCGGGTCGCGGTCCTTCGCACTGCTGGCGCTCGTGGGTGCGGTCGCTGCGAGTTTTGGTGGCGCGGCAGTGGCGTTCGGACTCGTCGGCGTCGCGGCGGTGATGGCGTTGGCGTACTTTCGTACCAGTTCCGAGGATCCCGGCACCACCACCACGATCGCCGCGCTCGTCGCCTACATGCTCGGCGCGCTCGCGTACACCCGCCCGGGGTTGGCGGTGGCGCTGGCCGTGGTCGCCGCCGCTCTGCTGGTGTCCAAGGCCCGCATCCACCATTTTGCCCGCGACATCATCAGCGAGGTCGAACTCGAAGATGCCATCAAGTTCCTGGTCGTGGCGTTCGTGGTGTTACCGCTGCTGCCAGATCGTGAGCTCGGGCCCTTCGGTGTGCTCAACCCGTCGAGGATCTGGCTGCTGGTGGTGTTGCTGACTGGCATCAGCTGGATCGGCTACATCGGTGTGCGCGCGCTCGGTCCCCAACGCGGCCTGCTGGTCACCGGGCTGGCCGGCGGGTTCATCTCGGCCTCGGCGACGACGGCGTCGATGGGGCGGCTCTGCCGGACGGCCAGGAGTATGCGAGCACCGCTGGCCGCGGCCCTGGTGGCCAGCCTTGCGACGTTTCTCCAACTACTGCTGGTCATCGGTGTGGTCAGCCCTGACGTGCTCGGCCGCCTGTGGCTTCCGGTTGTCGCGGCCGCGGTGGTACAGGCAGCGGTGGTGGCCGTGGTCTACCGCAGCGGCGGTCTTCACGACCGTGCCGCCGAGGGTGACCGTGTGGAGGCGACCATGCCCGCCGGTCCTCCGTTCGCGTTGTATCCCGCCCTGGTGCTGGCCGCGGTATTGACCCTGGCGCTGCTCGTCGGCCGGTGGGGCTCCGACATGCTGGGGGCACAGGGATCGGTGCTCGCGGCGGCGGCGGCAGGTTTGGCCGACGCTCACGCCGGTTCGATGGCTGCGGCGAGTCTGGCCGCCCGTCACGACATCACCGTCGACACCGCCCTGGTCGCCATTGCCGCCGCGCTGGGATCCAATCTGCTGGTCAAGGCGGTACTGGCGTTCGTCGCCGGGGGTCGGCGGTTCGGGACCGGATTCTGCGCGGGCATGATTGCGCCGGCAGCCGTCTTCGGCGTAACGATGGTTGCCGTGGTGCTGGCGCGCTGAGCGGCGCGCCCAGAACTGCGCGTCAGCGGCCCCGCCAGTCCGGTGTGCGCTTCTGCTGCCACGCCCGGATTCCCTCGATGACATCCTCGGTGGCTCCGACAACCTTGCGCATGGTTTCACCGAAGCGCACCGACTCGATCCAGCCCATGTCGGCGGTCCGCCAGGCAACCTCCTTGGTGGCGCGTTGTGCCAGCGGAGCTGCTTCGGTGAGCGTCTTGGCCCACTCCCAGGCGGCTGCCTGCAGCGCGTCGGGCTCCACCAGTCGCCAGACCAGGCCCACCTCCTTGGCCCGCTCGGCGCTCATCGGCTTGCCGGTCAACAACAATTCCATGGCATTGGCCCAGCCGATCCGCGGAGGAAGCCGAATGGCCCCGACGATGGTCGGGGTGCCCAGCGTCACCTCCGGGAACGAGAAGGTGGCTTCAGTGCTGGCAATCACGAAGTCGCAGAACAACACTCCGGTCAGACCGTAACCGATACACGGGCCCTGAACAGCGGCGATGGTCGGCTTGAAGAGCTCCATCCCGCTCTCGAAACTATTGATGGTCGGCTTTTCCCAGAAGGTGCCGCCGAACGTGCCGACGACACCCTCGCCGTCGCGGAGATCACCACCGGCACAGAACACGCTGCCGTTGGCCGTCAAAATGCCGACCCAGGCATCTTCGTCGTCGCGAAACTGGTCCCAGGCGGCGTTCAACTCCGCGCGCACGGCACCGTTGATCGCGTTGCGCGCCTCCGGTCGGTTGAGGGTGATCGTCGCGATATGGTCGCGAAGCTCATAAGTGACGAGACTCATGACCGCACTGTAGTGATCGTGTGGATACGAGTAGATGACCACCAAGATCTAGGCGACACTTCTACGGAGCCGCCGACGGCCTGGAAACGGGGGAGCAGTGACCGCGACAGTCGTCGCCATCTATCTCGTCATCACGTTCGGGCTGGGCGGGCTCGCCCTGGCGTTGCGTCTTCCGCCGCTGGTCGGTTTCCTGGCTGCGGGGTTCGTTCTCAACGCCATCGACGTCGAAGAGATGCCGCAACTCGACGTGTTGGCGGACCTGGGCGTCACCCTGTTGCTCTTTGCTATCGGTCTCAAGCTCGACGTGCGCATCCTGTTGCGCCGCGAGGTGTGGCTGACCACGTCGGCCCACATGGCGATCAGTGTCGTCCTCGGCGGGGCGGCGCTGTGGTTGGCCGCGGTGGCCGGGTTGAGCATGCTGTCAGGACAGAGTGTGCGAACGATCGCGCTGCTCGCCTTCGCCATGTCGTTTTCCAGCACGGTCTTCGTCGTCAAAGTTCTCGAAGAGCGGGGCGAGTCACATTCGCTCTACGGCCGCATCGCGATCGGCATCTTGGTGTTGCAGGACATCGTGGCGGTGGTCTTCCTGACCGCCACCAGCGGCCACCTGCCCAGTCCGTGGGCGCTGGCGCTGGTCGGCTTGTGGCCGCTGACCTGGGCGGTGCGCAAGATCTGGAGTCGCCTGGGTCATGGCGAGATGCAGTCGTTGTTCGGAATCGTGATGGCCTTGGTTCCCGGCTACGCGCTGTTCACCGCGGTCGGGCTCAAGGGTGATCTCGGTGCGCTGATCGTCGGTGTGCTGCTGGCATCGCATCCGGCCTCCGCCGAACTGGCCCGCTCGTTGTTCCACATCAAAGAACTGCTCCTGGTGGGCTTTTTCGTGTCCATCGGCCTGACCGGGCTACCAGATCTCCCGACCCTCACGGTCGCAGTGGTGATGTTGCTGCTGCTGCCTTTCAAGGCGATCTGGTACGTCGTGCTGTTGTCGCTGATGCGGTTGCGGTACCGCACCGCGATACTGGCCGGGCTGAGCTTGATGAACTACTCCGAGTTCGGGCTGATCGTGGTGTCGGTCGGGGTCTCGGTCGGACTGCTGGCCGAGGCATGGTTGGTCGAGATGTCGATTGCGGTGGCGTTGAGCTTCATCGCCGCAGCGTTGGTCAACGGACGCGGCCATCTGATGGTGGAGAAGATCGCGACGCGGCTGCCGGCGCAGGACGAGCACAGACTGCACCCCGAGGAACGTCCCGTCGATGCCGGCGATGCCGAGGTGGTGGTGATCGGGATGGGTCGGGTCGGTGCGGCTGCCTATCAACGCCTTACCGAGCACTACGGGTTGCGGGTGATCGGCGTCGACTACGACGCCGCGCTGATCGGGCGACATGCCGACAACGGACTTCGGGTGGTCGAAGGAGACGCCACCGACCTGGATTTCTGGAACCGGCTGCGGCGCTCCGATTCGGTGCGAATGGCGGTGTTGGCCACGCCCCGGCACGGCTCCAATGTCAGTGCGCTGGAATGCCTTCGCGAGTCCGGCTTCAGCGGCAAGGTGGCTTCGGTGGCCAGATACGACGACGAGGTGCAGTGGGCCAAGGACAACGGAGTCGACATCGCCTTCAACGTCTATGCGGGTGCCGGTCTGGAACTGGCCGATCAGGTGGGCGCAGTCGACGCCGTCACCGAGGATGAGAGCGGCGGGCGGACCGAGATCGGGTCAGGGCGCCGCGACGGTGAGCTCGTCGATGACGGCGAGTGACGCGGCCCGCAACGTCGTCCAGTCCCCACGCCACCCCAAGGCGTGGACGGCGAGATCGGCGGTGCGCTGAGGCTGATCGGAGCCGCCGAGTCCGTCAGCCCTGAGGTTCGGCAGCGTCTCGACGAGGCGGAACACCACGTCTTCGTCCATCGTGATGTCCAGTGAGCCGGTCGGCGGCGGGCCCAGGCCGGTGATCACCCGGTGCGCCAGGTCGCGATAGGAGTCACGTAATTCGGTTCGCTGAGAATGGAATTCGATGAACCGCGGACTGCGCACCTCGGGCAGCAGGTAGAGAATACCGACATTCCACGGACTCTCCCAGAGCAATCGGCAGTCCAGCAGGGTCAATGCGCGCAGCAACACCGCCGGCGGCTCGGGTCGTGCCCGCAGCCGCTGAGCCGCCGTCAGCGACGAGATGACTGTTCCGCTGAGCAGCGCGGCCAGGATGTCGTCCTTGGTGCGGAAATGGTGATACAGCGAGGCTTGGCGGATCCCGACCGCCTCGGCGATCTGACGTGTCGAGGTCGCCGCCACGCCCAGCGTGGTGAACAGTTCGGCTGCCGCGTCGAGGACTTCGTCGCGGGCGGTGGCGCCCGGACGCTTGCGGCGCTCGAGGCGCGGGCGGCCGCTTGTCGGGTTGCGCACGTGTCGATCCTGCCACGCAGACTCCGACACGTGCGCAACCATGACAGCGCTCGGCTCGATCAGGGCCGGGCCGGGATGAGATCGGCCGCCGGCGCGTCCGCCGCAGCCGGGGTTTCCAGCGGGGCAGCCGGCACCGCAGTACGCAGCGCGACCACCAGGTAGGCAACCAGCGACGCCGCGGCGGCCCCCAAGGTGCTCCACCCGTCCACCGCGCTCGACACCGTGTCGTTGGCCACGTAGAACAGCGTGTTGTCCACCCCGTAGATAGTCGGCGTCAACACGAAGAAGGACAGACGCACGCTGATGCCGACCACGATCGCGGCCGCCGCTGCAGCTGCACCGCCCCGGGACCAGTAGAGCCCCAAGATGAAGGGCACCACCAGACTGGCCAGCAGCAGATCGAAGGCCAACGTCAACAGGATGCCGGTCTGTGGAACCCGCAGCGCGACCACGCCGGCCAGCGCGGCGATGGGCAGCGTCATCCACCGCGTCGCGGTCAGGATGCGCCGCGTCATCACCATTGCGCCGTCGTCGACCCGGAACACGTTGCGCACCAGAACCGAAGCTGTCGACAGCAGGATGCCACTCACCGTGGTCAACGTGGCAGCGACCAGCCCGGAGATGACGATGATCGCCAACCACGTCGGCGCGAACTCGCCCAGCAGGGTGTACAGGATGGGTCCGTCGCCCGCGGCGTCGCCGACGATGCCGACCGCCGCGAGCGCGACGAACGACAGCGGCAGGCACAACACCAGGATGCCGCCGGCAGCCGTGAAGCAGGCGCGCTGCGCCGCGCCGGGGCTGGCCGCCGAGAACACCCGCTGCATCAGGTCGATTGCCACCAGGTTGCCCAGGCCGAGCGCAATGATCGTGGCCCAGTTGATCACCGCCCCCGAGTCGGCCGAGGTCAGCTGGTCGAGATTACCGATACCCATACCCTCCGGTGCGCTGAAGCCGTGGGTGGATGCCACCCAGGTCACCAGCGCTGCCACCGCCACGACGTTGACCACAACCTGGGCAACACCGGTGTAGACGCTGGCGAACATGCCGCCGGTGATGGTGTAGAGCAGGGCCAGTGGGATGGTCAGCAGCACACCGACGGTGTAGGAGACCCCGAGGAAGCGGTTGAGCAGGAAGCCGATTGCGACCAGATTGCCCGCCAGCAGAATCACGAAACTGCCGACGGTCAGCCAGGACGAGACCATCTCGATGGCCGGGCCGAAGCGTCGCCGAAAGTATTCGGGCAGCGTCACCACTTGGGTGGCGCGCAAGCGCTTGGCGAAGAACAGTCCCATCAGCAGCAGGCACAGCGCCAGCCCGATCGGAAGTGCCGCGCCCGCCCAGAAACCGAACGCCGCAGACAGATCCGCGTTGCCGATGGTGGCGTTGGAGTCGACAGGCTGGGCGATGAGCACCGCGGCGACCAGAACGGCCGACAGGGTGCGCCCGGCGACAAGGTAGTTGGCCGAGTCACCGCGTACGCGGCGCATCGAGATCAGGCCGCTCACGGTGAGAATGACAAGGAAGATGGCGACGCCGGTGATGATCATGGCGGAACTCCAGATGGACGAAGGGAACGGGAGTACCGGCGTCGTTGCCGGAGAGATGCGATCGAAATCAGCTGTTGCTGAGGGCCTTACGGCCGAAGGTGGACAGCGGTTGCGCACCTTCGGGCAGAGTCACCTCCCCTCGGGCCAAGCGGTGCTTGAGGTATCGAAAGCTCTGCACGGTCTGGGCGAACAGGTGTTCCCCGGCGATCACCGGCGGCTTCACCGGCTTGCCGTTGTCGACGAAGGCAGGTAACGGTGCGACCTCGGTGTCATGGTCGACGTTGACGAACAGCGGGAAGGAATACCGCTCGGCGCTCACCTTGCGGACCCGGTGGGTAGTGGCGACGAACTCACCGTTGGTCCAGATCTCGAGCAGGTCACCAATATTGAGCACGAATGCATCCTCGACGAGCGGGACGTCGACCCAGTCGCCGGCGGGGTTGAGCACTTCCAGGCCCGGTGCGGTGGGCCGCAGCAGTGTGAAGCACTCGTAGTCGGTGTGAGCGCCGATGCCCGGGCGATCGGCTGCCGTCGGGTCGTAGGGATAGTGGATCAGGCGCAGCTGTGACGGGGGTGCGGTGACATGGCGGTCGAACCGGTCGGCGGGTTCGCCCAAAGCTACCGCGAATGCGCGCAACAGAGAACGCGAAAGCGCGAATACTGTTTTGTACCAATTCATCACGGCTTCTCGGAAGCCAGGGAGGTCGGGCCACTGGTTGGGCCCGAGCAGCGGATGGCCGGCCAGGTACCGGGGATCGTCGGCGGGCAGGTCGATGGCGACGTCGAAGGCCTCCTTGGTGTCGGTGGTGCCTTCGGAGAAGACCTCTTCACCGGGTGGGACGTAACCGCGGTGGTTGGTGGATTGCGCGATGTGCACGCGATTCTTGTCTTCGTCGGGCAGTGAGAAGAACGCTCGGGTGTGTTCCAGCAGAGCCTCGAACAGCGCGGGACTCACACCGTGGCCGACGAGTTGGGCGAAACCGATGGTGCGGGCCGCATCCCCGAGTGCGCGCACTGCTGCGTCATATCGGGGCCCGGACTCCTCACTGAGCGCGGTGATGTCCAGAACCGGTACATCGGTGAAATCTCGGGTGGATGTCATCAGCGGAGGCCTTATCGGGTCAGAAGGTGGTCGGAGTGCTCAACGGTCACCGCCCACCGACGGCGGATCGCGGCGCCGCTGGGTGAGCGGTCAGCGACGGTCAGGTCCGGACCGTCGCGCTGGGGTGCCAGGTCATCACCGACCCGGAACGGCAGGGACGACCGAGTGATCCGCCAGGTGTCGCCGTCGACGATCCCCACCGAGATCTCCAGATCCAGTAGTGCGCGCGCCTGCTCCAGATCAGCGGCGGCGATCGCCGTGTGCAATGTGACCCCGTCGCCGGGACGGCTTGTCGCATCGCGTCCACGGACGTAGCCGAACCGGTCGCCGACGCGCAGCAGCATGCCGGGCCGGCCGGTCTCGTCGCCCAGCGTCAGTTCGCAGCCAACCCCGGCCGACGTCGACTCCTCGACCCAGTCCTCGTGATACTCGCGACCCAGACCGGTTTCGACCACCACATTGCCGACCCGGTGCAGTCGTCCGCGGTCGGGTAGCCGCTGGGGCGGATGCAGGTCGACGGTGCGCTGCCAGGTGAACTCG